>CANQMS010000029.1 GCA_947624995.1 uncultured Clostridia bacterium
CTTTTTATCCCTCCTCTATTGTACCATATGTATGCAAAAAAGCACAGCCTCTCGGCTGTACTTTTTCGACAGACTGGCACCGGTACACCGGTGCTTTTTTACGGCTGCCGTTTCTTTGCGAGAAATGCGGCGCCGATGATGCCGGCGTCGTTGCCGAGGGTCGCGGTCGTGAGCACCGTCTGGTCCTTCGAGATCCGCGAATAGCTCTCGCTCTCGAGGCGGCGGCGGACCGGGGCGAGCAGCACCTCTCCCTCGCGGCTGATGCCCCCGCCGATGACGATGAGCTCCGGCTGCATGAAGTTTATGACATTGACGATGCCGAGCGAGAGATATTCCGCAAACTCGTCAAGCACCGCGTTTGCGCCGGCGTCGCCTCTGCGCACGGCGTCAAAAAAGATTTTGCCGTTAAGGGCGGACGGGTCGCCGCCGGTGAGCTCCCAAAGGAGCGAGGAGCTGTCATTTTCCATCGCGGCGCGCGCGCGGTCGATGAGCGCCCGAGTGGACGCGTACCGTTCGAAGCAGCCGCGTCTGCCGCAGTTGCAGGGGATGCCGTCCTTTTCGATGACGGTGTGACCGAGCTCTCCGGCGGCAAAATTCACGCCCTCGAAGAGCTCGCCGTTTATTATTATCCCGGCACCGATGCCGGTGCCGAGCGTTATCATCACCATCGTGCCGTACCCGCGCCCCGCGCCGAAGAGGTATTCGGCATACGCGGCGGCGTTCGCGTCATTCTCGAGCGCGACCGGAATCCCGGGAAAGTACGGGGAGAGATAGTCGCCGAAGCGGACGTTTTCCATGCCGAGGTTGTTCGCGTATTCGAGCTCGCCCGTCTTCCTGTTTGCGGTGCCGGGCACGCCGACGCCGATGGCGCATATCTTGCCCTGCCCGATACCCGCCCGCGCGAGTATTCCTTTTACGAGCGACGCGGCGGCAGCGGCTATGGCGGCGGCGCTGTGCTCCCCCGTGGGTACGCTGTCGGACGCGATCATTCGCCCTTCCATATCGACGACGCCGGCGGCAAGGCTCGTGCCGCCGAGATCTATTCCTATAAGATACATTTCTGTTCTCCTTCTTTTTCGGTCGGCAACTATTGTAGCACAAAAAAGATTGCGTATCAATGGTTTTTGTGCTACAATAATCAGGCAAAAATCGGAGGGAGCGTTTTTATTTTTATGGACAGGATCATAACCGCGGTGCTCGTGGGGGCGGGGAACAGGGCGGACGTATACGCGACCGCCGCCGAAAAATACCCGGACAAAATCAAAATAGTCGGCATCGTCGAGCCGGATGCGGCGCGGCGGGAGCTGATGCGGGAAAAGCACCGCGTCCCCGAGGAAAACTGCTTTTCGTCCGTTGAAGAGTTCGTCGCGCGCGAAAAATTTGCGGACGCCGTCATAAACGGAACGATGGACAGCCTGCACGTCAAAACATCGCTGCCGACGCTCGAGCGCGGGTACGACCTCTTGCTCGAAAAGCCGTTCGCGGTAAACGAGGGCGAGATGCGCGCGCTGTGCGAGTGCGCCGAGCGGTGCGGGCGGCGCGTCGTCATCTGTCATGTGCTGCGGTACACGGATTTTTACCGCGCCGTCAAGGCGGCGTCGGCTGAGATCGGCAGCATCATCTCCGTCGAGATGTGCGAGCACGTCAACTATCACCACATGGCTGTCTCATACGTGCGCGGAAAGTGGCGCTCGGAAAAAATCTGCATGGCGCCGATGCTGCTCGCAAAGTCGTGCCACGACATTGACATTATGCTCTGGATGATGCGCGGGGTGCGCCCCGTGTCCGTCGCGAGCTTCGGCTCGGACTTTCAGTTCGGGCGGGAGCGCAAGCCCGAGGGGGCAGGCAGCCGCTGCATGGCGGACTGCAAGTTCGTCGACGACTGCATCTTCTCGGCGAAGTCGAATTATCTCTCCGCCGTGAGGTGGGGGCAGTACGTGTGGCGCTGCCTCGACGGGGAGGAGGCGACAGACGAGCGCAAGGCGGAATCTCTGCGGACGGACAACGAATACGGACGCTGCGTCTGGGACTTTGACCGCGACGGGAACGTCGACCACCAGACCGTGATCGTCAATTTCGAGAACGGCGCGGTCGGCAGCTTTTCCATGATCGGCGGCAGCGCGAAATCGGAGCGGAACATACATATCGTCGGGACGCGCGGCGAGGTCAAGGGCACGTTTGAGGATTCGCGCTTTGTCGTTCGCAAAATGGCGCCGGACACGAAGGCGGGCTATACGGAGACGGTACACGACCTCCGCGTCGGCGGCGACATGATCGGCGCGCGCGGCGGGCACGGCGGCGGGGATGAGCACCTTGTGCTCGACTTTGTCGATTATCTGAACGGGCACGAGGCGTCCGAGTCCTGCGCGACACTGCGCGACTCGATGATGAGCCACTTAACCGTCTTCCGCGCGGAAGAGGCGCGGCGGCTCGGAGCGGTCGTGAGCATCTGGAGGTGAGATAATGGAGATATACGTTCCGGGCGGCGGGGACCCCGCCGCTGCGATTGCGGAGACGACGCACCTTGCCGTCTCCGCGCACGAGGACGACATCGAATTCATGGCGTATGACGGGATCCTTGCCTGCCGCGGCGGGAGAGGATCGTTTACCGCCGTCATCCTCGGTGACGGCGGCGGCAGCCCGCGCGCCGGTGCATACGCGGACTACACGGACGGGGAGATGAAGCGCGTCCGCAGGGAGGAACAGCTGCGCGCGGCTGAGATCGGCGGGTACGGCGCGGTCGTCTTCTTCGATCTGCCGTCATCAAGGATAAAGGACCCCGGCGACGCGGAGGCGGTCGAGGGGCTGTGCCGGCTCATCTCGGAGGCGAAGCCGGAGATAATATATACCCACAATGTCGCCGACAAGCACGATACACACGTCGCGGCGGCGCTGCGCGTCATCGAGGCGCTGCGGAGGGTGCGGTACGTGCCGCGCCGCCTCTACGGCTGCGAGGTGTGGCGGTCGCTCGACTGGGTCAACGACGGGGACAAGGTGCGCTTCTCCGTCGGCGGCGAGCCGGAGCTCGAGGCGGCGCTGCTCGGCGTCTTCGACTCGCAGATCGCGGGCGGGAAAAAGTATGACACCGCCGTGATCGGGCGGCGCCGCGCAAACGCGACGTTCGGCGAGTCCCACGGGGTCGACACGGACGACGAGGTCAGCTTCGCCATTGATATGACGCCTCTCGCGGAAAACGGGGAGATTGCCGTTTCCGATTTTATCGACGGCTATATCGGCGCGTTCCGGCGCGACGTTTTAGGACGGATCGAGCGACTTAAATAAAAATGAATCAATCCCGCCTCCGGCGCTCATAATAAAATAAAAAAAGGAGCACCGGAAATTATGGTGGAACAGGACACGATAAAGCTGCTGCGCGAGTGCGACGCGGGCGTTCGGATGGGGATATCGTCCCTCGACGAGGTGCGCGATTACACGCACGACCCGAAGCTGAGGGCGCGGCTCGCGGACAGCAGGAACGAAAACGACGCGATCAAAACGGAGATCCTCGATCTCCTCCGCGAGTACCGCGACTCCGGCAAGGAGCCGAACCCGATGGCGAAGGGGATGTCGTGGCTGAAGACGAACGTCATGCTCGGGACGGACGCCTCGGACAAAACGATCGCCGACCTGATAACGGACGGCTGCAACATGGGCGTCAAGTCGCTTTACAGGTACTTAAACGAGTACCAAGCGGCGGACGGCAGGTCGAAGGAGCTTACGAACAGGCTGATAAGCGCCGAGGAACGCCTCGCTGCCGATATGAGGCAGTATCTCTGAACGGGTTCGCGGGGGGCGGGAACAAAAAAGTTCCCGCCCCCGCGAAAACTTTTCCGGAATCGGTTGAAAGCCGCGGCGCGGCGTAGTATAATCATTTAAAACGCTGCCCGCATATAATGCAGTACGTGACCTGCGGGGCGGAAAACCGAGAGAGAGGGGAGAGGGGACATGACGGAGCTGCTTCTGAGAATATTCGTGCGCGACAGGGGCTCTCACACCTCGGTCGGCAAATTTGCCGGCGCCGTCGGAATCGTGTGCAATATCCTTTTGACTCTCGGCAAGCTGGCTGTCGGCGCGCTTGCCGGCTCCGTCTCGGTCATAGCCGACGGGATGAACAATCTCTCGGACGCGGCGTCCTCTGCGGTGACGCTCTTCGGCTTCCGCCTCTCGGAGCGCCCCGCCGACCGCGACCACCCGTACGGTCACGGCAGATACGAGTACATCGCCGGGACGGTCGTCGCGGCGATGATACTCGCGATTGGCGCGGAGCTCGCGAAGACTTCGCTGCACAAAATATTCGTCCCTGAGCCGACGTCGGTCACACTGCTGACTGCATCCGTGCTCGCGGCGTCCGTCGCCGTCAAGATATGGCTGTCGCTGTTTTACGGAAAACTCGGGAAAATGATCGGATCGCAGACGCTTGCGGCGTCCTCCGCCGACAGCAGGAACGACGTTATATCCACGCTTGCGGTCCTGCTCGGCTGCGGCGTCGAATTCGTCTTTCACATAAACGCGGACGGCTATGTCGGGCTCCTTGTCGCGGCGTTCATATTCGTCTCCGGGATCGGCATCGCTAAGGACGCCGTCTCCCCGCTGCTCGGAAAGCGAGCGGACCCGATGCTGACGGACGGGATAGAAAAGATCATCCTCTCGCACGAGGGCGTGCTCGGAATGCACGATCTTCTCGTCCACGACTACGGTCCCGGGCGCATATACGCGTCAGCGCACGTCGAGCTCGACGCCGGCGAAAACGTCCTCTACTGCCACGGCATCATAGACGGGATAGAGCACGAGATCGCCGACCGGATGGGAGTCGAAATAGTCCTGCACTATGACCCCGTCGTCACCGATGACAGAGAGCAGAACGAGGCTGCGGCGCTGTTAAGGGAGATAATACGGGGAATCGACCCCGGCTTTTCGATGCACGATTTCAGGTTCGTCCGCGGAGCCGGGGCGCCGAGGGTCGAATTCGACCTCACCGTGCCGTACGGGGACATAGGCGACAGGGAGCAGATCGTCAGGCTCATAGACTCGGCGATCTCTGCGGCGGGCAAAAATTACAAAACCTCGATCCGGTTTGACGGCGAATGAGCGAACGGCAGAGCGGAAACGTCAGTTTAAAAGATATACCGAGAAATTGAGATACGCGGCGAACGTCACCCACAAAAGGTACGGGATCATTAGATATCCCGCCGCAGGGCTTACCGAGTAAAACGCGACCGCGGTCAGAAGGACGAGCGCCCAGAGGACGACGATCAGCAAAAACGCGAAGAGATACGCGCTTTTGTTGAAAAATACGATCGGCCAGAGAAAGTTGACGGCGAGGCTGAGGGCGTACACGGCGAGCGGCATTTTCACGTCTTTACCCGAGACGGCGACGAGATACGAGGCGACGCCCATCAGAATATAGAGCGCCGTCCAGACGATGGGAAAGACGTATCCGGGCGGGGTCAGCGGCGATTTTTCGAGCAGGTCGAAGTCCGCGATGCCGCCGTGCGTCAGAAGCGCCGCGGCACCTCCGACAAGGATCGGAATGAGCACCGATATTGTGAGCGTTTTCGGCTTAATTTTCATAAGATCACCTCCGCGGGCGGGCAATATATCCCCCCGAAATAAAAATATTCCCTCCGGGCGGAAATGATTCCGCGCGGAGGGATTTTTTTAATTGCGAAAGCAGAAAGGTTCCGGGGTACCCGCTTGGGTCGGGTCCTTATTCCCCGGAGAGCGCGCCGAGCATCGGGGAGAGGTACGTGTCTGCGGCGAGGTTCGACGCCTCGTAGAGCACGAGCACGCAGTCCGGGTCGGCGTCGAGGAACAGGGCGCGAAGGTCTTCGTATGAGCCGCGGTAATAGCGCGGGTCGATCATGATGATCCTTCCGTAGTGAGAGGTCAGGTATGGGACAAAGCAGTTCGCGAACGAATCCTTGAAGACGAAGAGCACGCCGTCCCCGGCTGTCTCGTTTTCAATCACGGCAAGACCGTAGTTCCCGCCGAGAAAGTACTGATATTTGTCCTTCGCGTCGAGCGCATCCTTGCTGTAAAGGTCGATGTCCGAGAGCGAGTCGTACCCGCCGAAGCCGCCGCCCGCGCGGACGCGGACTCCGGAGACGTCAAGCGTCGGGACCTCGAGGATGTCGGGCTTTATGAAGGGGAGCGGCGCGCGTGAATGCAGCGTCCCGTAGAAGCCGGTGCTGACTGTTTCAAACGATGTCTCTGTCGGCGAAAGACCGAGCGCCTCCGCGTATGCGCGGTACGCGAGCCCGGCGCCGCGCGCGGTCCAGTGATGGTCGGTGCGGAAGTACAGGCTCTCGTCCGCCGTAAGATCGGGGGAGACGGTCAAAAATTTGCGGCTCCCCGAGAGAGCTGCGTTTATCTCCGCGTCAGGCACGGGCGCAAACGCGGGCAGATCGTCTTTATAGACGGCGCCGGCGGACGGGGCGGCGAGCAGTACGGTGCGCACGCCGGTGCCGGCGAGCGCGTCGACAGAAGCGAGCGTTTTTTCCACCCTCTCGGCGCGCTTCGGGTCCTCCGTGATCTCCTCGAACATGCGGATCTCACCGTCCGGCGTCCTGCCGATGACAGAGCCGCCGACAAGGCGGCTGCCGAGCGCGTAACGGACGGTGACGCCGACGGCGTTGAACGCATCCCGGAACGGGAACTGATCGGAGGTAAACGTCTCGAATTTTTCCTGCCACTCGCCCGAGAGGACCGAGTCGGCGTCGGGGACGGGCAGCGTTTGCAGGAAGCGGTTCTCGACCTCCGACTTGTCTTTCTGAAAGAGGAATATTCCGATCCCGCCGGCGAACAACACGGCAAGAAACAGGATCGAGACGACCCTGGCGGGAAGATCGTGTTTTTTCTCGTTCATTCTCCCGCCTCCTTAAAATTTAAAATACAAAAACGGATTGTAGCTGCCGCCGACGAGGAACGCCGTCGACAGGAAAATTATCGAAAACGCGGCGGCGGCGCGGCAGATCACGTGTGCGCCCTCGCCGCCGAGCCTCTGCTCGCCGCGCCGCCACAGAGCGGCGGGGATGTGCGTCGAGAAGACGGCGCAGATGATAAAGAGCGAGGCGGCGCCGAGGAGCACGAACACGGACCTGTCGGAGGACAGCGGGACGCCGACGCCGAACAGAGCGCGGATCATCGAGAAAAGCCCCTCCGTGTCCTCCCACGCGAACAGCACCCAGCTGAAAAACACGAGCAGGAGCGAATATATCCGCCGCACAAACATCGGCAGCTTTTCGAGCACGCGGAGCAAAAACAGCTTTTCGAGCATCAGGATCAGGAAAAAATATAGCCCCCAGAAGAGAAAGTTCCATGCGCCGCCGTGCCAGAACCCCGTACACGCCCAAACGATCAGCAGGTTCAGTATCTGCCGCAAAAGGCCGCGCCTGTTCCCGCCGAGCGGGATATAGAGGTATTCGCGGAACCACGACGAGAGCGTTATGTGCCAGCGCCGCCAGAAATCGGTGATGCTGTCCGCCTCATACGGATAGCGGAAATTTTCGGGAAAGCGGAATCCGAGCATCCGCCCGAGTCCTATCGCCATGTCGGAGTAGCCGGAGAAGTCAAAATAGATCTGAAACATGTATGCAAGGGACGCGCACCACGCAAGAAGCGTTGTAAGCTCGCCGGACGAGGCGGTGCGGAAGATCTCTCCCATCGTGTTCGCGAGCAGGACCTTTTTTCCGAGCCCTATCGCAAACCGGCTGACGCCGGAAGCAAACGCGGACGGCGTCACAGCTCTGTCCGAGAGCTCGTGCTCGATGTCGGTATAGCGGACTATCGGTCCGGCGATGAGCTGGGGGAACAGCGTCACAAACGTGAAGAAATTGATGACGCTGCGCTGCGGGGAGACCTTGTTCCTGTAAACGTCAATGACGTATGAGAGCGCCTGAAACGTGTAAAACGATATGCCTATCGGCAGGGCAAGCCCGAGGATCGGCAGATCGGCGGAGAAAAGAGAGTTCGCGGTCCCGAGCAAGAGGTCCGCGAGCTTGAAGAATGCGAGCGTCCCGATATTGCAGGCGATGACGGCGGCAAGAAACGCCTTTTTGCCGCGTCCGCTGTGCAGACGCGGCAGGATGAGCCCCGCCGCGTAGTCGAGCGCCGTTATGACGATCAGGATGATGATGTAGCCGACACCGCCCCACGCGTAGAAAAACAGGCTCGCGGCGAGCAGCAGCGCGTTGCGGCACCGCCCGGGCAGGATGAGATGCAGCGTCACCGCGACGGGCAGGAACAAAAACAGAAACAGCGTACTGCTGAATACCATTGAGTGTCACTCCTTTTTTCAGTCGGTTGAATAGTGTGTGAGGATAAAGTCGCGTATCTGCCTGTTGGCTGTGCGGTTTCCGTGGACGCCGTCGCCGGACAGATCGTCCGGGAGGACGAAATCTTCACCCGTGCAGAGCGCGTCCGCCGTGTTGATGAGGCAGACTCCCTCCTCCGCCGCCATTGCGGCGAGCAGCGCGTTCCGCTCGGAGATCAGGTCGTTGCAGTTGTTGTGCGCGTCGGAATATTTCTTCGTCGTCGGGAACATCGTCATCACGTAGATGTTCGCCGAGGGGTTCGTCTCCTTGATATATTCAACGACGCGTCGGTATTCGCCGATGAAGGTCGAGGAATACGGCCAGCCGAGCTCGTTGACGCCGAACATCAGGTATATCTTCCCGAATTCGCACTCTCCGAGCGCGTTTGCTATCGTCGTTTTGCCGCCCTTGCCGTCGTCGGCAAGGTTCTTTGTGAACACGCCGCTGATCGAGAGCGATTCTATCGCGAAATCGTATTTGACCTTCGGCGCGGTGTAGAGCACGAGACCCGCGAGACGCGAATCTCCGAGGAGGACCGCGTCGGCAAAGAACGTCCCCGCATCCTGCGGCGCGCTCTCCGGCAGCTCGTTTTCGTAGCAGTAGCTCTTTTTTTCGTGCTGAACGATCGGCTCGGCAGACCCCGTGTCGGGCGGGACCGATTCGGTCTCGGTCACTGCCGGCTCGTTAGTCACGGGCGCCGATGTTTCGGGCTCGGTCGTCTCCGGTTCGCTCGTCCCGGGTTCCGTCGTTTCGGGTTCGTTTGACTCGGGCTCGGTCGCATTATTTGTTGGCTCTGTGAGCTCGGGGAGCGAGTTCGGGTCGCGGAGGAATGAGAGCAGCGACGAACGTATCGCGTCGCTGTCCGCGGAAACGATCAGGATGACGAAGCCGTTCTCGCTGAAAATGACGCTGTTTTTAAGATTTGCGGTGTCCTCGGGACTGTATTTTTCGAAAACGGATATTTCCTCGTGGACGTGGTCCTCAAGGACGGTCAAAAACTCCTCTTCCTTGCCCTCGGCAGGTCTGATGACGGATATTTCATCCGCGCTCATGCCGGAGGAGATGGCAAACGCGCCGTCGACGATGTTTTCAAGCGGGATATGGTAAAGCGACGTAAAGCGGGAGGCGTATTCCTCATCCCCGTAGCCGAAGACGAGCTCGGGAGACGATATTCCGCTCTCGGATATGACGCCGGAAACAAGCTTTTTCGCAGAAGGCGGCTCCGCTTTGCCGCCGTCCTGACGGATGCACGAAACAGCGGCGGCTGCTATGACGGCGGTCAGCACCGCGGCGACAAATATTTTTAAACTAGCGAAATTTATCATAAATACATCATCTCCGTTTAAATATTTCCGCAGCCGGGACGGTTTATGCGGCGTGTACCGATATCGGGCGGAAAACGCACAAAAAACGCGCCGCCGTTATCGGCAAGTGTAAAATCATTGTAGCATAAACGAAGCTCAAGTTCAACCGCTTTCGACAAAATTGTCTCAAAAAAAGCGAGTTTTTTGCGGCGCCCGGTGTTGTGCCGGAGCGGTTTTTGTGGTACAATATCTGACACCGAAATAGGAAAGCGGATCGCCGGGGACTTTCCGGCGCACAATATATGTTATGAAGAAAAAAAGCAAAAAAACGCTGATCGCGCTATCTGCCGCGGCAGCCGCCGCGCTCATATACGCCGTCTCCGTGAACGCCGCCGTCGTGATCACGACGGGTGGAAGCATCGTCGGCACGGACGCGGCGGAATCGTTCGGGGCGGACTGCATCCTCGTGCTCGGCGCGGGGCTGCGCCCGGACGGAAGCCCGAGCGACATGCTCGAGGACAGGCTGCGCACCGCGGTGACGCTTTACGAGGCGGGCGCCGCGCCGTGCATACTGATGTCCGGCGACCACTCGCGGAAGGATTACGACGAGGTCGGCGCGATGATGAAGTTCGCCGCGGAGCTGGGCGTCCCGGAGGAGGCGCTCGTCCCGGACTACGCCGGGTTCTCGACTTACGAGAGCATATACCGCGCGAGAGATATTTTCTCGGCAAAAAAAGTGATAATCGTCACGCAGAAATACCACCTCCACCGCGCGCTCTATATCGCCGGGAGGCTCGGCGTCGGCGCCGTCGGCGTGAGCGCCGACCTGCGCGGGTACCGCGGACAGCTCATGCGCGAGGCGCGCGAGGTGCTCGCGAGAAATAAGGATTTTATCTGGACGCTGATACAGCCGGAGCCGACATACCTCGGCGAAAAGCTGCCGCTCCGCACGGAGAACGCTGAATAAATGCGAATATGGATATTTAAGGCAAACGACTAACAATTTTAGCCGTTTGCCTTTTTTAATTTCTCAGTCGTTGGCGGTACATATCTCGGGCGCGCGAAGGATATCATACATTATTATAAAGAGGCGCGTCGAGACTTGTGCCGCGGGGAATCGTGGCGCTCTCCGAGGGCGTCCGCAAAAAACTTCTTTTAAATCAAAGTTTTTTTGCCTTCGGGCTTGACAAACGCGTCTGCCTGTGGTAAATTATATGCAAAGATTAGCACTCGATGCGAAAGAGTGCTAAAATGTATCGGGAGGCGCGTTATGGCGGGACGTGGATCGCAGAAAAGCGGAGACGGCGAGCTGTCGGAGCGGCAGCGGCTGATTCTGCGCGAGATCGTCGACGCCCACATAAAAAACGGCGAACCTGTCGGTTCGAAGGCGCTGACCAAGATCGGCGGGCGCGAATATTCGTCCGCGACAATAAGGAACGAGATGGCGGAGCTCGAGGAGCGCGGCTATCTCGAATCGCCGCACACCTCGTCCGGCAGAGTCCCGACGGAGCTCGGGTACAGATTCTATGTCGACTGGCTGCGCCGCAGGTACGAGATGACGTCGCGCGAGCTCGAAACGCTGAGCTCGGTCGCGGCGGCGAAGATGTCCGAGCTCGACAGGATCCTCGAGACCGCGACGAAGCTCGCGTCCTCGATGACGAATTACACGGCTGTCGCCGTCCGCCCGAAGCGCGCGGCGGGCACCGTCAGCCGGTACGAGACCGTGTACCTGAACGAGAACGATCTTCTGCTCGTCATAATGCTGACGGAGGACAACATCAGGACCGTCCGCATCAGGAGCGGCAAGCCGCTGACGCCCGGGTGCGTCGCGAAGCTCTCCGCGATCCTGAACAGCTATGCGGCGGGCGTCACGGCGGACGCGATAACGCTCCCCGTCATAGTCCGGATGGAGGAGGAGATGGGCGAGTACGCGCCGCTCATCGGTCCGATCATAAAAAACATTTATGAGGCGATGAACGACCGCGGCGGCGGCGACGTCAGGGTCGACGGGGTGAACAACCTGCTCCAGTACCCGGAGTACTCCGACATCGGCGCGGTCAAGGATCTGCTGTCAATGATAGACAGGCGGGACGACATCGTCCGGCTCGTGTCCGACTCGCCGGAGGACGACACGAACGTATACATCGGCAGCGAAAACGCAGTCGACATCGGCGGGAACTCGTCGATCGTGTTCCACACCATAAAGCACAACGGCGAGGTCGTCGGCGCGATCGGCATAATCGGACCGAGGCGGATGGATTATTCCCGCGTCATGACGCTGATCGAGGGGCTTGCGGACAGCATTTCGGACGCGTTCTCGCGCGGTGACAAGGAGCTGCCCCCGGGAGAGGGAAAAACCGAAAACGGTAAATAAAGGCATCAAAGTGAGGCTGGAATAATTATGGAAGAAGAAAAGAAGAGCGAGACGGAAAAGCCCGAAGCGCAGCAGGCGGAAAAATCTGAAACGGACGCCGACGGGGCGTGCGGGCAGGAGCCCGAGGCAGGAAAAACCGGGAAAGAAGAATGCGAAAAAACTGCCGGGAGCACCGGCGCCGATAAAGCCGATAAAGCCGACAAAGCGGATACGGAGGAAAAGGAAGGCGAAGACGGAGCACAGCAGAAGCACCGCGAGAAGGACAGTAAAAAGCGCCGCGAGCGCGAGCTCGAAGCGAAGCTCGCCGAAGCCGAAAAAAAGCTCGCCGAGGCGGACGAAAAGTATCTGCGGCTCGCCGCGGAATACGACAACTTCAGGCGGCGCAGCCGGGCGGAGCGCGAGGGCATATACGGCGACGCGTACGCGGAGGCGCTCGGCAAGCTGCTGCCGACGCTCGACAATCTCGACCGCGCGTCCCAGTATCAGGACCCCGAAAAGCTTGCGGACGGCGTCAAGCTGATACTGAAGGGGCTTCCGGATCTGCTCACCTCGCTCGGAGTCGAGACTTTCGGCGAGCCGGGCGACAAATTCGACCCGACGATGCATTCCGCGGTCGCGATGGCGGAAGGGACCGAGACGGAGCCCGGGCACGTCGTCGCCGTATTCCAGAAGGGGTACAGGCGCGGCGACAAGATACTGCGCTACGCGGCGGTGACTGTCGCGAGCGAAGGCTGACGCCGGGACGCGAAGGCACAGGCACAGGCACAGGGGAAAATTTTACGAACGTGTCCGGAGGCGGCTCGCAGACGCGGGCGGCGCCGGAATGAATAAATTATAATTTTCGGAGGAAAAACAAAATGGCAAAAATCATAGGCATAGACCTCGGAACGACGAATTCATGCGTGGCGGTATATGAGGGCGGCGAGCCCACCGTTATCCCGAACCCCGAAGGCGCGAGAACGACGCCTTCCGTCGTGGCATTTTCAAAGACGGGCGAAAGGCTCGTCGGTCAGGTCGCAAAGCGGCAGGCGATCACGAACCCGGACCGCACGATCATGAGCATCAAGCGCGACATGGGCACCTCCCGCAAGGTGAGGATCGACAACAGCGAGTATACGCCGCAGCAGATATCGGCGATGATACTCCAGAAGCTGAAGGCGGACGCGGAGGCTTATCTCGGCACGTCCGTGACGCAGGCGGTCATCACCGTCCCGGCGTACTTTTCCGACGCACAGCGCCAGGCGACGAAGGATGCGGGCAAGATCGCGGGTCTCGAGGTCATGAGGATCATCAACGAGCCGACGGCGGCGGCGCTCGCATACGGCGTTGACAAGGAAAACGACCAGAGGGTCATGATATTCGACCTCGGCGGCGGCACGTTCGACGTTTCGCTGCTCGAGATCTCGGACGGCGTGTTCGAGGTCCTCGCGACCGCTGGCAACAACCGCCTCGGCGGCGACGACTTCGACCAGCGCATCATAGACTGGATCGCGGAGCAGTTCAAGGCGGAGAACGGCGGCATCGACCTCCGCTCCGACAGGATGGCGCTCCAGCGCCTGAAGGAAGCAGCCGAAAAGGCGAAGATCGAGCTCTCCGGCATGATGTCGACGAACATCAACCTGCCGTTCATCACGGCGGACGCCACGGGTCCGAAGCACTTTGACGCGACGCTCACGAGGGCAAAGTTCAATGAGCTGACGGCGGACCTCGTCGAGAAGACGATGGGACCGACGCGCCAGGCGCTCTCCGACGCGGGCATGACGGCGGCGCAGGTCGACAAGGTCCTGCTCGTCGGCGGCTCGACGCGCATCCCCGCCGTGCAGGACGCGCTCCGCAATTTCATCGGCAAGGAGCCGTTCAAGGGCATCAACCCGGACGAGTGCGTCGCCATAGGCGCGGCTATCCAGGCGGGCGTCCTCGGCGGCGACGTTAAGGATCTTCTGCTCCTCGATGTCACGCCTCTGTCCCTCGGGATCGAGACGCTCGGAGGCGTCTTCAATAAGATAATCGACAGGAACACGACGATACCGGTCAAGAAGAGCCAGGTCTATTCGACGGCTGCCGACGGGCAGACGTCCGTCGAGGTCCACGTCCTTCAGGGCGAGCGCTCGATGGCGGCGGACAACACGACGCTCGGAAAGTTCATGCTCGACGGTATTCCGGCGGCGCCGCGCGGCGTCCCGCAGATCGAGGTCACCTTCGATATCGACGCGAACGGCATCGTCAACGTCACGGCGCAGGACAAGGGCACCGGGCGCGAGCAGCACATCACGATAACGTCCTCGAGCAATATGTCAAAGGAGGATATCGACCGCGCCGTCAAGGATGCGGAGCGCTACGCCGAGGAGGACAAGAAGAAGCGCGACCTCATCGACGCGAAGAACGCCGCAGAGAGCATGATCTTCCAGACGGAGAAGACGCTCTCCGACCTCGGAGACAAGGTCACCGAGGACGAGAAGGCTCCTGTTAAGGCGGCAGTCGAAAAGCTCCGCAGCACATGCTCCGGCAGCGACGAGAACGCGATCAAGGCGGATACCGAGGCACTCCAGAAGGCGTTCTACCCGATCGCCGAAAAGCTCTACGCTCAGCAGCAGACGGCGGGGAACGGTCAGCCCGGCGGCTTCGACCCGAACGCAAACGGAGGCGCGAACGGCGGCAGCGGCTTTAACGGGAACGGAAACGGCGGCAACGGCGACACGTACTATAACGCCGATTTCGAGGACAAGACGGGCAAATAACATCATAGATACAGATAAAAAACCGTGCGAGTGCGGGGGCGATTTCGTCCCCGCGCGTCGTGCGCTTTCGAGGTATATTTACTTATGGCTGACAAACGCGATTATTACGATGTCTTAGGCGTTTCGAAGACAGCGACCGACGACGAGCTGAAGCGTGCATACAGGACGCTCGCAAAAAAATATCACCCGGACATGAATCCGGGCGATAAGGAAGCCGAAGCGAAGTTCAAGGAGCTGAACGAGGCATACGGCGTCCTTTCCGACGCGGAAAAGCGCGCGAAGTACGACAAGTACGGGCACGACGCGTTCGACCCGTCGAAGGGCGGCGTCGGCTTTGATCCGTCGGAGTTCGACTTCGGCGACATACTGTCGAGCATTTTCGGCGGCGGGTTCGGCGGCTTCGGAGGATTCGGCGGTTTCGGCGGAGGCGGGTCCGACCGCAGGCGCAACGCGCCGAGGCGCGGAGGAGACATCTCGCAGACGGTGCTCATCGGATTTGAGGACGCGGCGTTCGGCTGCAAGCGCGAGATCAGCTACGGTCGGGTCGTCAAGTGCGGCGACTGCGGCGGTACGGGCGCCGAAAAGGGCACCACGCCCGAGACATGCCCCGACTGCCACGGCTCGGGACAAGTGACATCTACCCGGCAGACCCCGTTCGGCATGATGCAGACGACGCACGCCTGCGACACATGCGGCGGGACCGGAAAAATAATAAAGAACCCGTGCCGCAACTGCCGCGGTCACGGATATATCAAGATAACGCGCAAGCTCGAGGTCTCGATCCCGGCGGGAATCGACAACGGGCAGCGCATCGCGCTGCGCGGAGAGGGAGACGAGGGGCGCAACGGCGGCGCGGCGGGCGACCTCATCATCACGGTGGGCGTCAAGAGTCACCCGATGTTCGAGCGCGACGGCTACGACATCTACTGCGAGGTCCCGGTGACGTTCGCGGAGGCGACGCTCGGCGCGAAGATAAAGGTGCCGACGCTGACCGATCCCGTCGAATACGATATCCCGGAGGGGACGGAGACGGGGACGCAGTTCCCGCTGCGAGGGCGCGGAATACAGAACGTGAACAACCCGAACAAGAAGGGCGACCTCTACTTCACGGTCAACATCGAGGTGCCGAAAAACCTGAATTCGCAGCAGAAAAAGCTCCTTTCAGATTTTGCCGACGCGTGCGGCGAGAACAATTACGCGAAGCGCAAGAAATTCCGCAGACTTTTCGACAGGTAGGACCGCGTGAACGAAATGAACGAATGGACAGAGATAAAGGCGACCGGGCGGCGCGAGCTGCTCGACACGATGTGCGCCGTCATGAGCATGATAGACGCGCAGATACAGATCGAGGATTACGGCGACCTTGACGAGCTGATGCTGGACGGCGTCTACGGCGACCTGATAGACGAGTCCGTGAAGAACGCCGACCGCGAGCACGCCTCGGTCTCGGTATACGTGCCGCGCGAGCGCTCGGCGGGAGAGGCGCTCTCGTTTGTGCGCGAGCGGTTCTCGGCGCTCGGTGCTGACGTGACTGTCGGCGCCGTCGGCGTCTCGGAGGAGGACTGGGCGGAGACGTGGAAGCAGTACTACCACCCGATCAAGGTCGGCAGGGCTGTGATCGTCCCCGCGTGGGAAAATTACGATCCGGAGCCCGGCGAGATAACGGTGACGATGGACCCGGGCATGGCGTTCGGCACCGGGACACACGAGACGACGCGCCTCGTCATCGGGCTGATCGACAAGTATCTGAAGCGCGGCGGGCGCGTGCTCGACCTCGGCTGCGGCAGCGGGATCCTCTCGATCTGCGCCTCAAAGCTCGGCGCCGGGAGCTGCTTTGCGTATGACATAGACCCGACGGCGGTGCGCATCGCGGGCGAGAACGCGCGCGCGAACGGCACGGACAACGTCGTCTGCGGCGTGTCCGACCTGCTCGCCTCGGTCGATAAGGGCGGCGCGTACGATCTCATCGTCGCAAACATCGTTGCAGACATAATACTGCGGATGGCGGGAGAAGTCGGTGACTTCCTCGCGCCGGGCGGGACGCTGATCGTTTCCGGCATAATCGACGAGCGCGCACACGAGGTCACGGACGCGTTTTCGGCGCTCGGGTACTCCGTCGCCGAGAAAGTACACGAGAACGGATGGTGCGCGGCGGCGCTCGCAAGGCGCTGACTGTCGCGGAGCGCAGGCGAAAAAAGGATGTAAAAATATTAAAAAAAGGGCGGGATGAGGCATTTTATGCCGAAAAAACCGTCCTTTTGTCCGTTTTTGGGGCATTTAGATTCGATTTTATTGAAAATCCACAAAAAAATCTTTGACAAATAGTATAATATGCTGTATAATATACTTGCAGTACGCTGCCTGTGAGGTGTACGAAAATGCCGAGATTTTTTGCGGACTCGCCGCCCGACGGCGACGGTATCATAGAGATCACGGGAGACGATGCGCGCCATATCGCGCTGTCGCTCCGCTCCCCCGTGGGGGAGACGGTATTTGTATGTCACGGCGGCACCGTTTACGGCTGCGAGCTTTTGTCGGTGAGACCGGAGCGCGTCGTTATGCGCGCCGTTTCGTCGAGGGAGGATTCGTCGGAGCTTTCGTGCAGGGTTACGCTCTATATAGCCAACCCGAAGGGAGACAAGCTTGACGCGGTCATACAGAAGGCGACCGAGCTCGGAGTACACCGCATCGTTCCGTTTCTGTCGGAGAGATGCGTCTCACGCCCGGATGCCGCATCCCGCGAACACCGCCGCACGCGCGGCGGGCGTATAGCGCTCGAGGCGGCAAAACAGTGCGGGCGCGGGGTCGTGCCCGAGATCGCGGAGATGACGGATATGCGCTCCGCCGTGCGCGAGGCGGCAAAGTCCGACATTGCGCTGTTTGTATACGAAAAAGAAAAGGACAGGACGCTGCGCTCCGTGATAGCCGGGAGGCTTTTGCCGGGCGTGTCCGTTTCGGTGATGACGGGACCCGAGGGCGGCTTCTCGCCCGCCGAGGCGGAGGAGGCAAAGGGCGCGGGGATGGTCCCGTGCGGGCTCGGCGAGCGCATCCTGCGCTGCGAGACGGCGCCGATATATGTCCTGTCTGCCATATCATACGAGGCGGAGCTCTGAGCTGCCTCGGAAAAACATTGTTATCATTTTTTTTCATACACGAGAAGTGCGGAGGAAACCATGCCAAACAGATTGTTCCAGAGAGTCATCCATCAGATGAAGGACGCGACCGACCGCGTCATCGGCGTTATCGACGAGAACGGCTCCGTCATTGCGTGCAGCGAGCTTGCGCGCATCGGCGAGATCCGCGAGGGCATCCGTGAGGAGCTGTCCTATTCGTCCGAGAGCGTCGCTTCCGGCGGCTATACGTACCGCCCGATAGGTACGGCGTCGAAGGCGGAGTACATTGTCTTCGTTGAGGGCGAGGACAAGACGGCGGACAAGACGGCGACGCTTTTGTCGATCTCGTTCTCCAACATCAAGAGCCTCTACGACGAAAAATACGACAAGAGCTCGTTCATCAAGAACATTATCCTCGACAACATCCTGCCGAGCGACATCTACATCAAGTCAAAGGAGCTCCACTTCAACACGGAGGAGGTCAGGGTCGCCTTCCTCATCCGGTTCAATTCGAAGTCAGAGATGCTGCCGTACGATATCGTGCTGAGCATGTTCCCCGACAAGACGAAGGATTACGTCATCAACATCGGCGAGCGCGACATCGTGCTCGTCAAGGAGATAAAACCCGGCACGGAGATCCGTGAGCTCGAGAAGTCCGCGAAGACGATCTGCGATACGCTCCAGACAGAGTTCTTCACGAAGGCGTCGATAGGCATCGGTACGCCGGTCGACAACATCAAGGATCTTGCGCGCTCGTACAAGGAGGCGCAGGTCGCCCTCGAGGTCGGGAAGGTGTTCGACACGGAAAAGGCAGTCAACAGCTATGACAACCTCGGCATCGGCAGGCTCATATACCAGCTCCCGACGACGCTCTGCGAGATGTTTTTGCACGAGGTATTCAAGGACGGCTCGATCGAGTTCCTCGACCGCGAGACGCTGATGACGATACAGTGCTTCTTCGAGAACAACTTAAACGTCTCCGAGACGTCGAGAAAGCTGTTCGTACACAGGAACACGCTCGTTTACAGGCTCGAAAAGATCAAGAAGCTGACGGGGCTCGATCTGCGCGAGTTCGACCACGCGATCACGTTCAAGGTCGCGCTCATGGTCAAGAGATATCTGACGTCGAAGCCCGTAAAGTTCTGATCAATACCCTGCGGCACCGCCGCGAAAGGAATAGTATAAATGATAGATTTTACTAACGTTGTCAAGACGTACCCGAACGGTACCGTCGCGCTCAACGGAGTCAATCTTCACATCGACGACGGGGAGTTCGTCTTCGTCGTCGGCGCCTCCGGCGCCGGAAAAACGACGATGATGAAGCTCCTGCTCCGCGAGGAAAAGGCGACGTCCGGGACGATCACCGTCGACGACACTGACCTTTCAAAGCTTTCGTACTTCAAGGTCCCCTATTACAGGCGCAAGCTCGGGGTGGTTTTTCAGGATTTCCGTCTTTTCCCGAAGAAAACGGCATATGAGAACGTCGCGTTCGCGATGCAGGCTGTAGGGACGCCGAGCAAAAAGATAAAGCGCCGCGTCCCGGCTCTTCTGAACACGGTCAGCCTTGGCGAGAAGGCGAACAGCTTTCCGCACGAGATGTCCGGCGGCGAGCAGCAGCGCGTCGCCCTCGCGAGGGCGCTCGCAAACAACCCGAAGATCATAATCGCGGACGAGCCGACGGGGAACATCGACCCGAAAATGTCGCTCGAAATAATGAATCTGCTGCTCAAGATAAATAAGCTCGGGAAAACGGTCCTCGTCGTCACGCACGAGAAGGACCTCGTCGACTACTTCCAGCAGCGCGTCATAATGATAGACGGCGGGCAAGTTTCCGACGACAGAGTGGGAGGTATGCTCGAATGAAGCAGTACAGACCGACATATTTCATCGGGCAGGCGTTCGCGGGGCTGTGGCGCAACGGCGTCATGAGCTTTGCGTCGATCGCGGTTCTGATGAGCTGCCTCGTCGTGCTCGGCAGCTTCTCGCTGCTCGTCGCGAACATAAACGTAAATTTAGAGGATCTCGGTCTCATGAACGAGATCGTCGTATTTGTCAAAAAAGAAGCATCCGAGTCCGAAATAAAGAGTATCGAGCGCGAGATCAAGGGGATACCCTACGTCGGCGAGGTGACGCGGATCACCGCGGACGAGGCGCTCGAACAGATGAAGGAGCAGGCGGGGGAGGACGGATACCTGTACGACATGATGCAGGACGACAATCCGCTGCTCGATTCGTTCATCCTCGAATACGTTGACGGCGCGCACTACTCGGATATAATGTACAACCTCGGTCAGATAGACGGGATCGACACGATCCGCGATCAGCGCTCCCTTGCAAATACGATGCAGTCGCTCAAAAACGGGATTATGCTCATCTTCTCGTGGTTTTTGGTCGTTCTTTTCATCGTCAGCGTCTTTGTCATAATTAACACGATCAAGCTGTCCGTTTATTCCCGCAAGAGCGAGATCAGCATAATGCGTTACGTTGGGGCGACGGGTGCGTTCATTGCGCTTCCGTTCGTTATCGAGGGCGCGCTCATCGGGCTCACGTCGAGTATGCTGGCATTTCTCGTCGAGTATTTTCTCTACGGCTATATACAGAAGTCGATGGAGAACGTCATCGAGATCGTCAGGATAATACCGATGTCGGAGGTGAGCGTCGTCGTATTCTTCGGATTTGCGGCGGTGGGCATTCTCACCGGCATCGTCGGGAGCACCATCTCGCTTTCGAAGTATACAAGGAACTGATATCAAATCAAAAAATCAAAAAATTAAAGATATAAAAAACGGTTTCGGAAGGAGGAGGATATTTATGAGATCAAAGATCCGGACGCGGATATTGCGTCCGACCTGCGCGCTTCTGGCTGCCGCGATGCTGACTGCCGGCACGCTGTCGCTGCACGGTGAGGCAAGGGCAGCAAGCGCCGCGGATTTTGAGAACGACTCCGACGTGAGATCCCAGCAGCAGAAGATCGCGGATATCGAAAGAAGGCAGGAGGATCTGAAGAATACGATCTCCTCGCTCGAGAACGACATCGCGGGCTACATGAAGCAGAAGGAAACGTATGACGCGCTGATAGAGACGTATCACCAGAACATAGAGGCGAAGGAAGAACTGATCGACCTGCTCAATGCAGAGGCTGAAAAGCTCGACGCCGAGATAACCGAAAAGCGCGAAGAGAGCGACGAGCTTTACGAGCGCATGAAGGCGCGCATGGTCATTTCCCAGAAGTCCGGCGGCTCGCGGGCGACCTATCTCGAGCTGATATTCGGAGCCAAAAATCTCTTCGATTTTGTCGTCGGCATAAGCAA
Organism: uncultured Clostridia bacterium; assembly: GCA_947624995.1. GTDB lineage: Bacteria > Bacillota > Clostridia > Oscillospirales > CAG-272 > DTU064. Next base: position 21,153 of record CANQMS010000029.1, read on the forward strand.
CGCGACGCGCCTTATGGAATACGATTCGAACATGCTAAACGACTACAAGGCTCTGACCGCGGATCTCGAAGCCGATCTCGAGGGGCACCAAAAGAGTCTGACCGAAGCCGACGAAGCGAAAAAGTCGCTCGAGGCGGAACAGGCAGATATGGAAAAAACGCTCGACAGCTGCATCCAGGCGATGCAGGCGGCGCAAGCGATGATATCGCAGGATGAGGAAGCCGCGAACCAGCTCGCCAACGAAAAGGCGCTCGCGGAAGCCGAGCTGAACGCCATCATCGAGAGGCTCGTCCGGCAGAACGGCGCGACGCAGAACGTCGCCGAAGGCGAATACATGTGGCCGCTCGAAACAAGATACAACTATATCACCTCGTATTTCGGCGGACGTCTCGACCCGATAAACGGTCTGCCGTCGAACCACGGCGCGCTCGATATATACGCGCCCTACGGCTCGTCCATATTCGCGACGAACAACGGCACGGTCGTGTTCGCGCAGTACACGGGCGGCAGCTACGGCAACTACATAATCATCGACCACGGCGGAAATATTTTCTCCCTTTACGCCCACACGAGCGTGATACGCGTCACCGAGGGGCAGTACGTGGAGAAGGGTACTCATATCGCGGATGTGGGCGTTTCCGGCAGAGTCACGGGCGCGCACCTGCACTTTGAGATGCGAATCGGTACGGAGCGGGTCGACCCGCTCGGGTACGTGAGACAGCCCTGAGCTTTCGCGCGGTGAAAACGGAGGTTTTATGGAACCGAATGAATCGGCGCTCCGGCGCGTTTCGACAAGGACCGCAAGGGCGCTGTCCGTCCTGCTGACAGCCGTGTGTATCGCGGCGGTCGGCGGAGACAGCGCACAGATCGGCACGGCGGACGTTGGGTCCGCGGCGAAAACGGAGACGGTCTACGCACACGGACCGAAGGGGTCGTATTTACCGATCAGGTATGATGCGGGTACCCCGTCGGATCTATGCTGCGGCATGTCGAACGCGTCGGGAGCGGAAGAAAACGGCGACGGCGAAAATACCGTCGCGGAAAATAAAACGGCATTTGAGTTTTTGTCCATGGTCGTCATTCCGGACACGGACGAGATACAGATACCGCTTTCGAGGCAGCCGGAGATCACGGTGCCCGAGCCGGTGCCGGAAGTGTTCGAGTGGCCGCTCGATCCCGAGTTTACGTATATAACGTCGCCCTTCGGACTGCGCGACGATCCGTTCACGGGCGAGGTCAGCTCCGACTACCACGGCGGAACGGACATAAACGCTCCGTGCGGCGTGAATATATACGCCTCAAAGAGCGGGACGGTCGTGATATCGACGTATAACGACAGCTACGGCAATTTTGTGATGATCGACCACGGAGACGGGGTCAGCACGCTCTATGCGCATTGCAGCGAGCTGCTTGTCGCCTACGGTCAGGAGGTCCGGCAGGGAGACGTCATAGCAAGGGTCGGAAGAACGGGCTCCGCGACGAATTATCACCTTCACTTCGAGGTGCAGATCTACGGCGTCCGTGACGATGCGATGAAATACGTTTCGCCCTACAGCGTTTTGAACTGACAGAACCGACAAAAACCGAAGACCCGGGACCGCGGCGCGGGCTTGCCCCGACCGAACCCCCTGGGAGCGAGGGAGCCTTCGGTACCGAATCCGGTGCCATAAGGTTCCCTTCGTTATGCGGAACGGGTCGGGACGAATATAAAATTGTTTGAGGCATATAATAGACAGATGAAGAAAAAAGTTCCTATCTGGGTGACGGTAACCGTTGCCGCCATAACGGCGATAATCACGTTTCAGATAACGTTTATAGCCGTTGACAGCGCGTACGATCAGAAGCTGAAAAGCAGTAATAGCTCCGATATCGAGCGCAAGCTGCACGAGATAATGGAGCTCTATCACGATCTCTATATAGGCGAGCTCGACGAGTCGGACGCGCTTGAAAACGTCGTTGACGCGTATGTCGCGTCCGTCGACAAATACGGCGCGTATCTGACGCCGGAGGAATACGCGGAGCGGCTCGCGGACAACAACGCGGAGGTCGAGGGGATAGGCGTCCAGATAATATACAGTGCCGAGTACGGGGCGATGGAGGTCGTCAACGTCATGCCGGATTCGCCCGCGGAGAAGGCGGGGATCCTGCCGGGCGACCTGATCGTCGGTGTGGAAGGGCAGTCGGTCGCCGAGCTCGGTTATTACGCGGCTGTCGATCTCGTCAAGGGCGAGCGCGGGACATACGTCTCGCTGACCGTGCGCCGCGGCGAAAATTATTCCGAGAGCATTGATTTTTCGGTCATGCGCGATACCGTCACCGAGCAGACTGTGCTGCATCGGGTGACTGAAGCCGACAAAAAGATCGGATATATAAGAATACTCAGCTTTGACGCGGGGACGTTCGAGCAGTTCAAGGCAGCGGTCGAGGATCTGCAATCGCAGGGGTGCGACAGGCTCGTGCTCGACGTGCGCAACAATCCGGGCGGTCTTCTGAATTCGGTCACCGCGGTTCTTGATTATATCCTCCCCGAGGGTCCGATCGTCCGCCTGATAGACAAGAGCGGAAAAGTCGAGACGATCGAGTCCGACGGGGACTGCCTCGATATGAAGCTGATCGTCGTCTGCAACGAGAACACGGCGTCGGCGGGAGAGCTGTTCACGTCCGCGATAAAGGATTACAAGCTCGCAAAGGTCGTCGGAGTCGTGACATACGGCAAGGGCACGGTACAGCAGATAAGGCAGCTCCCGGACGGGGACGCACTTTCGATTTCGTATAAGATGTACTCGCCGCCGTATTCGGACAATTATGAGGGCATCGGGATCACGCCGGACATCGTCGTCGAGATGGACGAGTCCGTGGCGAACGTCAACCTCTACAAGGTCGCGGAGGCTGACGACACGCAGCTCATGCGCGCGATAGAGGAACTGAAGAAGCAATAAAAACGCCGCGGGGCGTTAAATAAAAAAGTCAGAGTCTGAAAGGAAATCGCTCAATATGTCAGAGGCAAAGAAGCAGCACTACACAGAAGAAGGATATCGGGCGCTCGTTGAGGAATTCGAGTATCTGAAAAATGTCCGCCGCCGCGAGGTCAAGGATGCGCTCGCGCTCGCGCGTTCGTACGGCGATCTGTCCGAAAACAGTGAGTACGACGAGGCGAAGGAGGAGCAGGCGAAGGTCGAGGGAAGGATCACCGAGCTCGACGCGCTCATAAAGAACGCGGTCATCGTACACGAGGGCGAGATCGACGAGAGCGTCATCAGCGTCGGCGCACACGTGAAGATATACGACGAGACGTTCGACGAGGAGCTCGAATACAACATCGTCAGCTCAAACGAGGCGAACGCGCTTATAGGCAACATTTCGGACCAGTCTCCGATAGGCTCGGCGCTCATAGGAAAGCGCGTCGACGACGAGGTAGAGATACACGTCCCGAACGGCTCCGTTTTGAAGGTGCGCGTTTTAGAGGTAGGGAGAACTAACAAATCCTAACGGATTTGTTAGTAGAGAGAAGAAGACTTCGTCTTCTTCTCCGACGAACAAACAAATCCTAACGG
>CANQMS010000030.1 GCA_947624995.1 uncultured Clostridia bacterium
GCCGCCGCGACCTCGGCGATTATGCCGACCCCGATCCCGAGATTTTTGGCGAGATCCGCGAGCTTTGAGGACATCCCGGACGCGGCGGTGCCGAGCTCGTCTGCTGCGGACGAGACCTCGCTCACTGATTTCGATGCACGTCCGACACCGGAAAGCTCCTTGAGATCCGCGAATTTGGACAGCGCTACGGCGATGCCGCCGAAAGCCTCGATAGCGCCTATCGCGACCGTTGACCAGTTGATATTGCTGAAATCGAGCTGAGTTATTGCCTCCCAATTTCGGCCGAACTCGAAGACGACAGACGATATCCCCTGCACGGCAAGAAATGCGCCCGCCGCATCGAAGCGTCCCGTCATCAAGCTCAAGCCTGCGGCTATATTTGTAAGGCCTCGTATCGCGTTCTCGGCGTCCTCCCAGTTCCAGCCCGAGCTCAATCCTTTTACGGCGGACGCGATCTCCGCGATGCCCTGAACTGTTTTCAGCGCTCCGGAGATATTTGTTTTCCCGAGCAGCAGCATACTGTCGCCGACAAGACCGGCAAATTCGCCGAGGATCCCCGCAACATTGCGGAACGAGGCTCCGTCTTCGAGGATGTCGTCAACGAACTGCCCGAGCTTGTCGAGGTCGGCGAGAAACGCTGCCGCGCCGAGAACGGAAAAGCTGAAGTTGAATGCCTTCGGCCGTATTTTCGACAGCATTGATATCCCCGACAGCACAACCTTCGAGAGCTTCCACGCAGCAAAGCCCGCGCCGATGAGACCGACCGTCTTCAGTATCTCCCCGAGGCGGGTGTCCATCAGCTCCGCCCATGTGTCGATGTCGTCCGTTATCCCGAGCCATTCCTTCATGCTGTCGACGATCTCGTTTACGCGGTTGTCTGTCAGCTCCGCGAGAAAATCGTATGTCGGCACATCATAGTCAAACTCCGAGCCCGACTGCCCGCCGAGCCCGTCGGCTGCGCTGTCTCCGTTCAGCTTGTTTATCTCGTCGATGCCGAGTATCGTCCGTTTTGCTTCCTTGACGCTCTCGGTGACGTCGTCAAATGCGCCTTCTATCTCAGCAGCGCCCGATGTCACATCGCTGTAATCGACCTCCGGCAATTCAAACCGAAACATCCGAGCTACAATATCAGCGAGAGACCGAAGAACTTTAGTGACAGCAATCGCATAAGGAAGTATCGAGTTGAGGGCAGGAATAAAAATATTACCGGCTGATCGGGCTGCTTGCGTCAGCTGCGCCCTGAGTATTCGCAGTTGGTTCGCAGGCGCATTCAGTGTGCGAGCCATATCGCCCTGTACGACAGTCACTTGTTTCATCATAGCGATATACCGCAGCTGGCTCTTCTCCGCCTGCGTCATTTCGTTGTAATTGATATTGATTCCGTTTGCGGCTGCGTATGCCGCCATAGACGTATCACTCATTGCGTCCGCGAGATTTTCCAGAGACAAGGCATAGTTATCAGCGTCCATGGCGATTTCTTTCAGGGCGGCCTGCGAGAGGTCATAGCCGACACGCCTGACCGGCTCAAGCTCACCTGCTAACGCAGACTGAAGCTTCTGCATCGACTCTTCAAACGAGATGTTGAAGAAAGATGCCATGTCATATCCGAGCTGCGTCAGGTTTTTTGACATGATATAGGCCTTATCACCGGCTACTCCAAAGCCCTCGGCCAGCGTCATAAAGACACCCTGATATCGCATCCATTCGCCGGGATCAATCCCCATTACATCGGCAACGATTTCGGCATACTCATGCGCCTGTTCCGCGTACTCACCCATAGAAACATTGAACAAATTCAGGTTTTCTATGTACTGATTTGACTGCGTAATCCAGCTTGCAATCACATTTACTCCCGACCTGATCACGTTATATGCCATGCGTGATTTCGCCCACAGATTCATATAGCTGGTAGCAGCGCGATTGTTCGCACCCGGAACGGTATTTGTTGCATTTACAATGCTGCGAATGTTTGACGGAAGGCGGCTGAACGCTGTAGAAACAGTATTGAGGTTATTTGCCAACGGAGAAAGAGCATTCGCCAACCGATTTATACGGTCAGTAAACTGATCGAGGTCTATACTGTCAAGTGCCTCCACCATCTCGGGGAGATTTTTTATCTGAGTTATAACCGATTTTAACCCTGAGGGTTTACCGATCGTGTCCAGCGCGCTCAAAGCAACCACCAGTTTCGATATTCCCGACAAGTCCGTACTGCCGACTGAAACCGCGGCATCGCCGATATTTCTAATCTGATTGGCAATAGAAGACGAGATTTTTAGGTTCCCCAAAAGTTTGAGTTTATCAAGGCTGGCTGCCAGTCTGTCAAGGTTAGTCGACGCGCTCCCGTCGATTGACATTAGGGCGGAATTGAGTTTGCCAAGCTGATTTGCAACAACGGTAAGACCAATTCCGCCTTTAACAGCGGTTTTAATTTTCGACAGCGATGCGGAAAGAGCATCAAGACCTGCAACGGCAGATTGACCGTTCTCCTGCACCTGTAATTCAAGTGCTTCTATAGGAGTAGGCATTTACTCACTTCCTTTCGTATCGTTGATTATGGGCGGCCATGAACATTTCCATGAACTGCTTGCCTTTATCGTAGCTGGTTTTTGCCTTTTCGGAAGCCTTTTTGGGTCCGAACTGATACGGCTCCGACGGATAAGGGTGAGCCTTCGTGCCACTCTTGGCGAATGCGTGAAAGACAGGCGCTGCACACAGAAGGGCATCATAAAAATATGCCCCCTGAAGCCACATCTCCCGATTACACCTCTCCTGCCGAATCATGTCCGCCTTCCGATATGAAACGGCGAGTGTGCTGTCGCAATCCCAATACTGCGTCTCAGACATGCCGATAGCAAGATAGTACGGAAACTGTTCGTCGAATATTTGGCGGTAAGAATTGAGGGGAGAGGAAGCAGATGCCCCCTGACCCCCCTCGGTTGAGGACAGCGAACCTCTTACCAGGTCGCTGTCCAGGTTACGTTTCCCTCAGACTCGTCCGGCTCCTGAGTGAGGGTTGCAATAGGTTCGTTATACATTTCGGCGAGCTTTCCTATGAGTTCCGCCTTATTTGTCAGCTTGGCATATATCTCATCGATCGTCTCCTGCTTGACGAACCGATGGTGTGCCAAAAACGCACCTGAAAACAGCGCAGGAAGGCACGTCATGGGTTTATCCTCGAACTCGGACGCAATAAAGCCCTTGCGCTCCATCTCCGCCACGGTTCTGCGGGTAAATTCAAGAGTATATTCTTTACCCTCGAACGTGAAAGTCAACTGCTTAGCCATGAAATATTCCCCCCTTTTGCTTATGCCGCCTCATCGAGGGTAATGGGTGTCGAAGGTGCGATGGTGACGGTCATATCATGCACCGCATTAACACCGCCGCCGACGGGAAAAACGGAAAGCTGACCGTCGAACTTGAACTTTCCGTCCGATCCGGTGGGCGTAACGGACGCGCCGGCTTCGGTGCCGCCGAACCATACGGCATAGTGAGAAGTCTTACCCTCTTTCTTCTTGAGCGTCTTATACTCCTCGAAGTCATAATTGCAGGTGAATTCAAGCGCGTCAAGGCTCTGTATACCTGCAATGTAAGTCTGCATACGGTCGGACAGCGTCGTCGTTTCGAGCATTTCGGGAGTACCGCCGAGGTCGGGAAACTCCTTTATATCGATGAGCTTCGTGTAGCTCTCGCCGTCCTCGCTCTCCATGAGAAAGGTCTTGTAAGTGGAAATAGCCATTTTTATTTACCTCCTGTAAATAGTGTGATTTTTACTTATGACAGCCCGGTATCGCCCGAGCATTCGGTATATTGTCGCATCCGCCTCGTTCGGAACGGGTTGAAGCATCGTCCGCGTGAAGCCGAGCCGCTGCAAAAGCTCGTCGATGCAGGCTGCAATCGCGCGGCACTCGCTCTTTTTCCCGTTTGTTTTATTGGAATAGACATTCAGCTCATACATCAAGACGGCATGGTTTTCCCGCAGATCGGTTGTCTGAGAATTTCTGAACGTGGAGTTGTCGATTTCAACGAGAGATGCACATGGGAACTCGGGCGGAGACTTGACATGCTCCCCGGTAAGATATATTCCCGGATATTCTGCACGCACATCTGCCGCAATCTTTGAAAAAATTTCTGATTCAGCATCAATCATCCGAACACCTCCCTCGCAATGCTGTCGATCGAATCGCACACCGTCTTCACGGCGTTGTACATCGGCATCGCCGCAGGCGTCCCGTGCGTGAGGACGAGTTCGCCGTCGCTGTAATACCCCCACGTTTTCCGGCGTCCGTAGCCCTTGCCGTAACCGCCGATCGTGAGTCCTAACTCCGATCCCTTCGGGTGAGGCGAGCTCCCCGCCGACCCGTTGTGATACACGCCCGCGCCGAACTCTACCCAAACAGCATCGTCACCTGCAGCGATCACAACCGAAACGGTGTCGCCGTGTTCGCACGAGACGTCCACCTCCGCCGCGCGTGTCTCACCGCCTAAGATATCGTCAACGTCAGCGCCGGCAAAACCGGATCTCGCTTCATTTGCAAGCTCCTCCGCCACGCGTCGCCGCAGCGCGTCAAGCTTCCGCACAAATTCGGCTTTGTATTGATTGACCTCACGGATCGCCCGCTCGATCTCCGATTCCGACAGCCCGAACGAGATCACACGCCTGCTCATCTCACGTTCACCTTGCTGATGGCGTAGGAAACGCTGTTGAGGCTGCGGGCTACCTTCCTGATGATGTAGTCATGCGGCGTCTTGACCTCGCCCCGGCTGTTTACGGCAAGCGCACCGCCGCCATCGACTTCGGGAACATCATCTACCCACAAAACGGTATATTCGTCGAGCGCCGGGGCGAAATTATCGACGACAAGCACTTTGTCGTATCCTTCCGCCTCGCCGAACTGCCGCGTCTCTGTTTCGCCTCTGGCGGCGGAGATGTTTCCGAACGCCCGCACGGGGTTCTCGCGTAGCACCTCATATTCGCCGGTCTCATTGCCGTACTCGTCCTGAATCGGCTTTTTCCCGGCATATCGGGCAAACCAGAACGGCACTTTGTTCCGCTCCATGCATCTCATGCAAACACCCCGCAGTGCGGCGTGATCTCCCGCAGCATCGACGCAGGGATGTCCGCGTCTTCATACACCCGGGAAATCCCGTTCTCGCTGTGAGAGGTCTCGCCTTCGGCGCCTCGCTTGTTTATGAGATACGCGGCGATTTCGAGATGCTTATATTCATACTCCTCCGGAACCTCTGTCACGTCGGAGCGGAACGGATACAGCCGCCTGAGCACCTTGCGCCCGGCTATGTCGAGATAGACGGTCAGCAGTTCGTCCGTGTACGGCGTACCGGAATCCGATACCATCGTTTTCAGTACCGCGATTTTTTCTTCATTCGACACACCGTCTGCCTCCTTTTACGCGCCCATTGTCGCACCGGTGAAATCAAGCGTGAAGATCACCTCGCCGCCGACCTTAACGGTCAGCTTTTTGGAGCCTTCCCACAGCTCGTCCAGTCGAATCACCCAAAAGCGATCCTTCGCCGTTTTCTGATGAGCGCCTATGACCGTCACCTTCTGCTCGTCGTACTGCTCGTCGAGCTCGAAGCAGAAGTAGTGTCCTTCCTGCTCCTCGGGCTTAGTGCTGTATCCCGTAAATCCCGTGACCTTCGGAAAATTCCCGGTCACTTTGCCTGCCGTGCCGTCCCATGAGACGGACACATCCTCTCCCATCAAATCGGTCGAGGTTTTATCCCCGCCTACCCCGTACTCGGTAAGGGGCTGACCCTGTGGGGTTATCGTTACTCGGTCAGCCCCGGTTATTCCCCCGAGACAGTGATCTTGACGACCTTCGTCTTGTCGGTCAGCGCCGCAAGATAGTACTTGCGTGCGAAGATCGTGTTGAGGCGCGTGTTCGCATCTTCCGCGCTGCGCCCGTGCCCTACGATCTGCTCGATCTCGGTACCCTTCTTCACGAACAGTGTCACCGCCTGGCGCGTCGCGAGGATGATCTCGCCCTTCGTCGCGTCCTTCTTCGTGTAGAGATTGACGCCGGCGACCGTGCCGACGTATCCCGTGCGGACAAAGGATTCAACATACTTGAGATCGTCCTTGAGCGCCTTGCGAATCGCAGCCATATCCTCTGCATTCGCGAATGCAAATGCCATGGGAGCGACCGCCGAGGGATCGTTGTCCGTGCTCTCAATGTTGAGCTTTGCAACGGCATCCGCAAACGTGCCGAAGCCGTAGTCCGCCGCTTCGAGCGTCAGCTCCGCCTTGCCGAACTCGGCGAAAATATCCTTGTTGACCGTGTTGAACATGTCCGTCCCCATGTGACGAACGCCGACCGGGACGACCATCGGGTCCTCCATCGCCTCTTCGTCGTAGTACTCGAAGCGGTTCTGCGCCAAAAGGATCTTGTATTCCTCGGGCGTGAAGGACACCGTGATGCTCTTCGAGTTGCCCTCTCCGACGCCGAGCTTCTCCGTGCCGTCTGTCGCCTTGTAGACGTTGACCTTGCGGGTCATGCCCGCCGTTCCCGCCAAAGTGTTGTCAACCTTGCAGAACTGCTGCAGGTTCAGGTGGGAATTGAACTGATCTTCCACCTCGTTCGAGAGGAAGAAACTTGAATAAACCGTATTTTTTCCTGCCATTATTCATTACCTCCGTATAATGCTTTGTATTCCTCGGGATGATTCGCGGCGTAGTCCGCCCGATCCCTGTCCGGGAGCTTTCTGAAATCATCAAGCGTCATCGTCTGCCCGTTCCCGTCCGGAACAGGTCTCGGAGTATCCTTTAAAATATCGGCGCGTATCTTTTTCTCGAACGCTGAAAGATGCTTCTGCTGATTTGAAAACACCTTGTCCATCCTGCCGTCCGCCATAGCCTCTGCGGTGTCCTCCGCCAAAGCTTCGTCATAACCGAGCGCGATCAGCTTCGCCTTGTTCTTGGAAACGGACGATTCACGCCGCAGCGCATCAAGCTCACGCTGCATCGTTTCCCTGTCTTCCTTTTCCTTCAGCTTGGCGGCCTCGTCCTCCGTCATCTTCTCGCGAAGCTCCCGCTTCTTTTCGGCAAGCTCGGATGCGGTCTTGTCAAACACATCCTTCTTCACATAGCCGGAATAGTCCGGATCGGGAATGTCGAGTGCTTCGAGCGCCCTCAGCTTTTCCTCCGGGCTCATCCCCGCGTACCCTTCGATTTTTGTCACGTCGATCTTTGCCATCTCGGATCCTCCTTTGTCTTTTCAGTTCGTCTGTGAACATATTTGCGATTATAGCTGCCGGGAGGCGAACCCTCACCGGTTTTCGACGACGTATCAACGCCCGTGCTGCGTCAATCCTCTTGGTAATACATCCAGTATTGCCTGCGGGGATTTCCTTGCCCGAACGATGATACGACGCCGAAAACTGCGAAGCACTAAACGCGGGATGATTTTCGGATGATTTTGCGCGCGGAGGCGCCGAAAAGCGCCAGCGTGGAGCGGTGAAGTTCGTCTTCCGTCAGCTATAGACTTCTCTGTCTTGTGCGATTTACGGCTTCTCTGCCTATTTCAAGCGGTACGCCGCTCAAAATTACTCGTCTTTCGGCGGTTCCTTCCCATCGGGATCGGACGCCTCCGGGAAGGGCTGCTCCCTCTCAAGCTTCGCCTTCTCCTCCTCGTAATGCTTCATGCTCTGCATGTATGCGCTCTCGGGATCCGTGAACATCCCGCAATGCTCAAACGCCAAAAGCGGGTGTATCTTCGGATTTTTGAGCATCGTGTCGAGCACCTGCGACTTCGACTGTATCGCCTCATAATTGCGGCGCGTGAACTTCATGTCGATATCTTTGAGATGAAGATCGAGGCCGTTCGCGGAATCCCGGCAAATGCTCAGAACAAGCTTCAGCATCTGCTTCTCTGCGCGCTTGAAAATGTGCTCGCTGTCCTTCGCGCGCGCCTCGGCAAGCGACCACCCGTCGCGAAGAAGTACCGCCGCGCCGGTGTCGCTCGTGGACGTCCCGCCGTTTCGGTTCGGCATCCCGCAAATCGTGAGGACCGCATTGTAGCAGTCGTCCTTGAGCGTCTGCGTCTGCTGCTGATTCAGCTCCTTCACGATGAGATCGACGTCGATGTTTCCGCCCGTCTCGCTCGGCGGGACCATGATCGCGCCCAGCTTCAGGAAATCCTCGAATTCCTTTTGATCGAGCTTGCATCCGACGAACTTCCAAAACGCCTGGATGAACTGTTCGACGCCGTCCATCCTGTTCGACCCGATGCTGTTCATCATGTCGAGCAGCGGCAGGACGATCTCGAAGGAGCCGAGTCTTGCATTATTCGCGGGATACTCGAAGATTGGGACGACGCCGAGAGCATGAGGCTCCGATTCCTTCAACAGCCCGTCCTCGACAAGATAGTGATGTGTCGCCGTGTAAACGGAGCACCGCGTGACTTCGTTGTCGTCTTTGCCGTATTTGACACCCATGAGGGGGCGGTGTCCGATCTCGTTTGAGTACACGACGAACGTGTCACGCGGATCGAGCGTGTAAAGCTCAAACGGCGCGTCGTCTTCTTCGCCTTTGTCGTCGGGCAGTACCAAACGGTACGAAGTCCCGCACACCATCTGCCACTCGACAAGCTCCTGATCCTGACTTGCCTTGTCCTCTGCGAACATGAATTCGTTCAGACGCGTGATCTGCTCTGTAACATCCTCGCTCGTACTGCGCCCTACATACTGTATAGGCTCGCCACAGAGATAGCCGACCTTGAAGGAAACTATCTCGTTCGCACGGTTCTCGACGACCCGATTGCATATCTCGGGGCGCACGTCCTTTTTGCGGTGCAGTATGGGCTGATCTCCCTTGTAGTAGTTCCACAGGTAATCGATCTCGCTCCTGTTCTGCGCGTGGACGGAAAACGCCTTATGCAAAACGTCGAGCACATTCGCCTCGTTGACCTCGGAGACGCTCGTCTTGATGACACGCCGTCCGAACATCTGCCTCGTCTCACTCACCGGTTTGTCCGTATCGATTACGTTGCCCACCTCGTTCCCTCCTTCCCGGCAAAATAAAAAAGCGCATGACCGTTCGAGCCGAAGCTCTCGCAATCATGCGCCAAAATACAATATCCTATATTCCATTATCAATTATACCACAAGATACAGCGCCCGTCAATAGGATTGAGCGAAATTACCACGGCCGCTCGAAAATTTCCACCTTCGCCCCCGATAGAGACTGAGCAAACTCCGCGAACTGCGCCATACCGTCCGGGACGTCATCGTGCTTATTCTTGCCGGCAACCGTGTACCCGCACAAAAAATCCATCATCTTGCCGTAATCGCTGCTGCGAGCGTAGAGCGACTGGTCCTTGAACAAACAGTGCTCCTTGACCCACGCCGAATTGACGATAATCTTTGTTTCTTTGTTTGCGGTCGTGTACTTCGTCGTGATGTGCGTGATGCCGTTTTTCGCCTTGACGCCCTCCTGTATCTTCTCGGCGATCCGGCGCCCCGCCGAGTTCGACTCGAACCGGCACGCCCTCACCTTGTCACGAACAAGGATCTCGACGAGACGGGCGTCAACGATATCCGGCAGACCGTTGTCGCACACGCAATCATCGATGTAATAATCCTGCCCGTAGACGTAACCGACGGGAAGAAAACAATAGTCTTTGCCCTTGTCCTTTGTATCGCAAATGCCGATTATTGCGTCCGGATCCTCCGACGGAAGCTCAAAGTACCGTCTCAACTCGTCGGCATTGTAGACCAAGCCCTCACGTTCTATCGGCTCGTTCATGTACAGCGCCCGCCAGTTTGCGTCGTCCATGATACCGCGCTGCTCGTGATAAAACTCGGTCGAAAATCCCACCCCATATGCGTAATCGAAATTCGATTCATCCCGCTCGTTCAGCGCCGGAATAACGATGAACCGCGCCCGCTCGCTGCCCGAGTACTCGGTTTCAAGCCGCCCGATCACGTCATGCACACTCCACCTCGTCGCGATGTGCAGCTCTCTGCACTGATCTCCGATTTTCCTCTGCCGGAGGTCTGTCGTGTACGTCTCCCACAGCTTGTCGAGCCGCTCCTTCGAGAGCGCCACCTCGATCCCCGAAACAAGGTCGTCACAGTAGAGCAGGGTCTTTGCGCGATAAAGACCGGCGTTTCCCGTTCCGATGGACGTGAACTCCAGCGTCTCGAACCGCTGCCGCTTGTCGAGGTCTATGCGGCAATCCTTGGCGTTCGTCCCCGATACCTCGATCCCCGGGAACACGTCGTGCCACAGATATTCCCCGTGCGGGTCGAGGATACGCAGGCATTCATCATATACCCCGCGCACGAAGGAGTTGGAATGGCTGCCCGTCAGCATCGGGTCGTTCGGGTATTTTCCCGCAAGCCAACACAGATAGAAGATCGCGAGCGTCGTCTTACCGACGCCCGGCGGCAGGCTGATTGTCAAAAGGTCAAGCTCTCCATCCGCAAGCGCCTGCAAGGCTGCAACCACCTGCCCCAGCACCCGCCGTCGCGGAGGATAGAACTTCTTGTCTGCCGCCCGCTCCCACTCGATGTACAACAGATAGCTCTCAAAATCCTCCCGCGCTGCTGCCAAACACACTCGCTTGTGCAGCGCGAACAAGTCCGTCACTTTACCGTCCGGTAGCGCCGGGTCGCGAATCGACCTCTCACACAACGCCGACAGCCGGCGCAGATACCGCACCGCCTGCGCCGGGTCCCTCTCCCTCCCCATCGTCTCAAGGCAGATGTGATATAGATCCTCATACGCACCCAGCGCCAGCGGCTCTTTTTCAATCGCCGCCGAAATTGCCTGTAATAACTGCTCCATTTGTTTCCTCTCAAAAATATAGATGACGCATGATAGTACAGGGGAACTCCCCGCACAATCATGCGCCATCCTTAATTTGTTTGTTTACGCCTCTGACCGACTGACTACACTGTGGTCTGTGCTCTCTTCCATTCCTGAAATTCTCTGTACTCCGCTTCAGGCACAAGCCGCATACCTCTTTCCGCTTGCAGCCTCCTTGCTGCAGCGCTTGCTTCCTCCCATGTATCGTACAGGCCGTCGGCGTATCTTTCGTCTTGCAGGCTCAATTCTTCGTTTCCGATGACATACTTAACGGCGGAACCGCATTCAAAGGAAAGACTTTCAATAATTGCTCCACAAGGAAAGAACCGATAGTCAAGACAGGAGACAATATAAACCGGCTCACCGGCTTTTGCTCTCCGCACAGCTTCCTCGTTCGTCATATATACCCCTCCCTTTACGAATCCCACGACGCTATCAGCGCGCCGTCCAGATATACTTCATATGGCTGTATCTTGGACTGATCCTCATTCGCTTCGCACAGAACCCGTATAGTGTGCGTTTCGGTAACCCCCATCAAGTTTGAGCATTCAAATTCGCTCTGCACCGCGTAAATATGCCCTTTGTTGGCAAACCCCATTGTCAGAGCTTTCATTTTAACAGTTCCGGGATTCTGAGCTGCCTGTTTTGCCATATCTTCTGCGATTTGACTTAACACAACTTCAGCCTGGTATGGTATATCGTCTGTCCATTCGTCGGGCGGCGCCGCTTGAAGCGTCGACTCAGACGAATCGGTTTCTTCTGCAACTCCCGAGCCGCTGTCGGAAGGACCCGACTTACCATTTTGCTCTAATTTTCCAAAGAGAACACTGCCCACAACAACCAGAGCTATCCCTAAAGCCATAGTAACGGCGACAAGCGTGCCTCTTTTATCCGACCCCGTCCGCTTTGACAATATAACCAATGATACTATGACAAATATAAAGCCGACGGTCACGACCGCTGCCGCTGCATACAGCGTATTACCCATTTGCAAACTCCTCAATTACTGACATGATTTACCCTTATTTTTTTCGCTTTGAACAAGGTGAACTGCGCTTTTCAGTCCGCCTCTGCCCCTCCAACAGCATCCCGAAAAAGCCGCGCGGCTTTCTGCGGCGTCCGCCTGTCAGCGCGCTAAGGACTGATTTTCGCCTCGCCATCTTACACACCCTTTCGTCCTATTGAGTATTCACGGCACCGCCTGAAAAACGTCGCGGACGATACACCGGACTGCTCGATCGCAGTCTTCAGCGGCAGCTCTCCGCGCTCCCACGCGCGCGCCGTCTGCAAAAACCTTTCCGTCACCGGGATAGGCTTCCGCCCCTTGTACTTTCCCTCGGCTTTGGCGATTGCAATGCCTTCGCGCTGCCGCTCGAGTATGTTCTCACGCTCAAGCTCCGACATTGCCGCGAACACAGTCAGCATAAACCGCCCCTGCGGCGTCGTCGTGTCGACACGCTCTTTATCCGATACGAGATCAACACCCTTCTGAGAAAGTACCGACACCGTCTGCAAAAGGTCCTTCGCACTGCGCGACAGCCTCGAAAACGACTCCACATACAGCGTGTCGCCTTCCCGCAGAAACGACATCATTTCACCGAACTGCTGCCTGTCAGTGTTCTTGCCGCTGATCTTCTCTGCGTATACCTTCTCAACGCCGAGCGCCTTCATCAGGTCAAACTGCCTCGCCGGATTTTGTTCATCGGTGCTGACCCGTACATAACCGACCTTCATGTACTCACCTCTCTTACTGTTCCCGCCTGACGTATGTAAGCTCAACGTCGTAACCGAGCGCTTCCATCATCTCGACGAACGTCTTGTTGAGCAGCCCGTCCTTCTTCTTTATGATACGGTTGACATACTGCCCCGTCGTGTCAATCTTCTTCGCAAGCTGTTCCTGCGTAAGATGAGCTTCGAGACACTTTACCTTCACGTCGATCTCAATATTATTGAGTACCATGACACGCGCCTCCTTTGTTTCTGAGATCAGTATAGCACAAACGGGAGAGCTTGTCAACACATAAAGGATAATTTTTTATCTTTATACCGCCTTTTTATTTTTTCGGGAATTAAAACGCACTCCCTCCGCCCGCGCACCCGCGCGCACATCCCCCCCGGGGGGGATCCCCCGCCCCGCTCCCCCGAGCCACGCCGCCGCGCACGATCAAAAACGGCGCGAACTCTCATTAGAGCCCGCGTCGCCGTGATAGTACTATCATATTTCAAAATCAAACTTCATTGACAGCGCCCGCGCCGCTCTCAATAGGCTATACCCAAAAGAGACCGGAAAACCCAAAAGGGAAGCCCCGGCACGGTGTCCGGGGCTCGCTGCTTCTTATTTGTTCCGCTTCAGGAGCTCCGATAAGAGCACGAACGGAAATATCAGAATACACAATATAGTCATGTTATCACCTCCTCATGCAAATGTGAACCGCATTGTCTCGGTCGTCTTCGTGTACCGCGCCGCGATATCGGGGAGATCCTTTTTTATCGCTGTCGTGTCGATCCGGGACGAGCTCACCGTCTTATAGCTTGCTTTGTGTTCGTCTCCTGTCAGCGTCTCGATCCCGTGCGCGGTCATGTACGTCTTCAACTGATCTGTCAGCCCGTCGATGATCTCGGCGGTCTCCTCCTGTATGCGCTTATACTGCGCGAGCTCCTTCATGATTTCGTTAATGTTCATTTTCAACCCTCCTTTTTCAGATTCTTCAAAATATCGTTATACATCTGATCGCGCGCCGCGACGCTGTTAAATGCTTTACGTTCCACCCGGTCACGGAACCGCTCGACGTCCCGCGCACAACTAAGGAGGCCGTCATTAGTCCACCCCGCGATTGCTTTACCGACGTCTTCGAGCCTATCGATTGTATCAGCCGCTGCAAGTGCCTGCACCAATTCAGCCCGGCGGCGTGCCAGTAACGCGGTTAACGTCTCGATCCTGCCGGTGTTGTCCTCTGCATCGGCGGCCGCTTTGGCACGTTCCGCGCGGAGCTTGCCGGCTCGACGTATTAAATCAATGCGGCGCTCATATATCAGATACCCGCTTTTGTCGATGCATTCCGCCGGGTCTGTAGGACTTGATACAGTAACCCGATCTAAATGATATACACCTAACATATAACCATGTTCGACCTTTTCACGGCTTGCGTCGGTGCGCTTGAGTGTCAGACTTGATATACACTTGCGATTATTACACCAAGTATAATTAACTCGGTCGACCTCAAACCGTGCGGTCAGGTCCGGTTCTTTTTTGACCGGCTTTTTGAGCAGCTCGCGCGCCTGCCAGATCACCCACGTGTCAGCATATGCCGCTTTCCGGACGGATTCAAAGCTTTTTTTGTTAATGAACCAATCAATATCGGAACCCCACGGCGTTTTATAGTCAATATCGACCCTGCCGGCGGCGACGGTAGCAAGCGAAAACGAGCTGCTATACTTCCACCGCGATTTGTCCCGTGTCAGCACGGCGATCACGTCACCGTATTTGTACCCGCCAGCTTCGGCGGTCTTGATGATTCTATTGACGGTATACGATCCGTCAATATGTGCGATCCCATACGGGGCGCAAAAGTCAAACCCGAGAACGGTGTGAAGCGCCTGAAATGCGTGCGGCGCGCTGTTTAATAATGATTTTTCCATTTTTTCGACCTCGTATTTGTATTTTCTCGGCTGCGTGCCGGGCTTTGGTTTACGCTTATATTATAAGGCACCTATATTCGGATGTCAATAAGGCACCTATACAAATATAAGGCACCTATACATTGATTATTTGTGCACCATGTATAAGGCACCGAGGTGGAAAAGGTGTAAAAAATCAGTGGTTTGCGTATAACTTCATTATATACGCGCGCATATGACAAAAGTTACACGCAAAAAGCCGAAAAAATACACCTTTTCCACCTATGTGCCTTACATGCGCGCCCCTGCGCTCCGGGTCCTCTCCGCCGCCCGGACCCCCGAGCTCGTCCGGTGCGCGCCCTCTCCGTCAACCCGAGGACCGCCGCACCCGCCCGATTTTCGCAAAAAAAAGACCGCCCCTCCGCGGCGCCCGACCGGGCGCCGCGAAAAGCGGTTCAAAGTCGTATAAAAGTCGCAAGCTAAAAGTCGATCAAGAGTCGCTGCCGGAGTCAGAGCTCGGCTCGTTTCCAAAGTCGGAAGCTTTTTCGGGCAAGTATCGGCGTCTTATAGAGTCGGCGTCATAGTCGCTGTCCTGCTGTGCAGGCAGCGCCGGAGCCACATCGACGCGTTTGACATCCTGGTAGTTGTAGTTGTTCACACCGAGGAACACCCCCGCCATCGGATTTATCTTCCCCGAATTCATGTAGGATTCCCACAAATTTTCGAGAATAAAATACGCTTTTTTAATGACGTGGGCAACCTCCGCCGGCAAGGCGGACAAGTATCCGTTCCCGCCTGTGGGCGCATCATGTGTGATTCCCCACAGTGTCTTGCGGTTCATGCCGAGTGCCATTGCCATCCCCGCGACAGTCGGTTTCATGTCGTTTTCGGCATACAGCATGAAATAGTCGCTCAGTCTTTGTGAGACCGCGCCGGGATCATGCAGGTCGATATCCGGCATGTTGAACAGCTCCATATTGACCTGGAGGAACTTCGCATTGTCACCTTCCTGAAGCATCAGCCCGTTGTTGCCGATCACGGGGGAGTTCCCGCCGCGGGGCTTCATTTTCTTCTTTTTCCGGGGCTCATCTTTGATTGCAGCGATCGCGTTCTCGTTGTCTTCTTTATTCGTCATCCCTTATCCTCCTTTTCTGACCGAGTGCCTTCTCGATCTGCTCAATACAAAAGTCGTAAGTCATCTGTGGAATGCAGACAAAGCATTCATCGGGTCCGTATATAATACGATCACGGCAGTCATCGAGCAGACGCAGCGCACCGCCTAAGTCGTAGGTTATATCCCCCGGTATCCCTTCGGCACCGCGGGGATCACCGGAATATCGAGACAGCAGCTCGAAAAGTTGCGGGTTGATTGGCAGCCCGTTCGGGTCCTCGACAATCCTGTACCTGACAAGTTCATTATTGCAACTTGCCGTTGCGGTCGGATTTTTACTCATTGGGGTATTGCTTTTCACAAGCCGACAGCCCGTTTCGGTTGCGAAATAGCAGTCGGAGCAGCCGTCATTGAGAAAACAGTTTTTGCAATGCCGTTTATATCTTTGTGATTGGCCGACCTCGTCTCGCTCCGATAGAATAGGGCAGCCTCCGATCAGGCAAGTCTTGCCGATATAATCGGAACATTCAGTCGTTTTTTTCATCGTCAATCACACCTCCCACTATAATTGCAATAATTGCGGCGGCACTGACGCACAGCAATGTCACGACAGCGCCGCAGATCGCCGCCAATATGACGGTCGGGTTGTCTCGGATAAGCGCCGCGGTTATGGCAAACACAGCGACGAGCAGCCGTCCCGCGAAAGCAGTCATGCCTGCCGCGAGAAGGGAAAGCACTGCATACGCTGCGACGAATAATATTTTCCTCATTCGTCGGTCGCCTCTCCAATCTTACACTGAGGATTTTCCTCTGCCCTGCGCTTTGCTTTATAGTCATTATATTTCCGCCGGTACTCGTAGCTCTTACCGAACACATTCCACGCCGCCTTTACAAGCGTAGGTTCATACGGGCGTATCTTTTCGAGGTCCTCGACGGCTTTGTGAGATATCGGGCAGCCGCAGCAGCCTGTCCGCGTCAAGCCGTAGACCTCGTAGGCGTCGGAATATCTGATACCGTAATAATCCTTGTACCAAGCCTTATCCGCGTCTGTGACGTAGTAGAGCGGACGTAGACGGTATTGTCCGCTGCTTGTCTCCCCGAAGCACAGCGCCGTGTTGTCTTTACGCGGGACTGACCGCATTCCGCCTTCGGCACGGCGCTCGCCGGTGATGATCATGTCGTAATCCTTTTGG
Organism: uncultured Clostridia bacterium; assembly: GCA_947624995.1. Taxonomy (GTDB): domain Bacteria; phylum Bacillota; class Clostridia; order Oscillospirales; family CAG-272; genus DTU064. Next base: position 16,751 of record CANQMS010000030.1, read on the forward strand.
ACTCGATGAGCGACCTGTTTTTTGCAGTAGTCGCAGCATTTCGCGCTGATCTGAAAGTCGGGAGGACAGTCGGCAACAAAGTCGCGCATATACTTCGACGAGTTGATTACAAGCTGTATGTTCGGGCGCGGCTCCCCCGCCGAATTACAACAGCAGAGGAAGTTGATCAGGCTTTCGCACTTCGGATATCGCTCGCGCAGTTCCCGGCGCTTTGCCGCCTTGTCATCTGCCGCGTCGTACTCGTCTGCAATCGAAAGCGGAACACCTTTCTTTTGCCACTCGGAAAGCCCCGCGCTCATGATCTTGCTGACGAACGGGATCCCGTACCTGTGGGCAGCCGTAACGATGTTGATCTTCGGACGTACTTCTTCGATTTCGGCGCCGTACTTGGCAGCGGTCTCTTTGACATGATCCTTTATTGCACGCATCTCCAAGCCTGTATTGAAGAACACATATTTTATCGGCGGCAGTCCGAAAAGCTTGCGCGTGCGCTCGATCAGATCGATCATGATATCGCTGTCCGAGCCTCCCGAATATGAGCATATCGCGTTCGGATGTTCCGTCAGCCGCTTTGCGATTATGCTCTTTATCGCCTCGAACTTTGCCGGCGCTTCAAAGTCGGCATAGTCGGGACGGTCCGTATATACCCGGCTTTTGTATGTATTTTGATTCATTTTTTGAGTGCCTCCTCTCGGCTTATCTGCTCAAACTCTATCACCCACACCCACGGGTTAGCGTCCCATCCGTATAACGGCAGGTCGGCAGGCTTAATTGTACTGTTCCAGACCACCTTAAACAAAGCAGGACTTGATGGCACAAGCTCACCCGTTGCTACGTCATAGCCGTATTCTTTACACCCCTCGGCGTCTATTTGTTTCGGCGTTATGTCTTGCAACCGCTCAACGCGCACATCTTTGACGCGCAGGAATATCCGCGCCGCCTCCTTCGGCATATGTATCGAGGGACGCCAACCACTTCCTGCTTTGACAATTCGTTCTGTTTTATCGTCTGCGTCTGCTCTGTAATACGTTATACCGTCCCATGCAGCATACGCAGAGTAACCGAACGTCTCGCGCACATAGAGGATATTGCCGGGACGATAGTGAGCTTTTGCCGCCGGAATATTATTACTGCCATATAGTACAGTACCATCCGGAACATATCCAGTCCAATGAGGGTTCTGGCCTTCGGAAAACCTCACTGTTCTTCTCGTCACCGTCTTACGCCCGTCAAGTATCGCGCGTACCATCGCTCCGTTGAATAATATCGGTTTCATCAGTTCATCGCCTCCTCTTTCATAAAACAACCCCAAAAGGTCTTGCTGTTCTTGCCTGAATGATGTCCGAACAGCGGTTTCTGACCGATTGCTTTCCAGACATCCGCAGCGGGAATGTCGATTTCAGACCATTTGAATATCAATACTCCGTTCGGTTTGAGCACTCTCATGCATTCCCGGAACCCGTCGTGAAGCATCTGCGGCCATGTATCATCAAGCTTGCCATATTTACGGCAAAGCCACGCGGTCTCAGATACCGATTTCAGATGCGGCGGATCAAACACTACCAAGAAAAAGGAGTTGTCCTCGAAAGGCATATCGGTGAAATCTGCCTGCACATCAGGGTCAACGGTAAGATGCCTTTCACTCTTTCCGTCGCCGGATTTCCAAATGAGGGAGTCAAATTCGCGACGTTTATCCATGTATACAGCTGCCGGATGGTTTTTGTTAAACCAAATGGACCGGCTGCCACATGTTGCGTCAAGTATTTTCTTATCGGGTTTCATTTGATTGCCTCCTCCATTGATTGTCTATCCAACGCGAGTATAAGTTCGTCGATGGTATCCGCTGTCCGAATACAGTAGTCATGTATACACCGAGTCAGTTGTCCGGCGAAGTCATCGGATTTTTCGGGAGCGATAAAGTGGCTTGCGGTCCAACGCAACGACGCCGCTGCCGAATTCGCCCTATCCTCTAATAGTCGTTCGTTATCATTCATCTGTTTCATCTCCCGTTTGTTTCACAAACACTGGCTTCGTACATGCCGCCCATATCGGCGGCTGTGTACCTCCTGTTAGCATATCAACCCACACGCGCCCGAAAAGTAATGCCGAAAGCCGCTCCTTCAATGACATCCTCCAACAGCTTATACACTGTCTGCCGTCAGTATAGACGCGGAGCGGTCTTATTCCATAGTCATTTGTGTCAATCGATTTCCCCAAAGTTTTATTCGCTTCTCTGAAATCAATAGGTTTCATCGGTTATATCCTCCGTATTTCCCTGACGATACCATGCGACCGACACTTCGCCGCACGTCTCGCACGTCAACACCTCGACGGTCACGTTGCGGAGCTTTTGCGTCAGCTTGTACGCGTGCGGAGACAGTTCATGCACGCCGTCAGGTCGTACGGTCACGCCCTCGCCGTGGTGGCATGGCATGCTCTGAACGTGATTCTGCAAATGATTTACGGCGTATTCAAGCGCGTCGATATCGTCCTGAAACACACTGTTCGGCTCGGACTTGTCGAGAAACGACCGCCTGTCCCGAATCAGATCCCGCAGTTGAGCGATTGCCTTTTCTCTTTTCACTTTATCCCCTCCTTGCCATCATTTTCGGCATCTTCCGTATATGCTGCAAATTCAGTTTCGGCGTTAGGCTTGTGCGATGCCAAGTCAATGATATCAACACACGAATAGCACGGTGCCTCGATAGTCATTCTATGGCGATACTTGCATGTGCCGCATGGCGGTCTATCAAGGACGCGACCGTCCGGCAATGTTTCATAATGTCCCTTCACGTTATCCCCCCTGTTCCGCGAAATACCGCGCTATCATGTCCTGCGCTTTCTTGCGCGCGTGTGCCTCATCTTTGGCGTAACAATACACAAAATAGCATTTTCCAGTCCATACATCGGCATTTGCGTATTCATGTTTGCGTCTCCTTTAACAATTCCGGGTTATCGTATATATTCCCGATAACCTCTGCGAGACAATCGGGGCGCAAGCAAAAAGCGCGTTGCCGATTGCCAATGCAATATGTACCGTCTTCATAGTATACCTCAAACACATCTGCGCCCGAGAAATTTTTGTCGCCTGCTGTTTTTCCGTATTTAGGCGTTTTCAGGATATCTCCCTCAAAAATCATTTTAGCAACATACCCCTCGCCTCTATCCATCATTCCCGTATACTGCCCGACGGTATCGGAATTGACGCGCGTCATCTTAACGTCATAGCCTATCGCGTCGTAATCCCTCACGTCCTCTATGATGTAACAATCGCCGCCTGATGTTGTAACCGGAACGCCGTACACCCACTTGCCTTTTCCCGCACCTTCTAAACATTTGCCTCTAAACAGTATCTCTCGCATGTTTTTTCTCCTTTATTTGTCTCAATAACGTGTGCTGTAAAAAAAATTACGGCAGCTGCCATCAATCGCAGAAAGTCCTGTGGCAGTGCGGGCAGCCGGTGATGAGCGTTCGTCCCGCTTCGACGATGTCGATGCCCGGGCTGATGCTGCCGTCACATCGCTCCGCCTCACCGTAAATGTTCCGCCCGCAGAAGCAGCACACCCCGTCATACGGCGCGAAGCGCGGCAGACCGTTGTCGGCACAGTATTTTTTCTGCGCGGCGGGCGCTTTCCGTGTATCATATGTTTTCATTTTTTATCCCCTAAACATATCCAAGCCACTTGATTTACTTGCTTGATGTCGTCTTTTTGCGAAAAGGTCTTGACAAAGGCACCTATAAGTGATAAACTATAATTACTACATGATAGAGGTGATTATAGTTATGCTTAAAACGAGTGACGCCCAGCGAAGAGCAATTGCCGCATATGACAGTAAATTCAAGAGAATAAATACTCGTATTCCTCCTGAGCTTTACGCCAGGATGGTTAAGACCGGCAAAAGTGCCAATACGGTAATTATTGAGGCATTGGAATTTTACCTGTCATCGAAGCCGGATGACTGCGATAAGGGTCCCGACAAATAAACGAGATCAAACTATTTCGTTGAATTTTAGGCCCCAGTAAACATAAAAGCCCTGAAATAATGATTTCCTATCGAACCATTCAGGGTGTCTGTCCATCTCCGCGTAAAAACGCTGGGATGAAAACACGAATGCCCCCTCCGACTTCGCCCAAATTTTATAGGCATTATATAATTCTTTCGTCCTGACCTTGCTGTCCTTGTCGCGGGTGCAGCGCGCCTCTAAAAACTGCAATACCAGATCGTTGTCTTTTTCATACTGCCTTATCGGACGTTTGAGTTCCTCGGGCATGTATAGCCCGTATTCTTTGTAACGGATGTATCCGCGTATCAGCCACATGAAGATGCCGCTCATCGCATCCTGCGTAATAAATTTCTGCTTCAGATTTTTGTCCTGTTCGTTCTGACTGAAATGGTGATTCAATTCAATCACCTTAATTCTCTCGGATGCGAACAGGCTTTTGTCTCTTACGGCGGGAAGATCATTGCAGGACAGCCAAATAGTAAACTGCGGTTTGAACGTAAATGCCTTCTGATACAGCGCGCGAGCGGTGATGTCCTCGCCTCCCGTAAGCTGTTTGATTTTCTCCTCATCCAGCTTTCCATACTCGCCGCTTTCCGCCATCGTTACAAGACGCTTCCCTTTGAGGCCGGCCAACACCGGTGACGCCGATTCGGCGTCTTTTGTGCGATCGTTTTTGCAAATCATCCCTACGGGGACGACAGTAGAATAATCTCCGAGCATATACTCAACCGTGTTAAGCAGGGTAGATTTGCCGTTGCGGGTGGTCTTGCCGTGGAGAATGAACATACACTCCTCGTTGCTCATGCCGAGTAAGGAGTAGCCTAAAGCGCGCTGAAGGAAGTCGGCTTTGTCAGCGTCGCCCTCCGTCACTTCGTCGATGAACTTCTCCCATCGTTCGCATCGCACGTCACGGCTGACCGTATGTTTGAAGTTTGTCTGCATCGTGCAGAAATCGTCCCACCTTGCCTCTCGGAAAGAGAAGTCACGGAGGTCATATGTCCCGTTCAGGCAGTTCACAAGATACGGATCAGCATCGAAATCGGCCGCATTGATACGCAGTTCGCCGGTGGCGTCTTTCAGGATGCGATCCCTCATACGGCGGTCTCCCATACTGTTGACAAACCGGGTATAGTTTTTGCGAAGGTCGTCGTCCACGATCTCTCCGCAGTAAAGTATCATAAGCCGCACAAAGTCCTTGATTTTCTCGGATACAAGGACGGCGCCCTCGTCGCGCCGCCAAGCGCCCTCAAAATATGTATACCAGCTTTTGTGCTCGGGACAGTACCGGGCCTCATGGCTGTACAGCATACCGAACAGGTTTGCCATGCCCATTTCCGACCATTCATAACCCGAGCTTGTCTCATCGGACCGTTCGGGGTGGTATGTTTTGATTGCATCCATCTTGTCGGACATATCCTCATCCAAGATGGTGCGCCCGGACCGCAGCTTAATAAACAGTTCCCGACTTTCCGACATATCCTCACTCCGTTGCGATCTCACCGCCGCAGGCTGCATATCCCGCAAGGTCGATGAAGCTGTCGGGACTCGAGCCTGTCGCGATACGGGCGATCTTCAAAAGCGCCATCATGGCGGCGACATCTTTGGCATCTATCCCGTTCACACCCATCTTTTCGGTGAGCTCCGGGTGCGCCGCTCTTAAATATACCGACCACAGAAGCCCGATTGTTTCAAAATTTTGTTCGGGTGTCCCGTAGTCCTGTTCCCGCTCCCCGCACACGCACATTTCCGCGGCACGGAGTATTTCTGATCTTGTCATCTTTTTACGTCCTTATCGTTTGTATTTCGTTACGCTGTTGCAAATGCTCCGGACTTCGCGTTCATCGAGCGGAGGATCACATGCGGCAGCGTTTGCGTAAATCAGCTCGCTATAAATCTGCGCTTTGCTGTATCCCTGACTGTGCAGTATACCCGCAAGCGACGTCAGGCTGATATTGCGGCATCCGTCCGGGATGCGGGGATACTCCGGTCGGAGCCTGAAACGTCCCGCTTCCGGCAGACTCCACACCGGAGAGTAGATCCGCCCGTTATATTCGCCGTACCCTTCCCGCATAACATCCGAAAAGTATTTCCCGACTACATAATCGACAGCAGGCTGATTCTCAGTAAGAGTCCGATACAACAGCACATCCCCGGTCAGAATGAAATATCGGGCAGATCGGTATATCTCGACGCCTGCGAGGTTGTTTCGGCCTGTAAACGGCAGAGTGCCTCGCAGCAAGATGTGAAAGCCTTTGCCGCTTTTGGAGCGCTCTGTGTAGCTTTCGCACCGACCGATTATGTCGGCGGCAAGCGGTGTTACAAAGCCCTCGTCGTCAAATCCGCAGTCGATGTCTATCCCGACGATGCCGTTATCCGCGAAAACGAAACCGCAGTAATCATACAGTCCGTTCGACACGGCTGTAAAAGCCGTGTCGAAATCAGACCATGTTCCGGGGTCAACCGATGATGCCGGTTCGTTCGCAAATGCTTGCATTGGTATCTTGCTGTCACTGTTTGCACAGACCCATTGATCAAGCCTCCGAAGCTCGTCCGGAATGTTTTCAAACCGAGTCATAACAGACCGCGGTGTTTGGCGATCCTGCGCTCCACGTCTCCGATCAGCGCCCATATCTTGGCCTGCTTGATGCCTCGCGTCATCGCCGCCTCTCGAACGTTTGAGTCGATCGTTCCGTTCCCCTGATAAACCGTTTCGAGAAGTTCTCTCTCGTCAGGTGCGAGCTGTTTAAAGACGCTGTTGCACGCCCGCCAGTTCTTCATTTCGGCTGTGGTTTTAAAAGCAGGATCGGGATATCGGACATAATACCTCATACAGTGACTTATGTACTCGGAATAAAATGTTCTTGCCAAACGCTTATACCTCCGTGTCAGCCGAGCAGAGCGTCAAGGTCAAGACCGGACGACGCCTTCGGAGACGGCGCTTTCGCGACGGACTTTCCGGGGTGCTTTTTCGTCTGCTCCTGATTGAACAGCTCCATCACGCGCGCTGACGGATCTTCTGCAAATCCGTTTGACGGAGCCTTGTCCCCGAGGTTTGCAAACGTCACCGTCTTTTCAGGATTTTTCTTTGACGCGCTCTGCGTATGGATGACTTCCGCTTCGATGAAGTGTCCGATCAGTTCTTCCGGAGCGATGTCCTCCATTTCAAAATCGTTCATCGCTGTCTTCGCGAAGTAGGAAAACGCTCCCAAAGCGTTTTCATTGAGTTTGCCTGTTGAGTCCTTGATCGTGAAGCGTTCCGTGTGAGTCAGTCCCTTCGATGTTACGAGCTTGATCTCGATCTTGCCGAAATCCTCGTCATATGTTGCTCCGTAAATGAGGAAGACGTATGTCCCCTCGGGAATAAGAACAAATCCGTTCGTCAGCGGTATGCGTGCCATTTTAGTTTTCCTCCTTAGTTTTTGTGAGATTTGATTATTGCACTTACGATTATCAA
>CANQMS010000031.1 GCA_947624995.1 uncultured Clostridia bacterium
CTCCGGGGGCGTGCTTCGTCTCGACGTGAGGCGCCTTCGACGATGTTGCGCCGCAGGTCGCGCACTTGCGGTAGTGACCCGCGTCGTCCTTTATATATTCGTCAAGCCATGTGTGAACGTGCGCCGGGGTCGCGGGCGGTATAACGACCGTCTCGCCCTTTTCTTCCTCAGCTTCGAGCACCGCCTTCGACACGAACGTCGCGTTGACGGTGATGTTGCTGACGCCGCCCTCAAGCGTTGCTTTCATGTCCTCGGTGATGTCGAACGAATATGTCCCCATGCCGGCGGCAAAGCCCTTCACGGGCTGCCCGTTGACGGTCAGCGTGTCGATGACGCGCCCTTCGTCCGAGGTGACCTTTACGGTGACCTTTCCGTCCTTATCGAGCGTGAACATCTTTCCGAGATCGGATTCGACGTGACCGCCCTCGGAGGACGTCAGCATGACGTTCGTCTTTTCTTCCTTTTTGTCCGCATCCGCGATCGACGACGTTTTGACCGCCGCTATCGCGAACGGCGAGAACGACTTGACCTCGATGATGAGCCCGTATTCGGTGACGTAGCACGGGATCTCCTCGACGTCGACCGTGTTGCCCGCCTCATCCTTGATGAAGTGGTACGCCTTGAACGTCACGCCCGCGTCCTCGGGACCGTAGCCCTCGGGGAAGCCGAGCGAAATATATACGCTCTGCCCCGTGCTTATTATCTGCTTTTTGCAGAGGGTCAGCTTGATGTTGTAGGTCTCGCTCTTCTCGACGACCTCGTCTCCGTTTTCGCCGTCGATGAGATCGTTCATCTCCTTGGACTCGCTCTCCGTCGTCGTCGTGGTGACGAGCGTCAGGCGATGGGAGAGGACCTCGTCAACGGAGCTGCCGTCCGCCGTTTTCCACTCGTCCATGGAGAGATCCTGATCGTCGAGCAGCTGCGGCTTGCCGAAGACGTTCCAGTCCCAGCCCTGAGACTTGAGCGCAAACGCGGTGCAGGGATGGTCGGCGCCGTACGTGAGCTCGATCGGCTCCTTGCCGCTCTCCTTGCCGACAAGACCCTTGATGTGGAACGTGTAGTAAACGCTGTCCGCCGCGAACATGTCGCTCGGCTTGAACTTGAATCTGATCCTGTTCGGCGCATCCTCGTTCCACTCGATGTCATAGAGGCGGCACGTATCGACGCCGGACGGGACGTCGATGCGCGTCTTCGTCACGACGCCGTCGAGTCCCTTTTTGACTTCGTTGTAGAAGCACTCGATGCCGAAGCTTATCTCTTCGCCCTCGACGCGGACGAGATCGTCCGTGAATTCGACCTCCATCGAGTATGTCGAGCCGTTGATGATGATCGTCGACTGCATGCTCGGCGTCGACCTCTTCGGGTACGGCGGCACCTTGTAGTTGGACGACACGCGCAGAACGCCCGTCGACGCAAGGAGCTCGGAGTCCTGACCCTTATAGATCAGGGCGAGCGGATTGTTGAATATTGTTCCCGGAGACTTCGTCGTCACCGCGAACTGAACAAATCCGTTATACGAAAGGGAGACGGTCAGGGATTCCTTTGAATCTCCCGGCATGGTAAACACGTCGGGGATTATATACGACCACTCGTCGAATACGGGCTCGCCCGTTTCCTCATCCATCGTGACATAGCGCTGGAGCATATAGTATCCATTATTGACGCATTCCTGCGCGCCCATGCCGAGGTAGCTGATCGTGAACACGGTCGCCTGATCCGTGCCGTCGTCCTGATCGACGCCGTTGTAATCGACGCGGACCGAGAAGGCGGCGTTGTCCGTCTCGACGTCGGTGCCGTAATCGTCAAAGCTGAGCGCCGGGTAAGAGAACTCGTAGTTCGAGGGGGACATTATGCCCGAGGGGTAGTGGTGGTTTCCCATCCTGCCCGCGCCCGCGAGGAAGTACTCGCGGTTCTCGTAGCCGTCGACGCCGCCGTCACCCGTCTTGGCGGGGGATATCGGGTCGTCCATCGTCGCGTCGACGCCGTACCATTCGCCGTCGAGGCAGACGTAGTTCCAGATGTGCTGCTCGGGCGTGTCCTTATCGTGCATGTAAACGCCGGAGACCATGACGCACGGGATGCCGAGCCTGTCCATCGCTGACTTGAACGCGCGCGTGTACGCCTCGCAGACGCCCTCGCCGCAGACAAGCGCGCCGTACGACGTGCGGATGAAGCCGATGTTGCCCGGCTTGCAGGCGTTCTCGAGCTTGTAGGTGACGGAGCGGATGATCGTGTCGTGTACGTAGCCCGCCATCGCCGCGGTCTTATCCTGCCCCTCGACGACCTCGACGTTCTTCGCGTCCGCGACGAGCTTGCCGACGGCAGCCTCGTACGCCTCGACCGCCCTGTCTACTTCTTCACGGCTGCCGAAGCCCTCGGTGTAGTAATTTTCATACTTGCCGGGTCCTATGTAGATGTGATATTTCCCGGAAGATGTCGTCGCTCTGACGGAGAGCGCCGAAAAATCGACGTAGAAAACGTCCGGATAGTCGGCGTAAAACGCGTCTCTCGCGGCGGCAAAATCGGTCAGCAGGTTCCCGCGGGACGGGTCCCCTTCATTCATGTACGCTTCAGCGACCGTCTGGTCCATCTTGCCGCCGTCTGCGGTCAGCTCGAGGGAGCCGGTGCCGGTCTTGAACGTACCGTCCTTATACATCTGTTCCATCGCTTCGTAGAAGACGCGCTGCTCATCCGTGAGCTGATTATAGAAATAGCGCGTGGCTTCCGTGTTCTCCGCGCTGACGGGCATCGCGGTGACTGCCGTCACGGCGGCGACTATCAGAACGAGAACGAGCGCGACGGTGATCCATCTTTTTCTGTTCATGAGATCTCCTCCTTATCGGATCATTATCGGGGTCTTTGCGGTAATGATGCGAAAAATCCCCGCGCGGCAAAAAATACCGCGCTGCGGTCCGTCTATATAATATATGAAGTCGAACGCGTTGTCAAGTAAATTTTTCGAAATGTGTAAAAAAATTTTATGCAGACGTATAACGAAAGGGCGATTTAGTCAATTGCATAAGTCATGTGGCACTTTGTTATGCTTTTGTCAAAAATCAAGCGAGCGCAGGAAGAGCCTTTCAAACCCGGCGCTGCCTGAGAGCTCAACGTATTCAGCGCTGGAGGCGAGCGCGAGCTCCTCCTCTTTCGCCGCGTCCGAGACGAGCATCAGCTCGGCGCCGCGCAGCGCGCCGTTCCCTATCGGGACGACCTCTCGCGCGCCGCCCGGTATGAGCCCGATCCGCGCGCAGGAGCGCGCCGAGAGCGAGGAGCCGAACGCGCCGGACATATATATCGGTACGCCGTCCGTCTGTGCGCCGCGGCAGACAATATCGACGGCGGCGCGGACCGCGCCCTTGGCAAGCTGGAGCGCCCTTATGTCCCCGGGCGTCAGCGACACGCCGTCCGCGAGCGCGTACGGCTCCGCCATATATCCGCTTTTGTCAATGACGCCGAGGGCGAGCAGGCACGCACACGCGTCGCACAGTCCGCTGCCGCATATGCCCTTTGCCTCCCCGCCGCCGATGACGTGCGGGACCGTGCGCCCGGACTCAATGCGGACCGAATCTATCGCACCGCGCTCGGCTCTCATCCCGCAGCATATCCCCGCCCCCTCGAACGCGGGTCCCGCCGCCGCCGCGGTGACGCACAGCCTGCCGCCCGCGTACGAGGCGACCTCGCCGTTTGTCCCGACGTCGCAGAGGATGAAGTCCCCGCCCGTGAGCTCGCGCACGGCGAGGACTGCCGCCGCCGCATCCGAACCGAAGTACGCGCCCGCGCACCGCGGGAAAAAGTCGCCGCCGATGTATTTGCCGAACAGCTCCGGCGGCGTGAACGGCGCGCGCCCGATCGGCGTCGGGTCGACGCCGGCAAAGAGCGAGACCATAACGGTGTTGCCGACGATGACGCGCGGCGCGCCGTCCGGCGCTCCGAGCGCGGCGGTGAGCGCGTCCGCCGTGCCGCGCACGAGTCGGGACAGCTCGGCGACAGTCGTCTTCCCCTCCGATATTGCGCCGATGCGCGATATCACGTCCGCGCCCCACGGCGCCTGCGGGTTGAACGCCGCCGCCTCGCGGACGCGCTCCCCCGTCAGAAGGTCGACAAGCGACGAGGCGACCGTCGTCGTCCCGATATCGAGCGCGACGCCGTATCTTCCCCTCTCTTTTTTTACATTTTTTGCAGTCTCTGCCGTCCCCGCCGCGTCTGCCGCCGTCACCGGCGCCTCCGGCGCGCGCACAAACGCGTCACCGACGGCGTAAGCGCGGCACGCGAGCCGCACTCCGCGGAGAATGTCCGCGCCGCAGATGGCGCGTTTCTCAAAGGAGTCCGGCTCCGTCATCATCCCCGAGGCGAGGACGCGGCAGCCGCCGCACACACCCGCACCGCCGCACGGGGCGCAGAACGGGACGCCCGCGTCCCGCAGGACGTCCGCGAGCGACACGCGCCCGGGATATGAAAGCGTCCGCCGCACGCCTCCCGTCTCAACCGTTACGTTTATCATCTCCACTTTATCCGCGCCTCCGATGCGAACGCTTATATCCGTACATTATTGTACCTCAAACGCACCGCCTTCCGCAATCCGCGGGCAGAAAAAAATTTCACCTTTTTTGTCCGCGGTACCGAAAACCACTTGCGCGCGCGTTTTCTCTATGGTATACTTTTTCCAAGGTAAAAATTTCCCGGAGGAAAAATAAAAATAATGTCGAAAAATATCAAAAGCTCCGCCGAGCTTTCATTTATCCCCGGCGCATACGAGCTCGTACACGAGGAATATCTCGACGATATTTCGAGCTGCGGTCTCATCCTGCGCCATAAGAAATCGGGCGCGCGCGTCTGCATCCTCTCGAACGACGACGAGAACAAGGTCTTCTGCGCCGGCTTCCGCACGACGCCGGAGAACAGCACCGGCGTCCCGCACATCATCGAGCACACCGTGCTCAACGGCTCGAAGCACTTCCCGTCCCGCGACCCGTTCATGTCGCTCGTGAAGGGCTCGCTGCACACGTTTTTGAACGCGATGACGTACCCGGACAAGACGATATACCCCGTCGCGAGCTGCAACGACCGCGACTTCGAGAACCTGATGCACGTATATCTCGACTCCGTCTTCTATCCGAACATATACCGCCGCCGCGAGATCTTCATGCAGGAGGGCTGGCACTATGAGCTCGAGTCCCCGGAAGACGAGTTGAAGGTCAACGGCGTCGTTTACAGCGAGATGAAGGGCGCGCTCTCCTCGCCGGACTCGATAATATACGAGAACATGCAGCAGAAGCTGTACCCGGACAACACGTACGGCGTCAACTCCGGCGGCGACCCGGACCGCATCCCCGAGCTCACGTACGAATCGTTTCTCGACTTCCACCGCCGCTACTATCACCCCGTCAACAGTTACATTTATATATACGGCAATATCGACGTCGAGGAGAGGCTTTCGTGGCTCGACGAGAACTATCTCTCCGCGTTTGACCGCATAGAACTCGACTCGCACATCGACCCGCAGCCGCACTGGGGCGGCGTCCGCGAGGAGCGCGGCTCGTATTCCGTCGCTGCGGACGGCGAGGTCGACGGCAAGTCGTACTTCGGGTACGGCGTGCTGCTCCCGCGCCCCGACATGGTAGACGCCGTCGCGTGGGACGCGCTTGCAAACGCGCTCATTTACGCGCCGGGCGCGCCCGTCCGTCAGGCGCTGCTCGACGCCGGCATCGGCAACGACATCATGGGCGGCTACATGGACCACATGCTCGAGCCGTCGTTCGCCGTCATCTCGAAGGAGGCGAAGGCAGCCGACCGCGACCGCTTCTTCTCCATAATTGAAGAGACTCTGCGCGCGCAGGTCAAAAACGGCATCGACCGCAATTCCCTGCTCTCGTTCATCAATTCGTCCGAGTTCCGCTGGCGCGAGGCGGACTTCGGCAGCACGCCGAAGGGGCTCCTTTACATCATCAGCTCGCTCGGCACATGGCTCTACGACGAGGACGCGCCGTTCGACTCGCTGCGGCTCAACACCGTTTACGCCGAGCTGAAGTCGCGCCTCGACACGCGCTACTTCGAGGAGCTGATCGAAAAATACCTGCTCGGCTCGGACCACGTGCTCCGCTACGACCTCGAGCCCGAGAGAGGACTGCTCGACCGCAAGGACGCACTGCTGCGCGAAAAGCTCGCATCATATAAGTCATCCCTCACGGACGAGGCGATTGCAAAGATCGTCGCCGACACGAAGGGACTGCGCGAGTACCAGTCGGCGCCGCCGACGGAGGAGGAGCTCTCCTGCATCCCGTCGCTTAAGCGCTCCGACATCAGCCGCGAGGCAAAGCCGTTCTACAACACCGAGACGACTGTCGGCGGCGTCCCCGCCGTCCGCCACGAGCTCGACACGCACGGCGTCGCGTATCTGCGGTTCATCTTCAATGCGGACGGGATCCCGACCGAGCTCTTGCCCTATGCCGGGCTGCTCGGCAGCGTGCTCGGCAGCGTCGACACGGCGCGCCGCGGATATTTTGAGCTCTCGAACGAGATCGGCATCCACACCGGCGGCGTATGGTTCGGCGTCGGGACGATACCGCTCGCCGGCGTCCGCGACGGCTACCGCGTCATCGGTTCGATAACGGTAAAGGCGCTCACTGAGAACGTCCCCGTCGCCCTCTCCCTCGCGGGCGAGATCGTCGGCACCTCGAAGCTCGGCGACAAAAAGCGCCTGCGCGAGATCATCGGCGAGGTCCAGTCCGGCAGGCTTTCGAGCATCTCCGGCAGCGGGAACTATTTCGCCTCGCTCCGCGCGCAGTCGTATTTCTCGAAGACCGAAACGGTCAACGACCTGCTCGACGGCATCGGCGGCTATCTCGCCATAAAAGAACAGATGGCGGACTACGACAAAAACGCGGACAGCATCTCGGAAAAGCTCACCGCAGCCCTTGACTGGATCTTCCGCCCCGAGAACCTGACCGTCAGCGTCGCCGCGGACGACAGAGCCGTCTCTCTGATCGAAGAAGGGATGCCGGAGCTGCTCGCGTCCCTGCGCCGCGGACCGCGCCCCGAAGGCAGCTCCGAGGTCACGCCCGTAAAGCGGAACGAGGGCTTCATGATGCCGATCGGCGTCGACTACGTGACGTGCGCCGGGAACATGTTCGCGGACGGGCACGCATACACGGGCGCGCTGCACGTCCTCGCGAATTCGCTCCGCATAGACTATCTCTATCAGGAGATCCGCGTCAAGGGCGGCGCTTACGGTCAGTCCTGCGGATTCGGACCCGTGACCGGGCAGGTCACGTTCTCGTCCTACCGCGACCCGCAGCTTTCGGCGACATACGACGTCTACGCGCGCGCGGGTGACTTCGTCCGCGCCCTCGCCCCGGACGAGGGTGAGCTCACAAAGCTCATCATCGGCACGTTCTCGTCGCTCGACTTCCCGAAGACGACGCGGCAGATCGCGGTCTCCTCGATGGACGCGTACCTCATGGGCAGAAGGTACGAGGACGTCCAGCGCGAGCGCGAGCAGGCGCTCGACGTCACCGTCGAAGACCTCCGCGCCGCCGCCGACATGATCGACGACATCATAAAGGAGGGCAACCGCTGCACGATCGGCAGCGAGGCAAAGCTCCGCGAGTGTGCCGATCTGTTCGACAATCTCGTAAGCCTGTCTTAACATATGTCAATATCGCGGGGGAGAGGCGCCCATCGGTCCCTCTCCCCCGCCGATGCTTACAGCCGAGACTGAAATTTTTAAGGAGGCACGACTGTGAATGAACTCGCACGGATCATAAAGGAGCACGGTCCCGCCGTTTTTTTCGGCGGCGCCGGCGTTTCGACCGAGAGCGGGATCCCGGATTTCCGCTCAGCCGACGGTATTTATTCGAAAAAATACGGGTCGCTTTCCCCGGAGGAGATAATCAGCGGCGGATTTTTCGCCCGCGATCCCGGGACGTTTTTCGAATACTACCGCGCACACCTCGTCTTCCCGGACGCGAAGCCGAACCGCGCGCACATCGCGCTCGCGGCGCTCGAGGCTGCGGGCTATATCGACTGCGTCATCACGCAGAACATCGACAGCCTGCACACAAAGGCGGGATCTCGGCTCGTCTATGAGCTGCACGGCACCGTCGAGCGCAATTACTGCGTGCGCTGCGGGAAAAAGTACGGCGTCGAATACGTCACCTCGTCCGCGGGCGTCCCGCGGTGCGAGTGCGGCGGGATCGTCCGACCGGACGTGACGCTTTATGACGAGATGCTGCCCGAGGGCGTCTTTGAGGAGGCGGCGGAGCACGTCGCCCGCGCCGGGGTCATGATCGTCGGCGGCACCTCGCTCGCCGTCTACCCGGCGGCGTCCCTCGTCCGCTGGTTCGGCGGCACCGACCTCGCCGTCATCAACTATACGCCCACCCCCGCGGACAGGCTCGCCTCGCTCGTCATCCATGACTCGGTCGGTGAGGCGCTCGACCTCGCCGCGCGCGAGCTTTTGGGCGAGGATCTCGACGCCGACTGCGGTAGAGGACAAAAGTGACAGCAGTGACTCAGTGACAAAGGACTTATTATATCGGAGAACAAAATGAACGCATCGTTTTATACCGAAAACAGAAAAAGACTTTACGATTCGCTCCCGGACGGTACGCTGTTCTGCATTTACGCCGGGGGCGCGATCCGCAAGACCGCGGACGAGGAGTACCCGGTCTATACGGACACGAACTTTCTCTACCTCACCGGGATCACGCAGGCGGAGTCCGTGCTGCTCGCCGTCCGGCACGGCGGGGAGACGAAGGAGACGCTCTTCACGCTCCCGCCAGACCCGATGAAGGAGCGCTGGTGCGGCAGGCGCATAAAGCCGGATGAGGCGTCCGCCGTCTCCGGCATCGCCGACGTCCGCACGACGGACATACTCGACGGCGCGATCAAGGCGTCGGCACCGGTCTGCCGGAACCTCGCCCTCGACATCGACGACATGGGGAACAACAATCCGACGCGGCTCGCCTTCAGAGACCGCATCCGCGCGCTCGCGCCGGGGTTGGCAGAGATCGACGTCCGCCCGCATCTCCGCCGCCAGCGCACGGTCAAGGCGCCGTGCGAGATCGAGGCGATGCGGCGCGCCGAGGCGATCACGACGGAGGGGATCCTCGCGATGATGCGCGCATCGAAGCCCGGGATGTACGAATATCAGTACAAGGCAGTCTTCGATCACGCGCTCCTGACGCGCGGCTGTCTCGAGCCCGCGTTCCCGTCCATCATCTCCGCGGGCGAGAACAACTTCTGCATCCACTATTACGACTACCGCGGGCAGGCGCACGACGGCGACATGATCTTAAACGACGTCGGCGCGAAATATGATCATATGCACACGGACGTCTCGCGCGGCTGGCCGTGCAATGGGAAGTATTCCCCGCGCCAGCGCGCGCTCTACGAGTGCGCGTACAGGACCTCGAACCATATGTTTGAAATTCTCCGCCCCGGGCTCCCGATGAAATTTGTCGACGCGGAGATACACCGCTATTGCGGCGGACTGCTCTGTGAGCTCGGCGTCCTCGACAAGCCGGAAAACGAGTCCCGCTATATGTGGCACGGCGGCTCCCATCACGTCGGCTTCGACACGCACGACATGGTCGACGCCTCGGGCGAGCTCGCGCCCGGCTGGATCTTCTGCGTCGACGTGGGGATCTACGTCCCCGAGTGGGGTATCGGCTTCCGCCTCGAGGACAACTGCCTCATCACGGAGGACGGCTGCGAGAACCTCTCGGCAGGCACGCCGCGCTCCGCCGACGACATCGAAGCCGTAATGATGTAAATGCGAAGGAGATAATGCGCAGAAAAAAGCGTACACGCGCAAAGTGAAATGCACCCCAAAAGTTAGACGGTGTGATATAATGTCTGACAAGGGGTGCATTTTTATGCCAAGGGGGAGAGCCAAACAAAAGATACACGGGAGAATTCAAGCAAAAAGTAGTGGAGCGGATGCGCATTTTTTGCGCGGGCGATCTTCAAAAATCGGAAGGCGCCCCCGGGAAAGGGGCGCCTCCGTATTTTTTTATTTTACGGCTTCCGAGCCGTTGTGACCGTCAGATCAGGCGGTGTACCAGAGGGTCTCGTAGATCTTGCCCTCGAAGCAGCCGAACGCCGCGTTCTCGGTGAGGTAGACCTCGACCGTCTGCCAGACCTCGTTCTGGAGACCGACCTCGAGCGTGCCCTCGCTGTTGACCTTTGTGCCGCCCGTTATCGTCTGGAACCCGGACTTTCCGGTCCAGCCGCCGAGGTTGTACGCGTAATAGTCCGCGCCGTCGCCGTTGGCGTCAACGCTGTCCTGCTGCCAATCCCATACGAACGCATAGCCCTCGGAGCCCGCGATCTTGTAGCCCTGATACGTCACCTTCACCGATTTGCAGTCCTCGGGCAGCTTCGGATCGAAGAGAGCCACGGCGCCGTATACGCCGCTGTTCTTGAAGTGCAGGACGGTATTGCCGTCGTCGAGCTTGACAAGCTCCCAGTCGGAGGCGCTGGCTACCGTCCAGCTTGCGCCGTTGCGCTCGCCGAATATGCAGGTGTCAAGGAACGTGCCGTCCTCAAAATCCTGTTCGTAATAGACCTTGCCCGTGGCAGAATCTTCGACCTTGATGTTGTCGACATAGAACTCCGTGTTCCACTGCGCGATGCCCATCAGACCCGAATATACGTGCGGCTTGTTCGCGTCGGAGATATTGAACATCTCGACTCCGCCGACATAGACGGTTATGAGCTTCGGACCGATGTCCGCAACGAAGGGGATCCACTCGCCGGTCGGCTCCTTAGCCGGGACCGTGCTGATCGTCGTTTCCTTGCCGTCCTTGACCTCGGCAAGCGTGACGCCCGAACCGTCCGCCGGGACGGTGACGCGGTAGAAGTTCTTGTCATCTCTGACGCAGAAGTACAGCTCCGCCTTGCCGCCCTCCTCGATTGCGAAGGAAACTCTGAGGCTTGATCTGCCCCATTCGGCGTTGCCGACGGTCAGAATCGAGGCGTCCGAGCCCGAGTAGGTGAGCTTTTTGTTGCCTTCCTTGACCGTGTC
Organism: uncultured Clostridia bacterium; assembly: GCA_947624995.1. GTDB lineage: Bacteria > Bacillota > Clostridia > Oscillospirales > CAG-272 > DTU064. Next base: position 11,027 of record CANQMS010000031.1, read on the forward strand.
GTCCGCGACCTTCCAGTCGCCGAGCGCGCCGCCGTAAGTCTCATAGAGACCCTCTGGCAGCTCGTCGCTCTCGTCGAACTCGTTCACATATGCGTTCTGTCCGTTGACACGGAGGGTGAGCTTATCGTACGACGCCTTCGTGCCGCCGAAGCCCATCTTCCCGTAATACATCGCGTTGTCATCGCGCTTGTAGTCCTCGAAATATTCCTTCGAAAGACCGAACTCGTTCATCTCGGGCTCGCCTTCCGTCTCCGGGGTCTTATCCGTGCCGCCGTCATTTCCCGCCGCCGACTCGGTCCCGTCTCCCGGACCGCCGCCGTTGTCACACGCGGTAAACGCGAACTGGAACAGCACGAGCAGCGCCGCGAGGATAAGCGATAGTGTTCTTTTTTTCATTTCTGCACCGTTACCTTTCTTACGTGCGCGGTCCCGGCTTCCTCCGGCTCCGTTCGAGCCGCGATGACAAGATGCGGGACCTATATACGAGTTCATAATATCATATTTCATCAAAAATGTCAATATAATATTGACATTTCATATAAAATATATCACATTTTTATATTTTCCCGCTTTTTTTGACTAATTCGGGTCTTGCCTTTGCGCTTGTGTTTGCCGATAAAAGCTTGTTCACCTCGGCGCCGACGAGGATGATGTACATCACCATGTAGAGCCATATCATCAGAACGACCGTCGCGGCGAGGCTGCCGTAAAGGCGGGGCATATCGGAAAAATCCGAGACGAAAACGGAAAATATATACGAGTAGAGCGTCCACCCGGCGGCGGCGACGGACGCGCCGGGCAGATGATCGTAAAGGCGCATCGGACATGATGTATCCGGCGTGAACGTCGCGTACACGAGCGTGAAAAATCCCGTAAGCGCGAGCATCGTCAATATCGGCGACAGCCCGACGGCGATGTCAAAGACGGCGCCCGCCGCCGGGAACCGCGCCCCGACAAAGGCGGAGAGCTGGTCGCCGAACACGAAAAACGCGAGCACCGCGACGATTATCAGAATGAACGCCGCCGTAAAGCTTATGCCGTAGAGCGCCTCGGCGAGCGCGGGTCCGCCGTCCTCCCCGAAGACGGAGCGGACGCCGCGCCTCACGGCGCGCACGCCTCTCGACGCGCCCCACAAAACGGCGACGGCGGAGACCGAGAGCGGCACCTCCACGTCGTATACGGTCGAAAGCTCCGTGCCGACATATTCGCCGAGCACGCCCGGCAAAAGCTCCGCGAGCCGCCCGAGATATTCGGAGACGAACTCCGGGATCAGCAGGTGCGCCGTGCTGACCGTGAGAGTTAAAAGCGGGATCGCCGAAAGTATGAGAAAAAACGCGGATTCCGCCGCGTACGTCCCGAGCCTGTCGCGCTTCATTCCGTCCGCGAGCGTCCGGACGGCGCCGAGCGCGCGCCCGGGCGAGACGACCCTCGATCTCATGCTCTCACCTCCCCATATCTTCCCTCTCCCGTTTCTCTCCTCCGACGCTCTAACAGTATATTGCCGAAAACCGCGCTTTTATTCCTGCCGCACCGATATTTTTTACTGTTTTGACATATTTTTGATTTTATTGACATAACAAATCAAAAAACTTTCGTTTTTTTCGGACAAAATCTCTTCAATCATATTGTATAATTTATCCCGGGCGTTTATAATTATACTGTGGGCGGCTGTGTCATATAAAACATGCCGCCGGAAGAGACGAAACGAATGAAACCGACGGGACCGGCTAAATCGACTAAGGAGACAACTGATACAACAATGAAGAACAGCAGAATGATATATACGTGCGCGCTGATGATCGCGCTGATCGCATCGCTCGGGCTCTCCTCGCTGCGCGTCCTCGCACTCCTCATGGAGTTTGACGACGCGGCGAAATATTACGAGCACGGCGCCGTGCTCCCGATCGTATTTGCGGTCGGCGCGCTCGTCGCCGTCGGGGCGTCGCTCGCGTTCACGATCGTGCTGCGCGGGAGCCTCGACAGAGTCGGCGAGGCGACGAATTCTTACGCGCACATTTTCGCGTCCGCGCTCGCGGGCTTCGTCATCATCGGCTGCTCGCTGCTCGCGATCCTCTCGGGCGAGGCGGGTCCCGGGTTCCTCGGCGTCCTCCCCGTCATCCTTTCCGTACCCGCGGCGCTATACTTCCTGATTGGAAAGGCGCTGCCCGTCGGCACGAAGAATCTGCGGATCATCATGTCCGCGTTCCTCGGGCTGTGGTTCTTCTCCGTCATCGTTCGCGCATACTTCGTCTCCGACGTTGAGATAAACAATCCGAACAGGACGATGCTGCTCGTCGCGCTCGCCGCGGCGACGCTGTACTTCATCGCGGAGGGCAGGTTCCGCGTCGGAAATCCGAACCGCCCGCGCTACGTATTCCTCGGTCTTGCGGCGATCGTCCTCATCGGGCTGTACGCGCTGCCGAACACGGTCCTGATCATCCTGCGCGCTTATCCCGACAGCTACGAGCTCGGGCGCGAGCTCGTGATGCTCACGCTGTTTTTGTACGTGCTCATCCGGATGTGCATCGTCGTCGGCATGGTCGGAGACGAGGAAACATATTATTATGACGAATACGGCGAAGAAGAGGCGGACGGCAAAGAAAACGCGGAGGCGCCCGGCGTGACCGAATCATACGCCGCCCGGCGCGGTGTGAACCCGCCCGTGAACCCCGGCGCAATACCCAATCCCGTAATCACAAATACAGAACGCCGATACAGGCAATATACGGAGGGACAGCAGAAATGAGCGAAAAAGACAACATAACGAACGCATCCGGTGCGGCTGCTGCCGCAAATAACGATTATTTCGGTCTTCCGACGCCGACGCTCTCGCTCGGAGGCGAGGCGGTCGCCGAGGCGCCCGAGCTGTCGCTGCCGACAGATACAAAGGCGGAGGCGGAGGTAAAAGAACCTCCGGCTGAGGTCGAGATCGACGACAGCATGCTCACCGATGACGAAAAGCGCATGGTCGAGGAATTTGCCGAGAAGATAGACATCACGGACAGCGCCGTCGTCATGCAGTACGGCGCGCCCGCGCAGACGAAGGTCTCGCAGTTTTCGGACAGCGCGCTCGAGCGCGTCCGCACGAAGGATCTCGGCACGATCGGCGACGCGATAACGGATCTCGTCGTCGAGCTCAAGGGGCTCTCGATCGACGAGGCGGAGGACAAGGGCTTTCTCGGGCTGTTCAAAAAGACGCAGAACAAGGTCTCGGCGCTCAAGGCAAAGTACGACAAGGCGGAAGTCAACGTCGACAGGATCTGCGGAGTCCTCCGCGACCATCAGATCTCGCTTCTGAAGGATATCTCCACGCTCGACCGCCTCTACGCCGTCAACTTAACATATCAGAAGGAGCTGACGATGTACATCATCGCCGGCAAGCGCCGCCTCAAGAAGGAGCGCGAAACGACGCTCGCCGACCTCACCGAAAAGGCAAAGGAGTCCGGGCTCGCCGAGGATGCGCAGGCTGCGCACGATTTCTCCGACCTCTGCGACAGGTTCGAGAAAAAGCTCTACGACCTTGAGCTGACGCGCATGATCTCGATCCAAATGGCGCCGGAGATCCGCCTGATACAGAACAGCGACACGCTGATGGTGGAAAAGATCCAGTCAACGCTCGCGAACACGATCCCGCTCTGGAAGAGCCAGATGGTCATCGCGCTCGGGCTGTCGCACGCGTCCCGTGCAATGGAGGCGCAGCGCGAGGTCTCCGACGTCACAAACGAGCTTTTGAAGAAGAACGCCGAGGCGCTCAAGGTGAGCACGGTCGGCATCGCGAAGGAGGCGGAGCGCGGCATCGTCGATATGGAGACGGTGAAGCACACGAACGAGCAGCTCGTTTCGACGCTCGAGGAGGTCATCCGCATCCAGGACGAGGGCAGGACGAAGCGGCGCGAATCCGAGGCGGAGCTCGTCCGCATCGAGTCCGAGCTGAAGGAAAAGCTGCTCGATATCCGCGACATGAAGCCGTCCGCCGCCCCGGAAAAACCGGAGGAGCCGAAAGCATAACCGGAGGCAGACCGGGGGTAAATCGGGGGGCAAACCGCAGCGGTCGGGGTAAACCGGGCAGACAGTCGGCGGTCCTCTGCGGCAACAACATAACAAAAAGGCAGGTACCGGGGGAGGCGTCTTTCGCGCCTCCCCCGAAAAACATATGACGATCCTAACGGCTGATTCACTTTCGCTCGCGTACGGCGCGAACGTTATAATCGAAAACATCGGCTTTTCCGTCAACGAGGGCGACAGGCTCGGCATCGTCGGCGTGAACGGCAGCGGGAAAACGACGCTTTTGTCCATGATCTCGGGCGAGATCACGCCGGACACCGGCGGCGTCTATATCGCGCACGGCAAGACAGTCGGGCTGCTGCGGCAGAACGAATCCTTCTCCCGCGCGCCCGGCTGCCCGGACACGGTCCTCGGGCAGATGTACGGCGCGTTCCCGCGCCTGCTCGAGATCGAGGAGCGCCTCGCAGTTCTCGAACGGATGATGACAACGCTGCCGCCCGGCGGCTACGGCTGCATGTCCGCGCTGCGCGAGCACGACGAGCTGACCGCCGAGTACAGGGACGGCGGCGGGCTCTATTTCCGCGCGCGCTGCGTCTCGGTGCTCGCGCGCCTCGGCTTTGACGAGAGCTTTCACGAGCTGCCGACGGGGTCGCTCTCCGGCGGACAGAGGACGCGCCTCGCGCTCGTCCGCCTCATCCTCTCGGAGCCCGACATCCTGATGCTCGACGAGCCGACGAACCACCTCGACATAGACTCGCTCGTCTGGCTCGAGAGCTTTCTTTCGACATACAAAAAGACCGTCCTCGTCGTCTCGCACGACCGCTGGTTCCTTGACCGCGTCACGAACAAGACGCTCGAGATCGAGAACAAAAAGTCAAAGCTCTACCCCGCCCCGTATTCCGGCTACGTTGAGCTGAAGCGCCGCGAGCGCGAGAGCCGCGAGCGCGAGTGGCAGGCGCAGCAGCGCGACATCAAGCATCAGCTCGACATCATCGAGCAGCAGCGGCGGTGGGGACAGGAGCGAAATTTCGTGACGATAAAGAGCCGCGAGCGCTATCTCGCGCACATGACGCTCGTCGACCGCCCGGAGGCGCTGCCGAGGTCGATAAAATTTCGGCTCGCCTCGGCGCCGCGCAGCGGCGGCGAGGTCCTCGACGTGCGCGGGCTGTCGATGGCGTTCGGGAAAAACACGCTCTTCTCCGACCTCTCGTTTTCGGTCCGCCGCCTCGACAGGCTCTTCATCCTCGGCTCGAACGGCTGCGGCAAGTCGACGCTCATAAAGCTGCTGACAGGCAGGCTCGAGCCGGTCTCCGGCGTCATCGAATACGGCTACAACGTCAGCGTCGGCTACTACGATCAGGAGAACCAGAACCTCACCGATTCGAACACCGTCATCGAGGAGCTGTGGGGCGAATATCCGTCCCTGTCGCAGACGGAGGTGCGCGGCGCGCTCGCCCGCTTCCTCTTTTTCGGTGACGACATCGAGAAGCCGGTCTCGGTCCTGTCCGGCGGCGAGAGGGCGCGGCTCACGTTCTGCAAGCTCATCCTCGCGAAGGTAAATCTCCTCATCCTCGACGAGCCGACGAACCACCTCGACATCAAATCGCGCGAGGCGCTCGAAGACGCGCTCAGGGAGTTCGAGGGCACCGTCATCGCCGTCTCGCACGACAGATATTTCATCGACAAGCTCGCAACGCGCATTCTTCCGCTCGACAAAAGCGGATCTGCAGTCTTTGAGGGCGGCTACGCCGAATACAGCGCGAGCCTCACCGCCGAAAAGACGGAGGCTGCCGCGGAGGCGCCCGAGATGTCGTCGAACAAGGAGCGATACCTCACGGCGAAAAAGGAAGCCGCCGAGATACGCCGGCTCCGGCACGAGCTCGAACGCGTGACCGCCGAAGCGGAGGCGGCGGAGGAGGAACTGATCAGGGTCGAGGAGGAGCTCTTCGGCGACGCCGCCAGCGACTACATCCGCGCCGCCGAGCTTGACGAGAAGAAAATGGAGCTCGAAAACAAGATCTACGACCTCTACGCCCGCGAGGAAGCGCTCAACGGCGAGCTGCAAAAAATGGGCGCCGCACAAGAGGGGTGACGCGGCGGCGCCGGGAACTTACAGACATATATTAAAGGTAAAAAAGCCCGCCCGGGACAGCGTTGTCACTGCCGCCCCGGGCGGGTACACCATATATGATATCCTTTCCGCGTCCTCTCCGCGTGGGGGAGCATGGAACGCACAGACTCCGGAACGCGGAAAAAGACCGCGCCGTATTGGCCCGGTCTCCGGGTTTTCCTTATTGACCTGTCACACCGTCAGGCTGATGCCGTGACGTGCAGCCGTCCTTCGCGCTCAGTTCTTCTTTGCGCTTTTTTCGTCGCCCTTGGCGACCACTTCGACACCGTCGTAATGACCGCATGATCTGCAAACGCGGTGGTTAAGATTGTACTCGCCGCAGTTCGGGCACTTTACCATGTTCGGAGCGTCGAGCCTGCTGTTGCTTGCGCGCCTTTTGTCCCTGCGGGACTTTGATACTTTACTCTTCGGTACAGCCATGATGTTACCTCCTTATGTGATCCGCCGAAAAACGGCGCTTTTTCACTCTTCTTTGCCTTTTTCTTTTTTTTCCCGGAGCAGCCGCGCGAGCGCCTGCCACCTCGGGTCGATCTCCTCCGCCGCCTTTGCGGCGCAGCCGCATTCCCCGCGGTTTTTGTTCCTGCCGCACACGGGGCACACCCCGAGGCAGTCCTCCCGGCACAGTATCTGAGACGGGAACGAGAGCATCAGCTCCTCCATGACCTCCCGGTCGAGGTCGAGCTTGCCTTCGCACGCGATGAAGTAATCCTCGCCGCCGTCTTCACCGACGGCGCCCTCCTCGGCGACCATGCGCTCAAGCCTGCACGAAACGGTGCCGCGCGCCGCCTCTCCGCACCTGTCGCACGGAGCCTCGAAGTCCGCGTCCGCGTCAAGCACGAGGTACAGGCACGAGCCCGAATCCGAGATCTTTCCCGCGACCCTGACGGGCGAAGTAAAAACGACGCCGTCCGGCGGCAGCGGCAGCTCTTCACCGCCCGTGTCGCCCGTGTCGCTCCTGTCGCCTTTGCCTTCCCTGTCGCTTCTGTCGCCCCTGTCGCCGGCGTCGCCGCCGCTTGTTGGGATCTCGTACCGGAACGGCATGACCCTGATCTTTCCGGAGAGCAGCTCCGTTATATCGAGCTTCAAAAAGACACCTCCGCTCGCCGTCCGCAGTCCGTTCGGAACAGCAAGAGCTATTATATATCACCCGCGCCGATTTGTCAATAGCAATATCGCAAAATAAAGGAAATTTGCGGCGTTTTTTCGAGGAACATTGCCGGGAATATTGTTCCTTCTCCCCGCCGAGAGTTGACATGCGGGCGCGATTTTGATATAATATTGACCGTGGATAAATAAAATCGCTGACAAGCGTCCGTTTCAGGGGGGTGCCGCATGGCGGCTGACGATTTTGCGTCTGTTCCGGGAAATGCCGAGCTGCGCCGGCGGCTCGCCCGCAGCATCAGGGAGGGAACGCTCGGTCACGCCTATATCATCGAGGGGACCGGCACGGTCCGCGAGCTGGCGTCCATGCTCGCCCGCGCCGTCAACTGCACGGGCAACGGCGTTCTCCCGTGCGGCAAATGTCCGTCCTGCGTGAGGGCGGCTGCGGGGACCCACCCCGACATCCGCACCGTCGGCAGGGGAGACCGCGCCACCCTCGGCGTCGACACCGTGCGCGACATCCGCGCGGACGCGTACATCATCCCCTCCGAAGGCGAGCGGAAGGTGTACATCGTCGAGGACGCGGACACGATGACGGTCGAGGCGCAGAACGCGTTTCTGCTGACGCTCGAGGAGCCGCCGGAATACGTTCTCTACCTCCTTCTCTGCCGCAGTTCGGACGCTCTTTTGCCGACGGTGCGCTCCCGCGCCCCGTCGCTCCGCCTCCGCCCATGCACGTCGGGCGAGCTCTCGGACCATGTCCTTCGCGTCGGCGGCGCGCGCGCACGCGCGCTTCACGACAGGGAGCCGGAAAAATTCTCCGAGCTGCTGCTGATCGCGGGCGGCGACCCGTCGCTTGCCGAGTCCCTTCTTGAGGGCGGCGCGCTCGACGCGCGCATCGCCGAAAAGAGGCGCGCGCAGAGCATGATCCTCGGGCTGCTCAGGGGGGACGCGGACGCCGTGCTCGACCTCTCGCGCACGAAAAAGCCGAAGCGGACGGACACGCTCGACCTGCTCGCGGACATGGAGCGCGCGCTGCGCGATATGCTGCTCTCGAAGCGGTCGCAGTCGTTTGACACGTGCTTCTTTGCTTCGCCCGGCGACGCGGACGCCGCGTCCTCCGGGATCTCGGCGCGCAGGCTCGCCTCCGCGCTCGACTGCGTCCGCGACTGCGCCTCCGGCATAGAAAAGAACGCCTCGATCGGGACGGCGCTTACGGCAATGGCGATAAAAATACGAAGCTGAAAAAATAAAAACGGGACGTAGCTGTCGGGGACACTGCGGTCGGGGACACTATGGTCGGGGACACCACGGTCCCGCAAAAAGGCTGAAAGGAAAGAAATGGCTGAAAATATATCGGATGAAAGCCCGCGCAGAGAAGAACAGCGCGGCAATAGCGGCAACAGCGGCAATAAAAACAGAAAGCGCCGCCGCGGCGGCGCGCCTCACCGCGACGAAGGGCGGCAGGAGGCGGCGCGCACGGCTGAATCCTCGCCCGCGAAGGACGCGCGCCCGCAGGGACAGGGACAGCAGTCTCAGCGCGGACACGGCGGCAAGAACCGCCGCGGCGGGCGGCAGCAGTCGGGTCCCGCGCGCACGCTCTCGCCGAACGTCATAACGACGGACGCGGAAGAAGAAGCTGTACCCGCATACGTCCCGCCCGCGGTCGAGGACAAGTCGCGGTACCTTGAGATCCCGGGCCACTGGTTCGAGGACGACGCGCCGAGCATCCCGCCCGAGCCGCAGGCGATGGTCGATATCGTCGGCGTCAGATTCAAGGATTCCGGCAAAGTATACTACTTCGCGCCGATGGATTACGTCTGCCGCGAGGGGCAGGACGTGATCGTCGAGACGGCGCGCGGCATCGAATACGGCACGGTCTCGATCCCGAACAGAAAGGAGCCCGAGAGCTCTCTCGTCGCGCCGCTGCGCCCCGTCGTCAGGCTCGCGACGGACGCCGACCGCGAGCGACACATGAAAAATGCAGAGCGCGAGGCGGAGGCGCTCGCCGTCTGCGCGAAAAAGATCGAGGAGCGCGGGCTCGGGATGAAGCTCGTCGAGGCGGAATACACGTTCGACAACAGCAAGCTGACGTTCTACTTCTCCGCCGAAGGCAGAGTCGACTTTCGAGAGCTCGTCAAGGACCTTGCCTCCGTCTTCCGCACGCGCATCGAACTGCGACAGATCGGCATCCGCGACGAGGCAAAGCTGCTCGGCGGTCTCGGCATCTGCGGTCGACCGTTCTGCTGCAGCACGTTCCTCTACGACTTCAATCAGGTCTCGATCAAAATGGCGAAGGAGCAGAGCCTCTCGCTCAATTCCTCGAAGATCTCCGGCACGTGCGGCAGGCTGATGTGCTGCCTGCGCTACGAGTGCGAGGCGTACGAGGAGGAGGGCAAGCGGACGCCGCGCGTCGACAGCATAGTCCGTACGAAGGACGGGACCGGCTACGTCATCGAGTCCCAGACGCTGACGGGTCAGCTCAAGGTCAAGCTCGGCGACGCGGACGACGCCGCGATCAAGCAGTACAGCCGGGACGAGGTCACGGTGATCGGTCGCCGCGGCAATAAGTCCGGCTCAGCCCCCGCGCAGGACAGAGACGCCGATCTCGCCGGCATCGCCGGTTCATGACGGCAAATACGGCACATACGTACAAAAAAACGTACCTTGTCAAAAAAATCGTATCAAAACTTGCAAAAAGGTCTTGCATTATCCGCATTTTGTGATAGAATAAATATACGGTGCGCGCGGCGCGCCGGAATATTCTCTTTTACGGAGGACAGAAAAATGGCATATAAGATCGACAAAGAAAAGTGTCTCGGCTGCGGCGCCTGCGCCGGTGAGTGCCCCGTTGAGGCGATTTCCGCCGATGATGACGGCAAGTACGTTATCGACCCCGAGAAGTGCATCGAATGCGGCGCTTGCGCCGGCGTCTGCCCTGTTGAAGCTCCCGCTCAGGAGTAAGACCGGTCGGATACATATCGGAAAAGGGACTGCCGCAGGTCAAACACGATCTGCGGCATTTCTGACGAAACGGAGGTTTTTTGTGCCCGGATACCGCCTTGACAAAATCAACGACGACATAACGCTGCTCGGCTCTGACAGCATGCTCCCGTTCACGACGGACGCGTATCTGCTCTCGGCTTTCGTCCGCCGCCCCGTCGGGCGCTTCGGCAGGATCGCCGAGCTCGGCGCCGGAAACGGCGTTGTTTCGCTGATGCTCGCGGCGCGCGGGCGCGCGGAGCACATCACCGCGATCGAGATCCAAAAGAGCGCGTTTGAAATAATGGAAGAAAACATCCGGAATAACGGTCTTTCCGCGACCGTGACGCCGGTGCTCGGCGACATCCGCCGTGCGGAAGCAAATTCTCTCGGCGGCGTCTTTGACGCCGTGTTCGCAAATCCGCCCTACATGCGCGCGGGCTCGGGTCCCGAGAGCGTACACGGAGAAGAGAACATCGCGCGCCGCGAGATCTTCGGCGGGATCGGCGATTTCTGCGCCGCCGCCGCGCACCTCTGCCGCCACGGGGGCACATTTTACGTTGTCTTCCGCCCGGAGCGGCTCGCGGAGCTCCTCACCTCGATGACGGAGCACGGGCTCGAGCCGAAACAGCTCACCCTGCTCTGCCCCGACGCCGACAGCGAGCCCTCGCTCGTTTTCGTCGCCGCGCGCCGCGGCGGGAAGCCGGGCGGGCTGCGCGTCACGCGCCCGCTATTCATATACGAGCGCGGCGGCAGGGTCGAGACGGAGACGTTTCGCAGGATATACGAGACGGGGCAGTTCCCCGAGGAGTACACGATAAAATGACAGAAAAAATAAACCCGCCGGAAGAAAAAAACCGCGTCGTCGGCGGGACGCTTTATCTCGTCGCCACCCCTATCGGGAACATGGCGGACATCTCGGACCGCGCGAAAAAGGTACTCGCGGAGGTCGATTTTGTCGCCGCGGAGGACACGAGGCACACGGGCGAGCTGCTCGCCGCCCTCGGTATCTCCCGCCCGATGACGAGCTATTACAAGGATAATATGGCAAAGTCCGGTCCGCGCATAGTCGAGCGCCTGCGCGGGGGCGAGTCGTGCGCGCTCTGCACGGACGCCGGAATGCCGGCGATCAGTGACCCGGGCGAGGAGCTCGTCCGTCTCTGCGCGGACGCGGGCATCCCCGTCTCATGCGTTCCCGGCGCCTGCGCCGCGGTGACGGCGCTCGCCCTCTCCGCCGCGGACACGCGCACATTCGTTTTTTACGGCTTTCTGCCGACGGACAACAAGGCGCGCGCCGCCGCCCTCGCGGAGCTCTCGTCGTGTCGGCGCACCGCCGTCATATACGAGGCGCCGCACCGCCTGAAAAAAACGCTCGACGAGCTCGCAGCCGCCTGCGGCGGGGACCGCGCCGTCGCCGTCTGCCGCGAGCTCACGAAGCTGAACGAACATGTCGACCGCACGACTCTTTCCGGCGCCATCCTCGCCGCCGAAAAGACGCCGCCGCGCGGCGAATACGTCCTCGTCCTGCACGGCGCGCCCGCTCAGGACGCCGCCCTCGACTGGGAGGGGATGAGTACCGCCGAACACGTCGCCCTCTACGAATCGGGCGGGATGTCCCGGATGGACGCGATCAAAGCCGCCGCCCGCGACCGCCGCGTCCCGAAGGGCGAGATCTATAAGGAGCTTCTGAAGTGATCCGCGGATCGCGGATAAATGACGAAAGGCAAACGACCGCCGTGCCGGAACTCGTTCCGGCGCGGCGGTCGCTCTCTTTTTCTTTTCTTCTTTATGCTTTTCAGCCTACAAGATTTTCGAGATAGTCCGCAACGTCTCCGACGGTGACGAGCTTTGAAAGATCCTCCTCCGCCATCTCAACGTCAAACTTCTCCTCGCAGATCATAACGAGATCGGCAAGCTCGATAGAGTTGATATCGAGGTCGCCCACGAGCTCCGCCGACGGCGTGATGAGTCTTTCGTCGATCTGAAGTTCTTCGATAAGCACCTTTTTGATTTCTTCGTACATGATTTATTCCTCCGCGGCGAATGCGCGATACTTTTATGCTTTCATTATATTGTATGTCTGCGCCGTTGTCAATACGTGCCGGTGTAAAATTGTGAAAAAAGTAGTCGAGCTTGACGCGGTCCCGAGTATGGTGTATAATCATATGCGAAAACGGCGCGCGGCATAAAGAGGCAAAAGGAGCATACGGATCGGCATGAGCGGCAAAAAGGACAAAAAAGAAAAGAATTTAAAGATCGAAAAAGACGGGAAAAGCGGAAAAAGCGAGGTCGGCGAAAAGGTCCGCGACCCGCGCCGCGCGCAGAAGCGCGGGATCATCATAGCGTTTGCCGTCATGGCGGCGATCGTCCTTGTCTGGTACGTCGTCCTGCCGGCCGTCGGCGCGCTGATCGA
>CANQMS010000032.1 GCA_947624995.1 uncultured Clostridia bacterium
CGGACGGCGACGAGCCGGAATCTCTCTGTCGGAACAAAAACTGCAGGCATGACGACATCCGCTGCCCTTCGGTCATGATGGGAATGTTGTTCGTCTTAACCGATGAAAAAACGGGAGATACGGTAGTATATTATCAGAGCTGCATTCCGCTCGGATCCGTCCGTATTGACGGGCAAAGCGTAAACATGGAGAACGAGTTAAAAAACCATCTTCCTCCCAAAGTTCCTAATTATTACGGAGGTGAAATGATTTATCCTCTGTTCGAATACAACATGACGACGGGGGAGCGCCGCACGGTATCGCTCGATTTTCCAAAGCGGGGGGCTAAGCAAATATACTATAACGGTAGAATTTATGCGGAACCGACGAGGCATAGATACATAGACGGCGACAACGTCTCGGATACCATGCTGATGAGCATAGACGTAAAAACGGGCGAGATCGCATATTTCGGCGGAGAGAACATGACCGCAGCCTACAGCGCCAAATTTGCGGGGATATATGACGGATCGGTATATGCTGTTGTTCTGCCGGAAAATAGACTCATGAAAATCTCTCCCGACCTCTCGGAATATGAGGAAGTCTGCGTCATGCCTGACAATTTTGTCGGCGGCATCTATGAGTTTGCGGACGGCTTCCTCTATACGCGTTTCGAAGGCAATACGGAAGACATGAATAATCTGAGTGACCTTTACAAATACGACCTTTCCGGAAAGACCTCGCCGGAGCTTATCACCGAGAATGTCAGCGAGATGCTCCGTGTCGGGAACAGCATATACTTCGGACGTAAGTTTGTTGAGGGAAATGAGACAGATCGTATAACGCGCTACGAAGGCTCTCTTTACAGGTATGATACCACATCCGGCGAGACAGAGACGGTTTTCACCCTCGACGGGATCGAAGTCGTATACATTGTATGTGCGGACGATGATCGGATCATATACTACGCTAAGGTGAGGACGGAGAAGCCGGACATCAGCGATATGCCGGACAACCCGGACATGATCGCAAGACTGCTCGATTCGAATCTATGCATATATGTCGAATACACATTTGAAACAGGCGAGCACCGCTTTGTGTACTTCAACGAAGAATACACCCCGCACCTTACGGAAGAGATCATAAACGGAAAGTAAAAAGCGCCGAAAACGGAGGCGAATTATGAAAAAATTACTGTGTACGATCGCGGCTTTATTGGCGCTGCTGCTGGCGCTCTCTTCCTGCTCCGGAAACGGCGGCGGGACCGACACGTCTGAGGGAACGCAGACGGGGGCTGAGACGTCCGAGGGAGCAATAACGCCCGAAGACAGCGAAGCCGACGCCGCGGCGAAGCAGGAAGCAAAGCTTGAGGCGCTGCGCATCCTGACGCCGACAAAGGATGAGGACGGCTTTTTGCTCAGCGACGACCGGGTGTACTGCTCGCAGGAAGACAACACGGATTCTCTGTTTATGGTCACGGACTTCCCGCGTGACAGGCTTAATCCGAACGAGGATCCCTTTTTCAGAGATATGGGCAAGTATTATTTGTATCATCTGACAGAGGGAGGAAAGCCCGAGCTGCTCTGCAAAAAAGAAGGCTGCAAGCATGAGGACATCACCTGCACGGCGGTGGCGAGCCAAGTACTTTTCGAGCTGAAGGACGAAAGGACGGGCGACTCGTATGTCTATTACTGCATGGACTTGCCGCTCAACTGTGTGCATATAAACGGGCAGATCGTCGACCTTACCGCCGAGCTCGGTCAACATGCATACAAGGACATCGGCTATTCCGACAAAACAATACACGTTCTTTTCGAGTACAACGTGACAACGGGCGCACGCCGCACCGTAACGCTCGACTACGCAAATACTTCATTCAGAAACCGCTACTACAACGGAAAGCTTTATGTGAACTATGAAATAAACGAATCGAGTGTTGAAGGCGACGAGTACGGCATGCTTATGAGCGTTGACACGAGGACCGGCGAGATCAGGCATTTCGGCGGCGAACCGGGCAACGGAGCATACGATGTAACGTTTGCGGGAATATATGAGGGCAAGCTGTACGCGGTGCGCAGTTCGGACTGGACGCTTGTACGCTCCGAGCCCGACTTTTCCGGAGTTGAGGAGGTGGGAAAGCTTCCGGAGCTCCCGCGCTTTTTCGGCTACGGTATCTATGACGGGTATCTCTATATATGCTGCGGCGATATCGAAAACGATTTGAGAGAAGGTACGGTTCTTTACAGGTACAGCCTCTCGGACGGCGGAGAGCTTGAGAAGCTTGTCGAAAAGATTGATCTTTTCGGCGATTATTCCGGGATGGGATACGGAGGCAACAGATACGTATATTACAATAAGTGGGACGAGAAAGATACGGTATACAGAACAATATACAGATATAATATTAAGACCGGGGAAGAGGAGGTCTTTTATGAAAACGGACCTGGCTTAGTTTCGGTAAACTATGTCGACGACGACCGCGTCATATATGGTGCAAGACTGCTGCATGACTCCCTCGGCAAGCCTATCGTCCCGTCGTTTCCGATAGAGGGTTTCCCGATGGACCGTCTTGACGAGTTAACGAACATATTTTATATCGAATACACGCCCTCGACAGGCACCCACCGCCTGACATACATACAGCCGTTTGACCCCTCATCCGCCGAGTGAACATCCGATCAAAAAGCGCCGAAAACGACCGAAAACGGAGGCAAACGGCAAAATCATGAAAAAGATAAATGACCCCGCGGCGCCGATCCTGCAGGCAGGGTACATGACACGGATCGGCAGTAAAAATTACGGCGGAAGGAACAGGCTATGAAAAGGATCATATCATCGGCGCTTGCGTGTGCCTGCATCTTTGTCTGTCTCTCAGTGTCCGGCTGCTCGAAGCGGACGGACTTCGGGGACGCGGTTTACTCAAACAGATCGTATACGGAGAACGCCGCGTATTACATAACGACCTCCGACATTTACTGCGCGTATTTTTCCGAGCCGGGAAAGCTCTATCACGCGTGCATAAATCCGCTCTGCCTGTCGCATCATTATCCGGAGTGCGAGGCGGCGCCGGGGACGGCGGTCACAACGGCGATGCTCGTCGTCAAGCCTGAGGAGCGGGTGCTCCCGCTCATATATACGGAGGGGCTCCGCATTCCGTATGAGCTCGACGAATACGGCAACCGGGAGAAGCCTCTGCCGGATTCCGAGCGGCGCCGTGGGATCATCACCGAGTTTGACACGGAGACGGGTAAATCCCGCGTCGTCGCGATCACGGATGTTGTCGCCGCGCGCCGTATGATCATGTATCACGGCGTGATATACATGTCGTCGATCGAGGACGTTGCCGCCGTCGACGTCGAAACGGGGGCTTGTACATATCTCGGCGAGGACAGATTATTTAATCTTATCGGGATCTGGGACGGGAGAATATATCTGATGGACAGCATCGGCGCCGTTTACAGCACCGAGCCCGATTTTTCCGACATGCGCGAGGTGTATGACTGCGGGGTCGGCGTCAACGCGTTCGAAGGCAACGCGGTCGTCGACTCGGGGATGCTCTATTTCGCGCGAAACGTCACGGACGCGGTGGAGGAGACGTACCTCTATATGAAAAAGGCGGACGTTTATGCGGTCGATCTGAGAGAAGAGTCCCCGAGCGAACGCGAGGTCGCGAAGGACGTCCTTGTCTGGGAGCCGGACGGGGAGGACCTCTATTACACCGTATACTCGTACCGCGAATACGAAAAAGTCAACGTCGGCGGCGTTGACGTCATCCCCAAATCGTTCGACGGCGGCACCGTTTACATGTACAGTGCCGACACGGGAAAGTCCGAGGTGTGCTGCTCCGACATCGGCGCCTCGCTCACGCAGATCAGGGACGCCGTTGACGGCAAGATCCTTTGCAGCGTCTGGAATTACCGCGACCTTGACCCGGATGTGGACGGGAACTTCAACGACGGCGTGTGCCTGCTTGACGCTGCGACGGGAGAGCTGAGCGTGATCTCTCATCTTCAGTACATTAAACAGTACATGGGTGAACAGTGATGAAGCTTTTACGGTATGAACTGAAAAAGATCCTCGGGATGAAGTACCTTTGGGCGGCGCTCGTCCTACTGGTCGCCGCCTCTTCGGCATACTTTTATTATCTCTGGCTCGGTCCCGACAGCTATATGAAGAACAGCTCGCGCGAAATGACGGAGATCACCGACGATTTCTTCCGCCGCTGCAGGGAGGAGCCGGAGACGGTCGAACCGATACGCGAGAAGTACGACGAGTACACGCGCGAGGCGGAAAGGGTCTCGCAGGAGATAAGGGAGGGGATGACGGAGGAGGAGCTCATCGGCTTCCGCGTCACCGAGGAGATGCTCGCCGAGCGCGGCGTCACATACGAGGACAGCCTCGGCTACACGTTAAGCGACGGGACGCCCGTCCGGGACGGTGAACTGTTCCTCTACTACGACGAGATCTCCGGGCAGTGGAAAGGGATGCTGAGGCACCTCGACAACGTCATCGACGTGACGGAGGGCGCGATGATACGGTATGAGTCCGTCGGCGCGACGGATCTCCCCGTATACGGCTACGAGAGCCACTTCAATTCCGTTTACACGTCGCTGAGAGAAGAGCTCGGCCGCCTTGATCCGGGCTTCGGGTACGAGAGCGGCTGGACGGCGACGTTTTACTACCTCGAGCTCCCCGTCTTCATGTTCGCGTTCCTTTTGCTCGCCGCGGGCGTCATTTTCCTGAATGAGCGCTCCGTCGGACTTTTGCCCGTGATAAGGACGACGCGGGGCGGCAGAATGAAGACAGCCGCGGCAAAGCTCGGCGCGCTGCTCACCGTTTCCGTATGCGCGGCGATTTTGTTCTCGGCGGCGCAGCTCTTAACGACATATTTGACCGTGGGGCTTTCCGACCCGAGCGTGTCCGTACACGTGACGCGCTGGGAGTGCCCTTATCCGCTGTCTGTCGGGGAATATTTCCTCGCCGTCACCGCGGGGCGGTGCGTTGCCGCCGCCGCGTTCTCGTGCGCGGTCGCGCTCGTCTCGGTCGTCTCGTTCTCGCACGTCGCGACGTATGCCTTCGGCGTCCTCTTCATCGGGGCGAACGTATATATGTCGTCCATGGAGGTCGGCTCCTCGTCGGGGCTGCCGAATTTAGTCGACCTCGCGGGTCATACGCTCATCGAGCACTATTCGGAGGTGCTCGTGTTCGGCAGATATGAAAGCACGCTCGCGGTCACGCTGGCGCTCGCCCTCGGTATTATCGCCGTTTCGGGCGCGGCGCTCGTGCTGTTCGGCGGGCAGCGGAGCTTCATCCCGTCGCCGCGCCGCCTGTCCGCGCTCGCGGCTGAGGTACGCGTCCGCGTCTTCGGCGCGGCGGACAGACTGCGCGAAAAGCTGTCCGCGCGTCTGCCGCACAAAAGGCACACGTCCCTTTTCCGCTGGGAGCTCTACAGGATGCTGCCGGTCGGGACCGTGCTTCTGCTGATCATTCTGTACGGCGCGTCCGTGTTCACGTCCGTGTCGCGGTACGGCGAGCCGCTGTCCGAACGGTGGTCGGAATACGAGGACTACGTGAAGGAGAATTTCATCGGTCCCGTCGACGAGGAAAAGTCGGAAGAGATCCTCGCGCTGAGGGACGAGAAGACGTATCTCTCTTCGTCGGAGGGGATCGAATATATGATGGGCGAGTTCGGCTCGGGGAACATCACGCTCGACGAGTACTCGGAGTTTCTGAACTCGATCGACGGCCTCCGCGACGAGGCGCTCGCGCTCGAAACGCTTGCCGATAGGGTCGAATACCTCGACGGGCTGCGGGAACAGAACGGTACCGTCGGCTGGGCAATGCCGGACGCGATGCTGACGCGCGTCCTCGACCGCGGCGTCAACTGGTTCTTGCTGTTCGCCGTGATCGTCCTCTTCTCGCGGACGTACGCGCAGGATTACGCGAAAAAGAGCTCGGAGGGCGAGTTTTATTCGATCCTGCGGACGACGCGGCACGGCAGAAGGCGTCTGTTCCGCGTGAGATACGGCGCCGTCGCGGCTGCCGCGTTCGCGCTCGCGCTGCTGTTCGAGTGTACGGACCTGTTTATCGGCGTCGCGCACACTGATTACATATCAAAGGTGCTCGGCGCGCCCGCGTCGTCGCTTCCGACGTTCGGAGCCGTCCGCGGGCTTTCGGTCGGCGGTCTGCTCGCGGTCGAGGCGCTGCTGCGCACGCTGCCGTACGTGCTCCTCGCGCTCATCTGCGCGTCCGCGTCGTTCGCGCTGAGGCGGGTTTCGACGGCGCTGTTCGCCGTCGCCGCGGTGACGCTTTTGCCGTACGCGATCGCGTATATGGGGCAGCCCCTGTTCCGGTACGCGGACGTCATCCCGATGTTTTCGGGCGGCGAATTGCTCGTCCGCTCGGCGGAGTTCGGCACGTTCGGCGCGACGTACGGATTCGCGCTGCTGTTCGCCGCGTGCTATGCGGCGCTCGCCGTCGCGGCGGCGCTGCTCGTCCGCCGCAAGATCGGGGAGTAGGATAAAAAACGGTCCGGGGGAGGAAGTCTTTGCGGGATCTTCCTCCCCCGGAGCTTTGTTTTATAACGCGCCGCGGAGGCTTTTGCCCGGGCGGGACGAGGTCAAAGTCAAATGTACCCACGGCTCCGAGGGGGATATACAGGCAAAACGGGCGCGTGTACATGCCGTTATTGCGGGTACGGTTTGCAATTTGGCAAAAATTTGACAAATGATGCAGAATAGTGTATAATAACACATCTATTATACAATCGGCTCCTGCCGAATGCAAGCCTTGCGCCGGCTGCATCCGTGCGCGGCAGCGGGGATAAAAAACGAATTATTTTTCAGACAATGGTTTTGCATCAGCTCCGACTTTCGTCGGAACCGCGCAAAGCTTCCGAAAACCGACAGAAAGGAACGGTAATAAATATGAAAAGCATTTTTCGTTCGGCGGCGTCCTTGGCGCTGTGCATCGTCACCGTGCTTTTCTGCGGGTGCGAGGCATTTCTGCCGGGCGGCGCTTTGTCGCCGATAGACACCGCCGACCTGTCGGGGAGCGGAGCCGACACGGCGGACGCGCCCGGGACGGCAGAGCAGGGCGGATCATCCGACCCGGCGGATGACAATTACGGTTTCGCCGTTTTCCCGGAGGGGAATTATCTTGCCGACCCGAAATTCGACACGGACGAGTTTTTGCCCGATTACGATGCGGACCCGTCGTATATTCATCCGTTCACCACGATCTGGGACTTGAACGGAAGGGTATGTTCGACGGACGACACCGTATACGCGTATGACCCCGAAACGTGCCGCATCCTGTACGTCGACAAGGCGACCGGCATCTGGGGACCCCTTTGCGGAAAGCCTGAGTGCCTGCATACGAACAGCGACTGCAACGCGTACATATCATCCGCACCGGACGCGATGCGCGTCTATGACGGGATGCTCTACTGGTCGGGCTGGCGCATGAAGCTCGACGGCACGGACAGGGAGAGAGGTCCGTGGACCGACAATTTGGACAAGATAAGGAATACGGGGTGCGCGTTCATACATCGCGGGTACGTTTATACCGCGGGCGGCGACCATATGTATACGTCGATCGGCGCAAAGAGCCGCGTTTCGATAAACGTCACCGCCATGGACGGCAGCGAGAGCTTCAATCTTTTGACAAAGCCGCTCCCCGGCGGGGGCGCGGACTGCATGATACAGCCGGTCGGAAACGACATTTATATAGAGCTGCACAGCATTTTCTTTGCCGATGAAAGCGATCCGGACTCGTTCACGTATACCGTCACGGAATTTTACCGCTGGAGCTCGAAGACGAGAAAGGCGGAGCTGCTCTTCACCTGTGACGGCAGCGACGCGGACGGGATAAGCAAAAGCGCCGAGACACGGGACTTTATGCCCGTCCCGGGCGACGGAATTTATTTTCCCGGAGATAAAAAGAAAGACGGGCGCACCTTCATCGGCATGTACAAATATTCATTTGCGACCGGGGAGATCACCGAGCTTTTCAGCCATCCGAACCGCAACGAGGATGAGACCGAGGCGTACAATATTTATATCGCCTGCATGAAAGAGCATTTTGTCGTGAACATGAGCACATTTACGCTCGGCGAGGACGGCAAGGCGACGAGCCGTGTGGACAGCTTGGAGATATTTGACCTTGACGGCACACCGTCCGATGTCACGGTTTCGCTGACTGCCAAAACCGGCAGTATGTTTGGCATGGACGACGACTTCCTCTATTACGCCTCCGGGGATCAGATAGCCTTGCTGCCGTTGGACGGCGGCGAGACGCTCCTTATCGGCGGCGCCCCGGAGTCGTAAACGGAAGAGGAAAGGGGAAAGGAAAAAAGATGAAAAATATTTTTCGTTCGGCGGCGTCCGTGGCGCTGTGCATCGTAATCCTGCTTCTCTCCGGGTGCGAGGCATTTCTGCCGGGAGGTGTTTTGTCGCCGATAGATACCGCCGACCTGTCGGGGAGCGGAGCCGACACGGCGGACGCGCCCGGGACGGCAGAGCAGGGCGGATCATTCGACCCGGCGGATGACAATTACGGCTTCGCCGTTTTCCCGGAGGGGAATTATCTTGCCGACCCGAAATTCGACACGGACGAGTTTTTGCCCGATTACGATGCGGACCTTTCATTTGTACAGCCGTTCAGCACGGCACAGAGCTTGAACGGCACGGTCTGGACGACGGACGACACCGTGTACGCGTATGACGCCGAAAATTACCGCATCCTGTACGTCGACAAGGCGACCGGGATCTGGGGACCCCTTTGCGGAAAGCCGGAGTGCCCGCACACGAACAGCAATTGCAACGCGTACATATCCTCCCCGGACGCGCTGCGCGTCTATGACGGGATGCTCTACTGGTCGGGCGGGCGGATGAAGCTCGACGGCACGGACAGGGAGAGGGGTCCGTGGACCGACAATTACACCAAAATAAAAAATAACCCGGAGGCCGTCATACACCGCGGGTACGTCTATACCGCGGGCAGCGACCATATGTATACGTCGATCGGCGCTAAGAGCCGCGTCTCGATAAATGTCACCGCCATGGACGGCAGCGAGAGCTTCAATCTTTTGACAAAGCCGCTCCCGGGCGAGGGCGCGAACTGCATGATAAGACCGGTCGGAAACGACCTTTACATTGAGATATACAGCTTTCTCGATTATGATGAAAGCGACCCGGAATCGGACTCGTATTTCATCACGGAATTTTACCGCTGGAGCTCAAAGACGAGAAAGGCGGAGCTGCTTTTCACCCGTGACAGCAGCGACGAGATCGGGGTAGCCGTTGATGTACATGGCTTTCTGCCCGTCCCGGGCGACGGCATTTATTTCTCCGGAGGGCGCGATCGGGAGGACGGGCGCGTCGACGTCGGCGCGTACAAATATTCATTTGCGACCGGGGAGATCACAGAGGTTTTCACTCATCCGAACTTCAATGAGGACCGGACCGAGAGGTACAGCTCTTTTGTCCGGTGCATGAAAGACCGTATTATTGATGATATGTACACATCTACGCTCGGAGAGGACGGCAAGGTCACGGACTATGTGGCCAGCTGGGAGATATACGACCTTGACGGGAGATCTGCCGGGGTCATAATGCCGCAGACGGAAACAGTCAGCAATCTTTTGGGCATGGACGACGACTTCCTCTATTACGTCTCCGGGGATCAGATCGCATTGCAGCCGTTGGACGGCGGCGAAGTTCTCCTCATCGGCGGGGCGCCCGAGGCGTAAACGAGAAAAATTACAGGACTGCCGCTGCAATTTGCAGTCGGCGATCGGAAGGAGAAAATATGGAACTGAAACTTGATAACATCGTAAAGCGATACGGAAAGTTAACGGCGCTTGACGGATTCTCCGTGACGTTCGGTCCCGGGATATACGGGATCCTCGGCGCGAACGGCGCCGGGAAATCGACGCTGATGAATCTGATATCGGACAACATAAAGCGGGACGGCGGCACGATCACGTTTGACGGCGAGGAGATCCTCGACATGGGCAGCCGCTTTCGCGCCGTGCTCGGCTATATGCCGCAGCAGCAGGGCGTCTACGCCGGGATGACGGCGGAGAGCTTTGTCTCGTATATGGGTCGGCTGAAGGGGCTGCACGGTAAGGCGCTCGCCGAAAACGTCGACGAGGTGCTGAAGCTGACGAATCTTGACGGCGTGCGCCACAAGAAGGTCGGCGGGTTCTCCGGCGGCATGAAGCAGCGCGTGCTCCTGTCGCAGGCGCTCCTCGGCGACCCGAAGGTTCTGATACTGGACGAGCCGACGGCGGGGCTCGACCCGCGCGAGCGCGTCCGCATCCGCGACTTCATAAAGGAGCTGGCGGCGGACAGGATAGTGCTCCTCGCGACGCACATCGTTTCCGACATTGAGTCCATCGCGGATGAAGTGCTGCTGATGAAAAAGGGGAAGCTCTTGAAGATGGCGCCCCCGGCGGAGCTCGTGTCGTCTCTGCCGGAGGGGTGGGAGCCCGTGATGTACCGTCCGAGCCTTGAGGACGTCTACCTCTGCTATCTCGGCGACTGAATTTTTCGGTGAACGATATGAACGAGTGGAAACGTGTTTTTTGCAGCCCCGGCAGGCTTGCCGCGGCGGCGGTAATAATGGTTTTGTCGACTGTGTTTTTCTATATCAGTCGGCTCGGAGAATTTGATATTTTCAAGAGCATCGGCTCTGTGCTGATGAGCGAGCGGTACTATTCGGAGCTCGTCGACAGCATCCGCGGCGCGCAGCCGGAGGAGGCGGAGTCCCTGATCGACGAGGACGATGCGTTTATTGACAACTATTCGTTTTATTTGGACAGCGATATGCGCGAATATATGACGGAGGAGGAGATCGCCGCAGTCGAGGAAGGGCTCGCCGAGCGCGCGTTCTTTTCGGAGCTTGACGGGATGGAGAGCAGCCAAAGGGACGACGTTCTGGCGCTCCTTGATGCGAGGGTCGCGGAGGTGCGCGAGGAGCTCGAATACGTAAGCGGCTATCCCGGGTATCTCCGGCAGATACAGAAGCAGGCGGCGGATCAGTCCGAGACGGCAATATTCGGCAACAAAAACAGCTTTTCGTACCGTAACCTGATGAAGACCGCGGACGAGTTCGCAAAGTTAGAGGCGAACGGGGTCGAGGCAAAGGTGTGCGCGAGCCGCGGATTTGAGACATTTATCGTCTTTGAGCTCGCGGACTATCTCTACTTATTGTTCCTCGCCGTCATCGTCATGAGCTTTTTCGAGGAGCGGCGCGCCGGGCTGTGGTGCGCGGTGCGCGCCTGCCCGAACGGGCGCGCGCGCCTCGGGCTGACGCGGGTCGCCGTATTGGCTGCCGCAGCGATTCTCGGCGTCGCCGTCGTATACGGCGTAAATCTCGTCCTGTCGGTATCGCTTGCGGGCGGCTGGGGCGACCTTTCGGCGGGCGCGCAGTCCGTGCCGTGCCTCCGCTCGCTGACGCAAAACATAAGCATCGGCGGGTTTCTGGCGCAGTACCTGTGTGTGAAGGCGGCGTCCGGCTTCCTTATCGGGCTGTTTTTATGGTGCGTTCTCGGCGTCGTTTCGAATTCGCAGTTCACGCTCGCGGTTCTCGGCGCGACGCTCGCGGCGGAGTTTGCGCTGTTCCGGTTTCTGCCGGTGCAGAGCATATTCAATCCGTTCAAATACTATAATATCTTTTCGTATGTCAGGACCTCGTCGCTCTATACCGACTATCTGAACGTCGACCTGTTCGGATATCCGTTCGGCATACGCAAAACGGCGCTTTTGTGGCTGCCGATACTCGCCGTCGCGCTCGCCGCATTGGCTGTTCTCATCACGGCGAAAAAGAACCCGGAGGGCAACCGCGACATACTGTCCTCCGTTGCCGGGCTTTGGGACAGGCTCGCGGACCGTGTCCGCCGCCATCTGACGGCGGGCGGCTGGGAAGTATACAAAACGCTCATCTACGAGGGCGGCGTACTTTTGCTCGTGTTCGCGGCGGCGGCAGCGTCGGCGCTCTTCAACTATAACGCGACGTACATAAGCAGCGAGCCGTACACGCGCGCGTCCTCGTATCTGGAGCTCTTGGCAGGACCCATAAGCGAACGCACCGACCGATATATAGAGGTCCTGCGGGAGGACGCCGGGGAAGACAGGGAGCTCTCGGCGGCGCTCGATGAGGCAGAAGAATATGTGGATCATCAGCGCGAAAATGCGGCGGCGGGCGGATATGAGCCGTGGGTCGTCCCGAATTTCCGCGGATTATATGAAGGCGTCTTCGGTCCGACCGGCGACATGATGGAGCGGATGCGCGCGGCGGAGGCGGTCGTGTTCCTCGTCCTTTTGACCTCGGCGATGTCGGCGTTTGAGCAGCAGTCAAACATGGTACCGCTCCTTCGCTCGCAGAAGCGCGGTCGGCGCGGTCTTGCGGCGCGGAAGCTGGCGGTGGCGTTTTTCCTCTCGCTGTTCGTGTTCGCCGTCGTCTATTGGCGCGAGTGGAGAATATTTACGGAATTTCTCTCAGAGCATTCGCTGCTCTCAACGCTCTACGCCCCCCTCGGAAACTCGGGCGTGCTCGGCAGCTTCCCCGTGAATGTCACGGCGGTGCAGTATATAACCGCCGTTTACGTGCTCCGGTTCGTGATGCTGTATCTGTGCGCGGCGGCGGTGATGCTCGTCGGCAGCGCGGCGCCGAATATAGGGATGTCGTATCTGTTGAATTTCGCCGTCCTCGGCGTGCCGGCGCTGCTATATGCGCTCGGATTCGGCATTTTCGGCTTTGTCACGCCCGCCGCGGCGATATCGGCGGCAACGGACGGCTTCTGGTCGCTCGGCGAGTCCGGCAGCTTTTCGGGGTTCATCCCGTGCGCGGTGTGGCTCGTCCTCGGCTGCGCGGCGGCGGTTTTGCTCCTGCGGGGCGGGCACGGAAAGCCGAAGAAGGTATAACAAATAATTTTTGCGGGGGAGGGACTTTCCTAAAAAAGTCCCTCCCCCGCGCCCCCTCTTCAAAACTTTCTGGGATATTTGGGATATTAGGATAGAAAAAGCCCCGGCGACGCGCTTTTTGCGGCGCCGGGGGTATTTTTACGGCGTGTTGCCGTAGAGGTCTCTATATGTCCTTGTGATGAGCGGGTCGAGGTACTCCTCCGGGCAGGTGAGCTGCCATTTGCCGCCGATATTGTCGAGGACGGCGGTGTCGCAGTAATATCTCCCGGTGAAGACGGACTGCCCGAGCGCCTCGTCATATTCGTAGACCTTGCTCTCGACGGAGAGGACGAGACGGTCATTTGCGATCAGGAGTTTTACCGTTGGCTCGCGGTGATCGTACGCATATCCGAGTCCCGAGCAGCTGACGAAAAGCGCGCCGCCGCGGTTGTGACAGAGTCCCGAGATCAGCGTCTCGGCTCCCGCCCTGTCATAGAACGAGCGGACATACTGCACAAACGCTGCGTATGAATCTATCCCGCCGTATGCGAACTCGTATTCGGCAGGTCCGCCGTCGAGCGCGGTGTAGGCGAGGTGCCTGTCGTAGTCCGTCATTTCTTTATTCTCAATGCCTTCCGCGTCGTACACGGATTTCATGCTCTTCTCGAAATCGCCGGAAAACCGCCACGCCATGTCAACGGTACACGCGAGGCGGTAGAAGACGCGGCGCTCGAGCTCATCATAGACGTATTCGTCTCCGGCAAGGTAGGCAGAGACGAGCTCCGATATCCTCCCGTGGTCGTCCTCGAGGACGAATTCATCCTCCCCGGTGTCGCGCAGGCGCCAGTCGAGTTTTTCGACCCAGTCGGGGTAGTAACGCTCGGGATATCCGTCGCCGCCCATTCCGACGAAGATGAGGTCATGGTCGATCGCGTACTGCTTCGCAATATCGTAAACGGCGCTTTCGGCGTCCGCGCAGATGCGCAGCGGGCGCATCCCGACAAACGCGCCGTCCTCAAATCCCGTGACGGGCAGCCCGCCCGCTTCGTCGACGATGGGGGCGAACGTGACGCCGCCGTTCTCGGCGCCGACAACGGCGGCGTGGTCACCGTACAGCTTATATAAAACGTGATATATAGCCAACGTGTATGACTCGGGCTCGAACGCGCCGTGCTTTTTCGCGATCTCGGAGACGTCGCTCGCGGAAATGTACGAGTTCTCGTAGGCGCTCCCGAGCGACATGAGGCTGCCGTCTTTGATGAAACAGATGTTGAAGCCGACGGTGTGCATGAACTTGCAGCCCGCGACATTCAGCGGCTCGGGCTGCGCCTTTTCCTTTTCCTCGAAGAGGACGGCGCCGCCGCCGTATATGCCGTAATACCGGGTGAATAAATGCTCGGGCGCCGTCGAATGGCTGCTTTTGAACCTCACGTCGTCAACGGAGTTGACGTCAAGCCCGCACTCGAGCATGATGTACAGCTCGTCGTCCGGGATGCCGTCGATGTGGTACGGGACGCTTGTGTCGGCGGCGGTGTCGCTCCCGTCCGGGTCCGTCGCCGCCGCCTCGGTGAGCGTACCTTCGCCGGTCGCGGCGGGCGTCGTCCGCTGCGGCATACGCAATACGCGGAGGATGAACGGCAAAGCTAAGAACAGGCAGAGGCAGAGCGCGGCGGCGACCGTCGCGCGCTTTGTCGCGATCCGCTCGCGGACTGCCTCGCTGTCCTCGCGCGATTCGGAGACGAGGCGGTCGCTGACCTCGCCGAGGGCTTCCATTAAATCAAGTGCGTTCATACTAAACCTCCACACCGGCGTCCGAAAGGGACGCCCGCAGTTTTTTCTTCATTCTTCCGAGCCGCATCTGCACGCTCATCTCCGACATGTGCAAGAGCTTCGCTATCTCTCGGACGGAGGAGCAGTACCAGTACCGGCGCATGAAGATGATGCGGTTCGTCGGCGAGAGCGAATAGAGAAACAGATTCAGCGCGTCCCGCATTGCGAGCTTGTCTGCGGCGTCCGCCTCGCCGGCAGGAAGTGCTGCAGCAAGCTCGTCGAGCAGCGGGACGGTGGGGGCGCGCTTCTCCGCCGTGTATTTTCTGTATCTGTCGATTGCGATGCGGCGCGTCACCTTGGCGACATATGCGTCGAGGCGCTCGGGGCGGTCCGGCGGGATAGATCTCCAGACGCGCGCGTAAGCATCGTTGACGCATTCCTCCGCGTCCTCCTCCGAGCCGAGCACGCCGAGCGCGACCTGCCGGCAGAGCCGCCCGTACTTTGACGCCGTCTCGGTTATCGCCGCCTCGTCGCGGCAGAGATAAAGACCGACGATCTTTTCGTCTTCCATATGTTGTCACCTCTCGGGATCTGCGCTCTTCATATAATAGGGACGTATTTCGCGCGAAAAACTAACGCTTTTCCTCAAAAATATTTTACCATTCTTTTCGCCCGCGCGCAATGGCACGGCGACGTGCAGCTTTCGCGTCGGCGTACTGCAAAAATATTTTCGGGGAAGCGAAAAAGGGGTTGAAATCCGACTAAAATTCGTGTATAATATAATTCCGTTAAAAGTGCCGTGAAAGCAGTGACACAAAAACTTGCACAGCGGCGCAAAGACGGAAAAGAGGCATATAAACATGACAAAATACATCTTTGTGACTGGCGGCGTCGTCTCCGGGCTCGGCAAGGGCATCACGGCGGCGTCCCTCGGCAGGCTTTTGAAGTCGCGCGGGCTGAAGGTCGCGGCGCAGAAGCTCGACCCCTACATCAATGTCGACCCCGGGACGATGAGCCCGTATCAGCACGGCGAGGTCTACGTGACCGAGGACGGCGCCGAGACTGACCTCGACCTCGGGCACTACGAGCGCTTTATCGACGAGGACCTGAACAGGTTTTCGAACCTGACGACGGGGAAGGTGTATTGGAACGTCTTGAATAAAGAGCGCCGCGGCGAATACCTCGGCTCGACGGTGCAGGTCATCCCGCACGTGACGAACGAGATAAAGGAATTTGTCTACCGCGTCGGCAAGCAGACGGGCGCGGATGTCGTCATCACCGAGATCGGCGGCACGATAGGCGACATCGAGAGCCAGCCCTTCATCGAGGCGGTCCGCCAGATCTCGCTCGAGGTCGGCAGGGAAAACAGCCTCTTCATCCATGTGACGCTCGTGCCGTTCCTCCGCGGGTCGGATGAGCACAAGTCAAAGCCCACCCAGCACTCCGTCAAGGAGCTTCAGGGGATGGGCATCAATCCGAACATCATCGTCCTGCGCTGTGACGAGCCGCTCGAGGATTCGATTTTCAAGAAAATTTCGCTGTTCTGCAACGTCAAGCCGGACTGCGTGATCGAGAACATCACGCTGCCGTACCTGTACGAGGCGCCGCTCATGCTCGAGCGTTCGCACCTCTCGGACGTCGTCTGCCGCGAGCTCGGTATAGACGCGCCCGCCCCCGACCTCTCCGAGTGGGAGGCGATGGTCGGGCGCATCAAAGCGCCGCGCCGCACCGTGACGATAGGGCTCGTCGGCAAGTACGTTCAGCTGCATGACGCGTATCTCTCCGTTGCCGAGGCGCTGCACCACGCGGGCTACGGTCACGGGGCGGAGGTGCTCATCGAATGGATAGATTCGGAGACGCTCGACGCGGATAATTATAAGGAACGCCTCGCCCCGCTCGACGGGATAATCGTCCCGGGCGGCTTCGGTCAGCGCGGGATCGAGGGGATGATCCTCGCCGCGCGGTACGCGCGCGAATCGGGGGTGCCGTATTTCGGCATCTGCCTCGGGATGCAGATCGCCTGCATCGAGTTCGCCCGCGACGTGCTCGGGATCGGGGACGCGCACTCCGGCGAGTTTGACGAGCTGTGCCGGCACAAGATCATTGACTTCATGCCCGGTCAGAGCGACGAAATAGACAAGGGCGGCACGCTCCGCCTCGGCGCGTACCCGTGCCGCATCAAGCCGGGGACGACGATGGCGCGCTGCTACGGCAAGGAAGAGATCAGCGAGCGCCACCGCCACAGATACGAGTTCAACAACGACTACCGCGAGGCGGTCGAGGCGGCGGGGCTGACTGTCTCCGGCGTCTCGCCGGACGGCAGGCTCGTCGAAACGGTTGAGATCACAAGCCGTCCGTTCTTCGTCGGCGTGCAGTTCCACCCCGAGTTCAAGAGCCGCCCGAACCGCCCGCATCCCCTGTTCTACGGCTTCATCGCCGCAGCTTTAGGGGAAGGATAAGACAGGAAAAGATAAATGACCGGGGCTTTTTTCGAAAGAAAAAAGCCCTTTTTTGTGCCTCGCTTTTTACCTTATTAGAAAAAAATGGTTTATATAGGCAAACGTGCTTGACGGCGGCGTGGAACGGTTATATAATTATATACAGCTTCTTTTAAGAGAGGATAGAATTTTATGGGGCGCACATTCAGCTTCAGCTTCAGGCTGTTCCGTCCGAAGAAAACGTTTGAGGCGGAAAGGGAGACAAAAATGGAGAAGGCAACAGTATATTTCACGCGTGAGATCACACCGGAGAGCGTGCTCGCGCTTTACCGCGCGGTCGGAAGACCGCTCGGCGGCAAGGTCGCCGTAAAGGTCCATTCGGGCGAGGTCGGGAACCAGAATTTCCTCCGCCCGGAGTTCTGGGGTCCCGTCGTTGACGCCGTTCTGTCCGAGGCGGACGGCGGCGCCGTCGTCGAGTGCAACACTGCATACGGCGGCGAGCGCGACACGGCGGAAAAGCATATGAAAACGCTCAAAAAGCACGGCTGGTCCGACAGGTTCCCCGTCGACCTGCTCGACGCGGAGGGACCCGACCTCGTACTGCCGATACCGGACGGTCGTGTCATAAAGCAGAATTACGTCGGCAAAAACCTCGCGAATTATGATTCGCTGCTCGTGCTCTCGCACTTCAAGGGGCACCCGATGGGCGGCTTCGGCGGCGCGCTCAAGCAGCTCTCGATCGGCATTGCCTCCGCCTATGGGAAGAAGAACATCCACGGAGCGGGCAGACCGGAGGGCAACTTCTGGGGCGCGAATCACGACAGGTTCCTCGAATCCATGGCGGATGCGGCGCTCTCCGTCGTCCGCAGGTTCGACGGGCGCACGGTATACATCAACGTGATGAAGAACATGTCCGTGGACTGCGACTGCTGCGCCGTCGCGGAGGACCCGTGCATGGCGGACATCGGCATCCTCGCCTCGACCGACCCGGTCGCGATAGATCAGGCGTGCCTCGACCTCGTATATCAGGCGACGGACGACCCCGGGCAGAAGCACCTTTTAAAGCGCATCGAGTCGAGAAACGGCGTTCACACCGTCGAGGCGGCGGCGGAGCTCGGCATCGGCAGCCGCATATACGATCTTTCCGTGCTCTGAGTCATAAAAAAGAAATGCCTCCCGTATAAATAGCGTAAGCTGTTATACGGGAGGATTTTTCTATGACGGAGACAAACATATACCGCGATATCGCCGAGCGCACGGGGGGCGACATATACATAGGCGTCGTCGGACCCGTGCGGACGGGGAAGAGCACGTTCATAAAGCGGTTTATGAACGCGCTCGTTATGCCGAATATCGAGGGCGAATACGACCGCACGCGTGCGCGGGACGAAATGCCGCAGTCCGCGGCGGGGCGCACGGTCATGACGACGGAGCCGAAGTTCATTCCGGACGAGGCGGTCGAGGTGTCGCTGCGCGGCGTCTCGCACCTGCGCGTTCGGATGGTGGACTGCGTCGGCTACCTTGTCCCGGGCGCGCTCGGGGATACGGAGGACGGCACCGTCCGCATGGTGTCAACGCCGTGGCAGGCGGAGCCGATGCCGTTTGCGGACGCCGCCGAGACGGGGACGCGCCGCGTCATAAACGAGCACTCGACGATAGGCATGCTCGTGACGACGGACGGCAGCTTCGGCGATATCCCGCGCGAGGACTATGTCGAGGCGGAGGCGCGCGTCGCGGAGGAAATGCGGAGGATCGGAAAGCCGTTCGCCGTTATCCTCAATTCGGCGGAGCCGGAGGGGGAGGCGGCGCGCGCGCTCGCCACGGAGCTGGAGGAAAAATATAAGGCGCCGGTCGCGCTCGTCTCGTGCCTGTCGATGAACGCGGACGACATCACGCATATACTCGAGCTCGTGCTGTACGAATTCCCGGTGCGCGAGATCAGCGTCCGCGCGCCCGGCTGGCTGCGCGCGCTCGGCGACGATCATCCGCTGCGCGCCGGGCTCATCTCCGGTCTGCGCGAATGTGCGGCGCAGACGGTGAAGATGGGAGACGTCATCGACGGGGGCGCGTTCGCGGAGCTGTCCGGGCGCGAGTACGTGTCCGAGGTGCGGTACCTCGATTCAGACCTCGGGTCGGGGCGCGCCGAGCTCTCCCTTGCCGTGCCGGACGAGGTGTACTACCGGACGATAGGCGAGCTCACCGGGTTTGACATCCGGGACGAGGAGGAGCTGATATCGCTGCTCACCGAGCTCTCGGAGGTGAAGCGCGAATACGACAAGGTGTCGGCGGCGCTGCGCGACGTGAACGAGCGCGGCTACGGCATCGTCATGCCGGAGGTCGAGGACCTTTCGCTCGAGGAGCCGGAGATAATACGCCAGCAGGGCGGCTACGGCGTTCGCCTGCGCGCGACGGCGCCGTCAGTACACATGATAAGGGCGACGATCGAGACGGAGATAAACCCGATCGTCGGCACCGAGGCGCAATCCGAGGAGATGGTCCGCTATCTGATGCGCGAATTCGAGGACGACAGCCGCTCCATCTGGCAGTCGAACATGTTCGGCAAGACGCTCTACGAGCTCGTCAACGACGGGCTCCGCTCAAAGCTCGAACATATGCCCGAGGACGCGCGCGCCAAGCTGTCCGACACGCTCGGCCGCATCATCAACGAAGGCAGCGGCGGGCTGATCTGTATCATATTGTGATTATAATGCGAGGGAGGGAAAAACTCTGTAGAAGAGTTTTTCCCTCCCTCGCGCTCCCTCCTTTTTCAGAACTTTTTATGACTTATTTATCAATAAAAAGTTTGGAAGGAGAGGGTGCGGGAGAGGGGACCTTTGGGGAGGTCCCCTCTCCCGCGGAAAAACTTATTTATTATACAGCTCTCTGAACTGCGCGATCGTGTCGGCGAAGTCGGAGATGGCGTCCTCGATGACGGCGGGGTCGGAGAGGTCGATGCCGGCGACCTTCAGGCTGTCGAGCGGGGACTTTGATCCGCCGCAGCGAAGGAATGCGAGGTACTGGGGGATATATGCGTCGCCCTCCGTCTCGATGCGCTTGACGATGGACGAGGCGGCGGAGATGCACGTCGCGTATTTGTAGACATAAAAGAACATATAGAAGTGCGGGATCCGCATCCACTCATATGCGATATCGTCATCGCAGACGACGTCGGGTCCGAAATAGCGCTTGACGATCTCATAATACTTCGAGCAGAGCAGGTCCTTTGTCAGTGTCTGCCCCGCCTCGGACATAGCGTGCATATCGCGCTCGAACTCGGCGAACATCGTCTGGCGGAAGAGGGTGCCCTTGTACGTCTCCATGATCTGATTGAGTATCGCTAATTTTTCCTCGCGGCTCTCGGACTCGCGCAGCTTTTTGTGCGAGAAGATCAGCTCGTTGACGGTAGAGGCGACCTCGGCGACGAAGATCGTGTATTCGGAGTTCTGCGGCGGATTCGACTTTCTCGAAAAATACGAGTGCATCGAGTGCCCCGCCTCGTGCGCGAGCGTTGAGACGTCGTCGAGCGTGTCGGTGTAGTTGAGCAGCATGTAGGGGTCGGTGTCGTAGCAGCCGCCGCTGTATGCGCCGCTGCGCTTGCCGCGGCTCGGATAGACGTCGATCCAGTGCTTATTTTTGATGCCGTCCTCGAGCACGTCGTGATATTCTTTTCCGAACACGGATATGGCTGAGAGGACCTCCTCGACCGCCTCCTCGTACGAATACGTCTTCGTACACGAGCCGATGAGCGGCGTGTATATGTCGTAGAGGTGATATTTCGGCAGCCCGAGCACCTCCTTTTTCAGCTTGTAATAGTCGTAGAGGACGGGGAGGTTCTTGTTGACCGTGTCGATCAGCGTCTCGTATATGACCGGGGTGACCTCGTCGTCAAAGACCGAGCACTGAAGGCTCGAGTCGTAGCCGCGCTGGCGCGAAAGCGTCGTGCGCTCCTTGACGTAGGCGTTCATTATCGAGGCAAACGTGTTGCCGAACTGTTTGTACGTCTCGTACATCTTTTTGAACGCGGCGCGGCGGACGCGGCGGTCCGCGCTCATCAGGAACGTGACGTAATTCGCGTCCGTCAGGTGCGTTTTTGTGCCGTCCTCGCCCTTTATATAGCCGAAGTCGAGGTCGGCGTTCGCGAAGACGGAGCGGATGCCGGAGTAGCCGCCCATGCCGCGGCGCAGCCCGGCGAGCAGCTTTTCGTTTTCGTCTGAGAGCGTGTATTTTTTGTAGCGGCGGCTGCCCTCTATCGTGCGCTCGTACTCTCGGAGCTCGGGGCATTCGCCGTACCAGCGTGCGAGCGTCTCGTCGTCGATGCGGATGAGGGCGGGGGAGACGAAGTATGAGGCGGCGCCCGCGGCGTTCGCAAGGTCCATCATGCGCCCGTTGAGCGCGAGGTACGTGTTGTCGGACGTGTCAAGGTCGGAGCTGAAGCTCGAATAGTTGAAGAGCTTTGAGATGATCCGTTCGAGCTCGACCGAGTCCTTCAGCATGGAGAGCAGCCCCACCGCCGACTGTGTCATCGTTTCCGCGTGCGCTGGGAATTTTTCGATCAGCGCCTTTGCGCGTGCAAAGTCCGCCTCAAATGCGTCCATGTCGGCGTAGATCGCCGTTAAATCCCACTTGTATTCAGCCGGTATTTCGGCTCTGTTTTCCGTCATATGTTCTTTATTCCTTTCGGCTCGATTCCTTTTTTTGTATTTTATCACTTATAATGCCCCGTGTCAACGAAATATTCGGTAAAATGCTCTTTGCCCGCTTGCCTCCGGCGGGACGTTAGTGTATAATTAATCAGGCAAGCAATGTTCCGGGAGACTGACAGAATGAATTTTACATATGAACGCATAGGGGAAATGCTGCGGAGGCTCCTGCCGTTTACGGAGAGGGAGCGCGTACCGGCGACCGGCTTCGAATTTGCGCCGTGCGGGTACGGCGAGGTCGGCGCGCCCGGCGACGGTATGGCGTGGAGACCGTGGAGCGGAGACGACAGGTTCGGGCGGCGCGAGGAGTTTCACGGCGCGTTCCGCGCGCGCATCTTTATCGGGGCGGCGCCGGAGGGGACGACGCGTTTATTCGAAAACTATTACGGCGACGGGAAAAATCCGCAGTACACGGTCTATCTTGACGGGGCGCTCCTTCAGGGAACGGACAAGAACCACCGCTCCGTCGTTTTGCCGCGTGAGGAGGGAGAGTACGAGCTGTCGCTCTATGTCTACACCGGCTACGACACCGAGGATTACG
>CANQMS010000033.1 GCA_947624995.1 uncultured Clostridia bacterium
GGCAAGCTATTGACATTCTTAATTTATAATGTATAATATTCTGTATAATGGTTGAAAATGTGCCTTGCGAGTCTGCGCTCGCGGCAAAGAGGCGAAGACCGCCTCGCACGCCCGCAGGGCTGCAATTTCGGAGATATATTGATGAAACGCAGGATCCCGGAAGAAAAAAGGAAAAGGACAATGAAATACGTGAGGCGCACGGCGCTGATCGTTCTGACGCTGCTCATAGCGCTCGTAGCCGCGCTCTACTTCATGATGCTCGTGCTCGCGAAGGGACCGTCGACGACGGCGCGCGACCTCTTCGTCCGCAGCGTCATGGAGACGTCTGCGGCGAAATTTCTCGCGCGGATGTATTTTTCCGAGGAGGAGATAAACGACATTCTGAACACCGGCGGCGGAGACGCGATCCAGTCCGACCCGGGTCTGATAGATATCCCGAATAAGCACAAGGATCCGAGCGGCGTGCGCCCTCCCTTCGGTACATTCGACACAGCCGGTCCCGGTGACACCGAATCGGGCGGGCAGCAGGGAAGCTCCGATCCCGTCGAGGACAGCGTCATCGAGGTCGTCGACATAAAGGGTCCGACATACGACGGGAAAATG
This sequence comes from uncultured Clostridia bacterium, assembly GCA_947624995.1. Lineage (GTDB taxonomy): Bacteria > Bacillota > Clostridia > Oscillospirales > CAG-272 > DTU064. The sequence continues at coordinate 604 of CANQMS010000033.1, forward strand.
ATCCTCGTCCACGACCCGTCCCGCGTCAAGGTCGGGCTTTTGCCCGCGTACGGTGACGGTTACGCCGGCAAGACTCTGCGCGAGTTCATCGCCGAATCGGGCGCCATCGGCGGCATCAACGCGGGCGGCTTCTACGACCCGAACGGCGGCGGCTCCGGCGCGATCCCGGACGGCATCGTCATCCGGGACGGCAAGATCGCGTGGGGATATGCCGGGACAACGTACCTCTGCGTCATCGGCTTCGACGCGAACCACGTCATGCACGTCGGAAATATGACGGGGCAGGAGGCGCTCGACGCCGGGATAGTCGAGGGGCTCTCGTTCTCCGCCGGTCCCGTGCTCATCGTCAACGGCGTCCCCGAGACGACGAAGCGCAAGCTCGGCGGCGGGCTCAACCCGCGCACCGCGATCGGTCAGTGTGCCGACGGCACCGTTCTTTTGCTCGTCGTCAACGGCAGGCAGGCGAACTCCATCGGCGCGACATACGACGACCTCTGCGTCATCATGTCCAAATTCGGCGCTGTCAACGCCGCGAATCTTGACGGCGGCTCCTCTTCCCTTATGATATATAACGGCGAAACTCTTACCACGAGCTCATACCTGTTCGGCGAGCGCAAGCTCCCCGACGTGTTTCTCATAATGCCATGAACGAATCGGAAAAGCAGCAATCAACATTGAAGTCGAGACGGAAACGCACGCACCGCGACCGCTTTCCTCTCTGTTACGCCGCGTTCTGTGCCGTGCTCGTTTTCGCCGTATCCTGCGGCGTCGGCATGTTCTACGACTTTATCTCGGAATATGAAAAAACGCTGCCCGAGCACGTTATCGAGTCATATATCGAGTCCCTCGGCAAGAGCTCCGCGTACTTCTTCGATATCGAGGAGATACGGAAGAGCGCATCCGGATTCGAAACCGAGGACTCCGTCGCAAAAACCATGTCCGAGGCGGCAAAGGACGGGCTGACATTCACAAGATCCGGCGACGACGAGGACGCGTACGACATCTACTGCGGCGGCAAATTTCTGAAGCTGACGCTCACGTCCGACGAGACGGGCAGATACGGCTTTCCCGTCTATCGCGTCGCGACGGCGGAGATATATCCCGAATGGATCGCGGAAAGGCGCTCCCCCGTCACCGTCATCGTGCCGGAGGGCACGTCCCTGACAGTCAACGGCGCCGCCGTCGGAGATAAATACATGCTCGAGGAAAAGTTCGAGAGCACTTCCCTTTCCGAATTCGACCGCGCCGGTCACGCGCTCGTCACGTACGAGATCGGAAACGTGTTCGGCGGCGTCGACGTCGCCGGCACGTACAACGGCGAGGATCTGAAAATGACCGAGCTCGGCGAGGGCGCGTTCTGCTCCGACTACGACCTCGCCTCGCGCAGGGACTACACGGTCACGGCGCCCGAGGGCGCCGTCGTCAAGGTAGGCGGCGTGACAGTCACATCCGACTGTATCGTCGGCAGCGAGGAAGCCGAGGCGCTGCGCACCGATTTCGAGCCGGGCAAAACGCCGAAGCTGCGCGTATATAAGCTCCCCGCCATGCTCGGTACGCCCGAGCTCGAGGTCACGCTCGACGGCGAGGCGCTGACGCAGCCCCAGCCGGACGGGACATCGTTCTTCTACCCTTATCCCGACTCGTATAAAAAAGCGTATACGGTCAAGGTCCCCGTCGGTACGGCGCTCTACTGCAACGGGATCGAGGTCGGGGACGGCTATATCACGGAGGCGGACGCAGTCTACGGCTCGCCGCTCACCTCCGGCGCCGCCTCCGTCACCGAGCACTGCGTCACATACACGGTCCATCTCTGCCACGAGCCGGAGTTCACGGTCTCGTCCGAGGAAGCCGCCATGGACGCGGACGGGACGTCGTACGTCTTCTATCCGATCCCGACGGACGCGCAACGGTCCGCCGTCGGCGCTCTCGCTCAGTCCTTTACCGAGCAGTTCATCAGGTACAACATGCAGGGGTATTCCGGGCTCGACGCGAACTATTCCGCATGTATGTCGTACACGCTCGCGTATTCCGAGGCGTATGAGATCATCGCGGGGACGTATTACGCCGTCATGTACAACGACGCCTACTCCGTCACGAAGCTGACGACGCGCGTCTACGACTTCGCGAAATTCTCCGACACGTGCATCTCGGTCAAGGTCGATTTCGAGTCCCACGGCGTGCTCTGGACATACGAAAAGGACAACAACGGCTCCTACACGATGGTCTGGGTGCTGAGCGGCGGCGTCTGGAAGCTGTCGGGGCTCTCCCTCTGAAACAGCTGCGACATAAATTTTAAAAAACGGCGATACCGGGAAAAAAAGGTATTCGCCGTTTTTTGTATTAGAAAACTCCCGTTGAGGCAATACTTTTTTTAAAGTGAGACAAAATGAAACGGGAGATTATACGTGTATTACGGCAAGGTCGAGATATGCGGGGTGAACACCTCGAAGCTGAAAACGCTCGGGAGCGAGGAAAAGCGCGAGCTTTTGCAAAAAATGAAGGAGGGAGACCCGCACGCGCGGGAGGAGCTTTTTTCGGGAAATCTGCGGCTCGTCCTCAGCATCGTCGGCAGATTCGCCGGCAGGCGCGAGAACATGGATGACCTCTTTCAGGTCGGCTGCATAGGCCTACTGAAGGCGATCGACAACTTCGACACGACAAAGGAGGTCGAACTGTCGACGTACGCGGTCCCGATGATAATCGGCGAGATACGCCGCTACCTGCGCGACAACGCCGCGATACGCGTCAGCCGTTCGCTGCGCGACCTCGCCTACAAGGCGCTCGGCGCAAAGGAAAAATATATCCGCGAGCACAACTGCGAGCCGACCGTCGAGATGATCGCCGAGGAGCTCGGCGAGAAAAAAGAGGACGTCACCGAGGCGCTCGAAGCGATCGTCGACCCGGTCTCGCTTTACGAGCCGCTGTACAACGACGGCACGGACTGCATATATGTAATGGATCAGATCTCCGACGAGGGAAGCTCGGATGAAGCGTGGCTCGAGGACATCGCGCTGCGCGAGGCGCTCGGCAAGCTTACGGCGCGCGAGCGCGCCATAATCGAGGCGCGCTACTACCGCGGAAAGACTCAGATGGAGATCGCCGCCGAAATAGGTATTTCTCAGGCGCAGGTCTCCCGCCTCGAAAAGGGAGCGCTCGAAAGCATAAGGCGATATATATAAATTCCGCTTTTTTCCATAGCTGCGGCGCATAATATTGCTTTTCATAATTCGCCCCCGCCGGGGCAAAGTATAAAAAGACGCCCGAAAAGGCGTCTTTCAGGAAAACGGTGGCAGTACGGGGAAAATATGCGAACAAAAAGATTTATTCACAAAGGAGGGCTCGCCGCCGCGGCTATTGCGGTGACTTTGATGCTGACCGTCACGGTCTTTGCCGACGGCGGGCTCTGTGCGGGCGGTATGCCGTTCGGAGTGCGGTTCCGGACGGACGGCGTTATCGTCGCGGGGCTCGAGGATATCGCGGCGGAGAACGGGGACGCGTGCCCCGCGCGGGACGCGGGCATCGAGCCCGGCGACCTCATTTTATCGGCAGACGGGCAGCGCCTGTCCTCGGCGGAAGAGCTTGTAAAGCTCATCTCCGGCGGCGGCGAGATAAAGCTCACATACAGGCGCGGCGGCGAGGAGCACACTTGCCGTGTCGTCCCTATGAAAGACAAAAAGGGCGCTTTCCGCGCCGGAATGTGGGTCCGCGACAGCGCCGCGGGCATCGGGACGGTCACGTTCTACGACCCCGAGACCGGGAGATTTGCCGGACTCGGGCACGGCATCTGCGACTCGGACTCGGGCGAGCTGATCCCGCTCGTCACGGGGAGCGTGACGGACGTCTCGCTCTTCGGCATCGAGCGCGGCGTCGCGGGGACGCCGGGCGAGCTGAAGGGCTACTTCGGCACAAAGGTGATCGGAACGATAGATAAAAACTCGGCGACGGGCATTTACGGCACGCTCACAAAGCTGCCGGACGGCGGCGAACCGATAGAGATCGCGCGCAAAAGCGAGATCAGGGCGGGCGACGTCGTGATCCGCTGCACGCTCGCGAACGGCGACATGCGCGACTACAAGGCAAAGATCTCGGAGATCGACCGCCGCAGCCGCGACAACAAGAGCTTCATCATCACGGTGACGGATCCCGCCCTGATCGAGCGCACGGGAGGCATCGTTCAGGGGATGTCCGGCTCGCCGATCATACAGGACGGCAGGCTCGTCGGCGCCGTGACGCACGTCATGATCAACGACCCGACGCGCGGATACGGCATTTTTATCGAAAACATGCTTGAAAACATTCCCGCCGGTCTCGCGGCGTAACGGATCGTGATCCCGCAAGACGGCACAGGCTTGAGTGTGCCGTCTTGCGGCAAGGAGTCGGGTCCGTACCGCCTCGCGGTACGGACCTCGAACGCCTCACGGCGTTTATAATTTAAGGCCGCGGGGAGTGGGTCCCCGGGCGGCAGAGCTGCGCCCCGGGATGTCCTCTCCCCGCGGTCATGTTTTGTCAAAACGCGGAGCGGGATCTATTTTGACCGCCAGACTGTCTCGCCGTCGGTCGCGATGACGACGGTCCCGTCCTCATCCGTCCGGTAGATCTCAATGCCGAGATCTTCGAGCTTTTCCATCGTTTCGCGGTGCGGGTGACCGTACTCGTTGTCCTCGCCGCAGGAGATCACGGCGATATCCGGCGTTGCCGCCGCCAGCAGCTCATCCGACGTCGACGTATATGAGCCGTGGTGTCCGATCTTTATCACGTCGCAGTCGAAGGCGTCCTTCCCCATCTTTTCAAGCGCGGCGAGCTCCGCCTCCCGCTCGCAGTCCGCCATGAAGAGAAAGCTTACATCCGCGTACTCGATCATGACAACGGCGGAATCGAGGTTCGCGTCGCCGAATTCCTCGGCGGGAGAAAGCACCGTCAAGGTCACGTCGCCGAATTTGTACACGCCGCCGGACGCCGCCTCGTACACGGGGCAGCCCTCCTCGTCGATGCACTCCGTCATCGAGGCGTACGTGATGCTGTCCGACACTATGTCCGGCATTATCACGGCGCCGACGTCGAACTCCTCGAGAACGCAGTCCGCGCCGCCGATGTGGTCCTCGTGCGGATGCGTGAAGACGGCGCAGTCTATCTCGTCTATGCCGAGGTTTTCGATATAGCCGACAAGATCGTACTGGCTCGCGTTCGTTCCGGCGTCTATCAGGATCGCGCCGTCCGCCCACAGAAACATGGCGGCATCTCCCTGACCCACATCGAAAAACCTCGCCTCGGCGACGCCGCCGCCGTATGGCTCCGCCGGTTTCTGCCACAAAAACGGCAGCGACACGACGGCGGCGAGGACGGCGGCGGCAGCCAGGATCACATATGAATATTTTCCCGCAAAAAGCCGGTCAGCCGATTGAGTCGACATACTGCTTTATCACGAGTGCGGCGCCGTGCGCGCCAATCCTCGTCGTGTCTATCATCAGGTCGTAGAGGTCGGAACGCCCCCACTTCTGCCCCGTATAGTGGCTGTAATATGCCGCGCGCCTGCGGTCCGTCTTGACGCACATGTCCTGAGCCTCGGAAAGAGAAATGTTGTGTCTTTCCGCGACGCGCTCCGCCCTCACGGACAGCTCCGCCTTCAAAAAGACGGCGACGCGCTTTTCGTTTTCGTTCAGCACGTGGTCCGCGCAGCGCCCGACGATTATGCAAGGCGACTTGTCCGCAAGCTCGCGGATGATGTTCGACTGCATGATATAGAGCTTGTCGCTCATCGGCATGTGATACGCGAGCGGGACGGGCGTTCCGTAGTCGACGGAGCCGACCGCAAGCGTGTAAAGCAGACTCGACTGCGCCTTCTCGTCATAGCTCTCGACGACGTCCTCGTTGTAGCCGCTCTTTGCCGCGCTCATCGTGATGAGCTCTCTGTCATAGCATGGGATGCCCATCATCTCCGACAAAAGCTCGCCGGTGAATCTCCCAGATGCCCCATACTGCCGTGCGATAGTGATGACCGTGTTTGCCATCTCTCTTCCTCCTTAAAATGTTTTTTATTTTTATATCCTTTTGATATACTTTATATCTGTGCTCCCTTTGCACTCTGCGTTTTCTTTGCCGAAGGCGTCCTTTCGCGCCGAGACCGAGAACGCATACTCGCGTCCGTCCGCGCCGTAAATGACGCGGCTCCGGACAATAACGCCGCTCACGTGCTCCGCCCCCGCCAAAGGCGCGGAAAAGCCCTCGCCCGTATATTTCAGAAGCGCTTCCTTGCGCGTCCACAAAAGATAGAAGGCGAGGACAGGGTCCACTGAGACCTCGATCTCTGCGCGTTCGCGCTCCGTGAAAAACCTTTCCGCGATGCGCTCGCACCTCCCCCGCCTTTCCCTGTCGACGAACTCGACGTCGACGCCGACCTCGCCCATGCCGCCCGTCAGAAGCGCGCCGACCGCAAGCGTCCGGCTGTGGCTGATGTTATACGAGATATCGGGGCGGGACGGCGAAAACGGCTTTCCGTGCGGACCGACGGCAAATTCCGGCGGCGCGCCGCAGGACGCCGTCATATACAGGCGCAAAAGCTCGCCCGAGATATCGCCGCTCCTGCGGCGGTTCTTCAGCTTTTCACGGGACAGTTCCGGGAAGCGGGAAAATACCTCCTCCGCCTCCGTTTCCGTGAGCTCCGCCGAGAACAGTCCGAGCATTATTTTTCGCTCATGTACGGATATTTCACCGCGTATGCCGGCACGAACGTCTCCTTTATGCAGCGCGGGCTGACCCAGCGGTACAGGTTGAGAATGCTGCCCGCCTTGTCGTTCGTCCCGGACGCGCGCGAGCCGCCGAACGGCTGCTGCCCGACGACGGCGCCGGTCGGCTTGTCGTTTATGTAGAAGTTGCCGGCGGTGCCGGAGAGCGCGGATTCTATATGCGCGATCGCAGCCCGGTCGGAGGCGAATACAGCGCCCGTCAGCCCGTACGGTGACGAGGTGTCGCACAGCGCGAGCGTTTCGTCGAGCTTGTCGTCGTCGTAGACGTAAACGGTCAGGACAGGTCCGAAGATCTCCTTTACCATCAGTTCATAATCCGGCTTCAGGGCGCGGATCAGCGTCGGCTCGACAAAGTAGCCGACAGAACCGTCATATCCTCCGAAAATCACCTCTGCGTCCGGGGACGACTTTGCGCGCTCGATATAGCCGACTATATTGTCGAACGACTTTTTGTCTATCACGGCGCCCATGAAGTTCGAGAAATCCGCGACGTCGCCGACCTTTATATCCGAGACAAGCGATTTGACCTTCTCCTTCACCTCATCCCAGATCGACGCGGGAATGTACGCGCGCGACGCGGCGGAGCACTTCTGTCCCTGATATTCGTACGCGCCCCTGACCATCGCCGCGGCGAGCGCGCCGACGTCCGCCGTTTTGTGTGCGAAGATAAAGTCCTTGCCTCCCGTCTCGCCGACGAGGCGCGGATACGATTCGTACCTGCCTATATTCTCGCCGACCGTGCGCCAGACGCCGGAGAAGACCTCCGTCGAGCCGGTGAAGTGGAATCCCGCCATCTTCGGGTGCGTGAGCACGACGCGGCTGACGTCCTCCCCGCGCGACGGGACAAAGTTGATGACGCCCGCGGGCATCCCCGCATCCATCATTATCCGCATGAGGATGTAGTTCGAGTGGACCGCGGTAGAGGACGGCTTCCACACGACAGTGTTCCCCATCAGCGCCGGGGCGGACGGGAGATTCCCCGCTATCGACGTGAAGTTGAACGGCGTGATCGCGGCGACAAAACCGTCAAGCGGTCTGTACTCGACCCTGTTCCATATGCCGGTCGAGTTGTTCGGCTGCTGAGCGTAGATCGTCTCGGCGTTATAAACATTGAATCTGAAGAAGTCGGAAAGCTCGCACGCGGAATCTATCTCCGCCTGGAACACGGTCTTGGATTGACCGAGCATCGTCGCGGCGTTTATCCTGTCGCGGTACACGGTCGTGAGCAGCTCCGCCGTCTTGAGAAAGATCGCGGCACGGTGCTCAAACGGCATCGACTGCCACGCCGCCTTCGCGGCGAGCGCCGCCTCCACCGCGGCGCGGAGCTCATCCTCGCCGGCGATGCAGCAGCGCGCTATCACGTGACGGTGATCGTGCGGCATAACTACGTCCGCCGTCCTGTCCGTATATACCTCTTTCCCGCCGATTATGAGCGGGATCGTCACCGTCTCGGATGACTGGCGGGCGAGCTCCGCCTTGAGGCTCGCGCGCTCCGCCGTACCGGGCAGATAACTGTGGATCGGCTCGTTGTAAGCCTTCGGGACCGAAAAAATTGCGTTCGGCATTTTGCTTTCCTCCGGAGAAAATATATGCGTTTTGATATGTGATTTATCCTTTGCCGTATGATGTAATGCCGCCGGTTCGTCATCCCGGCAGCGAGACGCCGGCGTAGCCCTCAAGGACCATGGCGACGAGGCCGAGCAGCAAGAAGAGAATCGGCGCGCCGCGCATCGTTTTCGGGAGGCGGTGCTCCTTCAAGTGCGACCGCCAGAAGTTGATGAGAAAATACATTATAACGACAGATGCCGAAAATGCGAGACAGTATACAAGGCTTTTGCCGAAATTGCTTCCCGCCGTGCGGCTCAGAAGCACGATGCCGACCGAGGCGGAATTGTACCCGAACGTGAATATGCTCCCGCCGAGGATATCCCTCACCTGCGGCAGCCATCTCTTCGACGCGTATTCCATAGCGAGGGTCACGCCGAGAGTCGCAAATACGGCGACCGTGCCGTCAGTTGCCGTTGTCGGCGCGATGCCGAGGAGCGGCAAGAAATACGTCAGCACCGAGAACGTGAGGATATGAGAGACAAATGCCGAACACACGATCACCGCTCCCGCCACGGGCACTCGGCGGGCGTCACGGGACATTCTTTCCGCAGAGTCGAGTCCCGCCGCGCGGATGAGGACCGGGTTGTAAGCGAAGAACGCAAGCAAAAGGACGCCGAAGATCTCATTCATTGCCGTCACCGCCTTTGCCGTCGTCTTTGTCTTCGCCTTTGCCTTTGCCGTCGTTATTCCCGTTGTTTTCTATGTTCCCGTCGCCGCCGTCATCCGTTTCGTCCTCCGGCGCCATGTCTTCGTCGGGGTCTATCCAGAAATCGGGGTCGAGCTCCGGCAGCGCCGCGTCGTCCGGCGTCCTTTCTTCCGCGGTGCCGGTCTTTTGCCCGTCGGCGTCCTCCTGTTTGTCCTCTCCGGCAGCGGCTGCCGCTTCGGGCTCGCGCAGCGCGCGCCTTTTTGTTCGGACCGCGGTGGCGCCCGTTTCCGCGGCGGCGCGCAGGGACGCGGCGATCCGCGGGAGCGCGCGCAGAGCGGCTGCAAGCACGCCTGCGGTGAGCAGCGCCGCAGCAGGCGTTGCCGAGAACGGCAAAAACGAAAAAATCTGTCTTACCGCCGCGATCAGGATAATAGCCGCGCCGTAGCCGCCCGTCATGACCGCGACATCGAGCTCGCGTTCGGCGAGCTTTCCTCTTTCGCGCGATGCCATGAGCGCGAGGCTGCCGACCGGGAACAGCGGATAGCACGCGCCGACACTGTTCCAAACGGACGGGAGGAGCGCTCCCGTCAGGACGGCGCACAGCGCCGTCACGGCAGCCGCCGTCGAGAAAAACACGGCGCGAAAGCCGCGCATTCCCGCATATCGCCTGAACAGATACGATGCTGCCGTCGCCGCGGAGAGCACCGCCAGCGCCGTCACCGCCGCGACGCACGCGGTCGGAATGTCGCGGGTAAATACAACGGCTCCGGAAAGTCCGAGCAGTGATACAAGGAGCGGGTTCCCGTAAAGCAGCCTGTGCCGCACCGTTTCGTCGGTATTTTTCATGTGCGCTCCTTTTCGTTAAAGTCGGTTATCAGAAATCTTTTTTGTATGAATATGACAGAACTCCGCCGGCACCGCCCGCCGCCGGATCCGGCGCCGCGGGGTCGGTATCCGGCGGGTCCGTTTCGTCCGGATCGGTGCCGTCCGGATCGGTGTCGGCGGGATCGGTGCCCGCCGGGTCCGTATCTGCCGGGTCTGTGTCTTCGGGATCTGTGTCTTCGGGGTCCGTATCCTCGGGACCGGGCTCCGGGGGCTCCGTTTCCGCCGTGTCGGTGCCGTCCGACCCCGTCGTTTCGGGCTCCGGCGGCAGCGTCTCCGTCGGCTCGGGCTCGGCAGTCTCGGTCACGACAGACGTCCACGTTTCAAGCTTTGTTTCCTTCGGCGGCTCGTCTCTGCCGATGCCTCCGAGAGGGTCGCCGGGACCGCGCCCCGTGCCGGGGTCGTAGCCCGCGCCGCCAGTTTCAGGCGAGGCGTTTCCCCCGTCCGGCGGCGACTGGAGCGTTCCGCCGCCGACGACGCCGGCGGTCTCCCCATCCGTGACGTGCGGCGGTCTTTGTACGCCGCCGTGCGACGGCGAATCAGCCACCCCGCCGCTGCCGTCCGCGCTGCCCGCGCTGCCGCTTTGCTCCGTTTCATCCGTATTCGGTATATACGCGCTGCCGCTGCCCGTAAATGAAGCTGCCGCCAGCGCCGTTGCCGCCATGACCGCGGCGACTGCCGCGGACACCGCATAACATATTATTCTTTGTCTGTCCGCCGTCAATGTCGTCTTCCCTTTCATTACCGTTTCGGCACCGCTTCAGTGCCGTTTCGATTGTGATCCCGTCGCGTCCTGCGCCGCCGTTATGTCCGCCGCGCGCCTTTTGTCTTTGCCTCGGCATCATCGCGCATCATCGTTTGCCGTCGCGACGAAGGGCGCCGTCACCCTGTCTAAGAGACCTGTGAGCAGGTTCGCCGTCAGTATCGCGTACGCGGTGCCGTCCGCGTCGAACCCGAAATATCTGATAAGCAGCGTCAGAAGTCCGCATACCGCGCCGAATATGAGTCTGCCGATGCCGGTCACCGGCGAGGTGACGGGATCTGTCGCCATAAAAATCGCCGTGAGGAACAGCGAGCCCGAGAGAAGCTCGCAGCCCATAAACGAAAGTCCGTTGATGTTATTCGGGAAAAGGAGCGTCACAACAGCGACCGTCCCGATGAAAGCCGTCGGGATGCGCCAGTCGATGACGCCGCGTACGACAAGATACGCGCCGCCCGCGAAGAGAAGCAGCGTCGAGACCTCGCCGATGCCGCCCGGGATGTTGCCGACGAGCATGTCAAAGAGCGACGCGTCCGGCAGTTCGCCCGTTTTGAGTACTGCGAGCGGGTCCCCCGCGGCGGTCACCGCCGACGGGAAGCAAAGCTTCACAAAGACGAATCCGGTGAGAGCCGGGTTAAGTATATTCGATCCGATGCCGCCGAACGCACACTTGACGATCAATATCGCAAACGCGGGACCGAGCAGCGCCGTATACAAGGGAGAGGTGACCGGGAGCAAAAACGAGAACAGAAGCCCCGTGACGACTGCGGAGAGATCGTCCACCGTCACGCGCCGCTTCGTGAAAAAATTGAATGCGGTCTCGGATAGGACGGCTGAAACGACGGAGACAGCCATGATCGAGACGGCGCGCGCCCCGAACGAATGTACAGCCCATATCAGCGCCGGGATGAGCGCAATCAGCACGTCGAACATCATCGAGCGGACCGTGTCCGCGTGCCTGACGTACGGCGTGTGAACGGCGGACGACGCCATCGCCTCGCGGTCAGTCATGATCCGTCACCTCCGGTGAGTTGTTTTTCGCCTTCAGCCCTGCTATCAGCTCCGTGACAGGCGCTTTGCCGGGGCATATATACGAGCAGATGCCGCAGCCGACGCAGTGAAGCGCGCCCGCGGCGACAGCCTCCTCCGTTTTCCCGTCGCGGATGAGATCGTAAATGCGGTTCGGCATAAGGCGCTCCGGGCAGTGCGTGACGCACCTGCCGCAGCGGATGCAGACCGGCGAGATATCCGTATCGCTGCCTCCCGCCGTCTTTTCGGATAAAAGCAGGATCGCGCGAGTCGTCTTTCCGACCGTTCCGTCGGCGCCGCACGGGATCCCGCGCAGCGGTCCGCCGTTGAGCATCAAAACGGGCTCCGCGCACATCTCGCCCGCGGCGTCTATGAGGTCGCCAAACGACGTGCCGATCGGGACATCGACGTTATATTCGCCGGTAAAGCAGTCCCCGCCGACGGTGACGACGCGGCTGACGCACGGCAGTCCCGAAACGAACGCATCGTAAACGGCGATGCAGGTCTGTATATTGAATATCACGCACCCGAGCGAAACCGTGTCCGCCCCGTGTGCAAGTTCGCGCCCCGTATATGAATAGACGAGCCTTCTTTCGTCGCCGGCGGGATATTTGCGGCTCGTCGCAAGGACGGATATCATGCCGCTGTTCTTAGTCATCTCCGTTAGCTTTTTGGCGGCGGCGCTCCCCTCCGGCACCGCGATCACCCCGCGGCGCACGCCGAGCGCGCGCAGAAATATTTTGAGCCCGTTGATGACTGCCGCCGGTCTTTCGAGAAGCGCCGCCATATCGCACGTGACGTAAGGCTCGCGCCCGGCGCAGTCGGCGATGCAGACGTCCGCCTTGCCAATGACGTCTGCGATCCTGTCGGCGACCGAGCCCGTCTCGCCGCCCATGCCGACTATCCCGGCATCCCTGATCTTTCCGATTATCTCTTCCGTGGAGCATTCCGCGAGCTTTTTGTGCATCTTCACGAGCCCCGGGAAAAGAGCGCCTTCCCCGTCTGACTCAACGGTGACCGAGGTCCCGCCCGGGACGTCGGCAATATCGGCGACAGTGCCCGAAACGGGGGAGAAAACGCCCTTTGCAATCGGCTGTCCGCGCAAAACGCGAGCGCCGACGTCGACCTGCAAGTCCCCGCCGGCATAAAGGACGAGCTTCTTCGGCTCAAAGCGGTGCAGATCGCCCTCTCCGCGCGAAGTTTTGTCATCCCTGAACATTATTCCGCCGCGAAAAACGTATGCCAAGTCCGCTCACCCCCGTTCGGCGCAAAATAGGAGACGCTTTGTCTTTAGATATAATTATACTGTATCTTCGGCTTTTTTTCAAGCTTTTCATAAAAAACAGCCAAAAATAAATGATCTTCCGCCGTCCCGTCCGCTCCCGCGCCGCTTCGAAATTTTTTTCGCCGAAAGGTGTTGACAAGCGGCGAACTCTTTGATATAATAATCAAGCTCGGTAGCTTCCGGGCACAATATTGAAAGATGTGGCGGAATAGCTCAGTTGGCTAGAGCAACCGGTTCATACCCGGTAGGTCATGGGTTCAAGTCCAATTTCCGCTACGGCCCGTTGGTCAAGCGGCTAAGACACCGCCCTTTCACGGCGGTAACGCGAGTTCGATTCTCGCACGGGTCAAAAAGGGGACTCCCTCAAAGAGGGAGTCCCCTTTTTGACCCGTGCGGATGCGAGACCGAGCCCGGTCCGCGCAGGTGAAACAAAAGCCCGCGCCGAATCAAAACGCGCGGACCGGAGCGCCTCGGTACGAGGCGCCCTCGATATCTCGCACAGCAAAGCCGGGCTCGATGCCCGGGTTTGCTGCTTTGTGCCGCTCCTCCTCCCCCGTGCAAGGTGAGGCAAAAGCCCCTCCAGATCCGTCAAGCTCGCTTTTTTCGCATAAACTAACGCAAAAAACATGACAACTCGTCTATCTTGGTGTATAATAAAAACATACGGAACCGTCCAAAAAAATATCTCCGGAGGGCGACATGACAGAATACGAAAAAATCGTTGCGATGTGGCAAAAAAAGCAGATAACTACGGACGCGGAGCTTGCAGAGGCTCTGAACGGTCACAGCATCGCTTTTGCCTACAACTCGTGCAAGCTTGAAAACGACAATGTCACATATAACGACACAAGGGAAATTTTTGAGCGCGGCGGCGTTGCATCATATACCGGAGATATTTGCACACTTTTCGAGATAAGCAACGCGAAGGAGGCGAATGAATTCCTGCTCACGGCTTTCGGCGAAAAAAGACCGCTCGACGAGGAATTTATAAAAGAGGCGCAGCGAATTTTAACACAAAAGACATATGACGCACGGCGGTGGCAGCTCGGAGAGCGCCCCGGCGAATACAAGCACCGCGATTACGTTACGGGAAAGAACGGGATCGGCGCCTCACCGGATGAAGTGCATGAAGAAATGGCGGAGCTTATCGCCGAGATGACCGACATCCCGAACGGCAAGGCGCTCACAGCCGCGGCGTACTTTCACGTAAAGTTCGAAAACATCCACCCGTTCGCAGACGGAAACGGCAGGACAGGAAGACTGCTCATGAACTATATTCTTCTGCTGCACGATCACCCGCCCGTCATCATACACGAGGAAGACCGAAAGGAATATTACGGCGCGCTTGAAGCATGGGATGAAAGGCAGGAGCTTACCCTCATCTTTGATTTTCTGAAAGCGCAGACAGTGAAGACCTGGGAAAAGCAGCTCGTGCGTGCCGAGCGCAGGGAAAAAAGCTGACTTGCCGCGGTCCTGCGGCAGAGCAAAAAACCGCGCGCATAGCAGCATCAAATCATTGACAAGCTCATAAATGTACGCTATAATGTACATATGAGAGGAGGGGATCATATGCAGAACACGAACATCACGAATTTCAGAAAAAATATTTTCAGTTTTTTGGAGCAGACGATCAAATATAACGAACCCGTCAATGTCAGCACAAAGGACGGCAACGCGATCATCATCAGCGAGGAAGACTATAACGGTCTGATGGAGACGGTATATCTTTCCTCCGTTCCGGGGCTGAAGGAAAAAATAGTTGAGGGGCTGCATACACCGCTTGACGACTGCCTGCGGGAAGACGAGGTGAAATGGTAGTGTACGCGATTGTTTACACTAAGAAGGCGGCAGACGACATACCTAAGCTGAAAGCGGCAAAGCTGGACAAAAAGGCAAAGGCGCTGATAGAACTTCTCAGGGACGATCCGTATCGGAAACCGCCTCCGTTTGAAAAGCTCGTCGGCGATCTGCAAGGCGCATATTCAAGGCGCATCAATATCAAGCACCGGCTTGTTTATGAGGTTTCGGAAGAAGAACAAACGGTAAAGATCATCAGCATGTGGACACACTACGATCTTTGAACCGTTGCCCGTTAGCCGCAGCATAACCGAACAGACCAAAAAACGGTCCGTGAGACAGCTCACGGACCGCTTTTTTATTGAAAAAATCATCCCTGCCCCTCGAGAGACGCTACGTACTCCTCAAGGCACATGCCGGACTTATACATCTGATACGCGTGATATCGCCCGACGAACCTGTAATGCCACGGCTCGAACGTTATCTTCGTTATATCCTGCTTATCCTTCGGGAAGCGGAGGACGAAGCCGAACTTCCACGCGTTCTCCGCTAACCACTTATACGCCGGGTCGTTCGCGAACTCCTCGGACGCGGAAGCGAGGTTGTGCATATCGACGCAGAGCCCCGTCTGATGCTCGCTCGTCCCCGGGCGGCAGGAATACGTGACGACGATCGCCTCCGCCTGCTCGCGCGAGAGCGAGGGATCGTTCGCCATCTCCTGCTGCGTATAGAGATTGAACAGATATTCCTGCTTTTCGTACGACCTGTACGCGCTCATGACGGAGATCGGATATCCGGACGGACCGAGACCGTCAAAGCCGTTTGCGTACATCTCGATATACAGCGCCTCGAGCGCCTTTTCCGCGACCTCGCGCATGACCTCGCTGCGCTGACCGTCCTGCCGCATATTCACTATGCTCACAAGATCTTCCGGCTTGTAATTCTTGTCGAGCGGATGATCCGGGTTGACGAGCGTTAAATACGCGTCCCTGTCCTCGGGATTCATGTACGGCTCGTAGCCCGAAATGTCCGTCTTGAACTCGGGCTCCGGCGGATCGTCCGTTGACGGCTGACCTGACGCGCTGCCGTCCGGGATCGGACCGAGCGTCTCGGTCTTTTTGAGCGTGAACGCGAGCGTCCCGGATGCGACGAATCCGACGGTCTGCGCCTTTTCGTCCTCCGTTACCTTGACGCCCGTCATGCAGTCCGTGACGAACGACATCGGCACCCAAACGCTCCCGCTCTCAACAACTGCCTTTCCCTTCATCCTGTAAGTCTCGCCGTTGATGAACGCCTCCTCCGACCCGTCCGTGAACCTGACCTCCTCCTCGGTCCCGGGGATGACGTACCGGAACGCGCCGGAGCCGCCCACGGAGGTCATCGAAAGATACTCGGCGAGCTCGGAAAAATCGACATACCGGACGCCGCCGCGCGTGAACTTTTCAGCCGGGACAGGGCTCTTTTTGACCCCGTCCCTGCCGTCCGGATCGCCGTATACAAATGTATAGTCGTCCCCGCCGGGGAGCTCGATCGGGCGCATATGGAACGAAACGATAACGCACAGCGCCACGATCGCGAATATGACGAGGAAGCACGCGGCAAACAGCAGCGCGCGCCTCGCGTATACGGCGCGCTTCTTTCTCCTTACCATCTCCTCGTGCCGACGGCGCCTCTCCTCTGCCGCGGCGCGGCGGCGGCGCTCCTCTGCGGCGGCGCGGCGGCGTTCAAGCTCCGCCGCGCGGCGAGCCTCCTCGGCGCGGCGCGCGTCCGCAGCGCGCATCTCGGCGTAATATCTGTCCCTCGGGTTCATGTTGTTTCGGTTGCCGTTGTTCATTGTCTTCCGTCACCTCCGTTTGCCCTGTGCTCGATTATGGTAAAATACGGCGAGGCGGGCGAGTTGACTATGTGTATCTCGGTGCAGCAGAAGACGTGCCTGTCGAGCGTCGCGTAATACTCGCGCAGCTCGCGCCCCTCGGCGTCCCCCTCCGCGTGACCGGGATATATCGCCACCGAGAGTATTCCCCCCGGCGCGAGCATCGCGACGGCGTCCGCGACCGCGGGCATCGTCGTCTCCCTCACCGTTGTCTTTGTCTTGTCGCCGCCCGGCATGAAGCCGAGGTTGAACATCCCGGCGTTTATCTTTTCCGCGACATAATTTTTCGCGTTCGAGTGCGAGTCGAGGATGAGCGTCACGTTGTCGGGGCACATGTCGGTGGCAAGCGTCCGTTTCGTCGACTCGAGCGCCTCGGGCTGGATGTCGAACGCGTAAACGCGCCCCGCCTCGCCGACCGTGCGCGACAAAAACGAGGTGTCGTGCCCGTTTCCCATCGTGAAATCGACCGCGACCCCGCCGGGGAAAAGATGGCGGCATATGAATTCCTTCTGCAATTCGAGCAGGTCTATCATCCGCCCGAATCTGTCAAAATCTCTGCCCATCACTTTACAAAATCAAATTCGAAATCGTAGATCGAAACGGTGTCCCCGTTCTGGCACCCGTTTTCCTCGAGCATGTCGATGACGCCGTACTTCGTCAGAACGCGCCCGAAATACGAAAGCGACTCGCGGTCCGAGAGGTTCACCTGCCCGAGCAGGTTGAAGAGCCACTGCCCTTCGACGACAAAGACGTCGCCCTCGCGCCGCACCGTCATCTCGACGCCGGACGGTATCTCCGGCTCCGGCGCCTCCTCCGCCTCGTATACGGTCACCGGCGGCAGCTCGGAGAGCCGCCTGCCGATGAGGTCGACGAACTCCTTCATGTTGTACCCCGTCGCCGCGGAAATATATATGAGCTCCCAGCCGTGGTCCGAAACGTATTTTTCGAACCGCTCCCGGTCAAACGACGCCTCGTCCACGGCGTCGTATTTGTTCGCCGCGATGAGCATCGGGCGGTTTTCAAGCTCGGGCGAATACGCGAAGAGCTCGCCGTTTATCGCCTCGATATCGTCTACCGGGTCGCGCCCCTCGACGGAGGCGACGTCAACGACGTGAACGAGCAGGCGGCAGCGGTCGATGTGGCGCAAAAACTCGTGTCCGAGTCCTGCCCCGTCCGATGCGCCCTCGATCAGCCCCGGGATGTCGGCGACGACGTACCCGTCCTCGCCGTATGCGACGACGCCGAGGATCGGCGACAGCGTCGTGAAATGGTATTCTGCGATCTTCGGTCTCGCCGCGGATATCGCCGCGAGTATGGACGATTTGCCGACGCTCGGCAGCCCGACGAGCCCGACGTCCGCGATCATCTTCAACTCGAGCAAAACGTCCCGCTCCTCGCCCTTCGTCCCGTTCTTTGCAAATCTCGGGATCTGGCGCGTCGGCGTCGCGAAATGGCGGTTGCCCCAGCCGCCTCTGCCTCCGCGGCAGAGCACGAACGGCTCGCCGCCCGTCATGTCGTGTATTATCCTGCCCGTTTCGGCGTCGCGCAGAAGCGTCCCCTCCGGGACGCGGATGACGAGGTCATCCGCCGACTTTCCGTGCATCTTGCCGGACTTGCCGCCCTCGCCGTTCTCCGCGATGAATTTCTTTCTGTACCGGAAGTCAAGGAGCGTATTCGCTCCCTTGTCCGTGACGAAAACGATGTTCCCGCCCCTGCCGCCGTCGCCGCCGTCGGGTCCGCCCTTCGCGACGTATTTTTCGCGGTGGAACGAGATCGCGCCGTCTCCGCCGTCGCCGGCTTTTACGTGTATTTTTACCTTGTCAACAAACATTTTGTGCTCCGCTCTCCCGCCTGTCCGTCACCTTGCGGTGCCCTCGCCCGCGTGCTCCCGGCGCGACTGCTCTCTCGCCTCGAACGTGCGGCGGTCTATATAAAAATCCGTGACGTCCTGATATTTTCCGTCTACCTTCGGGAACGTGCCGCGGCAGAGGATCCTTGCCTCCGCGTGACCCGCGCCGTCATATTCTATCTCCGCGAACGCGTAGCCGACGTTCTGTCCCTCCTCGGTGAACACGACCTTGACGTATGACAGCTCCGGCGTTTTTCCGTCCTCGGACGGTCTCCAATTGAATGTTTCGAGCTCCGTAAGCCTGTACTCCGGCTTGTCGATCCTTGAAAAAACGAGCTTTTCTTCGGTCTCGTCTTTATCCCCGAAGTGGGGTATGCTGCTGAAGGAGTCGCCGTAGTCGCGGACCATATACCCGATCGAGCCGCCGTCCGTCTCGACCCGGCACACGACTCCGCCGCCGTTCTCCGACGCTTTGATATGCTCGTCATCCGCTATAACGGAGAACTCTATTTCGGTCCCGCCGTCCGCGTCATAAACGGAGCCCGAGAGCGCGAGCGACGGCAGATTTGTTATGTCCGCCTCGATAAACGTTTCCGCCTCGGTCACGTCTGTGTCCTCCGTCGGCTCGGGCGCCGCGGTGCAGCCGGCGAGGATGAGCGTCAGCGCGGCGAGAGATACCGCAAATATGCGTTTCATTCCCCCGTCACCTCCGTTTCCGCGCCCGTGAGCGCGCTCACTATACCGTCAAGCCGCCCGTTGACGTATTCCTCCGTCACGTCCTGATACGTCCCGTCGACGAGCGGAAAATACGTTTCAAACGTCTTCTCCGCGCCGAGGTCCTCGATCGTGTAGAGCGCGCAGCCGACGATACGGTCGCCGCGCCTGTATATGACGCGCATGTAGACGGTCCCGCCGTCACTGCCCGGGTACCACACGGCGCTCTTGTTCTCCGCGCCTTTATTGCCGACGGAAGCAGACGTCCCGCCGCCCTCAAACTCGCCGCCCGAAACCGTTAGCATGCAATCGGTGTTCGACAGGGACGAGAACGTGATGCTCTTTTTCTCCGCCCTCGGCGGGCTCGCAAGGGTCCGAAGCCCCGCCTCTTTTGAAAAGACCTCTCCCTCGTCCTCATAAATTGCCGTCACCCTGCCGATGCAGCCGTCCGCGTATTCCTTGTCAACGCCTCCCGCCCGCGCAAGCTCGCCCTCCGTGAAGACGTGCTGATATATTATATATGCCGCATAATCGTACGGTAATGACGAGGAAAACATCGTCATTCCGCATTTGCACAGCGCGTAGCCGACGATGTCGCCGCCCCTGTAAAAATACGCGCGGACGTAATTTTTCTTTTGCAGATCCGCCGGTCGCTCCGGATCTATGTTCGGCTTGACCGTTACGGCGCCGGGACCCGCATCCGCGATCTCGCAGTCGTCCGATTCATAGACGCACGTGATCCCCTCGTCGCCGCAGATATAAAGCTTCGTTAACCCTTCTTTTTCGCCCTGATACTGCCCGTAGTCTCTCGTGACATAAAGGCGCACGGCGGCGGTGACGGGCTCCTCGACGACCGTCGGCGCTCTCGGCGCCTCGGTCCCCTTTTCGGAGCACGAAAGGAGCGCCGCCGCAAGCGCGAGCGCGAGCACCGATATGATAAACCTTTTCACGGTTCCTCGCCTTTCAAAGAAATCTCTGTTTAAATTATACTACTTTCCGGCGCGCTTGTCAAATCCGGCGCGGGCGGGATCAAAAAAGCGCGGAGCGTCCGTTTGCTCTGCGCTTTTATGTCGGTTATACGAGCAGCTCGTAGTTTTCGACGTCCCTGTACGCGCCGTGCTTTATGCCGACCTCGCGCAGCGTGCCGCAGAACGAGAACCCGAATTTTTCGTGCAGCCTGCGGCTCGCCTCGTTCCCCGCGGTGATGACGGAGACGATCGCGTGCGTTCCCTCGTCCGCGCGCGCCGCATCTATTATCCGCGCGAGCAGCGCCGAGGCGACGCCGCGGCAGCGAAAGCGCTCGCCGACGTAGACGGAGAGCTCGACCGTCGGGCGGAACGCCCCCCTTTCGCGGTACGTCGACAGGCACGCGTACCCGGCGAGCTCACCGTCAAGCTCGGCGACGAACAGCGGGTGGTTTTCAATGTTGTGCCGCGCGAACCACGCGCGCCACTCGTCCGTGCTCTTCGGGCAGAGATCAAACGTCGCAACGCCGGTTTCGACCTCGCGGTTGTAGATCGCAAGCGTCGCCTCAATATCGCGCGCCTCGCCCCTGCGGACGGTTATCTCCCCGCTCATGTGATGTAGCCCGCGCGGCGCAGCACACCCTGCACCGTCATGACGAGGTCGTCCTCGGCGCCCCATGAAAACGACCAGAACGCCCCGGTCCCGGCGCCCGAGCCGACGGCGTCGACGGCGACGGTGCCGCCCGCACCCGATACCGTCACGGTCAGGCTCGCCCTGTTCCCGACGCGCGCCATATATTTATCGAACACGAGCGTGATGACGCGTACCTCTCCCCACGTCCTGTCGGAGCTGCCCGCCAGCTCGCAGGACAAGCCGCTGTTCATAAATCCGTCGTAAACCGTGTACGCGACGGTCTCTGCATCGCCTCGCACGACGGCTGAAAAATTCGACATGATTCTTTCTGCCTCCTTGTATAATGTATTTAGGTTGTTGAAGGTAACCCATAAACCTGAAATGACCTTGCTCAATGTGCCTCAGGT
>CANQMS010000034.1 GCA_947624995.1 uncultured Clostridia bacterium
TCGCCCTCGATGCCCTTGCCGTCAACCGTTACGAATACGGTGAACTCGAACTCGGCGTCGGGGTCGATGCTCTCGGTGTCCCCGCTCACGGTCTTCTCGACTGTGATGCTGCCGTACTTCGGTGCGGGCTTAACGTTTGTGAACTCGGCGGCGTCCGCCGGTGTGCCGTCCGCCTTTGCGTACTTTACCTCGGCTTTGAGGACGCCCGTGCCGTCGTCGGTCACGGTGACCGTCACGGTATAGACCTCTTCGTCATACGTGATGCCGTCGTCCTCGGTGCTCTTCGTTTCACGGATCTTGTACGTGTACGTGCCGGGAGCCGTGTATTCGGCGCTGCCGAAGCTGACTGTGCCGTCCGCGGCGGCTGTCGCCTCTGTCTTTGCCGGCAGCGGCGCGCCGCCTGCCGCCTCGAGCGTGAACGTGAACTTGCCCTCATCTACCGTGAGCGCGTTTCCGCTGTCGTCCACGTACGTCTTGTGCGCGGTGAAGTCCGCCTTTGCGGGGGCGGGGCTGTAGCCGTTTGTGAACACGACGTCCGAGGCGGGAGCGCCGTTCTTCTTCACGGTCTTCTCTATCGTGAGCCTGCCCGTGAACATTCCGTTTCCGTCCCTGCTCTCGGCGACCGTGAACGTGACCGTATATGTCGCGCCGTCATAACTGATGCCGGGGATGCCGGGGACGGGGGCGAGCTCTCTCACCGTGTACGTGTACGTCCCGACCGTGCCGAACTCGGTATTCTTCCCGAAGATCTCCGCCGTTGAGACGTTTCTGCCGTTCGGCTTGCCGTTTTTGACGGTAAGCTTCGTGCCGTCAAAGCCGGCGAGCTTCTTTATCGGGTCGTCTGCCGGGTTGCCGCCGCCGGGCGTGACCTCGAACGTGAAGTCCTCCGCCTTGTAGCCGTACTTGTACCCGGTCTTTACCGTGACCTGCTTTGTGACGGTGAGCTCCGACTTTGCGGGGGTCGGCTTCTTCTTTTCGTTCTCGTAGATCACCTTTGCGCCGTCGGGCGTTATCTCGCCCTCGCGCGACGCTTCTCCGCTGACGGTGTAGCCGTCTGCCGCGCGCTCGGTGACCGTATACGAGCCGAGCGGCAGTCCGCGCAGCGTCACGGTCGGGCGCGTGCTGTTCAGCGTCACGGACGCTTTGCCCTCGCTGAACGTGACGGTCTCCGTCACGCCGCCGAAGTCTGCCGTGACGGTCTCGCCGAACGTCTTGTCTTCAAGCCCGATATCGAACGTGAATTCCCAGTACTCGCCGTCCGCGGCAGCTTTGACGGTCTTTTCGACCGTCAGGTCGCCGCGCGTCGTCTTGTAGTTCGTGAATTCCGCGAACCCGGCGGTCTCGGAGGTTCCGTCCTTCGTGTACGTGACAGCTGCCGAGAGGGCGCCGCCGTTATCCTTCACCTCGACCGTGACGTTCCAGACGGTTTTGTCGTATGCGACGGTGCCGTCCGTGCCTGTCGTCTCACGTATCACGTATTTGTACGTGCCGGCGGTGCTGTACACGATCTTGCCGAACTGCATGAAGACCTCGCCGTCCGTGTCGGCGGGTGTCTTTACCGTTGTGACATCCGGCAGAGGCGCGCCGTTTACCGCTTCGAGCGTGAACGTGAAATCGTCCTTCGCGATCGGGAGCTTTTTGCTCTTTTCATCATTGTCGGCGAGCGTCTTCTTTACTCTGAACGACGCCTCCGTCGACTTGGTGTCGTATTTGTTTTCGAACCCGACCTTGACGGTCTCGCCCTTGCCGACGGGCTCGCCGTCGACGGTGACGGATTTGACCGCGAGCTTGCCGGTGTAGCCGCTCCCGCCGCGCTCTTCTTCAACCGTGATCACTATCTCATAGCTGCGGTCGGAGTACGTGACGCCGCCGAGGACCGGGGAATCCTTCACCTCGGTGACGGTGTAGCTGTACGTGCCGGGCGTGCCGAACTCGGTATCCTTGGGGAAGATGTCGGCGGTCTGTTTGCCGCTCGATGTGCCGAACGGTCCGACAGTGACCTTCAGCTTGCCGTTCTCAAATCCGCCGAGCTTCGCTATCGGGTCGTCCTTCGGGTTGGATGTACCCGGGGTGACCTCGAAGGTGAAGACGCGGTCAGTGTACGGGAACGACTGCCCGTCGGCGACGGTCAGCGTCTTTTCGAGCATGAGCTGCGCCTTGGCGGGGGTCGGCTTCTTCTTTTCGTTTTTGAAGTTGACGGTGACGGGAGTCTTGCTGCCGGCTTCGACTCTGCCGGTGACGGTGCCATCTCCGTCGACGATATCGTAGCCGTCCGTCGGCGTTTCGGTCACGGTGTATTCGTAGCCGGTGCCGATCGGCAGCCCGTCGACGCGCATCGTCTGCCCGCCGCGGAGCGTGAACGTCCACGCGCCGTCCTTACCTATTGCGATATCGGTGTCGGTTCCGTCATCGCACACGGCGTCCGCAAGGAGCAGATGTCCGGAGCGGAGGATCTTTCCGCTCCCGTCCGTGACCGTATACGGGAACTTATTGTCGCCCGTGCCCGGTGTCGTCGCTTTCGTCAGATCGAGCTTCAGGCTGAATTCGAAGTCGGTCTCGCGGTCGGACGTATACAGCTCCGTGCCCTCGGCGGCGGTGAGCTCCTTTTTGATCGAGAGGCTGCCGACGTCGTAGGAGTTTTCGTAGTCGAGCCTGATCTCGTCCTTGCCCTCGACCTTGCCCGTGACGGTGCCGTCCGCGACGGCGGCGTCGCCGTCGCCCACCGGGACGATTCCCTTCAGCGTGTAGCCGTCGGCTTTTTCTTCGTCCGTGAGCGTTTCCGTCACCTTGTAGCCGAGGGAGGGGATGCCGGTGAAGAGGAGCCCCTGCCCCGTTGCGAGCTCAAACGACGCCTTGCCGTCCTCGAAGGTGACCTTCTGCGTTTTGTACATCGTCCGCGTCTTGTACGGGGAGACGGTGTCGGACTCGCTGACGGAGTCGGTCGGTCTGTCGACGATGAACGTGAAGTGGCGCATGTGCTTGTTGTTTGCGCCGTCTTTGTCATACGTCCATGCTCCGCCTTCGGCGGCTTCCGCGTCCTTGACCTCGCTATACGGGATCAGGACGGCGTCGAGCGCCCAGTATGTCCGCGTTCCCGCAGGGCGGTCAGCCGTCGCCTCGCGGTATGCGTCGCGGTTATCGGCTCCGGGCTCCGAACCCGTCTCCTCGCGCGTGCCGGGCCCGAAGAACGTCGTGCGCCCGGAATTCTCGGGCATAGTTTTGCTTTCGATGTCGTATATGCGGCGCGAGTAGAGGTCGCCGCCGTCGCCGTTCGGCAGATAGAGGAAGTAGAGGTCAGACTCGTGCCCTTCGAACAAATCGCCGGTCGGGTTGCCTTTTTCGTCCGCGTAGCAGAGGCGGTTGCTGCTGTCGTACACAACGAGCTTTGCCTCGTATGCCGGATTTCCTTCTTTATCCTCTTCTCCTGTCTTCTCTGTCACCTCGAACATGGCGCGGCCGTCCGTGTTGTCGAGCAGGAGCCCGCCGTTGTCGGTCAGGACGTCTATCGAGCTGATGACGCGCTGCCACTTTCCCGAATACATATCGTATTCGGCGTTCACGGCGTCGACGGTGACGTTGCCGGCGCCATTGAGCGTCAGCTCGAAGGTAAACTTCTTCTTGAGCTGCGCATCCTCGAGCTTTCCGCCTGCGGGCGGTGTCAGCGTCTTGGTGACGGCGAGCTTGCCGTTATTGACGGAGAGCCTGCCGTTGTTGCCGAGATAGTTGTCTATGACGAGGCTCTCGCCGACGCCGGAGTTCGCGGAGACGGTCGGGACGTAGTACGTCTCGGCGGAGTCGCGGACCTTTTTGTCGGACGCCTTTGTCCTGACGTTGCCGGACATATCGTTGACGCGGACGCCGCCGCTGCGCGCGGCGAGGACCCAGTTCTCGCCGGCTTCCGTCACAGCTGGCATATTGCCGCCGTCATACGGCTTTTGCGGAGATTTTCCGTTCGCGTCGACCCAGCAGAGCGTCCGCTCGGGGGTGACCTCGGAGATCCCCTCCCTCTCAAAGTCGCTCTTTCCGCGCAGAACGACGCGGCGCACGGTCCTGCCGCCCTTCGTCCCGGCGACGGGCTTGCCCTCAAGGTTGAGTCCCTCTCCCGCGGTCGGGCGATAGTATTCTATGATGAGATAGTAATTTGTGTCATCCGCAAACGACTTTGCAAAGTCGCCGCGCATAAATACGATGCTGCCCTTGTCTATCGCGTACTTCGTCCTGTCGGAGTCGGTTATCACGCCGTCCTTGCGGGAGCTCCACGCGGAGGCGAAGGCTGCCTCGTCATTGTACATTCCGGCGTATTCGCCGGCGTTGAGGTCCGCCTCCGTCGCCTCTTTGAGCGCGCCGCCGTCACCGACGACGAACGCCTTTGTCACGAGCGGGCGCGAGTCCTGGAACACGTAGTACCTGTTCTCGCGGGAGGGCGAGAACGTCACGGCGGGGTCGCCGCGCGAGACGGGGGCGCCCTGATTGTAGTAGTCGCTGTATACCGTACCCGAGAAGTAGTTCGAGAGGAACCAGATGTTGCCCGTTTCGGGCTCGGTGTGCGAGCTGACGTATTCCTCGGAGAGCGCGGCGATGTTCACGTTCCCGGCGGTCCTGACGCTGTCGCGGACGCCGACCGCGTAGAAGAGGCGGGCGGGCGTCGACTGACGGCAATAATTATCGTAGCCGTCTTCGCCTATATGGTCGCTGCCGAGATTCGTCTTATACGAGAGGACGCCTTCCGGTCCGAGCGTTATCTCGGCGAGCTGCGTCGGGACGGCGGGCGCCGGGATGTTGACGTACAGCGAGCTTTCGTAGCCGCTGCCCGCCGCGATCTTGCCCTCGCTGTCGCGGTAGTCGCCGTAGTCCTCGACCCAGACGCGGATGTCCGAGAGGCGGTAGACGCCGTCATATGCGGCGTACGACGAGTTGTCGTCGGGGTACGACGTCACTGTGCCGTCCGGACCGTACACGCACTCCGCGTCATACGCGGTCTGCGCGTCCGCGGGGACGGTGCTGCCGTAGACGGGGTTGATGCGGAGCATGTTCCTGTCGTCCTTCGTGCAGGAGAACGCGTAGATCGTGTAGACCGTGTTCTTCTGCTGCTCGGTGAGCGCCTTCGGCTCCGTGATCTTCTCGCCGTCCGCGATCGGGACGTAGCGGAGGAACGTCTTAAAGTCGAGGCGGTAGACCCAGCCGGCAGCCCACGCGTCGGCGGAGGTTTTGCAGTCTTCGGGCATGGTCGGCTCGTATTCGGCGCCCGCCGGCTCGCCGCGGTACCAGCCCATGGGGAGCGCGGTCTTGCCCTGCGTGCCCTCTCCCGGATGGGTTTTCATGTACTCGTCGTTCCACTTGAAGTCGTAGACGCCGGTGCGCGTTAATCCGTGCATCTCGCCGAAGAGGAGCATCGCCATGTCGTATTCGGTCGGCTTGCCTTCGACCGTGCCGTCCGTGTGGTACGGCGTCGCCGTCACGGCGCCGTTTTTGATCTCCATGTAGTCGCCGATCGGGTCCTGATATGTGACCGAGTCGCTGACGCCGGCGTCGTTGTCGCCCGAGACGGGGACGAAAACCTTGCCGAGGATCAGCGTCAGTATCTGCTCGAATATATCCGAGAGGTCGGCGGAGTTTACGTCATAGAATTTGTCGTTGTAGGCGATGTTGTCGACGACGTCTTTGTTCGTGACCGTGACCGTTCTGCCGTCGCCGGTCGTGTATTCAACGCCGCCATCGGGGAGGGGAGAGATTTTGCCGTAGATGTCCAGCGCCATCATAGCCTTATCGACGTCTTTTTCTTCTACAAATTTTCCCCATTCTCTCTCGATAGCTTCGAAAACGGTGTTGTGCAAGGATTCAGCGAGGTTCTCGCCCCACCCGGCACTGCCGAACGAGTCTGCGAATTTTTCAGGCTCGGCATCCACAAGGGATTTGAGGTTGTCGAGCGGGTAATCCTTCGGGTCGAGGGTCGGATAGAGCCTCCAGCGACCCCACAGCGGAACGTGCTGGGAGTCCACGTTCATCGTGTATGTCGACAGATCGGCACGGCTCTCCACGGATGCGCCGTTGCTCTCCCAGCCGCCCGTGTAGTGTTCCTTCACGACGTCGCTCATGTAGGACGCGGTGAGCAGCACCTCGAGTACCGTTCCGGGCGTGCCCGTAAAGTCTCTATCACTGCTGTAAAATACACCGGCATTGTTCCAATAGGGCTGCGACGTGAGCGTACCGTCCTCGTATATATCAGCGCCCTGATTATATATGCCGTGCAGACCGTTCCAACCTTCGAGCGTATCTTTACCGGGAATGAAAACCTTATACCATTCGTCGCCGTCCTGCTCGATATTATCTTGTTGAATTCCGCCGAGTCGATGGCGTGCGTCTTTGGGACGACCGTCAGTTAAATCGCGTCCGTTTGATGTCTTGCCTTTATTTCTGTTCCAGTTAGGGGTACTACCGTTAGTCCATCCGTCGTCGGTCATATAATCATATGTTAACACTCCGTCTTTATTAACAGTTCTCTGTCCGTAGCGAGCATTCCAGTCTTCGGCGGTATATGGATTTGTATCGTCTCCCATTTCATTGAAGGAGAAGTTCGCGCCGCCGTCGGACATTATGATCGCGGCGGGTATGCGCGCGACCGTCGACAGAACGCCGTTCGAAAGCTTTTCGGAATACGTCGTCTCGGCGGAGTCGGCAAGCTGTTTGTACGCGAGATATATGCCGCCCTGCGTGTTCGTGAAGTAACCGACGTAGTCGTCGGCGTCAAGGGATTTCGTTTCCGCCATCGCGGCGATCAGTTCAGCGCCGCGGTGCGCGTAGCCCTCATTAGCCGCCACGGACCCCTCGTACACTTTCCGGCTCTCGTCGGCAAAATCGGTTTTGGGCGTCCCATCATCGTTCCACGCGCCGGGGAACGCCTTGACGCGGTCGCCGTTGCTGTCGAGCGCGTTGTTTGAAACGGTGCGGGAGACCTTTTCCCACTTGAGCGTGTCCCACGTCTCGTCCGGTCCGAGCGGCTCCGTCTGCGTGTTGCTCTTCGCGTTCACGACGACGGTGTAGCACGTGTCGCGGTTGTTCATCCAGTACCAGCCGTCCTCGGCGACGTTATCGTCGGCTTTTGTCTTATACACGAGGTCGCTCGGGTGGTAGAGCGTCTCCATGCCGCCGACGGTGAGATACGGGTCGTCGCCGTCGTCGGATTTCCCGTTGCCGTTCGTGTCGGCGCGGCGGTAGTGCGCGAGGGGCATCAGGACGACGGCGTTCGCGCCGTAGCCGCAGACGGCGACGCGGTTCTGCGGGTTCTGCGCCATCAGCTTGTCGATAGTTTCGTTGATGGCGTCGAGCGTTGCCTGAACGCGGGAGTTCGCGATCCTATCGGACATCAGAACGCCCTTTTCCGGGAACGGTTCGTCCGGGTCATCGCCGCTCGTACTGTGTTTCATGTACGTGTTCAAGCCGGTGTCGATGCCGTAACGCGTGTCCTGCCCCATCGAGCCCGACATATCGAATACGATGACGAGATCAATCGGGCTCGGCGGGTATTCGTTTATGACCTGTGAGCTTGCCAGAGCTGAGAATACATGTAAAAAATCGGAATTAAAATCGACATAGCTTTCGATGCCGTCCGTTTCTTTGTCGAGCTTGAGTTTGTTTTCGCCGCCCTCGGCGAAGGCGAAAACGCTCTTGTCCGTCCAGACTCTGCCGGCGTAGCGCGATCCGTTCGCGTCCGAAAGCAGCCTTTGCAGGTAGTCATCCGTCGTGTCGGCGTCCGCCGTGCGCGAGATGACGTTTTTTGTCGCACCGCTTTGCGGGACGTCCGCCGCGCCGGCGACCGTCGCGAACATACCGGCGCAGCAGAGCGCCGAGCTGACCATGCAGACCGACAGCAACAGCGCCGTCAATCTGTCCCACAAGCTGTACGTGTTCCGTGTCTTCATAGTACCGCAGTACCCCCTTTCCCTGCGCTTTCGCGCATATGAGGAAAATTTATTGAACTGCGCCGCCCGCGCGTTCGAGGCGGTGCAAACAGTAGTTCACCATAATTATATCATCGGAGGTCATTAAAATCAACTGCTTTTTTGTAAAAATTCAGCGGAGGGTGTGGAAAATGTTGGGGGGAGTCCCCCCAACATGACCTCCCGGGGGATGCCGCGCGGCGGCGCGGCGGCGCGCTGCGGTGCGCAGCGGCGAGTCATGCCTCCCTTGCGCCGGGGAGGCGGCGGGCGTTGGAGCCTCCCTTTGCGCAGGGAGGCGCCGAGCGTTGGCGGGGCGGAAGCTGACGGGACGGTCTTTTGCTTCGGCGGTTTTCGCCTGTACTTCTTTATTTTCCTTGCTTCAAAGCGGGAGAAGTTCGTTATTATCTGCTCTTTAT
Organism: uncultured Clostridia bacterium; assembly: GCA_947624995.1. GTDB lineage: Bacteria > Bacillota > Clostridia > Oscillospirales > CAG-272 > DTU064. The sequence continues at coordinate 8,354 of CANQMS010000034.1, forward strand.
TTTCCTTGCTTCGAAGCGGGAGAAGTTCGTTAAGGATGGACCCTCCGAGGTCCCTCCTTAACAATCCACCCATGGCACAAGGGGGGATACCCCCCTTGTGAATTCCCCATTGGTGCGACCTGTGAGATGCGGAGCGAAGTCGATATTTCTCTCTCCCCGGTTCGTGCGTCGACACGAACCGTTCGTGCCGCGGCTGAACGCTGACGCGCCGACAGCGACCGCGCGGGAGCGCGCTGTGTACCTAAGCTCACGGGCGTACAGCGGCGCTTGGCGGTCGCGGAGCAAAATTGTATCTTCGTATGTGCGAACAGCTCCCTCTGTCTTTTCCTTTTGAACGCTGACGCGGTTTACAGCTCCCGGAGGGAGCGCGCTGCGCGCCTATGCGCTTGACCGAAGGGTGAAAAAAACGGGCTGGCAGTTAGGCGTGAGAAAAACGTTCGCAGACTGGCGGTTAGAATAAAACAAATCGTTTTACTGACGCTGTCGGTCCGACGGATAGGTGCGGGCATACGCCCGCACGGGAGTTGTCGGCGCGTCAGCGTTCAATGGGAAAAGACAGAGGGAGCTGTTCGCACTTTCGAAGAAACGGTTTTGGGCGCAACAAAATAGTAGACGCTGTCGGTCAAGCGTTTAGGCGCGAAACATACGTTTCGCGGTCGCTGTCGGCGCGTCAGCGTTCAGCCGCGGCACGAGCGATTCGCGTCGACGCACGAACCGGGGAGAGAAAAATTTCGACTTCGCTCCGCAGCTTAAAGGGCGCACCCATGGGGGATTCACAAGGGGGGTATCCCCCCTTGTGCCATGGGTGGATTGTTAAGGAGGGACCTCGGAGGGTCCCTTCTTAACGAACTTCTCCCGCTTTGAAGCAAGGAATATAAAATGGTATAGGCAAAGACAGCCGAATCTAAAAACTGTCTCGTTAGCTTACAGTGGAAGGGGTGACGCCCGCCGCGTCCCCGGCGAAAGGGAGGCATATTCCGCTGGGAGCGCGGCGCTCAGGGGGGATCGGTAGGGAAGCCCTTTACTTCCCTACCTCCGGCAATCCCGCTGTGGAGGTAAGCAGCGACAGCACCCCCGCGAGGACCGACGCGCTCGCCACCGCGATCCAATCGACCTCGCCCATCACGGCGGCTGTCCCGATCGCCGCGATCGCCGTCTGCGCCGACGTCTTCAGCGCACGGACGGCTGCGGCGCGGAGCCAGCGCTTCGCCTTCTCCGCCTTCTCCGCCTTCCCGTTCTCTTCAAGAGAACCCTCTTTAATAGAACCGTTATTTTCCGACATTAAATTCACCCCCTCTCCGCGCTTTCTTCGATGCGGTCAAGGCGCTTGTGCGCCTCGGCGGCGGACGCCTCGACAGCCGTCAGGCGCGCGACGACCCGCATATTCTGCTCGTCCTGCCGCTCCTGCTTCCGCTTGATGTCGTCGACGCCCGACTTTATATAGCCGAGCTCGGTCAAAACCGTCCCCTGCGCCCTTCCGCCCGCCTCGTCGTCAACGTGCCTGCCCCGCAGGTACTGCGCCGCGCCGTATACGATCCCGGCGACGCCGGCGGCGATGCCGATCCACGCTGCCCAGTCCATGCGCTCACTCCTCGGGGAGACGGAGCGTCTGTCCCGCGTAGATCATATCCCCCGTCATGCCGTTCAGCGCCTTGATCTCGGGATAGCGGCTCCCGTCCCCGAGCGCCGAGGCGGCGATCCCCCAGAGGCTGTCGCCCGACCTCACCGTGTACGTGCGCGGCGCGGACGGCGCGGTCGGCGCGGACGGCGCGGCGACAGGGATCCTCAGCTCCTGACCCGCGTAGATCGCGACGTTGTCGAGCCCGTTATATGCCGTGATCTCGCGCCAGCGCCCGCCGTCTCCGAGCAGGCGCTCCGCGATCGCCCACAGGCAGTCGCCGGAGGCGACCGTGTACGTTATATACGTCTCGGACGGCGCGTTTTCGGCGGATGCCGAATCGTCTTCGGCGTCTGCATAATCTATATACGGCAGCCTGCCGTGCTCGGTCCACGTGCGCGTGTTTTTGCCCGGGACCGTGCCGATGTTGCCGACGGCGGTGATCTGCACGCCGTCCGCCCACGCGGGCGTACACTCGACGGCGAGCCCGCCGCCGATGTAGACGCCGACGTGACCGGGCATGTGCAACAGCTCCCCGGGGACGACGCGGTCGAAATCGCGCGAGACGCCGGAGCAGGCGGCGATCATCTGCTCGGTGCCGATGTCGGGGACGCCGCCCCGGCAGTAGTCGGCGCCGCCGTAGATCGCGTTTCTGTCGCCGCTCCAGCCCCAGAGCACGCCCTTGACGAGGCACACGCAGTCAAAGCCGAACGTGTCGGCGCTCGCCCCTACAATCTTCGCGCGCCGCTCGGGGGCGGCGTTGTATTCGTGGTGCGCTATATAGCGCTTTTTGTTCGCCTCCGTCAGCGGCGCGCCGAAGCAGCCCATGACGTAGAGCGTCCGGCTCCCCTCGGCGACCCCGCGCAGGCGGCGGACAAATTCGCCGCTCTTCATTTTTTCCATATTTATTCTCTCCTTTTTTCGTCTTTTCGTCCCTTCGCCGTCACAGCGAATATTGCGAGTCGTCATAGTCATACGTCAGGCTGCTTTCGCTGCTGCGCCCGAACGGGATGCAGAAGCCCTGTATGTTCGCCGAATTCGTCCCGCTCGCGACGTCGCACTGCGCGAAGACGTACAGCGTCAGCCCGGTGCCGCCCGTCATGCCGCAATACGTCACCGTCGGATGCGCGATCGAGGCGTACGTCGTCAGGTTGTTGTACATGGCGACCACCTGCGACCGGTCGAACGTCTGCGACGTGCATATCGCGACGCCGTTCGGGCACGAGACCCCGTAGCGCGCCTGCGCCGTCACGACGTAGGCGCTGTACGGCAAAAGCGTCGTATAAACGCCCGTGTAGCGCCACGCGGTCGCCGTGCTGCCCGCGGCGGAATATGACGCGGTCAGCGATTTGGAGCCGCTTATCTCGCCGAGGCTCACGGGCGGCTTGAGCAGCCTGTAATGCGGCCACTGATCGAACAGCGACGCGGGCTCGATCCCGGTCCGCATGCCGTCCGGCGTCTCGGCGGCATTCTCCGCATCCGAGGCGTTGTGCTCCTGCTCCGAGCCGACGCCGTCCGCCGAGGCGACCGGTGCATACGCGTTCCGCGCGCCGTCCTCCGCATCATACACCGACGGCTGCTCGCCGCCGGGAGAGGCAAATATGCGGGTATACCCGTTGCCCGCGACAAAATTGTGCGCGTACACCGCCGAGATCGGATTCACCGTGCTGCCGATGTAAGCATATCCCGTTCCGCCGCTGATTTTTTGGGCCGTGATCTCTTTGATCTCGAGACGGCTGGCGTCGAGGTCTAAGCAAACGCCGCCGCTGAATCCCGACGCGTGTATCGCGTCCTCGATGCGCCCCGCCGTGATCGTCCCGAGATCCGACGAGATCGCCGAGAGCGTGTTCGCCTTGATGTACGCGCCGTTGATGTATAGCTGCCCGCCTTCCTGATAGATACCCTGAATCGCGCCGTTTTTCGTGAGCAAATTGAATATCTGCTCGTGCGTCAGTGCCGAGACGTCGACGGCGACGGGCGCCGTCTGCATGTCGAGCGGCTGAGTCACGCCGCCCGCCGCGTAGAGCGTGAAGCGCACGGCGACGACGCTTGCGGGGAGACCGCCGACGGCGTACGAATACGACGCGGCGTCGCCGGACGTCGCCGCCGGCGTGAACGTCACCCCGTCCGTCGAGGTCGCGACGGTCCAGCGCCCGACGTAAGCCGTGCGCGCCGCCGCCGTCCCGTCGCGGTAGTACGCGGACGCCGAGAGCGTCGCCGGTGTGACCGCGCCCGACTGCCCGCGCTTTAGGACGTTCGCCGACAGCTCGATCATGTACGTCCGCCCTGCGGGTCCGGTCGGTCCCTGCGGTCCCGTGGGACCCGTGGGTCCCGCGGGACCTGTCGCGCCGGCGGGTCCCTGCGGACCTGTCGCGCCGGGGGCTCCGTCGGCTCCCGGTGCGCCTGCGGGACCGGGGTCCCCTTGCGGACCCTGCTCGCCCGGTATGCCCTGCTCGCCCTGCGGTCCCGTGGGTCCCACGGGTCCTTGCGGACCGGCGGCTCCCGGGGCTCCGTCGGCTCCCGGTGACCCCGTGTCGCCCTTGTCGCCTTTTTCTCCCTTCGCGCCGGGCGCGCCCTGCGGTCCCGCCGCGCCCGTGTCGCCCTTGATGCGGCTCCACTTGTACGACGCGGGGACGGCGCTGTCAGCCTCCGTGAAGTCGACGTACTGCCCGATCCACGCGCCCGGCGTCTCACCCGCGTCCGCCGTAAACGTCACGCCGCCGTCGTCACTGTACTTGATGTGCAAAAACGAGGTCGCGCCGTTCGCGCCGCCCTGCCCGGGTATGCCCTGATCGCCCTTTGCGCCCTGCGCGCCCTGAAGCCGCGCCCACTTGTACGACGCCGGGTCGGCGGAATCCGCTTCCGTGTAGTCGACGTACGTCCCGATGTAGACGTCGGGCGTCTCCGTCATCTGCTCGGGCAAAGGCGAGGCGACGGGCGCATATTTGACGTGGAAATACGACGTCGCGCCCGCCGGTCCCGCCGGTCCCGGCACGCCCTGCAAGCCCGGATCGCCTTTTTCGCCTTTGTCGCCCTTGTCGCCTTTGTCGCCGGGCACGCCTTGCGGTCCCTCGGGTCCCGCGGGACCTGCCGGACCTGCCGGACCTGCGGGACCTGTTGCTCCGGGCGCGCCGGGTTCGCCGTCCTTGCCCGGTGCGCCGTCGGCTCCGGGAGCGCCGTCCTTGCCGGGAGCGCCGGGTTCGCCGGGGATGCCCTGCTCCCCTTGCGCGCCCTGCGCGCCGCGCTCGCCGGCGCGGATCTTGGCGACGCTGAAGCGCTTTGTCACGCGGAACAGGCTCATATAATCCGCCGTGATGTCGACCCAGCCCGTGTCGGTCGACAGGTCGGTGACCGTGTACGTGTACGCCGCGCCGTCCCACTCGCCCGTGACGCCCGCCGACGTGACGCACGAGTACGTGCAGGCATCCGACACGTCCGAGTGCCCGTAGTATACCTGCACCGCCGTCGACGCCGCGAGCGGCGTCGAGTAGTTGCCGCCGCTGTCGGTCGGGATGCCCTCGTATTCGTTGCCGAGCACGACCGTGAGATTCGCCGATTTGCGCGCCTCGTCGAGCGCGGTGTTCGCCGTCTCGAGAGCGGACGCTGCCGTGCCCGCCGCAGACGATGCGGCCGCCGCCGCATCCGCGACCGCCTCCGAGGCGTTTTTGCCGCCGATCCGGACGCTGTCGCCGGAGATGACGACGTCGCCCGTTTCGACATTGACCGAGAAGACGACCTCGCCGTCCTTGTCCCGCGCGACGATCGAGCCCGTGTCGATATAGTCGGCGTTGATGCCCTCCGCGTACAGCAGCCGCGCGATCAGCTCGCCCGTGACCGTGAAGCCGAACGGGTACGACTTTCCTCCGTCCGTCGAGACGGCGAACGACTCCGCCGTCAGCTTCATGACGACGTCGCTGTCCGCAAGGTCGGGGCGGTCGTGCATATAATAGACCGCCGCCCCGCCCGGCTCGGGCGAGCTTGTGACGTAGAGTCCCGGCGCGTTTTTGAGCCGCTCCGCGAGCGCCTCCGCCGCCGCCTCGCGCGCCGTCCGCTCCTCGGCGACGAGCCTCCGCGCCTCGCCGAGGAGCTCGGTTCTGGGCGAAGAATACGTGCTCGCGTGCCTCGGCGAGGTGTCCGCCGCGCAGAACAGCGCCGTCTTGCCCGAAAAGCTGAAGCGGACGCCGGTCAGGACCGTTTCAAAGCTGCGCCCGAGGACGTCCGTGACGCGCGCCGCGTCCATGAATTCCGCGAGCGGGTACGCGGGGGCGCTCCCCTCAAACCCGCAGACGCGCAGCCCGCGGACGCGCTCCGAGATGAGCGCCTCCGCCGTCCTCTCGTGCCCCGCCGCGAGCGGATTCCGCACGCGGAGGACATAACCGCCGGTGCCGGCGGTTTCACCGCCGCCGTCTTCGTCTGTGCCGCTGCCGTCCGGATCGGATTCCAGTATGACCCCCGTGACTGCGGCGGCGCCGCCGCACGTGAGCGAGAACCACTCGCCGAGCTCGTGAACGTCCTCCGTCTCCGGCTCATACGGCAGCACAGAGAGGACGCCGTGTCGGTCGACGCGCGCGTTCCCGCCCGCGAGCATCGCGATGTATCCGAGCGCCTCGCGGCACGTGATCCCCTCGGGAGCCGAGTCAACGACAAACGTCGAATTCGGAAAGACAGCTGTAGAAAACGCGATCCCGCACGATATGCATATGTCGCGGAGCATGTCCCCGAGCGTTGCCGGGAACGGCAGCGATGTCTTGTATGGGACGTCGGCGCGCCACATGTCGTCCTCTGCCGTTATCGCGACCGCCTCCCCGCGCGCCTCCGCTTCCGTGACCGTGAACCTCCCGAGCGGGATGGTCTCAAATTCGTCGGCGGCTATATCAAACAACAACGTAAGCGTAAGCGGCGCGCCGTAGAGGTCGGCGCTGCCGAGGGGGGCGAGCGCGCCGCCGTATATCTCCGCCGTGACCGAGCGGCAGACCGCCTCGCCGAGCGGGACCGAGACGCCCGAGGCGCCGTACGCCGAGGCGCTCATGTCCGCGACCGTGACGCCCGGGGCGAGCTCCGCCTCGCCGAGGACGAACTTTTGCCCCGCGGCTTCGAGCTCGATGCGCGGGCGGAACGAGCGGTCGTTTTTCATCCGCTCCGCAAATTTTTCCGAGACGTGTATCATATCGGATCGACCCCCGTCATCGTGAAGGTGATGCTCTCGAACACCTCCGCCTCCGCGTTCAGCCGCCTGATCTTGAGGTCTCCCCTGCCGACGTAGAACCTCCCGTCGCGCCAGCAGCCGTAATACGGCGAAAAATACCGCAGCGTGAACGTCTGCCCCTTCGCGATATAGCCGAGGATGCGCTTCATATCGTGCGCCGTGACGTACGACGCCGTGTACGTCAGCGCCTCGACCGTGAACATCGCGGACGCGTGCAGAACGCCGCCCTGCGTGCGCGCCGTGTCGTCCGTGTACGTCGTCTCGAACGCGTAGCCGAGCCCCTCGTCCGGCTGTCTGATCTCGGTCCCGTTGATCTTTATCCGTTCCTGTGCCAATTTTCCCTCCTTATTATATATAGTGAATATGTGTACATGTACCGGGTGTGGGACGGAACGTTACGGCGCACCTGCGCCGTAACGTTTGTATGACGCCGATGCGGCGGCGTCATACCCCGAACGGGTCGCGCCCGGACGCCGAGCGGCGCAGCCTTGCCTCCGAGATCACCTCGTCAAACAGCGTCCGCCGGTCGAGCACCGCCGTGAACCTATACGTGCCGCCGCGCTCACCCCCGCCGCCCTCGAGCATGACGGCGCGGACGGCGTCCTTGATCGTTTCGAGCGGCGCCTCGACGTTCACGCCGCGGCGCTGGTCGCCGAGGACCGCCGCGAACGGCGCGCCCGGCGGGATCACGGCGCCGCGCGCAAGATACGGCAGCTTCGGCATCTCCGGGACGGGGATGTCGAAGCCGAACGTGCGCCCGCCGATCATCGGCACCCAGTCCGGGACCGTGAACGAAAAACCGCCGAGCGCGCCGAACGCGCGCGTGAGCGCGTCGCCGAGCGAATTGAAGCAGCGGATCACGCCGTTGACGGCGTCCTTCGCCTGCGTCCGCAGCGCCGACAGCGGAGAGGATGCCGAGCCGAAGGCGGAATTCCACCCCGGCAGAAACGTCCCGCGCAGGTACGAGACGAGCCCGTCCGCCGACGAGCGGACGCTGCCGGACATTGACCCCGCGAGCGAGGCGAGCGCGGTCGAGGACGAGGCGCAGCCGGGCGCGACCGAGCCCGTCAGGGCGGCGCCGAGCGAGGTAAGCCCTCCCGCCGCCGAGAGCGAGCCGCCCGTAAGCGCGCCCGAGACGAGCGAGGAGAGCGCGTTCAGCGGTCCCGACGCGGACCCCGCGCCCGAGGCGAGCTGCCCCGACATGACGCCGGCGAGCAGCCGCAGCGAGCCGGACGCCGTGTCCGTCCCCGGCGCGAGACTGCCCGAGATCAGCCCCGCAAACGCGCCGAACGCGCCCGACGACGCGAGCACCGCGGCAAGCACCGACCCGCCGAGCAGCTCGCCGAGCGACGAAAGCGACAGCGCGGACGCCGCAGCCGCGCCCGCGACCGCTCCCGCGAGCAAGAGCGCGAACGCGCGCCACGCGTCCCCGGAGCGGCGGCTCCCGTCGCCCGCCGCCGAGACAGCCGCCTCGATCGAGCCGAGCGCGGAGAGCATGCCGTCCCCCGTCTGCAAGAGGAGCGAAAGCCCGCCGCCGAGCGCGGAGAATCCGCGCCGCAGCGCGTCGAGCGACGCGCTGCCGACGCTGCCGAGCCCCGCGAGCGCCGCCGCCAGCTCGCGGCACTGCCCCTCCGCGTCATCCGCCGCCTCGCCCGCCGCCTCGAGCTCGTCCGGCGAGGGCGATGCCATCGGCTTCGACGTCCCGGACGAGCCGGACTTTTGGCTCGATTTCGATGTCTTTGCCGGCGTGTACCGCCGGATCTGATCGAGCCCGGAGAGGTACGTCTCCGCCGCCCCGGCGAGGGCGGCGGTCGCGTCCGCGCCGCCTTCCATGGCGTCCGTGTACGATTTGACGTCCGCCCACGCGCGGGTGAGCGCCTCGGACAGCGTCATCCCCGCGCGGCGGTAGACGGCGGCGATCTGCGCGGCGCGGGACGACGCCGCAAGCTCCGTTTTTTTCAGTATTTCAAGGATGTCCCGCATCCCGTCTTCAAACGCGTCCGTTCCTCCGGCGGAGCCGGAGGAACCTCCTCCCGCGGCGTCAAATGTGACGGAGAAGACGGAGCCCTTTCTGCCTTTTATCATTCAAAATCCCCCTTTCACGAGAGCCATTCGAGTATCTCCCGCTCTTCCTTTGATTTTGCCGCCGCGTCCCACCCGCCGCCGCGGGGACGGAACAGGCTGCCATGCTGCCTATAAAACTCGCTCTCCCACGGTTCGAGGCGGACGCCGGAGGCGCGCTTCTGCCGGATGCCGATCACGCTCCGCAAAAGCGAACCTCCGGTCAGGTCGGTCGAGAAGATCGAGAAGAAATACGAGAGGAAGCTCCACCAATGCAAATACGGCAGCGCGCGGACGTCGCAGCCCGCCGCCCGGTTGATCTCCGGTATGATCAGCCCCGCGTCCGCCTCCCAGTCGAAAAGCTCGGGCGTGCTCGCGGGTACATCCTCTGCGTCAGCAGAGGATTCACCCGCATCCGATGCGCCGCTTGCCGCCGGGTTATATCCGACAAACTCCATCACGGCGGCGAGCGCCTCGGCGACCTCGCCCGCGGCGACGGAGCCGCCGTCGGGGAACCCGGGGAACATGATCGCGAGCGTCACCCACGCGCGCGAGGGCGCGTCGAGCGCGGGATCGCGGCACGCCGCGATGACGTCGAGCACGGCGCGGAAATCCGTCCTTATCGGGACCTCGCGGTCGCCGACGCGGACCGACGTCGGCAGACTGTACGCGTTCACGACCCGTACTTCGCCGTGTATTCGCGCGCGCGGGCGCGCATCAGCTCCGCCCGGCGCGAAAGCTCCGGCGCGACCGCCTCCGCGACCGCTTCGAGCACCGCGTGCGCGAAGATCTCCCCGTCGGACGAGACCGTCGTCGCCGTCACGCGCGAGAACAGCTCGCCGTGTGCGTCATACCCGAGCAGGTACGATATTTTTTGCTCGACCGCCCGGTCGAGCGACACGGCGCCGTCGGGCTCACGGTCGGGGCTGCCCGCGTCCGCACCGGGGGCGGGGCTGCCCTCTCCGAGAACAGCGTCCTCTCTGCCCGCACCGTGGGCGGACCTGCCCTCTCCGGGGACGGCGTCCGCACCGATCTTTTCGAAGAATTCGGCGACCTCGGCGGCGCGGGACAAAAGTCCCGCGTCCGTCGGATTCACGTGCAACCTCGCAAATTCGTCCCCCGCCGCGTCCCGGAAGACGACGGTCAAAACGCCCGGGTCGAACTCGCGGACCACGGCGCCGCCCGGATCTTTTTCCGCCATACCGCTCACTCTCCCGCCGTGAACTTGCGCGACTTGACGTCAAAGCTGCCCTTGACCCTGCCGCCCGACTTGTACACCGTAAACGGGATGCCGATGCCGGACGTGTCGCCACCGAAGCTCGACGGCACGACGTAGACGTCCTCGCGCCACGCCCAGACGACGGTCGGCTCGCCGCCCTCCTCGCCCGGCTTCAGGAGCACGTCGACCATCGTCGTCCTGCACGCGTCGCCCGTCGCGCGCGTGTTGACGAGCTCCGCGAGCTTCGCGGAGAGCGCGTCGTCGTAGCTCTCGAAATAGAACGGATCGACAGACGCCTCGACCTCGTAGCCGTTGTGGATGACGGACTGCTCGCCGATTATGTTCTTTTTGACCTCGACGTCCGGGTTCAGCTCCTCCGAGTACTCCTCGAGGTGCCGCCCGATGCGGACGTAGTCGCACGCCTCCGCCGCCTTGTCAAACGCGGCGTCGATATAGTGCGCGAGATATTTTCTCTCAACCATTTTCCGATTTTTCCTTTCTTTATAAGCGTTTTTCGCGCTTTTCGCGTCTTATTCTGTTGCGTTTTCCGCGTCGAATTCGTATTCGACCGAGACGGAGACGACCCTGTCGGAGACGCCGCTCCGTTCCGTTTCGTTTTTGTGCGGCGTGCCGCGCCGCGCGCGGATGAGGCGCAGCCCGGCGGGAAATTCCGCCCGCAGGCGGCGGCACGCGCCGTCCGCGATATCCGAGAGCTCCGCGTCCGCGCGCAGCCGCCCCGCCTCGGACGTGTCCGCCGAGCGGAGCACGATGCGGCACACGAACCGCCGCCTCAGCCCGACCGCGCCCGTGATGTCGCGCGTCTCGCCGATGTCGCCGCCGGCGTCCCCGCCCGCGTCCCCGGGGAAGAGCGCGAGCCCGTCCGAGGCGCCGAGCGTCTCAAACGCCACGCGCCGATCGTTCGCCGCCCCGTTCGCCGCCGCGAGGACCGCGGCGGTCACGATATCCGCGCCGTTCTGTAGATCTTGCAGACGTATCACCTCCCGATCACCTCAAAATGCGGGATCAGCCTGAACCGCGACACCGCCGCGGCGGCGTAGACGTCCGGCACGGTGCGCCGCATCACGGCGTAGAGATCGCCCGCCGTGCCGCCGATCCCGTTCAGAATATCCGCCCTGTCGCCGGAGACGAAAAACGTGTCGCCGTCGCCGCACGCGAACGTGAACGTCCGCGCCTTCGTCTCCGGGTCCGCCGCCGCCCAGACCTCGGGCGGCAGCCATCGCTTGTCGCACCCGCGGACGGCGAGCGCGCAGTCCGAAGGCTGCACGGCGCCTGTCGGCGACGTGCAGCCGGGCACGGTCGCGACGCTGAGCAGCGCCGCCCCGTCCGGGACGGGACCGTACTGCCTTGCGAGCGCAGACGCGCCGACGGCGAGGTCGGCGCCGCGGATCACCGCCGCGTACCATTCGTCGCCGTCCGCCCCGCGCGAACGGCAAAAGACCGTCACCGTTGATCCGTACATCGCGCGCCTCCCTAAACCGCGGCGATCAGCGGCAGCCCGCCGCGCGTCCGCAGATCGCGCAGCACCGCCGTCGCGATGCCGTAGAGCAGCCGCCCGCGCGCGGACGGATCGGCGGCAGCCCGCGCGAACGCGTCCCCGCTGCCCGGCGCGCGGAACGCGATCCTCTCGCCGCCCGCGCTGACGGACGCCACCCCGGTATATGCGGTACTTCCGGCAATGCCCGCATTGCCTTCTATCCTCGCAAGCGCGCGGACGAGCTCGCAGATGCAGCGCGAGATCGCCGCCCCGGCGTCCGGGTCCGTGTCGGTGTCGAGATCGTCAAGGCGGCAGACGCCGTCGACGCCCGTCGCCGCCGAGCGGAGCGTCATCTCCGCCTCGGACGCGAGGCGGGAAAATCCCGCCTCGCCGAGCGATTCGCCGCCGAAGAGGGCGACGTATTCGGCATAGAACGCGCCGTTGTCGGCTATGCGATATGCGTTCGCCATACGCTTTATTCGCCGATCGTCGCGACGATGATCCCGTCCGGGCGCTCCGCGAACAGCTCGCAGCCGCAGACGACGGTGTCGGACGCGGTCATGTTCGTGTAGTCCGCCTCCTCGTGGATGCCGACGACGCCGGTCGGGTCGGTCGTGAACGTGAACGCGTCGGAGATGCCGTCGCCATCGACGGGGATGTAGACGAAGACGATGTTGTTTTTCGCGGTCGCGTAGATCGTCCCCTTCGGCACGAGCGAGGACATGATGACGGTGCCGAGTCCGAGGAAGTTCTCGATGTAGGACATCCCGAACGCGGTCTGGAGCGTGACGGGCGCCGCGGCGAGGTAGTCGGCGACGTCGAGGGGGTTCATGAAGAAGACGGCGTCGATCTCGTCGTCCTCAAAGAGGGTGCCGAGCTTGCCCCACGCCTGCGCGGCGGCAGCCTGGAAGGTCGCGCCGGAGGCGGTGCCTGTTCCCGTCGCGAGGAAGGTAAAGAAATCGGCGCGGACGGATTTCTGCACGTCGCGGAGGAGGGCGTCGGTCGTTGCCTCGCAGGCGCCGTCGTAGCCGTGGTCGATGATCGCCTCGGCGGAAGTGGCGAGGCGCCACTTTTTGAGCGCGATCTCCTTATAGGGGACCGCCTCGGTCTTGTATTTCGAGAGCGGGATCGTCTCGCCCTCGGCGACGTCGCCGGATTCGAGCGTGCCGCTCGCGCGGTACGTCTTGAGCACGGTGCCCGCGGGCTTCGCGACGCGTCTGCACACGCCGAGAGCCTCGGTGAGCTTCCCGACGGCGGCGCCGAACGTCTCCGCGAATTCGATCTCGCGGGCTTTTGCAACGTCTGTTTTTGTGATAAGATTCTTGTCTGCCATAGTGGTTTCCTTTCGATAATAAATTTTTATTTTTGTATCAAGGGGGCGAGCCCCCTATGCGTCCCCAGCCGTTTCCCGCCGAGCGGCAGCGAGGCGGTGCGCCGGGCGGCGGCGGGGCGTGCCGGGCGGCGGCGAGGCGTGCCGGGCGCGGGCGGGGCGTG
>CANQMS010000035.1 GCA_947624995.1 uncultured Clostridia bacterium
CCGCGAAATCGCGAACGCAGTTTACGAAGTCAGCTTTGATTTTGAAGGATACGAATACGAATACGACATCGACGCGGGCTACGGAGACGACGGGATAATGACGCCCGAAACGGCGGACATCATAAAGATGTGCGGTTCATACACGGAACGCTCGCGGAGCGGGAGAGGGTTTCACATCCTGCTCCGCGGAGAGCTGCCGTTCCCGGGAAGAAACAATCGCCGCGGAGTCGAGACGTACAGAGAGGGAAGATATTTCATCATGACAGGCGACGTCTTCATGTTCCGTGAGCTGAGAGAGAACCGGGCGGCGATAGAGCATATAGTCAGTGAATATTTCGGCGATGTGGCGAGCGGAGAAGAGCAGCAGAGGGACGCCGCCCGAGGCGCCGTTTTCCGCATGTATTCTCCCGTGTGGCGCCGCCCGGGGGAGACGGTAAGCCTTACCCCCGAGTATCCCGTCATCGGAGAGGGCGCACGGAACAGTTCGCTCACCTCTCTCGCGGGGACGATGCGTTGTGCGGGTTGGACGCGGGAGCAGCTGCGGACCGAGCTCGGACGCTGCAACCGTTCCGCGTGCCGCCCGCCCTTGTCGGAGCGCGAGCTCGATGCGATAACGCGCAGCGTTTGGAGGTACAAGAAGTGAAGTACTACGACAGAAAAGCAGCGCCCGCCGCTCAGAAAAAATACTGTGCCGACAACGGTCTGCCGCGTTTTGCGCCGTATGACGGGGTGTGCTGCTTCTGCAGACGGAACATTTACGATAAGGCTGAGCGGTACGACGGCAGCATCAGTCCGGGCATCGACATTATCGAAGCCGGACGGACGCTCATCACCGGCTGCCCGCACTGCCACAGGACGTTCTGCGATTGACAGCCGTAATTTTTTTACGGCACACGACATGAGAAATACAAAACAGAAGGGAGCTAAAGCAAATGGAAGACGAATCAATTAAAATAACACGCTTGACTATTGCGGTAAATAAAATGCCGCAATATTGCTACGAATGTCCTATGATGGCGATGGGTGCATCTTATTATTGCGAAGCCATAAACATCATGAACAACGGCACGGACCCGTCATTGGGCAAATCCCCGTTTGACATGCCGTTCCGTCGGCATGACTGCCCGCTTATTGTGGAGGAAAACAATGGCTAACGACGAAAGATTGTTCAAATTCCTTCTGAAATGTCATCGCCATCACGACACACACTATCTTCACAGTTTTACAGCAAAGATAAAAAACGGTGTCGTTTATGTTGATTGTTTGAGCTTCGGACAAACATACATAGAGAGCACCGTATATGACGTGAACGGGGACGAGACGATAACGCAGTGGGCAGGTACGACCGTCGCGGCGGCAAACAGGCTTGAAATGCTCGGAATTGATTTTGACTCGATCGAGGCGAAAAAGGAGGGGATAACGTGAGCGGCAAACGCGTATGTAGCAACTGCATACATCGAGATGCCTGTCAAGACTGGGTGAGGTTCCCGATAGGCGACAAGATAGATGCGTCAGGCTGTCGATTTTACGAGGAAGAGAAAAATTGCAGCGCATATGCTTTAGGACACGCAGACGCCGTGCGGGAATTGGCGAGAGATGTCAATCGCCCATGCACTCACGGAGAGGGCGTAACCGTGCGCCCTGACGGCGTGCATGAGCTGTCCCCGCACGCGTACACGTTGATTCAGCGGCTCCGCAACGTGACCGTCGAGATACTGACGTGCGAGACGTGCGGAGACGTGTCGGTCGCGTGGTACAGGCAAGATGATACGGAGGAGGTCTAAATTGTGTCTCAACATGCAAACAACGCAAATGTTTCGCGTCTCGCAATTGAGAGCGTCCTTGCTCGCTACGGAGCGCAAAATTACGCTTATGCCATAATGCCGGGAGCGACGCACATTAGCTTTTCCATGAATGGGCGGACGGTAAAATTCGTCCTCCCGCTCCCGAAAATCGAAGAGTTTGCACTGACGCCGACGGGCAGGAAGAGGACGAAAAACAGTCGATACAACGCATGGGTACAGGCTTGCCGCCAAAGACGGCGTGCACTGAAGCTTGTTATACAAACAATGGAGGAGGCGACAAATGAATGAAAACCAATAAGAAAATACTTGACGCGACGTGCGGCAGTAGATCTATTTGGTTCAACAAGAATCATCCTGACGCGCTATACATGGACAAACGCCGGGAGCAAGATTCTCGGATCTGGAAGTCGGGCGATGGACAAAGCGAGCGGTTTCTGACTGTGGATCCTGACGTTCTTGCAGACTTCACCGAAATGCCCTTTGAGGATAATACATTCTATTTGGTGGTGTTCGACCCGCCGCACCTGAAATCGGTCTCTGAGACCGCGTGGCTTTGCCGTAAATATGGCAAGCTCGATGACACATGGCCGCAGATGCTCCACGACGGGTTTGCCGAGTGTATGCGTGTACTCAAGCCAAACGGGATTCTGATATTCAAGTGGTCGGAATACGAAATTCCCGCTGCCGAAGTGTGGAAAGCAATCGGGCGGAAACCGTTGTTCGGACATCATTCGGGAAAGAATAGCAAAACCTTTTGGGGGTGCTTCATGAAGGGGGAGACAGACGAATGAAGCAGATATTGTTTAACAGCGAGATGGTACGCGCACTGCTCGACGGCCGCAAGACGGCAACGAGAAGAACAGTGAGGTTTGCCGAAGGTCAGAACCCTCATTGGACTGGATATGTTCCGGATGGTACTGTACTATATGTCAGTAATAATATTCCGGCGGCAAAAGCTCACTATCGTCCCGGCGATATCCTCTATGTGCGCGAATCATTCCGTCTAATCGACTTTGATTACATTGATGGTGATTGGAGCGCAACGGTACAATACAAAGCGGATAATGTTGTTGGCGAAAGGATGCATTACTTGAGATACGGTGCCGATGAAAAAATCGGTTGGCGTCCCTCGATACATATGCCGAAAGAGGCGGCGCGGATATTCCTGCGCGTTAAAGATGTGCGCGTGGAACGGCTGCAGGATATTACCGAGGCACAGGCAAAAGCCGAAGGATGTGTCAATGACATTAATTTGGTTGACGGTACAGGAAAAAGCGCCACGATGCACTTCGCCGAAACGTGGAAGAGGACCGTTAAGTCCGCAGATCTCCCGCGCTACGGATGGAATGCGAACCCGTGGGTATGGGCGATAGAATTTAAGATAATAACCAAACAGGAGGCGAGCGACGAATGAAAAAAATAATAGTCGTCGTCGCGTCGGTCGTGCTCGTCATTGTCACCGTCGGCATTGCGGCAATTGCCGGGCGGTTGATCGCCGCGGTGTGCGCCGTCACCGCAGTGCTTATCAGAGATAATCCGATCGTCATATTGGCGGCAATCTGCGGCGCCGTCGTGACATTGCTGTGCGTCGGCGTCGCCGCAATTATTGCAATTATAGTGGGAGGTGTGAATAACGATGAAACAAAAGACTGAATGTCCCGATTATATCGGCAAGACTTGCCTGAAATGACGGCTGTGCCGACTGCTATTTTTCGGACGGGGAGACTTGGCGACTTAAGCACGAAGGGGAAGAGGAGGTACACCGTATAGAATGACAACACCCGATACAACACCGACCGAACGTCTGCCGGAGACTTTCGAGGAATGGGTAGAGATACACGGAGAGCCCGAATACATAGGCGAGCAGCAGACGCTCCACAACAACCGCATCGAGGTTGTCGACTGCACAACCGACAAGCCCGGGGACATTCCGGAAGATATAGAAGATATAGCGGACATAATGTGGCGTGACGATAAGGGAAAGTGGCATATCAACTATCCGAAGTTCACAGACATTTTCGCCGCGATAAACAAATATGTTTACTGTCACGGCGCGTTCTTTTCTCCCGACGGGCTCGTAAGCTGCGAGAGGATACGGCAGGATATTTCGTATTCCATCAGCGACCGCGGGTGGACAGACCGGCTCGATATTCCCACGAACTCGATATTCAACTCTCTGAAGGACCGTCACTGCGTTGACGAGCTGCCCGTCGACGCAAACGTCATCCCGCTGAAAAACGGCGACCTGCACATATCGGGCGACGTGTGGCAGTTCCGACTCGGCGAAAAGAAGCAGGCGCCGTACCGCCTCGCCGTCGACTATGTGCCGTTCGACCGTCCTATGCCGCTCTTTGGCAAGTGGCTTCGGGACGTCTTCGAGCCCGAGGACATCCCCGTTGTACAGGAGATAATGGGCTATTGCCTCGTTCCCGTAACGGCGGCACAGGAGGCGTTTTTCCTCGTCGGGGACGCGGGCGTCGGTAAATCCGGACTTGGCACGGTCCTTCAGGGACTGCTCGGAGGAGCGTATGAGGTCGCCGAGACGCAGGAGCTCGTGACCGCCCGCTTTCAGGTTGCAAAGCTCGAGGGCAAGCTCGTCGTGTATGACGACGACCTCGGGTCGGCGGCGCTCTCGGAGACGGGGCTTCTGAAAAAGCTCATCACCGCCGACCAGAACATTCCTGCCGAGCGCAAGTACGGAGACCCGTATTCTTTCCGCTCGTACTGCCGTATCGTCGCCAGCGCAAATTTTATGCTTTCGTCGCTTTACGACGACTCTGACGGCTTTTATCGCCGTCTGCATCCGATCCTCGTAAAAAATCTTGACCCGAAGCGGAAAAACATACGCGGCTTCTACGATATGATTTTGGAGCAGGAGCGGGAGCAGATACTCCGCTGGGCGCTCGAGGGGCTGCGCCGCGTCATCGGGAACGGCTGGCGTATTTCGTGGTCGGAGCGTTCCCGCGCATACATGGGGCAGGTCAAGTCGCAGGGAACGCACTTCGGCGAGTTCTTCGACGATGTTCTCGAGATCTCTGCGGACGGTGCCGTCTCGGCGTCTGAAATAAAAAAGCTCTATGCGAGATGGTGCCGCGAAAACGCCGTCACGGAGGCCTCTGAGCGGAGGCTCGAACGATGGTTCTCGGACAACGCCGAAAAGCGCGGATACCGACGCGGAAATCATATTCCCCGCGGAGGAAAACAGGTACGGGGCTTCACGGGGATATCCATCAGGTCGGGCTGGGAGGACGTGCCCGGAAGCATCATACGGCTGTAATTCGACGCACAGCCGGGACACTTTCGGGCGGGGAGGACACTTCGGGACACTTCATCTCCGCGCAAGTGTCCCCCCCGAAAACCGAGGCGGCGCGGGAAAGTGTCGATACGGTCGGGACGCTCGGACACTGTTTTTTCAAAAACTACGCATACGCGAGTGTGTGTTATTATAGGATATTTGCCCCGAAAATGTGTCCATGTGTCCCGCACGGTCCGACTTTCTAACTGATATAACGGATATTTCGGGGTACACTTCCGACTTTTTAAGTGTCCCTGTGTGTCCCGAACGATTAAAGGAGGTAATATGGAGGATAAAGACAAAACGGCGCCTGAGAACAAACCCGTGAAAAGCTCACGAACCCGGGGGCGTTCGCCGGTGATAGGAGAAAACGGTCTTTTGACAGAGCCGGGCGACAATGCGAAATATCTGACGGTCAATCTTGCTTTGATGAAGCTTGACGCCATTAACCTTCGCGACGAGGCTGCGGTGTCCGAGCGGCTGCAGTACTATTTCGAGCTGTACGCAGCGCATGACATGAAGCCGACGGTCGCAGGGATGGCGCTTGCTCTCGGAATGAACAGGCGGACACTCTGGGCAATAACACATGACGCCCCGCTCGGCGGGCGAGGGAACTATTCGACCTTGCCGGCAGGGGTGACGGACACCATAAAAAAGGCGTATTTCATTCTCGAAAATCTTTGGGAAATGTACATGAATTCGGGCAAGATAAACCCGGTGTCGGGTATCTTCCTCGGGAAGAACAATTTCGGTTATCAGGACAAATCGGAGTATGTTCTGACGCCGAACACGTCCACCGATGATTACGATGTTGAGGACATCAGGAAAAGATACATGCTCGACACGCCCGGCGGCGGGAATGATGATGAGAACGCCGAAGAATGACCGATTTTCGGCGCCGGCAGCAAAAAAAAACGGCCCGCCTCCCGAAGGCGGGGCCGTTTTTAACATAACATGCCGTTTTTCTATTTGGTTTTCTTCAGCAGGTCCCCGAGGACGAGCAGGGGGAAAAGAAGTATCGCTGCTATCCACATAGTCTGCCTCCTTTCAGGTGAACGTGAACCGCGCGGTCTCGGTCTTTTGTGTGAAGCGGGCGGCGACGTCCGGCAGCTCTTTTTTGAGTGCCGTCGTATCGATGCGGGACGACGTGACGCGCTTGTATGTGGCTTTGTGTTCGTCGCCGGTGAGGGTTTCGAGCCCGTTTTCCGTCATGTACGCTTTGAGCTTGTCGCGGAGCCCGTCGATAATGTCTGCGGTCTCCTCTGCGATCCTTGTATACTGCGCGAGCTCGCGCATAGTGTCGTTATAGTTGAGTGTCATATCTTCCTCCCGAATTCAAATTCAATGCCGAGTATCTCAAGCACAGCCTGTATCGTGCCGAGCTTTCCGATGGCTTCGCGGTAGGCTACGCGGTTGGCGGATGTCGGATCGGCATGCGCGTCCCGCCATGCCGCGGCTTCTTCGTCGACGATGAGATTGTACATTCTTTCTAACTCGTGCCGGACTTCTTCCCTCTCCGGGCGGCTCCTTGTTGCTAAGTATTCAGTCATTGCGGCGGCCTACCTCTCTTGGGACCTGCGTTGCTATCCTCGCCACATATGCGCGTTTCGAGGCGTTCTCGCGTTCGGAGATCGAGGAGTCGTCGAACATGATATTCACACCGTCGCCGATGAGAACGGCGGCCATTTTTGCCGGGTCAATACCGGGGAAACTGCAGTCATATTCGATGACGTTGAAGCGGAGCGTTCCGCTGTCGGATGCGAGACGGAGAAGCTCCTTGCGGTATGCGTTGAAGACGCGGGCATCTCTCTCTGTTTCTGTTTCTCGCCTGACGCAGCCCGTCCACGTCCGGCATTCGGTTCCTTCGCATGATCTGCCGTACCGGGCGCAATCAATGCACATGCTGTTCACGATCATTTTTTCCTCCTTGCATGTCGGCCGGAGGTGTTGTACAATATACACACCGCCCGGCTTGGGTGGTTTCGGGGTGCGTCCGGTGCTTGGTCGGCTGAGGGCGCACCCGCTTTCTTTCGGTACTGTCTTATTGTATCATGTTTGTTTGAGGTTGTCAATAGTATTTTCAAATATTTTTATTTATTTTATACCCGTGACAAATATTTTTTGACCGTGTTATTGCGTTTGATTTGGGTATACTTAATTCAAACGGTTTGCGGAAACATCCACCCGGAGGGGGATATAATGCACGGGCGGGGGGCGGGAGTTAGGTGCTCGAATAATCGTAAAACCAAAAAGACGAGTTTATTTTTCAAATATTCAAATAAAAATATTGACAAATACCCGTATGTGTGATATAATTCAAACACACGGAGGTGATTAAAACATGTCGAGCAGCGTATCATTCGGATATGTCAGAGTGTCGTCTCGGGATCAGAACGAGGCCCGCCAGATAGAGAAGATGAAGGAATTGGGCATAGATGAGCGGCACATCTTTGTTGACAAGGAAAGCGGGAAGGATTTCGACCGCGAACAGTATCGGGCGCTCATGGCGATGCTGCGTGACGGCGACACCGTGTATATCTCGAGTATAGACCGCCTCGGGCGCAATTATCGGGAGATGCTGGAGCAGTGGTCTGCGATAACAAAGGATAAGGGTGCGGACATAGTAGTGCTCGATATGCCGCTCCTCGATACAAGGAACAATCGGGATCTGACGGGAACGCTCATTTCGGATATTGTGCTCGCGCTTTTGTCATATGTGGCGGAGAGGGAGCGCGAGAACATCCGCACCCGCCAGGCTGAGGGGATAGCTCTTGCAAAGGCGAGGGGGGCATACAAGGGGCGCAAGCCCATCGAGGTCGACAAGGCAAAGTTCGAGTCCGTGTACGGAGAGGTCATCCGCGGCGAACGAACAAACAGATATGCAATGCAGAAGCTCGGTCTCAAGCCGAACACATATTACCGGTTCGTCAATGAGTTCAAAACGCGGACCGGAATGTGGGAATAACGTGAGGACAGCGGGCGGTCCGACCCTGAGCAAATATTTTTGTTGATATTTGCCCCGCATTGTGATATACTTTAATTGAGAACAAAAGTTTGAGGTGGTCGGTATGCGGTTCGCAATCAAGGCGGCAGGGCTGATTTTGGCGCCTGCGCTGTTGTTTTCGGCGTGCTCTTTTCCCGCGGGCGGTACAAATGCTGACGGTGACGGCGGGTATGTATCCGGCGCACCCGTCGGAGAGACTGCCCCCGGCGACATCGTCAGCGACGGTATCGCCGAAAAGCTGGTTTCGTTCGGATTCACGGACGAAGAAGCGGCGGAAATTCGGAAGATCTTCCTCAAATGCGGGCTTCGGGATATAAGCGGCGCCGAACCGACAGATCCGACCGCCACGATAGACGGGCTTGTTTCATACCGCGTCGTTATGGACAAAGACAGGACGGCTTTGTTCACGGTGGACAATAGGCAGATGTTTTATATCGCCCTCAACGGGGTCGACGTGTATGACGCCGACCGAGGCGGTTATCTGATAAACATCGATGACGTGCATGTCCCCGAAAGCGAGGTCACGCCGGCGGTCGCCGACAAGCTGCGCGGTCTTGCCGAGGCAAAGCTCGACGAATATTTCATAGACGCGGACTACTACGACGGCTGGGGATACGCGAGGGAAGACGACAGCTTCATGGTACAGTGCCAAGCCTACGCGGCAAACCGGCTCGGGGCTAAGGACTGGATATCCTGTAAAGTGTGGTTCGAGCACGTCGGCGAGGAATATAATATAGTCGGCGTCGTCATCGACGGGGCACGGTATGAGTGAGAACGATGTGAACATAATATTCTGTGTACGCTCGGTTTTATCACGATGTCGCCGGTTATGTGGCTGTCGATGTTGCTGAAACAGCAAAGTGAAAGTGGTCGGGTCGGAAGTTTAATAAAATAGATTGATGGTCGTGTACCTAACGAAGGAAAATAGACTAAATCACCAACAAATGTTTATTGCTCGGTACACTTCCGTATCTATTTCGTATTTTTTGTTAGTTTTCACACGAGAAGCATTGCAAAAGTCTTAAAGATGATATATAATATGCGGTAATATTATATAATGATCGCAGAGATAATAATGGTATGGTAGGTTGTCTTGCTGAATTTTTAAGACGAGAGGTTGACTCAGTATGTGTGTTCGGTAAGTTGGGAGGAGCATATCATGTAATGTGAGTCGAGTTTTCGCATAGTTCTTCTATTTGCAACCTATTCAAGAAAGTTGAGAGGAAATTTTAATGATGTATCTTGCAATTGCAGTGGCTAAGCATATTGTCACATATTGCACAAATAAAAATAAGCCAGTAAGCAATCTGAAATTACAAAAAATATTGTATTATGTATGGATTGATTATTATAAGAAAACTGGAGATATGCTTTTTTTAGATGAGATGCAGGCATGGCAGTTCGGTCCGGTTGTTCCGAATGTGTATTATGAATTTTGTCAGTATGCCGGTCTCGAAATTTGCAGGGAATATCAGGAAGAGTGTGACATCGCCGATATTTCTCTGATAGATAGTGTAATTGATAAATATATTGATGTACCAACGAGCACACTTATCGATTGGAGCCATCGTCCTAACAAACCGTGGGATAAGGTGTATAAATCCGGGAGGGGATTTAGACAAAAGATACCTTATGATATGATCATTGACCTGGAGTGTAGTTGCTAAATGTTAATAGAGGATGCCAAGCGAAAACAAGAGCAGCTGCGTAATATCCTGAGAGAGCTGGCTC
Source organism: uncultured Clostridia bacterium (assembly GCA_947624995.1). Taxonomy (GTDB): domain Bacteria; phylum Bacillota; class Clostridia; order Oscillospirales; family CAG-272; genus DTU064. The sequence continues at coordinate 9,836 of CANQMS010000035.1, forward strand.
GTGAAAACAAAGACGAAAACGAGTTGAAACGCTACATACAGATATTAAAATCACTGTATTCGGATCATTTCAGACACAGGTACGCTGATATTTTTCCAATTGTTGTGGAGTGGTCGAATGATACCCAGTACAGTACGGAGTTTTTCAATTCGAACTTTGATGGTATATATAAGCTTGCCGAGAAACGGTATATCGAAAATGAGGCTGAATATACGAACCTATACGAAAGCCTCACCAAACTCAGAGATCATATAAATTTGGAAATAGGGCGATATAATTATTACCATGAACGAGAGTTGGAACAGGCTAAAGACAGTTCTCAATCGGTAGATCAGAAAACTCTTTTGTCAAAAGTCAACAATGCAATTCAAGGGCTGAATAAGGCCGAACGTAAGATGGATTCTGTCCAAAAAGAATTGATTGCAGTACTTGGCATTTTTGCGGCTATTGTATTTACATTCGCTGGTGGTATAGGAGTGTTGGGCAATGCTTTGAGCAGTGTCAGTTCGGTTCCCGCGTGCAAAACGGTTTTCTTTATTTTAGTATGCGGTTTTGTGCTGATAAATACTGTCTTCATGCTCTTATATGTTGTGAGCCGTATTATAGAAAGAAGCATCATGTCTCCCTGCGAGAGCGACAATTGCAATTGCAGTTGTAAGAACAAGAAAGGCAAACCAAAATGCTGGTTCTTGCGGCGGATACGAAAAAGGCTGCCCTATGTGTTTTGGATGAATGTATTGTTGCTTGCACTTATGGCAGCTGACGCTGTTGTGTGGAAACTCTTATAGATAGGGTTTGAATATTTTCTTGCGCGAGCGATCGCAGCGATTTTGCTGTCGGCCGCTCGCGCTTTTATTTTCGGAGAGACTATGAAAGAGCTGCTTTTGAAAATTTCGGACAAAATCAAAAAGGCACGATCGGCAGGGGAGGCGGCCGCCGCGGGACGGGACATGTATTTTGTCTGCCTTGAGGTCATGAAAACGGACGCCTCCCTCGCCGTTTTTTATCTCGTTTGGCTTTCGGGCGTGTGCGAGGAGATTATGAAGACGGCGCCGAACAGCGAGATACGGGAGATATATGCGCTGCATTTGGACGTTCTCCGCGCTGCGGCGCCGTATCACTTCGAGTCGTACCTGCTGTACGTCGAACACCGCCGCGAGCCTGAGAAGAAGTTTTATCCGCCGCGGCGGCGTGTGCTGAGACTTCTCGTCGACGACCTCCAGGATCTCGCGGACGGGAGAATAGATTTTCTCGGCATCAGCCTGCCGCCCCGCGTCGGCAAGTCGACGCTCTGCATATTCTTCATGACGTGGGTGATGGGTCGCCGTCCGGAGGTCGCAAACGTGATGTCGGGACATTCGGACAAGCTGACTGACGGATTTTACCGCGAGATACTGTCTATTATCAATGACAACGTCACATATGCTTGGGCGGATGTGTTTCCGAACGTGAAGCTCGCGGATTCGTCAGCAAAGAACGAATCCATCGACCTCGGCAAAAAAAAGCGATTCCCGACGCTGACGTGCCGACCGATAGAGGGCACGCTGACGGGCGCCGTCGAGATCGGAGAGGGCGGCGTCCTCTATGTTGACGACCTCATCAAGGACCTCGAGGAGAGCCTCAGCATTTCCCGCCTCGATGCAAAGTACGATGCGTATCTGAATCAGCTCAAAGACCGCAAAAAGGACGGAGCGCGCGAGCTGATGGTTGGTACTCGATGGGGAGTCTATGACCCGCTCGGCAGGATAGAAGAGCAGTACCGCGGCAATCCTCGGTATCGCTTTCGCGTCATTCCCGCACTTGACGAGAGCGGAAAATCGAATTTCGATTACGCATACGGGAAGGGCTTTTCGACCGAGTATTACCTCGACATGAAGGCGAGCGTCGACGACGCGACGTGGTGTGCGAAGTACATGGGCGCGCCGTACATAAGAGAGGGGCTCCTCTTTCCGGAGGCGGAGCTTAAAACGTATAACGGTGTTCTGCCGGACGGCGACGGCGTGAGGCTTGCCGTCTGTGACGTCGCCTGGGGCGGCGGGGACTCGCTCTCGATGCCGGTCCTTTATGTGTTCGGCGAGGACGTATATGTTCATGATGTCATTTTCAACCGAGGCGACAAGACCGTGACGTATCCGCTCGTGATAGGCAAGCTCCGTCAGCACCGCCCGAACAAGGCGAGGTTCGAGGCGAACAACGGGGGCGAGGAATATGCCGACCGCGTTGACGATGCGCTTCAAGCGGACGGCGTGCATGTCAATATCTTCTCGGTCAGATCGAAGGGGAATCAGTCGAAGCTCGCAAGGATAACGCAGTACGCGCCCGAGATAAAGCGGTTTTATTTTCTCGCCGAGAAGTACCGCTCGGACGAGTACAGGGCGTTTATGCGTGAGCTCACGACGTTTACGGTGTCGGGGAAGAATCCGCACGACGACGCGCCCGACTCGCTCGCTATGGCGGCGGAGGAGATATTCCATTCCGCCGGCAGCGTGACCGTGTTTGAAAGGCCGTTTTGAGAACAAGGCGGGGAAAATACAAAATATTGATTTTGGCACTTGACAAAGTCAATATGTTGTGATACAATAAGGCAGATAATAAAATAGAGGCTTTGGCGCGAGTATTCCGCAGCGAAATGTGGCTGTGAATGCTTGCGCTTTTGTTTTGCCGGAAAGAGGGAGATCTCTTGTAAATGACAATGACGGGGAGACGGATGCTCGTTACCGACTGTAAGTCGGTGACGGCACAGAATATAACCGACATCGTTGAAAAAGCGATGATGACCCATGTCGATAACGCTGCCGATATCGAATATCTCTGGAATTATTATCGCGGAGAGCAGCCGATCCTGCGGCGCGAGAAAAACGTCCGTCCCGACATTTGCAACCGTATCGTTGAGAACAGGGCAAACGAGATAGTGTCCTTCAAGACAGGTTATCTCTGCGGCGAACCGATACAGTATGTGGGCAAGTCAAGCGGAGACGCGGTCTCGTCCGGGGTGGCAAAGCTCAACGCGATGATGGAGAGCATCGACAAGGACGCCTGCGACCGTGACCTTGTCGAATGGATGATGATCGCGGGGACAGCGTACAGGCTCATATTGCCTCGCGGGGTAACGGACGGCTGCCCGCCGTTCGAGCTGTATGTGCCGGACCCGAGGACGACGTTCGTCGTATATTCCGCCGACGTCGGACATGTGCCGATGCTCGGCGCGACCTACTATACGGATGACGACGGCGTCGTTCACATGACGGCGTGGAGCACGGCTTTCCGCTGGGAGCTTGAGGACGGGAAGGTCGTTTCCGAAACGGCAAATCCGATGGGAGACGTGCCGATAATAGAATATCCTGCAAACAACGCGAGGCTCGGGTCATTTGAGACGGTGCTGCCTCTGCTCGATGCGAACAATGCGCTCGTGTCGAACAGAATGGACGGGATAGAGCAGTTCGTGCAGGCGTTTCTGAAGTTCGTGAACACCGAGATCGACAGGGACAAGCTCGAGGAGTTTATCGAGCTCGGCGCGATCATGGTGAAATCGCCGCCGGGCGTCGTGGCAGATGTCGACCTTGTGACGGCGGAGCTCGACCAGTCTCAGACGCAGGTCACGAAAGACGACATATACAGCTCCATACTGACGATATGCGGGATGCCGAACAGAAACGGCGGCACGTCCACGTCGGACACGGGGCAGGCGGTCATCTTCCGCGACGGGTGGAGCGCGGCGGAGTCAAGAGCGAAGGACTGTGAGAATTCTTACCGCAGGCCGGAGCGGCGTATGCTGTCGCTGGTGCTCAGAATATGCCGCACCGTAGAGGGGGCACCGCCCGAGGTCGCAGGACTCATGCTCGAGGATATAGCTCTCAAGTTCACGCGGAGGAATTACGAGGCGATACAGTCAAAGTCTCAGGTGCTCGTCTCTATGCTCGAAAACGAGAAGATACACCCGAAGCTTGCCTTCGAGGCGAGCGGGCTTTTCGTGGATCCTGAGCGCGCATACGCTCAGAGCATGGCGTATTACGAAGCGGAGAGGGCGAAAGAAGAAAAGATCTTCGGAGTCGGGGAGCCCGACGCCGAGGGCCCGTCAGGGAAGACGGAAATCGCAGACGGTCAGGAAAGACCGAAATCGTAAAGTCAGGAAAGACTCAAATCGTAAACGGAGGGCAATATGCCGAAAATCGACACGACCAAAATCGAGGGGTACGCAACGATGACCCCGGAACAGAAGCTCGAGGCGCTCGAGGCGTTCGAGTATGACGACGGCGCGTCCGTTATCGCGGCGCTGAGGGCGTCGGTGACAAAAGCGAATGGGGACGCCTCGAAGTATAAGCGCGAACGCGATACGGCAAATCACGCAAGAGATGTCGCCGCCGCTGACAATCAGACCGTTATCGATACGATGCAGAACGAGATCAAGGAACTGAAGCGTCAGGCGCGGCAGTCCTCGTATACGGCGCGGCTGCTCGCGCTCGGCTGCGGCGACGAGGCGGCAAGGACGATGGCGGAAAGCCTGTCTGCCGCGGAGCTTTCGGATGAGAGGGCAGAGGCGCTGTTTGCGGGGTTAAAATCTCAGCTTGAGGCGACATCTAAAAAAGCAAAGTCTGACGCGATGGTAGGCGCCTCGGCGCCGCCCGCGGGCGGCACGGGCGGGCAGGCAATGACGCTCGAGTCGTTCCGGAAGCTGCCGCTCGACAGGCGGGCGGAATATGCATCGTCTCATCCCGAGGAATACAGACACATGTATGAAGCGGCGGGAGGCAGTCCCGCAGAATGAAAGGAGGGCGGAAAATGCCCGGTAAAAATACTGTATACACGAACGAATTCCTCTCCAACGAGATAGAGGATCAGTTCAATTCACATCTCGACCTGCAGAGGTTCTGCAGGGTCGACAAAACGCTGGCGGGAACGGCGGGCATGACCCGCAAGGTCAACGTCTACAAGGCGACAGACGGCACCGAAAAGCTCGGCGTCGGAGAGGGCAACTCGAAGAGCATAACGGTGTCCTTCTCGCCCGAGGAATACAAGATCCTTTTGGCGCAGAACCGCTTCGAGTATCACGACGAGGAAGCAATGGATGACCCGATGGTCGTCCCCGTCGGCATTCGCCATATGGCGACTGATATGTTCAACACCGTCAACAAGGACATCTTCGCCGAATTCGGCAAGACGGAGCTGATGCTCGACGCGAAGGACTACGGTTTTGGCACATTCGCGGACGCTGTTGCAAAGCTCAACATCGAGGGCACGGACAACGACCCCGCTGTTGTAGCTCCCCTTGCATTTGCGTTTGCAAATGCCGAGGACATGGCGGCGATCCGCAAGGCGCTCAAGGACGACCTCAAGTATGTCGAATCCTTCGCGCGCACGGGATATGTCGGCACTGTTGCGGGCGTGAATCTTTACGCAAAGAAGGACGCGACGAAGGGCGAGATAATCGTCGCAACAAAAGAGGCGGTCACGCTGTTCATAAAGCGCGGCACCGAGATCGAGCGGAGCGTTCGCAACGCGCGCAGCTCCGAGGACGCAAATACCCGTCTCAACACGATCTTCGCACGCAAGTACTACCTTGCGGCGCTGACCGATAAGACGAAGGCTGTCAAGATCACTGTCTCGGGGGAATAACCGGGGCTGACCGAGTAACGATAACCCCACAGGGTCAGCCCCTTACCGAGTACGGGGTAGGCGGGGATAAAACCTCGACCGATTTGATGGGAGAGGATGTGTCCGTCTCATGGGACGGCACGGCAGGCAAAGTGACCGGGAATTTTCCGAAGGTCACGGGATTTACGGGATACAGCACTAAGCCCGAGGAGCAGGACGGACACTACTTCTGCTTTGAAGTTGACGAGCAGTACGAGGGGCAGAAGGTCACCGTCATCGGCGCGCATCAGAAGACAGCGCAGGATCGCTATTGGGTGATCCGACTGGATGAGCTGTGGGAAGGCTCCAAAAAGCTGACCGTGAAGGTTGTCGGCGAGGTGATCTTCACGCTTGATTTCACCGGCGCGACAATGGGCGCGTAAAAGGAGGCGGACAGCATGACAGAGGCAGAAAAGCTCGCTGTTCTGCGGATCATGTGCGGAGGTGTGCCGGCTGACGGCGATTGGTCTGACGAGGTGCTGACCGCACATCTCACCCTCGCTGGACGGAAGATAATCGACCGCGCCTATCCGTTTGACGCCGGCGTGACGGAAGTTCCCGAGCGTTACGGGCAGCTGCAGTGTGAGATCGCGTGCTATATGCTGAACCGTCGAGGTTCTGAGGGACAGACGTCGCACAGCGAGAACGGGATATCGCGGGCGTATGAGAGCTCGGGCGTTCCCGAGTCTATGCTGGAGGCGGTGACGCCGATGTGCGGGGTGCCGTCATGAGGTGCCTTATCCGCAACAAGCGCATATTTTTCGCGGCGCTCTTGCTTCGCACGGAGCCCGTCCGCGACGAATACGGCAACGAGACCGGCGAGTCGCGAAACGTATACGGCGAGCCGTTCGAGGTTCGCGGGAACATCTCGGCGGCAAGAGGCGAGCTGTCGACCCGGCAGTTCGGGGAAAACGAAGGCTATGACAGGGTGATAGTGCTCGACGATCCGAACTGTGAAATCGACGAATACTCCGTTTTATGGATCGACAGTACGCCGGACGGCGGCGCACCGTACGATCACATAGTTAAAAAGGCGGCGCGGAGCTTAAATTCGGTATCGCTCGCTGTGGCGAAGGTGAACGTCCGATGAGCCGGCGAAAGATACGCGTTCGGCTCGGCGAACGGGAGATAGGACGCGCGATAGACGAGCTTGAGGAATACAGGCGAAGTCTTCGGGAAAAAACCGAAACCTGCCGCCGCCGCATTGCGGATGAGATAGCGGGGCGTGCGTCGGAATATTTCGAAGAAGCGGCCGGCGAGGATACAGTACTCGGTGAAAAGACCGGCATCGACGTCCGTGTGGAGGTCGAGGAGAGGGGTGGCATGACGGTCATCGTCGCCCGCGGTGATGATGTTGTGTGGGTCGAATTCGGCGCCGGTGTCTATCACAACGGCGCGGCAGGCTCGTCGCCTCACCCTTCCGGAAGTGCGCTCGGGATGACGATCGGCAGCTACGGCAAAGGATACGGAAAGCACACGGCATGGGGGTACTATGACGGCGCCGGCGATCTCGTCATCACCCGCGGTACACCTGCGTCGATGCCTATGTACAGGGCGGCGCGGGATGTTGCGGCCGCTGCGGCGGCAATCTCCAGAGAGGTGTTCGGATGATAGACATTGAGTCTGAGGTTTTCACATTCGTCGCAGAGGGAGTTCGCGCGGCATTCCCCGACGCGTTCGTTACCGGGGAATATGTAAAGGCGCCGCCGAGATTTCCCGCGCTGTCGGTCGTCGAATATGACAATCACGTTTACGCGAGGACGAGCACGTCCGGCGAGACGGAGAACCATGCCGAACTGATGTATCAGCTCGACGCGTATTCGAACAAATCGGTCGGTAAAAAATCGGAATGCCGCGCGATTATGGCAGCGGCGGACTGTAGACTGCGGGACCTCGGGTTTACCCGAACGTTCATGCAGCCAGTGCCGAACGAGATAGACGCGACGGTATACAGGATAACGGCCCGTTACAGCGCCGTTGCGTCGAAAAATAAAGTCATATACAGGAGGTACTAAATATGAGTAAGGGAATGTCAACCTACAAAACCGCGCTCATGTCAAAGGAGTCGGCGGAGTGGAAACAGCTTGTCGAGATAAAGGACTATCCCGCGTTGGGCGGCGAACCCGAAATGCTCGACAAAACGACGCTTGTCGAGCGTATCCATACCTATGTCGAGGGTATCGGCGATACGGGCGCGCTCACGTTCACCGCGAACTACAACCTTGAGGATTACAAGAAGCTCGCGGCCCTCAAGGGCAAGATGCTGGAGCTTGCGGTGTGGTTCGGAGGCACCGTTGATGAGAGCGGGGCGTTCACACCCGACGGTTCGGACGGAAAGTTCGGCTTCAGCGGGACGGTGTCTGTATATGTCGACGGCGGCGGCGTCAATGCCGTGCGCGACATGAAAGTGACAGTCACTCCGGCAACCGAGATAACTCTCGACGAGGAATAAGGGGGGAGCATGATAACACTGACATATGACGGCGTGAAATATGAGCTCGAATACACGCGCCGCACCGTAGCCGCGCTCGAACGCGCGGGATTTCGTGTGTCCGAAATAGGGGAGATGCCTGCGTCGAGCGTTATGACGCTCGTGGAGGGCGCTTTTTTGGCGAACCACAGAAACGTAAAGCCTCAGCTTGTCGAGCGCATATACAGCCACATCCCGAGAAAATCGGAATTTCTCTCAAAGCTCATAGAGATGTACAACGACACGTTGGCGCCTCTGCTCTCCGACCCGGAGGACGACGAGGGAAACGCCGAGTGGACGGCGGATTGACGGAAACAGATACAGGCAATACGCCGTCCTTACAGCGGGGCGCTGTGCGCGCGGATGCGAGCCGGCGTCCCTTTTCTTACACTGAAATTTTTGAAAAGGCGTTCCCGTCATACCTCGCGATAGGAATGACGGAGGGGCAGTTTTGGGACGGAGACCCGGGGCTTGTCCGTCACTATCGGCGCGCGGAGGAGATACGGGCTGAGCGGAAAAATCATGAAGCATGGCTGGCGGGTCTGTACACTTACGAGGCGATATGCTGTGCGTCTCCGATACTGCGCGCTTTTGCGAAAGACGGGACACGCCCCGCGCCTTATACGTCGAGACCTCACCCGCTGACGGAGGAAGCAGCAAAGAGGGACAAGACTGAAAACGAACGTGCCGTAGCCGAAAAGGGGAAAAGCATACTGCTTGCGATGATGCAGGCGCAGCGGGAACGAAAAAAACAGGCAGAGCAGAAAGACGATGTCGGAAAGGAGGTAAGCGCAGATGGCAGATGGGTTGACGATAGAGGAGCTTGAAATAGAGGTAGCCTCCGATGCTTCGGGCGCCGATGCCGCCCTTTCGAAGCTCGCGGCGACGCTCGGCAAGCTCAGGTCATCGGTCAAGGGAGGAGCAGGGCTGAGTACAGTCACCGCAAATCTGAAATCGCTCGATGCCGCGGCGAGAAACGTTGACGCTGGTGCCGCGTCCAAGATCGCGGCGCTCGGCAAGGCTGTATCTTCGCTCGCAGCTCTCGACGGGCTCAAACTGTCGTCGACGGTGCCGGCCCGAATACGGGAGCTCGGCGAGGCGTCGAGGTCGATATCGGGTACGGACTTTTCTCCGATCTCGTCAGCCGCGGCGGCGCTTACACCCCTGACGGCGCTCGGAAAATCAAATCTTTCTCCGTTTATAAGGCAGCTTACGGAGCTTCCGTCGGCATTACAGGCCCTTGACGGCGCCGACATCGGGGCGGCATCTTCTAAAATACATGAGTTTGCGTCGGCTTTGATACCGCTGACGGTGCTTCCTAAGCAGAATCTGTCGCAGTTTTTGAAGCAGCTCGACAAGCTCCCCGAGACCGTGAGCAAGCTGAACCTCGTTGATATGGAGGCATTCGCCGCCAAAATGAGTGAGGTTGCCGATGCGGTGCGTCCGCTTGCGGACGAGATGAACAAGGTTTCAAACGGCTTTTCGTCGTTCCCGTCTAAGATGCAGAAGGCAGCGGCGGGCACGGCGGGCCTCGCCGCCGCGAACAGTCGGGCGGTCAAATCATATATCGACTTCTACGCGAAGCTGAGGGTCGTGCTCGGGTCAGTCGAGCGGCTTGCCGACAAGATATCGGACTTCATCGCTGAGACGAACTCCTATATCGAGAACGTGAATCTGTTTTCGGTATCAATGGGGAAGTATGCCGCGAGCGCCCGCGAGTATGCAGATATGGTCGGGGAAATCATGGGCATCGACCCGGGCGAGTGGATGCGGAACCAGGGCATCTTTATGACGCTCGCGACGGGGTTCGGCATTGTCGGGGACAGGGCGTATGTCATGAGCGAACAGCTGACACAGCTCGGGTACGACATATCGTCGTTTTTCAATATATCATATGAGGACGCAATGCAGAAGCTCGGGTCCGGTATTGCGGGCGAACTCGAGCCGCTTAGGAGACTCGGGTATGACCTGTCTCAGGCAAAGCTTCAGTCGGTCGCGCTGTCGCTCGGTATAGACCGCGCAGTATCGAGCATGACGCAGGCGGAAAAAGCAGAACTGCGCTATTATGCGATAATGACGCAGGTGACGTCAAGTCACGGGGACATGGCGCGCACGCTTCACGCCCCCTCCAATCAGCTTCGCATCCTGCAGGCGCAGTTGAAGCAGGCTTCCCGATCAATAGGCAGTATTTTCATACCGGCGCTGAATGCCGTACTGCCGTATGTTACCGCAGTCGTGAAGGTCATACGCACGCTTGCTGATATCGTGGCAAGGCTGTTTGGCTTCTCAATGCCTGAGGTCGATTACAGCGATGTGACATCGGGCGCCGCTGAGATAGAAGGCGCATTTGACGACGTCACAGAGAGCGTCAAGGAGGCAAAACGGACGATACTCGGCATCGACGAGATAAACAAGCTGAACGGAGACAGCGCAGCCGACGGGCTCGGCGGTCAGTCGGGCTCGGAGTTTGACTATGATGTGCCGACATACGATTTTCTCGCGGAGATGATAGACAACCGCGTAAACGAGATCGTCGACAGCATGAAGGAATGGCTCGGGATAACGGACGACATCGACACATGGGCGGGGCTGATGGACACCCGCCTCGGGTCGATATTGAAGACGGTCGGTCTCATCGGCACGGGCTTTGCTGCGTGGAAGCTCTCGAAGGTCGTGCTGTCGGGCATATCACTACTGTCGAAAATACGGCCGAAGACATTCAACTTCAGTTTTTCCGTTCTCGGCGCGGCAGCGTTTCTCGCCGACCTCGACAAGCTCGGACAGTTCGTTGACGACATCCTCGAAGACGGAGCCTCGTTCCGCAATGTCGCGGGGATCCTCGGCGAATTTGCCGGTCTTGTCGGCGACAGTATGCTGCTGCTCGGGAAAACAAATATCTCCGGGGCGCTGAAAACAGTTCAGGGCATCGCGGAGATCGCGTCCGCCGTAAGCGGATTAAGCTCCGGTTGGAACGGGGAGGACGCCGAGAACGCGATACGAGGCCTTACAAATATAGCCGCAGGATTGAGCTTGATGGCGGGACGCTTCGACGCGGCGGGCGCATTTCTCGCCGTGCAGGGGATATCGTCTGTCGTCTTCGAGTTCGGTCGAAATTGGGAGGCGATAACGCAGCTCGATTTCAGCAATATCAACTGGACAACGATCGCAATTGGCGCTATCGAGGCTTTCGGCGGCATCGCCGTAGCGCTGTCCAAATTCGCGGATCTCAAGGAGCTTTCCAAGGTAAGACGTGCGTCTAAGTCAGTGAGCGAGGTCTCGTCCGCAGCAGACGAGCTCGGCACCGCCACATCGGGGATGTCCTCAAAGCTCGCGGATCTCGCCAAAAATCTCGGGATCGGGGTCGGCATAATCGCCGAGGTCGCGGCGGC
>CANQMS010000036.1 GCA_947624995.1 uncultured Clostridia bacterium
TGACATTGTTTTAAACCCCTTTGCAATGTATTTTCCGCAAAAATGCGGTCACACATATTTTACCGAAAAAACCGAGCGCGCGGGGATATTATGCCGGAAATTTGTCGGTGGCGGCTAAATGTAAAAAATCGACGAAGAAGCTGCCCTCCGCCGATTTTTTTCGTTATTCTGTTTTAATTCTGCCGGATCTGTGATAATATTATAAAAGACACCGCGATTCCGGCATTTTGGCGATGATCACGAACGGTATAAAAACGAAATAAAATAACCATCTGGAGGAAAACATGATGTCATTCTTGGAGCTCGCAAGGTCGAGATTTTCGGTCAGGAAATTCGACGAAAGGCATATTGAAAAAGAAAAGTTGAACCTAATTTTAGAGGCGGGAAACGTCGCGCCGACAGGCTGCAATTATCAGCCGCAGAGGATCTATGTCATAGAAAGCGCGGAAAAGCTTGCGATCCTGAATGAGCAGAGCAAGTGCATTTTCGGCGCCGAAACTGTCCTGCTTTTTACATATAACAAAGACGAGGACTGGAAAAATCCGCTCGAGCGGGGCGTGCATTCCGGCGTGCAGGACGTCAGCATCGTTGCGACGCATATAATGCTTGAGGCGTGGGAGCTCGGCATCGGAACATGCTGGGTAAATTATTTCGCCAACACAAAGCTCGAACGCGCGCTCGGGCTGCCCGAAAATGAAAAAGCCGTTCTGCTCATGCCGATCGGCTATCCCGCCGACGACGCAGAACCGCTTGCAAAAATGCACGGCGTATACAAGGATATAGAAGATACCGTGCGCTTTATTTGAAATTTTCGACTCCGCTTACACCGTGTCGCTCCGCTTGAAGAGAGACAGATATGTGCGGGCAAAATATCGGGAAATGCACATTTCATAGGAACCTTGCGCTCAGTACATAATACGGAAATATCAAAAACGGCTCTCGCCATGCTTCATTTTGAAAAATGCTAAGAGGGAAACCTTTCGAAAAAGGTTTCCCTCTTCTTTTTCACGTAAAGTCTTATCGTCCCGCCGTTCAGTTCAGCTTTTCCATGTACTTCGCCTGCTCGTCGGACGGCAAGCCGAGCATATCCATAGCCGCCTTTGCGGTCAGATTCTGCTCCTTCATCAAATGTCCGATGATGGCGAGCATATTACGCATCTCTCTTTCCTTGCCCTGTGCAAGCCCCTGTTCGAGACCCTGTGCAAGGCCCTGTTCGAGACCGATCGCTATTCCTTCTTTTCTTGTTTCTTCAAACGCACGGCACATGATCGCCACTCCTTCCGGCGTATCTCCCGTCCCGCCGTTCAGTTCAGCTTTTCCATATACTTCGCCTGCTCGTCAGACGGCAAGCCGAGCATATCCATAGCCGCCTTTGCGGTAAGATTCTGCTCCTTCATCAAATGTCCGATGATGGCGAGCATATTACGCATCTCTCTTTCCTTGCCCTGTGCAAGACCCTGCTCGAGACCGATCGCTATTCCTTCTTTTCTTGTTTCTTCAAACGCACGGCACATGATCGCCACTCCTTCCTCGCTTTCTTTATAATACCTGCTCGCGTTCTTTATGACGTCGAAATTCATATCGTCCGGGTCGCAGCACGAAAAATCGTGCATCAGCCGCCCGATGTCCGACCCGTCCCTGTACGCGCCGTTCACATAGAGGATGTGCTCCCCGTCGTCGAACTGCTCGTTCGTCACGAGATTCACGCGCTCTATCGGATAGAACGCCGCACCCATTCCGAAGACGTCGTGCTCGGTGATGAATATCGTGTACGTTTCCGGCAGCTCCTCGAACTCCTGACCCGCGTCGAGATTCTCTATGTCCATCGCACTCGAATGATACCTCGCACGGCGGACGCCCGCACCGTAGTCCGAACGCTGGATCTCGAGATCGTACTTTCTCCCCTCGGAATCGTGCCCGTACGCGTCGAGGCACACGGATCGCGCGCCGACGAGCCGCTTCATGTCCTTCTGCGTCTCGAGTCCCGTGATGACGAGGTCCGGCTTGCGCGTTATTATCCGCAGCACGAACTGCGCGAGCGGAATGTTGTCGCGGAATATGCACCGCATGAAATCGTCGTCTATCGGGCGCAGCCCGCGAAGCCTTGCCAGATCCTCTCGCCGCTCCCGTTCTTTACGTTCGAGCTCTGTTTCAGTCATACGCACCTTTTGATATCCCCCATTCTTATGATACCCGAAAACAGACGAAAAGTCAACCTCTTGCGATGTCTTTTTCGGCGCGGCTCACAAAACGCCGCGCCATCTTTTTCTTTACATTTTTCCGCTCGGATGATATAATGGATAATGAACACGTACACTATCCTCCCGAAAGGAACCGACACAGCATGAAAAAACTGCGCGCTGGTATAGTCGGCGCGACCGGAATGGTCGGTCAGCGCTTCATTACCCTGCTCCACGATCACCCGTATTTTGAGATCTCCGTCCTCGCCGCCTCCGAGCGCTCCGCCGGGAAAACGTACGCGGAAGCGGTCGGCAGCCGCTGGCGCATGTCATCTCCCATGCCGGGGAGCGTCGCCGCGATGACGGTCAGGAACGCCGCCGATGTCGCCGGCGTTGCCGACGATTGCGACTTCATCCTCTGCGCCGTCGACATGGACAAGGACGCGACGCGCGCGCTCGAAGAAGAATACGCACGGCACGAAACGCCCGTCGTCTCGAACAACTCCGCGAACCGCAAAACGCCGGATGTCCCGATGCTCATCCCGGAAATAAACGACAGCCACCTCGACGTCATCGCATATCAGAAGCGCCGCCTCGGGACATCCCGCGGTTTCATCGTCGTCAAGCCGAACTGCTCGATACAGAGCTACGTTCCGCAGCTCACGCCCCTTTTGAAATTCCGCCCGCAGCGCGTCATAGTCTCGACATATCAGGCGATCTCCGGCTCGGGCAAAACGCTCGGCGAGGTCCCGGAGATGCAGGACAACGTCAAGCCCTATATCGCCGGCGAGGAGGAAAAGAGCGAGCAGGAGCCGCTCAAGATCTGGGGTCACATCGACGGCGGGCTGATCGTGAATTCCGCAGCCCCCGTCATCTCGGCGCACTGCGTCCGCGTCCCCGTGTCCGACGGACACCTCGCGTCCGTTTTCGTCGATTTCGAGAAAGCGCCCTCGCCCGAGGAGATCGTCTCCGCGTGGCGCGATTTCCGCGGCAAGCCGCAGGCGCTCTCGCTCCCGTCCGCGCCCGAACAGTTCATCACGTATTTTGACGAGCCGGACCGCCCGCAGACCGCGCAGGACCGCATGATCGGCGGCGGCATGGGCGTCTCTGTCGGGAGGCTCGAGCGCGACCGCGCGTTTGCATCAGGCTATAAATTCATCGGTCTTTCGCACAACACTCTCCGCGGCGCCGCCGGAGGCGCCGTGCTCACGGCGGAGCTTCTCTACAGGCTCGGCTACCTGTCTCTCAAATAAAGCTCCGAAACGGCAAAATAACTGTTTACTTGCGGCGTGATTTATGATACAATATAATTGCATAAGAGGAAAACAGGGAAACAGTAAGACAAAAGACAGCGAAAGGATGGTCAAAACCAATGAAAACAACGATTATCGGAAAACAGATGAACGTATCCGAGGACTTAAAGGAGCTCGTCACGAAAAAGCTCTCGAAGTTTGACAAGTTCTTCCGCGAAGGATCAGAGGCGTTTGTAACGTTCAACCGCCGGCACGGCGAGGAATGTCTCGAGGTCACGATCTCCGCGAACGGTACGCTCTTCCGTTCCGAGAAGAAGAGCGAGACCTTCAGGAACGCGCTCGACGAATGCATCGAATCCATCGAGCGCCAGATAAGGAAGAACAAGACGCGCCTTGAAAAGCGCCTTCGCGACGGCGCGTTCGACTCGGCGGATCAGGACGGGATGGCGGATATCGAGGAGGAGCGCGAGCTCATAATCAGGACGAAGGCTTTCCACTTAAAGCCGATGACGCCCGAAGAGGCGATACTCCAGATGAACCTCATTGACCACGAATTCTTCATGTTCGTCGATTCCTCGACCGGCGACACGTGCGTCGTCTACCGTAGGTCGGACGGAAACTACGGTCTTATCGTTCCCGAAAAATAATGGCACGGGAGCCCGAAAAGGGCTCCCGTTTTTTTCATTCCCGCGGAGCCGACGGAGGGCTCTTTTTTTACGCCTGAATTTGCCCGGACTGCCATTATATCCGGGACAAATTTTTCGCGCATTTTACCCGGGCGGGTCATATTCCCGGCGAGATCTGCCCGGGAAGCGTTTACCCGGTCGGGATTTGTTCCGCCTCCGAAATAAAGGGAGAGGCAGGATGCCTCTCCCTTTTATTTACCGTAATTTATGACGGATACGAAGCTTACGCAGCCTCGTAGATGGACATGAGATAGCCGTCGCAGTAAGCGTAAACGATGGACTCGGTCACAACGAGCGTGAAGTGGTACCAGCGATCCGATTCGTACTTCGACTCGTAGTTGTTGATCTGACCGGACTTTACGCCGTTATCAACGGTCTGGAAGCACGTGCAGGTGTTGCCCCAGCCGCCGACGTTCCAGAATGCGCTGTTCGACGCGTCCTTAGCGTTGAAGATGAGGAGCCAGCCCTCATTCGGAATGTCGATACGGGCATCAACGTCGATCGTTATATCCGTCCAGTCGGTATTGGCGAAACTTTCGGTGACCACTATCCCGGCATCCTCAGGCGTCTTGTTCGTCATGGAGAGGACCTTGCCGTGATCCTTGTCGTCATCGACAACAACCCAATCATCGAGCCAGTCCGCCATAGTCGGCCATCCGCCCAATCCGTAATTGCCGGGCGTGAAGTCGTCCTCAAGAGACTTGACATTTTCAAAATCGTTCTTATAAAGAACCTTGCCGTCCTCATTGCGCTTGACAACGAAATTGTCATAGGAAACGCCGGTTGCCCATCTTCCGAGACCGACGCCGCCGTACAGCGGATTCTCAACCTCTTTCTCCTTTGCATAGAGGTGGAAGAGCTCAACGCCGTTGACGATAACATTGATCGAGTCCTTCTCGAACGAGATCGTCATCGCCATGTAGTCCTCGTACTCCGCGCTCGCGACGTGCAGCCTGTCGAGCTGAGACGCGATCTCGGTCTTCGAGCCGTCGACGACCTCATTCACGACGACATACTGGTTGTCATCCGTGCCGACGACGAGTTCCTTATAGTTTTTATCGTCCTTTATGCAGAAGTAGAGCGCAAAACCGTCGCCCTCCTCCTCGAGGAGTCTCATCTTGACCGTGAACCTTATGTAGTTCCAGTTGGGGTCACCGAAGTAGCCCATGACGCCCTTCGCGTCCTTGCTGACCGTCAGGACCTTGTCTGCGGATGTAGCTTTGCTCTCCGGGGCTTCAGCCGTCGTCTCGGCGTCGCCTTCCGTCTCGTCGCCGTCTTCCGCAGCTTCCGTGAAGGTAGCGGGATCTGTCACCGCGAACGCGGAATTGTCGCCGCCGGCGAACGTCCAGTCCGCGAACGGATCGGCAGCATTGAAGTCGGACTCAAAGAGGTCGACCTTGTCTTCTCTGTTCTGAACGGCAATGGACTTGATCTCGGCGGAAGACCCCTGCGAGCCTATGCCGACCATGCCCGAGTACTGAGCCTCGGCATTCGGTTTGTAAACGTACGGACCGTCGGGTTCATCGTTGTCATCCGTATCCTTCGCCGGTTTGTTTGTCTGCTCTCCGCCGCTGCCCTGCGTGCCGGCCGGAAGACCGCCGTTACCATTGTCGCACGCCGCGAGTGCGAGCGGCAGGACCATAACGAGTGCCAGCAGAAGCGCTAAAAGCTTTTTCATTGTGATTTCCTCCAAAAACATCTTCTCTGTACTTATTCATAAGTACAATATGATGAATATATCATACCACATACCGCGGTCAATGTCAAGTGATGGGCGAAATAATATTCTCTATTTTTATTTCGATTTTTATTTTGTTTCCGCCCCTCCTCCGCCGGACGTCTCCTCCGGCGGGACATATCCTTCCGGATATTCGAACAGCACGAGGCGGCGGAAGGCGTCGATGTGGTCGTCGTGCATCGCCTCGTACTTTTCCCTGCCCTTGAAGAACGATATCGTCGAGATCTTTCTGATGCAGAGGACGGTGTCGTCCGGAAGAGAGCCGACGCCGGAATAGTACTTCGCGAACCGCAGCGAGCCGAGCACGATCCCGGTGCTGTCGTAAAGCTCGACGCCCTCGAGCTCCTCCTCCGTGAAGATGTCGTCTATCTGTTCGAGCCCGCCCGCCTCGCGGACGCGCTCGTACAGCGACGGGTCGAGCATACATATGACGGACTCACCGCCGAATATCTCCATATCGAACTTTTTGATGTTGTCCCCGTTCGCCTGCTTGTCGATCACAAAGTCCTCGGACTCCGCGTGATACTGCGATTCGAGGTGCTCTATCTGCTCCTCGGTCATGCACGTGAGCGAAACGAACCCGAGCCCGCGCTCCCCGTCGCCGTTGTAGTCGTCGATGACGGCGCAGAACGCCTCGCGCACGCTGCCGCCCGCGCCGGACGAAAGGTACTGCGGTCCCGCGTACATTATATATATATCCGGCACGTCCCTGTCGATGAACTGGTATATGCAGACCCCGATGACAACGGCGAAAAACGCGCCGATTATCACCTTCCACTTGTGATAGTACCAGAAGTTTTCAAGGCGTGTGTTCCCGATCCCGCGGAACTCGAGCTTTCCGTCGTCCGAAGGCGTTTTTCCCATCTCCTCATTTTCTTCACTGATATCCGCGCTCTTATCATCCTCCGCGCCCGCGGTTTTCGCCTCGGTTTCTTCTCTTTCGTTTTTCCCGACGTTTCTGTCTTCTTCCATAATAAAATAATATTCCCCCTGCCCTCTTATTTACGTGATCTTTAATATTCCGTGTCCGCGCGCCGTCACAGCACCGTTCCGCTGACGAAGATCTCGATCCCGATGGCGATCAGTATCACGCCGCCCAGCACGGACGCCCACTTTCCGAGCCGCGTGCCGAACCTGCGCCCGATCAGAACGCCCGCGATGCAGATCAGAAACGTCACCGCCCCGATGATGAGCGCCTCCGTGAGCGCCTCCGCCGCCGTATAGTCCGAAATCGTGAAGCCGACGGAGAGCGCGTCTATCGAGGTCGCGACGCCCTGAACGAGCAGCCCCGCCGCGCCGACCTCGCCGCCGTCGTGCTCCTCTCCCGAGAAAGCCTCGAAGAGCATCTTGCCGCCGATGATGAGCAAGAGAACGAGCGCAACATAAGGAATGTACTCCTCCGCCGCCGCAAATATCTCCGCAACCGTGTGGACGCAGTACCAGCCGATGAGCGGCATCATGATCTGGAACACGGCAAAGACGCCCGCGATCCCGCACATCTTCCGCCCCTTCATATTCGGTGAGGACAGACCGTTCGCCATCGAAACCGAAAAGGCGTCCATGGCGAGACCGACTCCGAACGACACCGAATTTATATAAAACATCGCGTCTGACATTTTCCGCTCTTATGCTCTTCCCGATTTTTTGTCTCTTAATTTTCTCTGGGGGACGTGCCCCGGTACAACGTATATGTTACCACATCTCGCGGTCGAAATCAACGTTTTTCGCCCGAGCGCGTCTTTTTTTCGGAAAACGTATTGACAAACCTTCAACGGCGCTGTATTATTGTATTAGTTATTTAAGACAGTGCGCAATCAAATCAGTAACGGAGGAAAGAAATGGCACGCCTGAAGTGGCACATAGACGGCACCTCGCCGCTGTATATACAGCTTGCGGACAGCCTGCGCCGCGAAATAATAAGCGGCGCGTGCGGACCGGGATGCAGGATCGCGAGCGTGCGCGAGCTCGCCGCAGACGCCAAGGTCAACCCGAACACGATGCAGCGCGCGCTCTTTGAGCTCGAGCGGGAGGGGCTGATCGAGACACGCGGCACGACGGGCAAATACGTCACCGAAGACGGCGGCATCCTCGCCCGGACGCGCCGGGAGGTGCTCGACTCGGTCGCGGACGATCTCATTGCGCGTCTCTCGTCCTTCGGCTGCGGAGCGGACGAGATCTCACGCCTGATTGCAGACGCCGCCGCAAGGCACGCCGGCGGCATGGGAAATAGGGAAAAAGCATTTGAAACTGAAAAAAAGGAGTGAAGAAGCAGTGAGCGAAACAATACTTGAGGCGCGCGGACTGTTTAAGTCCTACGGCGCCGAGCCTGTAATACGCGGCATGAACGTGTCGCTCCCCGCCGGGCGCATAATCGGGCTGCTCGGTCCGAACGGCAGCGGGAAAACGACGCTGATAAAGCTCGCCGCGGGTCTTTTGACGCCGACGTCCGGCGAGATCCTCGTCTGCGGCACGGAGCCGGACGAAAAAACGCGCGCCCTCGTCTCATACCTGCCGGAGCGCACATATCTCTCCGGCTGGATGAAGGTGACGGACGCAGTGAACTATTTTTCCGATTTCTACGCGGACTTTGACCGCGAGCGCGCGCTCACGATGATGATGCACCTCGGCATAAATCCCGCCTCCCGCCTGCGCACGCTCTCGAAGGGCACAAAGGAAAAGGTGCAGCTCATCCTCGTCATGTCGCGCCGCGCGCGCCTCTATCTGCTCGACGAGCCGATCGGCGGCGTCGACCCTGCCGCCCGCGAATACATCCTGCGCACCATAATCTCGAACTACGCCGAGAACTCGACCGTCCTGATCTCGACGCACCTGATCTCCGACATCGAATCCGTCCTCGACGAATTTCTTTTCATCCGCGACGGGCAGATTGCGATGCAGTCGCCCGCGGACGAGGCGCGCGAAAAATACGGCATGAGCATAGACGGACTTTTCAGGGAGGTATACAGATGTTAGGCAAACTTATAAAACACGATCTCAGCGCACAGCGCCGCCTTCTCATCCCGCTGACGCTCGCGATAATCGCCGCGTCCCTGCTCTGCGCCGGGGCTCTCCGATACATCGTATACGTCTTCTCGTCGGAGTCCCCGTCCGACCTCGCGGTGATGTCCGCGTCCTCGCTCATAATGTACGTTTTCCTGAACGCGATCGCGGTCATAGCTTACCCGACGGTCGTGACGATACTTATAATGGTACACTTCTACCGGAACCTGTACACGGACGAGGGCTACCTGACGTTCACGCTCCCGGTCAGGACCGGCTCGATCCTGCTCTCGAAATTTCTGACCGCCGTTTTATGGAACATCATCTCCTCCGCCGTCGTCCTCGGGTGCTTCTCCTTCGTCGTCACCTTCGGCACGGCGACGGACACGGTCGTCAACACCGAGGCCTTCACCGCCATGTCGGATATCGTCTCCTTCTTCGGCGACATGTTCGGCGCCTCGCCGATACTGTACCTTGTTGAGCTCGCGGCGACCTCGCTCTATATGACCGTCATCCTCTTCCTCGCGATCACGATAGGCTCGATAATTGCGAAAAAGCACAAGGTCCTCGCCTCCATCGGGCTCTATTACGCCATCAGCATCGCGACCTCGCTCGTCACGAACATTGTCGGCATATTCATGATGATCCCCGCTCTCTTCGGAGACGCGGAGACGATGTTCGTCTCGACCGTGACCGTTCAGCCGCTCGTCGATTCGATAATCTATATCGGCTTCGCGGCGGCGGCGTACATCCTGACCGGCAGCCTGATGAAGAACAAACTGAATTTGCCGTAAAGGTTGACACATCGGTGCGGAGGTGGTATACTATTGGGGTATTTTATCAGGAAAGTCTCCGCACGGAGGTAATTTTATGAACTATAACGGAGCCCGCCGCCCGAAGAAAAAAAGGCGCGATCCGGTCATCCCGTTTCTGTGTATAATCATCGTCTGGCTGATCGTGCTCGGCGCAGTCTTCCTGTTCGCGAACGTGCGCGGGAACGCGCCCGCCGACACCTCGGAGCCCGGCGGGACGAACGCCGCCGGCAGCGGCACCGATCCGGGGGATGCGACCGCCGCTCCGGCGGGCACGGTCGCGGGCAGTACCGAAACGGAGCCGCCGCCCGAGCCCGTAACGTACAGGGAAGCGACCGTGCTCTCCGCCGGCGACATAATCCCGCATCTCGCGCAGATATACTACGCCGCGGCAGCCGGCGGCGACGGTTCGTACGACTTCACGAACACGTTCAAATACGTCAAGGACGTCGTTTCAGCCGCCGATTACGCCGTCGTCAACTTTGAGGCGAACCTCGCGGGTCCATCGCTCGGCTACAACGGCTACCCGTTCTTCAACGCGCCGGATACGCTTGCCGACGCCGTCAAGGACGCCGGCTTCGACATGACGCTCTACGCGAACAACCACTGCTACGACACCGGGTTTGACGGATTTATCCGCACGCAGCAGCAGTTCGACGCGCACGGTCTCGACTACATAGGCGCGAAACAGGATCCCGCGAACGCCGCGTACAAGGTCGTCGACATCAACGGGATAAAGGTCGGGATGTTCAACTACACGGACGACCTCGCGTGGGGCAACACCTCGCCGCGAACGATCAACGGGCTTCCGATCCGCGACAGCGACCTGCCGTACATGAACGTCTACAACCTGAGCCTGCTCGACGAGTTCTACTCGGAGGTAGATTCCGTCATATCCGCGATGCGCTCGGAGGGTGCGGACATCATCGTCGCGTACATGCACTGGGGGTACGAGTACAACATCCAGCACAACGCCGATCAGGAAAAGGTCGCGCAGGCGCTCTGCGACCGCGGTGTCGACATCATCATCGGCGGTCATCCGCACGTCATGCAGGACGTCGATGTGCTGACGTCGAACAGCGACCCGCAGCACAAGGTCATCTGCTTCTATTCGCTCGGCAATTTCGTCTCGAACCAGAGCCGCCACACGCCGGATTTCGACGTCATGAATATGGATTACACGGACGCGGGGCTTATGGTCAAGTTCACGGTGCGCAAGTATTCGACGGGGGAGGCGATGATCTCGAAGGTCGAGGCGATACCGACGTTCATTCACCGCTTTGTCGCGCCGAACTGGAATTACGCACATGAGATCGTGCCGATTGCGGCGGCACTTGAGAACCCCGCCGCATACGGGCTCACCTCGTCGAATTACGGCGAGGCGGACGCGAGCGACGCATACGAGAAGGAGACGGCGCTGCTCGGCGGAGCCGTTGAGGCTTATAACGATTCCGTAGTTCTCCCCGCCGTCGGGGAGCCGGAGGGGTAAATTCCGATTTTTTGTGCCGGGGGGAGCATTTCCCCCGGCGCCCTTTTTTTCGCTCATAAATCGAGGCGCTGTAAACGCCTTTGCAGGGAGCGGGATCGTGGGCGAAATAAGCCTCTCTTTGCGCAAAGGACGCGCCGTGCGTCATCCCTTCCACTGTAAGCTAATGAGACAGTTTTTAGATTCGGCGGTTTTTGCCTGTACCATTTTATTTTCCTTGCTTCAAAGCATGGGGAAGTTCGTTAAGGATGGACCCTCCGAGGTCCCTCCTTAACAATCCACCCATGGCACAAGGGGGGATACCCCCCTTGTGAATCCCCCATTGGTGCGCCCTGTGAGATGCAGAGCGAAGCGTATATTTCTCTCTCCCCGGTTCCGTGCGTCGACGCGAATCGTTCGTGCCGCGACTGAACGCTGACGCGCCGACAGCGCCCGCGAAACGTATGTTTCGCACCTAATCGCCGGACCGACAGCGTCTTCTATTTTTTGCGCCCAAAACCGTCTCTTCGAAAGTGCGAACAGCACTTTTTTTATTATCCTTTTGAACGCTGCCGCGGCAGACAACTATCGCAAAAAGTATGCTTCACACATACACGCCAGCCCGACAGCGTCTGTAAAACGACTTGTTTTATTCTAACCGCCAGCCCGCGAACGATTTTCTTGTCCCTAACCGCTTGCCCGGAATGTTTTAACCTTCGGTCAAGCGCGTAGGCACAAAACGCGCTCCCTCACGGGAGCTGTAAACCGCGTCAGCGTTCAAAAGGAAAAGTCAAGGGGAGCTGTTCGCACTTTCGAAGAGACAATTTTGCCTCGCGACCGCCAAACGCCGCTGTACGCCCGTGGACGTAGGCGCAGGCATACGCCTGCACGGTCGCTGTCGGCGCGTCAGCGTTCAGCCGCGGCACGAACGATTCGCGTCGACGCACGAACCGGGGAGAGAGAAATATCGACCTCGCTCCGCGTTTTGAAGGACGCAGCCCGGGGGATTCACAAGGGGGGTATCCCCCCTTGTGCCATGGGTGGATTGTTAAGGAGGGACCTCGGGGGGTCCATCCTTAACGAACTTCTCCCGCTTCGAAGCAAGGAAAATAAAGAAGATGAAGATAAAGAAAGGATGGATTGTTAAGTACGGGGGCTCCGGCGTCTGCTGTCGCAGCCGCGAGAGGGTCCCTTCTTAACGAACTTCCCCGGCTTCGAAGCAAGGATCATATGGAAATTTCAAGCGTTTCCGCACGCAAAGCGAAAGAAAAAAGAGGTGCGGGGGATCACATCCCCCGCATAAAATCAATATTCTACGTGCCTGCCGCAGCCGACGCCGATGGCGCCGGGACCCGTATGCGACGCTACGGACAGCGTCAGCGGATCCATCGTCACCTCCCCGAAGTCGGGGAAACGCTCCTCGATCTCCCGCTTCCACTCGGCAGCCTCCTCCGGCGAACACGTATACGCCGCGCCGAGGCGCACACGGTGACCGCGGAACCTGCCGCACAGGTCCGCCTCTATCGCATCGAGCATCGTCTTCTTCGCCGCCTTCATCCCGATTACCTTCGCGAAGGCATCTATCTTTCCCCCGCCTATCGACAGAACGGGCTTGACGTTCAGAAGCGTGCCGAGCGCCGCCGCGGACGGCGACAACCTCCCGCCGCGCTGCAAATATTTCAGCGTGTCAACGGTGATGTATACGGAATTCTCCGCGCCCTCGCGCGTTAAAATTTCGGCGATCTTCTCCGCCCCGCAACCCGCCTTTATCATTTCGAGCCCGTCCTCGATCGCGAAGCGGAGCGGGACCGATATCCTGCCGTTGTCAACGACAATGACCCTGCCGCCGTAGTCCTGCGCGAGCGCGCGTGCGGCGCCGCACGCGCCGGAAAGCCCGCTCGTCATCGGAATGTGCAGCACGCGGTCGAATTCTTCAAGCGCCCCGTCCCACATCCCGGTGAGCGAGTCCGGCGACGGCATCGACGTCTTGATGTCGGCGCCCTCCGCCTGGCGGCGGAAAAATTCCCCGTTTTTTATGTTGACGTCCTCGAAAAGCAGCTCACCGCCGATGTATATCGGCATCGGCAGCACGCGTATGCCGAGCGTCTTCGCCTCCGCCTGCGAAATGCCGCTGTTGCTGTCCGTCGTTATAATTACAGATTCGGTTGACATAATATCCTTTTATAATTTGATCACGCGGCTGCACGCGATCGCGACTGATCCTCTGCCTATATGGCACGAAACGGAGAGCGAGAGCGGATCCGTGTGGATGTCATACCCCGGGAAACGCTCCCCGATCTCGTGCCGCCACTCGAGCGCCTCCGCCTCCGAGCACGTGTACGCCGCCGCGATATGCACGGGGTGACCCGCGAAGCGTTCGTTCACGTCCTTCTCCATCGCGTCGAGCATCGTCTTTTTCGCAGCCTTCATGCCGCGCACCTTCGCGAACGCGTCGAGCTTGCCGCCCTGTATTTCGAGCACCGGCTTGATGCCGAGCACCGTACCGATCGCGGCTCCCGCCGCCGTCACGCGCCCGCCCTTTTTCAGGTACTTGAGCGTGTCGACGGTGATGTATATCGACGCCTCCAGTTTTTCGCGCATGAGCACGGGAACTATCGCGTCCGCGTTCATGCCCGCCTTCGCCATTTCGAGCGCGTCCAGCACGGACTGCCGCTGCGTTATCGAGATGCGCTGGTTGTCAACAACAAAGACCCTGCCGCCGTAGTCGCGGGCGAGCATCTCCGCCGCCTCGCACGAGCCCGAAAGCCCGCTCGACATCGGTATATGTATAAGCTCGTCGTATTCGCCGAGGACCTCGTCCCAAAGATCCGTCACCGACCCCGGCGACGGCTGCGACGTCGAAATATCGGCGTCCTCGTCGAGGCGCTCGTAGAACTGCGCCTGCGAGAGCGAAATATCCTCGTAGAAAAGCTCGCCGTTTATGTAGAACGGCATCGGCAGCACGCGTATGCCGAGGGCGTTCGCCTCCGCCTGCGTAA
This sequence comes from uncultured Clostridia bacterium, assembly GCA_947624995.1. Lineage (GTDB taxonomy): Bacteria > Bacillota > Clostridia > Oscillospirales > CAG-272 > DTU064. The sequence continues at coordinate 14,134 of CANQMS010000036.1, forward strand.
TGCCGCTGTTGCTGTCCGTAACGATAGCCGTTTTTTTCATATCGGTACTCTCCCCCGAAAACGGGGAGCCGTGAGAACGGCTCCCCGTTTTCCCTCTTTCTGTCTTATTGGAGAGTATTTTACCATATTTCTCCGCTCTGTGCAAGCATTTCTTGTTGACTAATCAATAATCGTGCATCTGCACAAATAATTACGGCTGCCGCATTCTTTTTTATCCGCTTTTATGTCGCGAATCCGGCAAACTGCGACTGATAGAGCTTGTAGTATTCGCCCTTCGCCGCGAGCAGCTCCTCGTGGTTCCCGGACTCGACGACATGCCCGTCCGCGATGACGACGATGACGTCCGCGTCGCGTATCGTCGAGAGGCGGTGCGCGATGATGAGCGAGGTGCGCCCCTCCATCAGCTTATACATTGCCTCCTGGATGTGCATCTCGGTGCGCGTGTCGACGGACGAGGTCGCCTCGTCAAGGATGAGGATCTTCGGGTCCGCGAGCACCGCGCGGGCTATCGACAACAGCTGCCGCTGCCCCTGGCTGATGTTCGAGCCCGATTCGGCGAGCATAGTGTTGTACCCGTCCGGCAGGCGCGAGACAAAGCTGTCCGCGTTCGCCGTGACTGCCGCCGCGCGGACCTCCTCGTCCGTCGCGTCGAGCTTGCCGTAGCGGATGTTCGCCCCGATCGTGTCGGAGAACAGCACCGTGTCCTGCAAAACTATCGCGATCGCCGAGCGCAGCGTCCGCTTCGGTATGTCGTAGAGGTCGACGCCGTCGAGCGTGATGGAGCCTCCGTCTATATCGTAGAACCGCGTTATGAGGTTGACGATCGTCGTCTTGCCGGATCCCGTCGCGCCGACGATGGCGATCTTCTGCCCGTGCTTCACGGACAGGTCGAGATTCTTCAGCACGCGCTCGCCCTCGACGTATGAGAAATCGACGCCGTGTAGCTCGATATTGCCCTTTATGTCGTCAACGGTGATCGTGCTCTTCCCCTCGTCCGGCTCGCCGTCCGATTCGAGTATCGCGAATATGCGCTCCGCTCCGGCGACTGCCGTCAGGATCGTTGCGAACTGGTTCGCGATCTGCGAGATCGGGAAGCTGAACTGCTGCGAATACTTGAGTATCTTGTTGATGTCGCCGACGCTTATCATGCCGTGGAGGCAGAAGTAACCGCCGAACGCCGCGACGAGCAGATAATTGAGGTTCGAGATGACGTTCATCACGGGACCCATAACGCCGCCCCAGACGTTTGCCTTTATCGAGCATTTGCGGAAGTCCTCGCTCACCTCGACGAACGCGTCTATCGCCATGTCCTCCTTGCCGTACGCCATGACGGTCTTGTGCCCGGTCACCATCTCCTCAATCTGGCTGTTCATGCTGCCGAGCAGCACCTGCCGCTCGACGAAGTATTTGCGCATGAACTTCGAGAGCATCGCCGAGAGAAAGAATGTTAAGGGGATCGTACACATCGTGATGACTATCATCAAGGGCGCCTTGAGGCACGAGATGATTATCAGTACGAGCGCGCCGACCAGCGTCAGGACGCTCGATATCAGCGACGTTACAGACTGCGATATCGCGTTTGACACGTTGTCGACGTCGTTTGTCATACGGCTCATCAGGTCGCCGTGCGGATGCGTGTCCGTATATTTAATAGGAAGATATTCGATCTTTCCGAACAGGTCGCGCCGCAGTCGGTACACGGTCCACTGCGAGAGCCGCGCCGACACGAGCGTCTGAACGAGCGACAGCACGCAGTTCAGAACGTATATCGCCGCCATGACGCCGAGCCAGAAGATGACGCCGTCCATGTTGACGAAGAGACGCATCGTCCCGTCCTCGAGTTCGCCGAGCGTCATGCAGTCGATGAGCGCGCCCTCGACCGCGGGGGTGACGAGCGACGTCGCCGTCGTAAACAGCATTATGACGAGCAGGACCGCGATCATCGCGCCGCCGCTCTTTCCGATGTAGCGGACGAGCTTTAAAATCGTGCCCTTCGTGTCCTTCGGCTTCTCGCGGATCATCCCGCCTCTGCCGCGCGGACCGCCCCCTCCGGGACCGCGGTTCGCGTTCTGCGCCGCGCGCAGCTCGTCGATGCTCATCTCACGCCGTTCGGCGTGGTAAAGATTCTTTTTTCCGGAGGTCGGCTTCTTTTCGCTGTCGTTCATGATGCCATACCTCCGTCCGTGCTTTTGATCTGCGAATTATAGATGTCGCGGTACGTCTCGCTCGTCCTCATGAGCTCGTCGTGCGGCGCGAACGCCGTTATCTCGCCGTGCTCGATGACCGCGATCCTGTCCGCGTTCTTGACGGACGCGATGCGCTGCGCGATCATGATTATCGTCGAGCCGCGGAGGTTTTCGCGGAGCGCGCGCTGGAGCTTTGCCTCCGTCGTGAGATCGAGCGCGGAGGTGCTGTCGTCGAAGATCAGGATCTCCGGGCGGCGCACGATGGCGCGCGCGATCGAGACTCTCTGCTTCTGCCCGCCGGAGAGCGACGTTCCCTTCTCGGTCACGTACGTGTTGTACCCTTCGCTGAAGGAATTTATGAACTCCGCCGCCTGCGCCGTCTCCGCAGCCGCCGCGACCTCCTCGTCGGTCGCGTCGTCGTTGCCCCAGCGGATGTTGTCCGCTATCGAGCCGGAGAAGAGCTCCGCCTTCTGGAGCACGAAGCCGATTTTTTCCCGCAGCGCCTCAAGGTCGTATTCGCGGACGTTGACGCCGTCGATCAGCACCTCGCCCTCGTCCGCGTCATAGAACCGCGGCAAGAGCGACACGAGCGTCGACTTTCCCGAGCCGGTCGCGCCGATAACGGCGACGATCTCGCCCGGATTCACCTTCAGGCTGATGTTTTTCAGCACGTATTCGCCGGACGCGCCCGGGTAGCGGAACGAAACGCCGCGCAGCTCGACGGAGCCTGCGCCCGCCTCGTCCTCGCCCGTGTATTTTCCCCCGGCGATGACCGGCGCCGAAACGAGCACGGCGCGGACGCGGTCCGCGGACGCCTTGCCGCGCGCGATCTGCTGGAACATCATGCTGACCATCATGATCGAGGAAAGTATCCTTGTTATATATGACGCCGCCACCATGACGTCGCCCGCCTTGAACGACGCGAGCGTCACGTTTGCGGCGACCAGCGCCGCCTCGTCTATGAGGTTCGCGCCAATGTAGTATATCGCTATCGTCGCCGCGTACATGACAAGGCTCATCAACGGCATCAGCGACGCCATCACCTTTAAGACGCGGAACGACGTGTCGCGGAAATCGCGGTTCGCCGTGTCAAATCTGCCGATCTCGTGATCCTCGCGCGTGTACGCCTTGACGACGCGCGCGCCGCTGACGTTTTCCTGCACGATCGCGTTGACGCGGTCGAGCTTCGTCTGCACCTTCGAGAACATCGGATTGACGAGCTTGAGCATCACGAGCACCGATATCGCGAGCACCGGCAGCGCCGCGAGCACGACGTAGCCGAAGCGGACGTTGAGCTGGAGCGTAAATACGATGCCGCCGATGAAGAATATCGGCGCGCGGACGAACATCCGCAGGATCATGTTTACCATGTCCTGCAGCACCGTCACGTCGTTTGTCAGCCTCGTGACGAGCGAGCCCGTCGTGAATTTGTCCGTCTGCTGCTCGGATAAGTACATGACGCGCTTGAAAATGTCGACGCGCAGATCGTTGCCGAAGCCCTGCGCCGCGACGCTCGCGGTCCACGCGCAAGAGATGCCCATGAATCCGCCGAGCGCGGCGACGAGCAGCATCAAAAGCCCTCTCTGTATTATGACCTCCTGGTTCCCCGCAAGGACGCCGTCATTGACTATCATGCCCATCAGCCTGACGAGGATGAGGTCGCATATGACCTCGCCGAACATGAAAAGCGGCGAGATTATCGAGGTCAGCCAATAGGGCGCGAGATATCCCTTTATTGTCTTATGTCTCAAAACCTGTCACTGTCCTTACTTATTTTCCGAAACTTCGCGCAGATTTCTCCTGATCTTTTCGAGCGTCGCGCCGAGCGCCTCGAGATCTTCGTCTGTGAGTCCCTTTATCGCCGCCGCGTCGACCGTGCGGATTCGCTCCTTGAGCTGCTCGTTTATCTCGATGCCCTTGTCCGTCAAGAAGACGCGCGTCGCCCTTCCGTCCGTCCCGTCTACAACGCGGGTGACGAGGTTCTCCTGCTCCATTTTCGAGAGCGCGACGCTGATCGTCGGCGGCTTTAAGTGCGTGGCGCGCGCGAGGTCGAGCTGGCAGAGACCGCTGCGGCACGAAAGCACACGCAGTATGAGCCGGCTGCTGTTCTGCATGAACTGCGTCGGCGCGCCGTCCTCGACAAGGCAGCTCGCCATCCGCGTGATCTCGTTCAGAAGCATCATCGGCGTCACCGTGATCTCCATCTGATCATTTTCGGCCGCTTCTATCGTTCTCTTGATGATCTCGGCGTGTTCCGCACCCGTGTAGTTGCTTCTTCTTTCTGCCATTTTTGTAAATCTCCTCCCGTAAAGGCTTTTTTATAGTTTGTTTTCAAACTATTTTATAGTATAGCAGAAAACAATTTCTGCGTCAAGTAAATTTGCTTTATTCATAAAGTTTTTACATACGGCTCAAATTATGAACAAATTGTGAACACCGTGCCGGATCCTGCCGAAAACCGCCGTTCCGCCGCGTCATTCCGCCTGTTCAGCGGCTTCGCCCGCCCTCGGCGGCTTGCCCGTATTTGCCGACGTGATGATCGGCGGCTGCCCGGCGGCGGACGTTATCTCCGAGATCAAAAGAGAGGCGCGCGAGGCGAGCTCGAGCAGTATCGGACCGCCGCCCGAGCGCAGCTCGCCCGCGATGTCGAGCGAGTGCCAGTCGACCTCGTCCTTCGTCCTCGGGTCGAAGCGCAGAAAGCTCGAAAAAGTGACCGAAAGGTAAAATACACCCTCCGGCTCGAAAGACAGCGCGCGGTTGAACGTCACCTTGACCCCGACCGGGTCGGACAGCCGCGCGACTATCGTGTCCTTGCAGTTCATTTTCCGCCGCTTCGGCGGCAGGGGTGACGTCTCGAAGTTGACATATTCGAGAATGACTCCGTGCCCGGGCAGAAAATACCGGGAAAAATCCGTCATATGGCGCGCCTCCGTTTTTGCGATTTTGTATTCTTGGTATTTTTGCCGCCGATCTCGGCGGCGTTTATATTGTATCACAAAACGCGCCCCTTGTAAAACGCAAAAAACGTCAATGTGCCAAAAAGGCGCAAAAACGAGTTTTCCGCTTGCTTTTCGTTTCCCGTTGTGTTATCATATGGTCGCAAAAATGACATTTTCGGAGTTTAATAATAATGTCAAGACAGAAAATCGAACTCACTGACTGGCGCTTCCGCCTCGGCAAGGCGGATGACGGCTGGTACCGCGGCGGCGACGAGACGGGCTGGGAGCACGTCCGCGTCCCGCACGACTGGTCTATAAAGCGCGGCTTTTCGCCCGAGAACCCGAGCGGCACGGGCTACGTCGTCGGCGGCGAGGGCTGGTACCGCACGCGCTTTCACCTCGAGCCGAAGGCGGGGCAGCACGTCCGCATCACGTTTGAGGGCGTCTACAAGAATTCAAAGGTGTGGTGCAACTCGAACTACCTCGGCAAGCGCCCCTTCGGGTACAGCACGTTCACGTATGACATCACCGAATTTTTGGCGCCCGACGGCGACAACGAGATCAGCGTCCACGTCGACTGCACGAAGACCGCGGATTCCCGCTGGTTCACCGGCGCGGGCATAGTCCGCCCCGTATACGTCACCGTCACCGGCGAGCCGTATGTGGATGATTTCGGCATATGCATAACCGCAAACGATGTTTCTTCTGCATCTGCCAAAGTTAATGTATCGGCGGATGTCACAGGCGACGGCGATGTGCTCCACAAGATATTCGCCCCCGACGGGAGCGAGGTCGGAGAATATTTCGGCGCGTCAGGAACGATAGATGTTGCCTCCCCCGCGCTTTGGTCCGACGTCTCCCCCGCCCTCTACACGCTTCGTACCGATGTGTACGGCAAGGACGGCGAGCTGACCGACAGCGTTGACACGCGCTTCGGCATCCGCTCCATCCGCTTTGACCCCGATCACGGCTTTTTCCTCAACGGTGTATCGACAAAGCTGCGCGGCGTCTGCCTGCATCACGACGCGGGCACGCTCGGCGCCGCCGTTCCGAAGGAAGTGTGGCGGCGCCGCCTTTCCAAGCTTAAGGCGTGCGGCTGCAACGCCGTCCGCACCTCGCACAATCCTCCCGATCCGGCGCTTCTCGATCTCTGCGACGAGATGGGCTTTATCGCGATGGACGAAGCGTTTGACGAGTGGGAAGCGCCGAAGAACAAGTGGTGGCAGGGGCACAACGTCCGCCCGCCGAAGCTGAACGGCTACTATGAGGACTTCGTCGAGTGGGGCAAAAAGGATCTTCAGACGATGGTGCTGCGCGACCGCAACCACCCCTCCGTCATAATGTGGTCTATCGGCAACGAGGTCGACTACCCGAACGACCCCTACGTCTACCCCGAGTTCGGCATGATGACCGGCAACAATGACGCGGGCAAGAGCGAGGAGGAGCGCCGCTACGATCCCGACCGCCCGCACGCAAGGCGCCTCGCCGAGATTGCAAAGCGGCTCTCGGGCTGGGTCAAGGAGATAGACACGACGCGCCCCGTCACGGCGGCGC
>CANQMS010000037.1 GCA_947624995.1 uncultured Clostridia bacterium
CGCAGACTCGCAAGGCACATTTTCAACCATTATACAGAATATTATACATTATAAATTAAGAATGTCAATAGCTTGCCACGGTTTTGTGTGCTATATTTTCGGATTTTTCGGCGAATATTTCGGTCGCGGTTTTTCGGGAGGGGAAAATTCCGCCATCGCATATGTTTTCGCCTCCGTGCGAAAAAAGCTCTTGTGCGGCGGTCCTTTTTGTGGTAGAATTATTCGGAAATACCGCGGGGAGGGCAGAGCTGCTGTGGCAGGGAACGGGAAAAAGAAAAAAGGCGCCGGGCGCCGCGAACCCCGCTTTGTCGGGATGGGACCGCTTTTTGCGTTCGCGAACAGGCGGCTGCTCGTTCCGGTCCCGGCGGCGTCGGCAGCAGCAGCCGTTCTCGCTGTGCTCGCAAGATTTACGGGAATAGCGTTCTTTTACGCGCTGTTTTATGTTTCGCTCGTCTCCCTCTCAGCGTCGGTCGCCGTGCCGGCGTCCCGGCTCGCGCTGTTCGCCTCCGACCCGAGCGGCGCTCTCTGCCGCGTTCCCGAGGGTGCGAGGAGAGGAGTCCGCCCGGGGACGCTCGCGGCAGCATTCTCGCTGCCGGTGCTGCTGTCCTCGCTTTTCGCGTCCGCGGCAGCGTTCGCGTCGCTTTCGATGATCATTTCCGTAAAGCTCGCGCTTGCGGGCGCGGCGGCGTTCTTTTCCGCGACATTTTACGTTTCGATGACGTTTATGACGGTCTCCGCCTCCCACAGCGTCTCGGACAGGCGCGGACGGCGCGGCTTTATCCTCGGCTTCGCGGTGCTCTATGCCGTCGGGCTCGTCGTTCTGATCCTGATCTTTGCTATTACGTCCTCGATCCCGCTCGGCGAGGACTTCACCGGCGGAAACGTCCCGGCGGAAACGGTCCTCGGGCTTTCGATGATATACATGCTCGCGGCGGCGGTCCGCGCCGTATACCTTTTCTTCATTTTGCGAAAGAGACTGTCGGCAAAGACAGGTCCCCGAAAAAAGCACGCATCAAACAGTGCGAACAAAAAATAAAGCATGAACAAGGAGACGATGCTTATGAAACACACGGAATTTGCGCCGACCCCGCCGATGGGGTGGAACAGCTGGGACTGCTACGGCGCGGCGGTCAACGAGGAGCAGCTCCTCGGGAACGCCGAATATATGCGCGACCACTTGCTCAAATACGGCTGGGACACCGTCGTCTGCGACATACAGTGGAGCGAGCCGCACGCGTATGACACAATGTACACGCCGAACGCGGAGCTCTGCATGGACGAATATTCGCGCCTGATCCCGGCGCCGAACAGGTTCCCCTCTTCCGCCGGCGGTGCGGGATTTCTCCCGATCTCGCGCAAAATACACGAAATGGGGCTGCGCTTCGGCATACACATAATGCGCGGCATACCGCGGCAGGCAATCTACAAAAGGACGAAGATAAAGGGTACGGATCAAACCGCGGACGCGGTCGGCGACCCGTTCTCCGTCTGCGGCTGGAACTCGGATATGTACGGCGTCAACGTCCGCGCGCCGGGCGCGCAGGCGTATTACGACTCGCTCTTTGAGCTCTACGCCTCGTGGGAGATAGATTTCGTCAAGGTCGACGACATCGCGACGACGGGACAGACGGCGCACGATCAGCACAGGCGCGGACCGATGCCCGCCGTCGGCGAGATTGAGATGATACACCGCGCGATAATGAAGTGCGGAAGACCAATCATCCTGTCGCTGTCCCCGGGACCGGCGCCGATCGAATACGCGTGGATGTTCTCGAAGAATGCGAACATGTGGCGCCTGACGAACGACGTCTGGGACAACTGGGCGGCGGTCGAGGGGATGTTCGAGCGCTGCGAGACTTGGCAGGGCAGGGGCGGAAACGGCGTCTGGCCCGACTGCGACATGCTCCCGTTCGGGCACCTCAACTGCAACAGCCGCGAGGGCGACAACTACTGCCGCATGACGCATGACGAGCAGAAGACGATGATGACGCTGTGGAGCATCTTCCGCTCGCCGCTCATCGTCGGCGCGGAGCTGCGCGACTGCGACGAATTCACGCTCGGGCTTTTAACGAACGCGGATATTCTCCGCCTCAACAAGCACTCGTTCGGCGCGGATCAGATATACCGCACGCGCCGCGCCGCCGCGTGGTACTCGTTTGACGACGGCTCGGACGGGCGCGGCGAATACTACATAGCGCTCTTCAACCTGAAAAACGCGGAGAGCGAGGTCACCGTCGCCGCCTCCGATATAGAAGCGTTCGATATGCGCGGCTGCGCGCTCTACGACCTCTGGGAGGGGAAGGACGCGGGCACCGCGGGCGAGTCTCTCACGGTGGCGCTCCCGGCACACGGCAGCGTCATTTACAGGCTGAAGCGGCAGGATGCGCGCGGATGATGCATAGAGAACATGGAATAAAGAGAGCGCAAAGATTATAATAATAAAAAGGACCCGGCAAACGACTGCCGGGTCCTTTTCGGAGTATTTTATTCTTCCGCGAATATGTCGCCGACGAGCGTGTGCCACGCGTCCTCATGCTCGACATAGTAGACGGGGCACATCTTCCCGGTCACGTCGTAGTGGCGGATGACGCCCTCGGGCTTGATCCCGTAGAGATCGACGAGGTAGCGGCACAGCTTCACGAGCGACGAATACGTCGCATACGTGAACTGCCCCGATTCGTCCGGGTGGCAGCACTCGATCGAGATCGTGTCGTGGTTGCGGTTGTTGGAGCAGTACGCGACCTCGCCGAGCGGGACGCACTCGATGACCTCGCCGTCGAGCCCTACGATGAAGTTGCTGCTCGCGTACGTCGCGCCGGATTCGGCGAGCCCGGCGAAGTAATTGCGGTTCGCCTTGGCGGACGTGCCGGGGTTGCCGACGTAATGGATCACGATGCCGACGATCTCGTCCGTCGGCGTCCCGGGGCGGGAATACTCGTTCACGGGGATAAGGTCGACGTCGATCCAGTCGGGCGAGGTGACGACCCCGCCCTCGCCGTCCGTCTCCTCGGGCGCGCCGGTGTCGGCGCCCGCGTTCGCGATGCGGACTATGATGAAGGCAACGAAAATGACCGCGGCAGCGGCGAGAACGGCGGCAAACGCGACGACGATCGCCGCGCGCTTGGAGTCGCTTAGCTTTTCGATCCGGAATTTTCCCACGGTGAGACTTCCCCCGAGACAGCGCAAACAGCGCAAATTTCGACACACACCATTATACACGATAAACAAATCAAAATCAACTTGTCCCCCAATAGTTTACAGAAACTTAATATTTGGATATTGAAAAGAAAACCGAAAAAGTGTATAATAACCGTATATTCAGTTTATAAGGAGGAGTGGGTCCGTATTATGAAAAAGCTTTTGCTGCTTGCGAATCCCGTTGCAGGCATAACGGGGACGGAGAGGCATCTGCTTGCCATAATAGACAGGCTCTGCGTCGGCGGCTTTGAGGTAACGGTCGAAACGACGCAGGGAAAGGGGCACCTGACCTCCATCATAACCGAGAAGGGCGGCGGTTACGACGTTGTGACCGTCTCCGGCGGCGACGGCACGCTGAACGAGGCGGCGACCGCGCTCATGAAGATGAAGTCCGAGGGAAAGCGCGTTCCGCTGCTCGGGTATATCCCCGCCGGCACTGTCAATGACTTTGCGCGCAGCCACGATATACCGACGAACATGGTCGAGGCGGCGGACGTCGTCGCGAAGGGCGTCGCGCGTGGGTGCGATATGGGGCTGCTCGGGGACAGACCTTTCGTATACGTGGCGGCTTTCGGCACGTTCACGGACACGTCGTATTCGACGCCGCAGAAGCTGAAGAACATCTTCGGCAAGGTCGCGTATTTTTTCCACGGCGCTTCAAGGCTGCAATACGCGCTGCGCCCGTATAAAATGAAGATCGAGTATGACGGCGGCGTGCTCGAGGGCGAGTTCGTCTACGGCGGCGCCTCCAATTCGCGTTCCATCGGCGGGATGAGGCTGCCGCTCCGCTCGGAGGTTTCGCTCGACGACGGAAAATTCGAGGTCATCCTGTTCAAGAATCCGTCGACGGCGCGCAGGATGCACAAGCTGGCAAAAGCGCTCGCCCTTCGCGAGGCGGACGACTTTGAGGCGTACAGGTTCTCGACGTCGTGGATGCGGATCACCTCGGATGAGAGCATCCCGTGGACGACGGACGGCGAGTTCGGCGGAGAATATAACGAGGTTGAGATCCGTTGCGTCAACAAGGCGATAGACATAATCGTGCCGGAGGGCTGCCGCTTTTTCGGCGCGGCAAAGGAAGTCTGAAATAAAAACGGCGCCCCGCCGCGGGCGCCGTACGAAAAATTTCGCGCCGCCCCGTGAGGCGGCGCGCTTTTTGTGTTTGCCGCAAAAGTGTGCCGGCGCGGCGCTAATTTGTTTTGTCGGCGCCTTTGATCGCCTCCCAGTACGCGCGGGAGGCGCGCTCCAACTTGTTGTCGCCGAACCGGTAGTATTTTTTGTCCTTGATGTCGTCCGGCAGGTACTGCTGGGGAACGTATGAGTTTTCGTAGTCGTGCGGGTATTTGTAGCCCTTGAAGAGCGGCGCGTGCAGATGGGACGGGACGGCTTGCCCGAGCCCCGCCTCGACGTCCGCCATTGCCGCATGTATCGCGGTGTTCGCCGTGTTCGATTTCGGCGCTGTCGCGAGCATAACTGCCGCGTTCGCGAGCGGAATCTGCGCCTCGGGCATGCCGAGCTGCTTTGCCGCCTCGCAGCAGCAGTATGTGACCGCCGCCGCCATCGGATACGCCTGCCCGATGTCCTCGCTCGCGATGACGAGCAGCCTCCGGCAGACGGAGAGGATGTCCCCGCCCGAGAGCAGGCGCGCCACGTAGAAGACGGCGGCGTCCGGGTCGGAGCCGCGTATCGACTTCTGGAGCGCGGAGAGCAGGTCGTAGTGAACGTCGCCGTCCCGGTCAAATCTGCCGATGGACGAGGATGAGAGCGAATCGAACGTCTCCACGGTGATCTCGCCGTCCGCGATGTAGAATGCGTTTTCGAGCAGCGTTATCCCGTGGCGCACGTCCCCGGCGGAGAATTCCGCCAGCTTCAGGAGCACCTCGTCCGTGACGGAGACCTCGCGCCCCTCGTGCTCGCGGAGGTATTCGTGCGCGCGGCGCAGCGCGGGCAAAAGCTCGCCCGGCATAACGTGGCGGAACTCAAACACGCTCGAGCGCGAGAGCAGCGCCGAGTAAATAAAGTGGTAGGGGTTCTCCGTCGTCGAGGCGATGAGCGTTATCCTGCCGTCCTCTATGTATTCGAGCAGCGACTGCTGCTGCTTTCTGTTGAAATACTGTATCTCGTCGAGGTAGAGAAGAATGCCGCCCGCGCCGAACATGTCGTTCGTCCCGGCGGCTATTTCTTTCACGTCGGAGAGCTGCGCCGTCGTCGCGTTCAGGCGGTAGAGCGGCAGCCCAGAGCTTTTCGCGATTATTTCGGCGGCGGTCGTTTTCCCCGTGCCGGGAGGACCGAAAAAGATCATGTTCGAGATCCTGCCCGCCTCGACAAGGCGGCGCAGCGCGCCTGTCTTCGAGATAAGGTGGCGCTGTCCCACCATTTCGTCAAAGCTCTGCGGGCGGAGAATGTCGGCAAGCGGTCTGTTGCGCATCTGTTTTCTTTTTCCCTCCGTGTACCTTTGTTTCCGACTGAATTATACATCCGGCGGCGCCTTTTGTCAATAAGGCGGGGAACGGTACAATCTTGCACAAGTTATGAGTTAGCATCGGCTAACGCAAAGTGCAACTTGCCGAAATTGAAGGCGAGCGCCTTTTTTTCCTGCACGGCGCTTGACATAAAGGTCGAAAAAGAGTATAATGTGTACAGTTAGCAAGTGCTAACTTGCTAACTGTACAAAACATAAAGCCAACTAAAGGAAGGAAACAAACATATGCTGCCGCTCACGGTCGCAGACGCAGGAGTCGAGAACATAATCAAGCGGGTAGGGGGGAACCCGGAGGTGAAACAGCACCTTGAAAACCTCGGGTTTGTCGTCGGAGGGACGGTGCGGGTCATCACCGTCATCGGCGGGAACGTCATCGTCAACGTCAAGGAATCCCGCGTTGCGATCAGCCGCGAGATGGCGCAGAAGATCATGGTATGAATTTTTTCATATATATGTAACGAAATAAGGAGGGAGACAGCATGAAAACGCTGAGGGACACGAAAATCGGTGAGACGGTCCGCGTCGTGAAGCTGCACGGAGAGGGCGCCGTCAAGCGCCGCATCATGGATATGGGCATAACGCGCGGCGTCGAGGTATACGTCCGCAAGGTCGCGCCGCTCGGGGACCCGGTTGAGGTGACCGTCCGCGGATACGAGCTTTCGCTCCGCCGCGCGGACGCCGAAATGGTCGAGGTCGAATAATCGAATAAGAGCAGGCGAAACGATAAGCTGCCGAAAAATGAACAGTCTCCCGCGCAGTCGCGGGTGTGAAAGAGAGGAATCAAAGTATGGACTGCAAAATCGCCCTTGCGGGCAACCCGAACAGCGGCAAAACGACGCTGTTCAACGCATTGACCGGTTCCAATCAGTTCGTAGGAAACTGGCCGGGTGTCACAGTTGAAAAAAAGGAAGGCAAGCTGAGGGGGCAGAGCGGCGTCACCGTGACGGACCTCCCCGGCATATATTCGCTTTCCCCGTACACGCTCGAGGAGGTCGTCGCGAGGAATTATCTCATCGGCGAGCGCCCGGACGCGATACTGAATATCGTTGACGGCACGAATCTCGAGCGCAACCTGTATTTGACGACGCAGCTCACGGAGCTCGGGATCCCGGTCGTCGTCGCTATAAACATGATCGACGTCGTCCGCAAGAACGGCGACAAGATCGACATAAAGGGGCTTTCAGCCCGGCTCGGCTGCCCGGTCGTCGAGATATCGGCGATGAAGGGAACGGGGATAGACGAGGCGGCAAATCTTGCCGTCGAGGCGGCGAAGGGCAAAAAGCCCGTCCCGCACCACAACTTTACGGGAGCCGTCGAGCACGCCATCGCGCACATCGAGGAGGCGGCTGTACACGGGCTGCCCGCCGAGCAGCAGAGGTGGTACGCGATAAAGATATTCGAGCGCGACGACAAGGTGCTCGAAGGGCTGAACCTCCCGGCGGAGACGCTTTCGCACATCGAAGAGGACATCAAGGCGGCGGAGGAGGAGATGGACGACGACGCGGAGTCCATTATCACGAACGAGCGCTACATATATATAGCGGAGATCCTGCGCGGCTGCTATACGAAGAAGTCCGCGGGTCAGCTCACAACGTCCGACAAGATAGACAAGGTGGTCACGAACCGCTGGCTCGCGCTGCCGATATTCGCAATAGTCATGATAATCGTCTATTACGTCTCGGTGACGACGATAGGAACTTATGTCACCGACTTCACGAATGACGGGCTGTTCGGCGACGGGTGGCACCTGTTCGGGATAGGGACCGCGGATTTTGAGGCGGACATGGACGAATACGCGGAGGAGCATCTGTTCACGGATGAGATGAAGGAAAAGGTCGCCGCCGCGAATGACGCGGGCGTCGTCGGCGCGGATGAGCTCCTCGGCGCGATAGAGGACGGCAGCTTTGCCGATTTCGACAAGGCATACGGCACATACGCGGATTCGCTCGCCGAGGCGGGCTATGACATCTCGGGAATATATGACGCCGCCCTTGGCGAGGACGCGGAGGGCGTGCCGGATACGTCCGAATACGGCATCTGGGTGCCGGGGCTCGGCGTGCTCGCGGCGACGGGACTTGAGGCGGTCGGCTGCGCCGAATGGCTCGAGAGCCTGATCGTTGACGGCATTATAGGCGGCGTCGGCGCCGTGCTCGGCTTTGTGCCGCAGATGTTTGTCCTGTTCATCTTCCTTGCGTTCCTCGAATCGTGCGGTTACATGGCGCGCATTGCGTTCGTCATGGACCGCATCTTCCGCAAGTTCGGTCTGTCCGGAAAGTCGTTCATACCGATGCTGATCGGCACCGGCTGCGGCGTTCCCGGCGTCATGGCGTCGCGCACTATCGAAAACGAGCGCGACCGCAGGATGACGATAATGACGACGACGTTTATCCCCTGCGGCGCAAAGCTGCCGATCATAGGGCTGATCTCGGCGGCGCTGTTCGGCGGCGCGTGGTGGGTCGCGCCGTCCGCATACTTCCTCGGTGTCGCGGCGATCATAGTTTCGGGCATCATGCTCAAAAAGACGAAGATGTTCTCGGGCGACCCGGCTCCGTTCGTCATGGAGCTGCCCGCGTACCACTGGCCGACCGTCGGCAACATCCTGCGCTCGATGTGGGAGCGCGGCTGGTCGTTCATCAAGAAGGCGGGAACGATCATACTTCTTTCCTCGATCCTCATCTGGGCGGGCTCGTCCTTCGGCATGACGGAGAGCGGCTTCGGCTTCTCGCTCGATCTAGATCTTGAGAACAGCATCCTCGGCATGGTCGGCGGGGCGATCGCGTGGATATTCGCGCCTCTCGGATTTGCGAATATCAAGGCGGCGATCGCGACGATCATGGGTCTTGTCGCGAAGGAAGAGGTCGTCGGCGTCTTCGGCGTCCTCGACTTCGAGGGAATGACGCAGCTCGCCGGGTACGCGTTCCTCGCGTTCAACCTCCTTTGCGCTCCGTGCTTTGCGGCGATCGGCGCGATCAGGCGCGAGATGAACAACGCGAAGTGGACGTGGTTCGCGATAGGATACCAGTGCGTGTTCGCGTACGCCGTCTCGCTCATCATCTATCAGTTCGGCACGATGTTTACCGGCAGCGGAAACGTCATCGGCTTCATCGCGGCGATCCTCGTGCTCGCTTTCATCGTGTTCATGCTCGTCCGCCCGCACCGCGAGGCAACAAAGCTGACGACGAGTGAGTCAAAGCGAACGGCGGCAAAGGTGTGAATATGCTCGGCTGGCTTTCGGAAAATATCGCCACGGTCATCGTGGCGGTGCTGCTCGCCGCCGCCGTCGCCGCCGTGATAGCCGTCATGGTCCGCGACAAAAAGCGGGGAAAGTCCCTCTGCGGCGGCAACTGCGCCGGCTGTGCGCTGCACGGCGAGTGCCGCAAAAAATAGGCGAAAAAAAGAGCCCCCGCTTTCGGGGAATTGCTTGAGTTTGTCATTAAGACGGGCAGAGACAGAAGACAGAAACGCTCCGGACGAGTCAGACTTGCCGGAGCGTTTTCCGTTCGATAAAAAATTCGGTCAACCGTTAAAGGGGGTAGATTTTTTCACATTTGGGTGGTAGAATATTAAATGTCGGGCGGACGGCTGTTCGGCAAGACGTGTTTTTGGGGGTATAAACTTGTTAGATAAAAACGGTTTTGACTTGTGGGCAGATGATTATGACAAAGCGGTAGGTATCTCCGACGAAGAAAAAACATATCCGTTTGCCGGGTACAAGGATGTGCTTGGGCGCATCTTTCAAATCATAATTGAAAAGCCGAATGCAGCGGTACTTGATATAGGATTCGGGACCGGTACGCTCACAACAAAATTATATGAACGAGGCTGCGTTATTTACGGACAGGATTTCTCACCTAAAATGATTGAGCAGGCAATTAAGAAAATGCCGGATGCATATCTATACGAGGGGGATTTTACGCAAGGATTGGCGGAACCTTTGTGCCGTCAAAGCTATGATTTTATTGTGGCGACGTACTCTCTGCATCATTTGACGGACGAACAAAAGATCGCATTTCTCCGCACTTTGAAGGACCGTCTCCAGGAGAATGGACAAATTTTGATCGGCGACGTCGCTTTCGAGACCCGCGAGAAGCTGGATCAATGCCGGGAGGCGGCAGGGGACGAATGGGACGATGAAGAATTTTATTTCGTTGCCGATGAACTGAAAAGCGTATTTCCGGATCTTTCTTTTACGCAAGTTTCATGCTGCGCGGGTATTTTGACTTTGACCCGATAGTCCCCCGTTTGACCGGACGCCGCAGCAATATACACAGTCTCCCGACCGTGTACCGTGCGCGCGGCGACGCTTTTTCCTTGAAGCCGAATACAAAAACAGACCGTTGACACACCGCTGCCGGTGATATGCCAACGGTCTGTTTTATCGTATATACTGTTTTACGGTCAATTGCGGAGGCTCTTTTTCGCGTTCCGTGCCGCAACGGTGCAAAGCGTGTTGAAATCGGCGGCTTATTGTGGTATACTTTTTAAAAAGAATCAAAGGGAGGCGGGAGCATGAAATATTCACAACCGTCAACGCCGGAGGAAGACGCGCTCTGGGAGCGGATGGCTGCTCACCAGGGCGAAGAATTCCGGACCTCAAAGGGGCTCACCTTCACATATACGATACGCGGCAGCGAGATGTTCGTCAGCCGCAAGGATAAGTCTATAACGCGCGCGACTGTGAACGTCGCATACGGCAAGGCACGCGAACTCATCGACTGCGGCGAGATCATCGACGGACCGAAAAAGCTCGGGACGTTCGGCGCGAGCTATCTCTACCCGGTCTTTCTGAAGATCGGCGCGATCCCGCCCGTCCTCTCCGACACGATCCCGCTTCCGATAGATATGTGCGAGGACGAATAGCCGTTTATACCGCCGGAAACACGCTGTGAGGCGCGAGGGAATAGAGCGGGTAGAGCGAAAAATTCCGGGCGAAGGTGAACCCGAGGGCGGCAAGCACGGCGGGCGCACAGAGGATCAGCATCCCGAAGAATATCGCCTGTGCGTGATTCTTCCGCCACCCGGACAGCCCCGCCGTTATTAAAGCGAGCGCGACGCCGACGGCGGCTTCGAGAAACATTTTAAGCAGGACGAGCATGCCGACAGTCATGAACGAAGGGCAGCCGCGGAAGAGCGGGATGCTCTGCGCCGGGAACATGAGCCCGTGCATCGGGAAGGTGCGCGATATGCCGATCCACCTGAAAACGAACGGCAGCGCGGAAAACACGGCGGACGCGGCGCAAACGACCGCAAGCTTTCCGCGGATCACGCCGCGCCGACCGCGCGCCGTCGCGCACAAAAGCCCCCACGTGCCGCTTTTGTGCTCGATCGACATGACGTGACCGAAGGCGAGGACGGTCCCCACCGACAGAAGGATGAATTCGCGGAGCATATCCCCGCCCACAGCGCCGAAGAGGCAGAGATATCCCGTATCGTAAATGAATTTTCCCCCGCACTCTTCGATATGGCGCATCTGCTGCCCGATCCTTTGAAATTCGGGGTAAAACGCGGCAATGCTCTGCCACTTCAGCTTCATTGCTCCGCCGACGTCGCTTTCAAGCTCGCCGTCGGCGACCAGCCGCTCGATTTTTTCGATATTGTCAAATGCTTCTTTAAATCTTGCCGATTCCGCCTCCAAAAGGGCGGTTTTTTCTTTCGTCGGCTCCCCCTCGAGCCGTAGCATGACGGACATGTAGTAATTCTCCTGTGCCGTCGGCGTATAAGCTCGGCTCAGCGTGCTGTACCCGATGAGGAAGCAAAAGACGAGAAGGATCAAAAGCCCGCGCCCGGCAGCCATGAGCTTATGGAATTCGTATCTGAAGGGGGAGGCGTGCGGGCGAAAGCGGCGCGCGGCGCGGCGCACCGTCCGCCCCGCGCGCGCCGCCTCCCCGCGTGAGAAAAGCAAAAAAGAGAGGGCGGTGCCGGAAAGAATGACGATACCTGTTGTGAACAAAGACAGTGTAAGGCGCGATACGGGGCTGCCGAACATGTCGAGGTTCAGATATCCGCCGTAAAGCGCCTCGGTGCGCAGGGCGCCGTATAGATTCAGATATTTTGCCGCGCTCGCCTTTGACGCCGCCGGAATGAAGCTGTACTGTGCGCAGCTTATGACCCAGAGCGCAGCGCCGCAGAAGTACGGCAGCACGACCCTCTCCGAGGCAATGCAGGCGGCGGTCACAAGCGAGCCCGAGGCAAAGAGCACGAGCGCCTTTGTGATGACGGACAGCACGATATATCCGAGGATACTTATCGGAAGGCAGCTTTCCGTATATGATGCCAGAGATTGAAGGCTTGCCGTAAGATCGCACCGTCCGGCGGCAAGGGCGAAATATAAAAGGTTCGAGCCGTAGAGCAGGGCGGTGGAGACGGTACAGTGGATGAGGAGCGCGAGCAGCTTTGAGGCGATGTTCGGTCCCGATCCGAACCGTGCGGCGCGCGTAACGCAGGACAGCATTTTTTGCTTTTCCTCCGTTATCATGCCGCCGATAAACAGAAAGGAAAGCAGGATAAGGCACAGATCGGTCCACACGTTTTCCGTTGCCGCCGAGATGCTCTTTGACGGCGCCCACCTGATCCCGTCCGAGGATAGCGATGCAAAGTCCTCGGCGCTCTTTTTTATGTTCCGGGACGCAAAGCTGTCCCCGTCCTTCGGGGCGAAGACGGAGATCCCGCCGAGGGTGTCCGCGCGCTCGCGGACGGCGGCGAGGAATGCGTCATAATCTGCGACCTTCCGCTCTTCCTCGTACATCTCGTTTATAAAGGCAAACTCAGCCTCGGGGGAATCCGTATATCTGAGATATTCCCCCGATTCGTAAAGATCGTAATACGCCTCGAACAGCCCGGGATTTTCGCAGAGCTCCTGCTCCGCAAACTGCGCGCCGACGGCGCCCTTCTGCATGGCGAGTATTCGGATGACGAAGGAGACGCCGTCGGCGGTCTCTTTCAGCTCTCGGACAAAGGACGATTTTTCCGCCTCCGTCATCCCCGAGATGTCTTCGGAAAACATTTTGTAGGCTCGAAGCCCCGGGGACTTGCCGTCATCGGGATTCGTATACCACAGAAAAAAGATGTCGGCGAGCAGCAGCATGACCGCCGCAAACAGAAAGCCGCGCCGGAGCCACACCTTCCGAAGCTCGTATGAAAGCAGCCTATACATCTTTTTCTCCCTCTTCTTCCTCTTCTCCTTCGTCCTCTCCGAAAAGCTTCATATATACGTCCTCGAGCCCCGCCGCGTGATACTTTGAGCACAGCTCGCACACAGGTCCGCGGTCGACGAGCGCGCCGGAGCGTATGAGGATGATCTCTTTCGCTATGGACTCAATGTCGGAAACAACGTGCGTGGAGATCAGGATGATCCTGTCTTCCGAGAGGGAAAAGATGCGTTCGCGGACCCGCACCCGTTCCTTCGGGTCGAGACCGGCTGTCGGCTCGTCAAGGACGATCAGCTTAGGGTCGCCGAGGATCGCCTGCGCGATCAGGATGCGCTGCTTCATGCCGCCGGAGTAAGTGCCGATGGGGCGGTCGGCGGCGGATGACATGTTGACGTACGACAGCACGCGGTCGACCTCGCCGCCGAGCGCCTTTTTCGGGATCCCTTTGAGCGCCGCCATATACGAAACAAAGCGCCGCCCGGAGACCGCGTCATACATTCCGCTCTGCTGCGGTGCGTAACCTAAGATCGCGCGGTAGCGTGTACCGAGCCTGACGATGTCCTCGCCGTCCCACTCGGCGACCCCGCCGCTCGGGCGCAGATTGCAAGTGATTATGTTCAAAAGCGTCGATTTCCCGGCTCCGTTAGGACCGAGGAGCCCGTATATACCGTTGTCAAGCGCCAGTGAAACGGAGCGCAGCGCATGCTTTTTCCCGTAATTTTTCGAAATATTTTCAAGTCTCAGCATTTTTAAAGCCCGCTCCCTATCATTTTTATCGGCATAAAGCTGTCTATACCGGCAAACAGATCGTCCTTGTCAATGAGCGCGTATTTGTAGCCGTAGACGGTGTAGGAGCCGTCGCCCATCGGTGTCACGTCGCTGTCGTAGATCAGAAGGACGCGCTCGTTTAGGACGGCGATTATCTTCAGGCATGTCCCGGTTGATCTGTCCGTGAGCCCGCAGCGGCTGATCCTGCCGGTGGCGGTATTTATGAAGCAAAGGGAATTGTCGGTGCTGTCCCGCGTATATATGCGGTCCCCGACCGTGCCCCAGATCGAGTCGTTCGGTGTCGTGCAGAGCGTTTTCTCCTCCGCCGTCAAAAGGTCGACGCTCACGATCCTGCCCTCCCCGCTGACGGAATAGTATAAAAACTCGCCGTCCACGGCAAAGCTGCGGGACTTCGGGTCTTTTACGCGGTAGAATTCCCCGATTTTGCCGCTGTCAATGTCGAGCGTCGCGAAAACGTCCGAGGAGCCGTCGTAGACGGAGGCGTCTCCCGTATGCTTTTCTTCATCGGAGACTTCGCGCCCGAAATCTATTCCGTATAAAATCAGGCGCCGCCCCGTGCATCCGATGATGTCCCAGTCGATCCCGTCGCCGAAGTCAAAAGAGAAGAGCGAGGTTCCCTCTCCCGCCGAGACGTCGAGGCGCATCAGCTGCCGCTCGGAGGATGTGTGATAAATGCTGCCGCCGCTGCTCTCCGTCTTGACCTTTTTTGTGATCATGTATAGGCTCCCGCCGTCCCCGACGGCGATATCCTCAACGGTGACGGACGCGTCAAAAGCGTAGATTTTCTCCCTTCCGGTCCCGTCTGCGTTCGCGCGGTAGAGCACGGTCGGCATCGCCTCAACCTCGCTCGCCGCCCCTCCGCCGAGCGAGCCCATAACGGCAGAGCCGTCACGGTCCTGTTCTTTACTGAGGATATAGAGGCTGCCGTTCATGACGAAAAGCGCCGTTGACTGACCGAACTGATCCGTCGGGAAAACGGACGTGCAGTCCGCGGTGTCGTGAGCGCACGCGGGATTGCTGCACAGGTAGACCTCTCGGCACGAGGCGAAATCCATATACATGAGGTGCCGCGCTTCCCGCCCGTCTGCGAGGCGAACGGTTTCGAGCGTCAGATAGTAGTACCCGTCCTCCGTATAGCTTTCGGCATGCTGATGCTGCATGTGGTATAAAAGGGAAAGCTCGCCTCCCGGACCGCTGTCCTCCGCCTTGTCGTTTTTGCCGGGCGACGTCTCTCCCGCCTGTCCGCTTTGCGTCTCTCTCTCGAAGCTATAGCTTCCCCCGCCAAAGTCCCCGCAGGAAGAGAGGACGAGCGGGAAGGAAAGCAGGAGCGCGAGCAGGACCGCAAGGACCGGCAAAGCGCAGATATGTTTTTTCATAAAAAAACCTCCCTATAAAAATTATAGGGAGATGATAATATTTAAAGGTCAAGAAACGGTCAAACCTCAAAAAAGATTTTTACGGCGGCTCCGTGCGGTACCCTGTTTGAAAGCTCAATGCTGCCGCCGTGCTTCCGGCACAGTATGCGGCTGACAGTCAGCCCTATCCCGCAGTGCCCGCCCTCGTCCGCCTTCGGCAGCAGGAGCCTGTTTTTGCCGCTCAGGATCTCTTCCGGAAAGCCGTCCCCGTCGTCCGCAACGGTGACGGCGAGCCTGCCCTCGCACATGGCGAAGGAAAGCTCGATCTTTTCCTCGGCGGCGCGCCCCGCGTTGCCGACGATATTTTCGAGGACGCGGTGCAGGATCGAGGCGTCAGCCGAGATCACGGCGGGCGGTACCTCGTTCGTTACCGCGAGGGATTTGCCGGCGTCCGCCGCCATCACGGTCAGGTCGGCGGTTAAGGCGGATATCAGCTCCTCCGTCGTTGTCGCCCTGCGGCACAACTCTATTTCATCGAGCTGATCTATCCGCCGGACGGATTCCGTGTACTGTTCAAGTCGCTTTGCAGCCCTCGATATATTTCCGAGCATTTCAAGTGTCTTATGCGGCGTTAAGTCGTCCGCGCGGGCGTGGAACTCCAGATATTCCGCGTACCCTTCGATTATAGCTATCGGATTTCTCAGATCGTGCGCCACGGACGACTGCAAGAGCTTTCTTTCCTCGATCATTTTCCACATCTCGCGGTTATTCAGAGAGAGCGCGCGGCGCATCTCCTCAAATGACCGGCAGAGCGCCCCGAGCTCGTCCTCCGAGCCCTGCGGGATCTTGAAATCAAGGTTTTTGTCCGCTATTTTTTCGGTGGCGTCCCGAAGGATCTTCAGGGGAGGGGCGAGCTTGTGCCGATAAAAGAAAAAGCCGCAAAAAAGGACCCCGGCGACGGAAAGCAAAGCCGGAAAGGCGACCGTGACGGCGCCGCAGATCCTGTATGCGAGCTTTCTTTTCGGGGTCAGCATTGTGTAGCTGCTGTCCGCCTTTGCGACGGTGGCTGAAACTGTCGTCGGGTCGAGAGTGTCCGGTATGGGATTCCCGTTGCCGTCCATTGCGACGAGCGAGCTGAGGCTGCCCGCTTCCTCTTCACCGAGACGGAGCCTTGCCGAATAAGTTCTCACCGCGCCGTCTGTCGTCGAGGCGCGAACAGTAAGAAACACGGCGCCCGAATCCGGCAGCAGCCGGCTTCTGAAATAAGAACACCCCCAGATAACAAGGAGGGAGAGCAGGAAAACCGCACCGAAGGTAAAAAACACCGTCACCGTAAAGGCGCGCAAAAGGCTCATGTTCCTGTATGCGTTTCTCAGTCTTTCCATTTGTAGCCGACTCCCCACACGGTTTCGATGTACTCGCGCCGCGTCGCCTCCCGCAGCTTTGAGCGTATTTTTCTTATGTGTTCCTTCACGACGCCGCTGTCGCCCTCCGCATCAAGACCCCACACGGATTCGTATATGCGCTCCCTGTCGAAGACCTGCCCGCGGTACGTTATCAGATATTCCATAAGGTCAAATTCTTTTTTCGAGAAAACGATCTCCGTCTCTCCGAAATAGACGCGGCGGGATGACAGGTCCATGAGCAGACCGTCCGCGGTCGTAAGAACGGAGCTCCCGCGCCGGGCGCGCTCGTCACGGCGCAGATGCGCGGCGACGCGCGCGGTCAGCTCCTTCAGGCTGAAGGGTTTTGTTATATAGTCGTCGCCGCCGAAGCCGAAGCCGTTGATCTTGTCCTGCTCCGAGATGCGCGCCGTCAGGAAAATGATGGGGCAGGAAACGTGACCGCGTATGCTTCGGCAGAGCTCGAGCCCGTCGGTGCCGGGCATATTGATGTCGAGCAGGATTAGGTCGGGTCCCTTTTGCAAGAGCCTCAGCGCTTCGCCACCGCTGTTTGCCGCGAGCGTCTCATACCCGCACTCGCCGAGATGCTCCGACAAAAGATCGGTCAGCATCCGCTCGTCATCCACGATCAGTATTCGGTGAGCCATTATTTTTTCCCTCCGGCGCGTTTTGTTACAGAGTAAAAAATAAAAGTCAAAAAACGGTCAAATAAATGCGTCTTGCCGATTTTTTCAGTCGGCAGCGTTTATTTCCGCCCGCCACCCCGCACCTCCGAAAAATTCGGCGACGCCGCCGATACCGTCGGCGACGGTCAGCGGGGAATATCGGAGCAGCTCATCTCTCCCCGTCGTCCCGGTGAGGACGGCGGCGAACGGGACGCCGGCGTTTTGCGCCGTCTGCCCGTCTATGAAGCTGTCCCCGACGTAGAGTGCATCCTCTCGGCTCGTGCCGAGGCGGGATAGCGCGAGGAGCAGCCCCTCCGGGGCGGGCTTATATTCCT
This sequence comes from uncultured Clostridia bacterium, assembly GCA_947624995.1. Classification (GTDB taxonomy): domain Bacteria; phylum Bacillota; class Clostridia; order Oscillospirales; family CAG-272; genus DTU064. The sequence goes on from CANQMS010000037.1 coordinate 17,376, forward strand.
TCACGTCCTCGGCGCCGACGATGACGCCGAAGACGCCGGTGATTCCGAATTTGTCGAAGATATCGACGATCTGATGGCGGTGCTTCGTCGAGACGATGCCGAGGCGGCAGCCGCGGCGGCGGAAAAAGTCGAGCACGCCGAGCGTGTCAGGGTAGAGGGAGGCGCTCGGGACGAGCGTTTCCTTTGCCGCTGTCTGAAAGAGGTCGTAGAACGTATCCGCGGCGGCTTGAGTGCTGTCTCCGGTGAGGATCCGGTAGGCGTCGTGCAGCGTCCGCCCGACAGTCGCCTTTATTTCATCCGTTTTGTGAGGTGCCTGCCCCATATGTGTGAACGCGTAATTGAAGGCGGCGACAATGCCGTCCGTCGTGTCGCCGAGCGTGTAGTCAAAGTCGAATATTACAGCGCGCAGCATCTCGGCGCCTCCGTTTCGTAGAGCGTCAGCTCGCAGTTGTCGGGGAGATAGTTATAGTATTCCTCGTTTGTCATGTCGTGAAAATACGTGTTTATGATGCGGGAGACGCCGCCGTGGCTGACGAGGAGTACCGTTTTGCCCGCGCCTTTGCGGATCAGCTCGTCGAGCAGCGGATAGACGCGGCAGGCGACGTCGAGCATGGACTCCCCGTTCGGGTACCGCCACGCGAAGTGGTGCTTGTTTTCGAGGAATTCGGAAAACCTCGGCGTATCCATGTAAACGCCCTCGTAGTCGCCGTAGTCCTGCTCGATAAGGCGCGCATCCGTCGTGACGGGCGCGCCGACGCGGTCGGCGATCAGCTTCGCCGTCCGCTGCGCGCGGAGCATCGGCGAGACGATTATCATGTCGGGGCGTATGTTCTCCACGGCGATCCTCTCGGCGAGCTCTTCCGCCTGTCGGACGCCGAGCGGCGAGAGATCGACGTCGACCCTGCCGCTGATGCGGCGCTCGGCGTTCCGCGTCGTTTCCCCGTGGCGCGTTGAATATATCTTCATTTATCAGCCTCCGTCTTGAACTGCGGCGCGCGGATCTGTCCGCGCGCCGCAGCTTCTCATTTTTTGAAAAAGTACCGCTTGAAGCTCCTGTAATAGCCGAGATAGTACCTATATATCCTGAGCGCCCGCCTCGGCGTCATGTCGCCGGGGCAGAACAGCGTCCGCGTGACGCCCTCACCCCATAAGCGCATACATTCCGCCCTGAGCTCCGGGTCTCCGACGTACTTCCGCAGAACGCCCTTCGGCACCGCGGACCACAGCGCAGCCCTCTCGCCGAGCAGCGGCTCCTCGCGCGGCTTATTATATATGACGTCGTCGATGAGCTCCCTCATCAGCCCGCACCCGGCGGCACTCGTGAAAAAGCTGCTCCTGCCGGGGCGCGGATTTATTTCAAACAGCATATATTTGCCGCTCCGGCAATCGTATTTCATATCGAAATTCGCAAAGCCGACATACCCGATATCCTCGAGGAAGCGCCGCATCTTCTCATAGAGATCCCTGTCGCCCCGCGTGATTATCGCGGCGTAGTTCCCGAGCGTTTTCGGGGAGTATTCCTCGAGCACGGGTTGACCGAGGCACATGAGTCGGACCTTGCCGCCGTTTGACGAATAGCAGTTCAGAACGCGCATCGCGTCGTCCCCGCCGGGGATGAACTCCTGCACGATCAGCTTCCCGCCCCAGACGCGCTCGGCGGAGTCCATGTTTTTGACCATTGTCTTGTATTCTTCGAGGTTCGAGAAGAAAAAGACCTTCTTTTTCCCCTCGAATTCGGCGTGCAGATATTCATATGAGTTGCTGTTGTCCGGCTTTACGACTATCGGGAACGCAAACTCCCCGCCGTCAAGCGCGTGCAGCCGCTCCCCGGGCTCGACGATGAGCGTTTTCGGGAAGTCGAGACCGTATTCGCGGCAGAGCGAATAAAAGCGCTCCTTCGTGTCGAGGCGGGAGAGCAGCTCCGGGGAGATGAACCTGTTCTCGATGAGCCCTTCGAAGCGGGAATAATATTTTGACATCATCGCGGCGTAGTAGTCGGAGCAGGCGATAACGACGAGCTTTTTGTATTCGCGCTTTTTTCCCGCCAACACGTCGTACAGTGCGTCCGGGAAGACGTCCTCGCCGTCAAAGCCTTCGATCGTTTTGACGTCGAAGAGCTTGCTGCCGTATGTCGCCGTGAGGCGGCGCGTGCAGAGCAGCAGCGGGCGGACGCCGTATTCGGAGGTGAGCAGGCGCGCGTTACCGTATGCGTTCTCGTCGCTGCCGAGGATTATAGGTAAAAATTCTTGCTTTTCCATGATGTCACCACTTATCTCAGCACAAAATACTGTTCGTACCAGATGAGAAAGCTGTAAACGGTATATATGACGCGGGCGTTGTTCGCCTTGCCGTCCCTGTGATCCGAGAGCATTTTCATCAGCTTTTCGGTGTCAAAGAATTCGTCCGCGAAGTCGCGGCGGAACATCTCGGCGACGCGCTCGCAGTATTTGTCATCGCGCAGCCAGACGCGGAAGGGGACCATAAAGCCCGCCTTCTTCCTGTTCGCCCACCCCTCCGGAATGTGGGAGAGGGCGGCGCGGCGGAACGCGCGCTTTGTCTCCCTGCCGACCATTTTCTGCTCGGACGTGAGCGACCGCGCGACCTCCCAGACCTCGCGGTCGAGGTACGGCACGCGCAGCTCGAGCGAGTGCGCCATCGTCATCTTGTCCGCCTTGAGAAGGATATCGCCCGGCAGCCAGAGATTCATGTCGAGGTACAGCTTTTTCGTCAAATCGTCCGCGCCCTTTACTTTTTCGTAGAACGGCGCCGTCACGTCCCTGTATGACAGCGACGAGCGGTATTTCTCGCGCAAAATCGAGTTCGCCTCGTCGTCCCCCATGATGAACGCCTGACCTATATATGATTCCTCGACCGTCTTTGCGCCGTCCGCGAAAAAGCGCTTTATGTGGCGCTGCGGCAGCTTTCCGACGGTAGCCGCGAGCGCGCGGCGGAGACCGAGCGGCAGGCGGCGGTATGCCTTTGCGTAGTTCGATTCAATGTACCAGTCATAGCCGCCGAAGAGCTCGTCCGCGCCCTCTCCGGAAAGCACGACCTTGACTTCCTTTGCAGCGAGCTCGGAGAGGTAGTAGAGCGGAACGGCGGAGAGGTTCGCGTGCGGCTCGTCGGAATGGTACTGGACGTGCGGGAGCGCGTCAAAGAATTCGTCCGCCGAGATTTCCTTTTTCCGGTTCGTCGTCCCGAGCTTGTCCGAGAGCTCGCGCGCGAGCTCCGTTTCGTCAAAGCCGCCGATCTC
>CANQMS010000038.1 GCA_947624995.1 uncultured Clostridia bacterium
TTTCTCCTCTTTATGTTCTTTTATTATACTCTTACTTAGGGGATTTGTCGACTCTACTTACAGTATATCACTCCAAACCGGGGAGAGAAAAGCATACGCTTCACACCGCATCTTACAGGAAGCACCCATGGGGGATTCACAAGGGGGGGATCCCCCCTTGTGCCATGGGTGGATTGTTAAGGAGGGACCTCGGGGGGTCCATCCTTAACGAACTTCCTCAGCTTTGAAGCAAGGAATATAAAGAAGATCAAGATAAAAAAGGTAAGAGCCATGGGTGGATTGTTAAGTGAGGAGTGAAGCGTCTGTTTCGCACAAGCCGCCGTTTTCGTGCAAGGAAAATAAAGAAGAATCAAGCGATTCCGCACAAATCAACCGGCAAGAGAGAAACTTTCAAAGAGAGAATGGGAGAGACGCTTTCGGAAAGCTTCTCTCCCATCTTGCCGTTTATCTCTCTATCTCCACCATCTGGAAGCACTCGAGGATGTCCCCCTCCTTGATGTCGTTGAACCTCTCGAGCCCGATGCCGCACTCGAAGCCCTGCGCCATCTCGCGGCGGTCTTCCTTGAAATGCCTGAGCGACGATATCTTGTCTTCGAAGATCACGACGCCGTCGCGCACGATCCTGATCTGCGCGTTGCGCGCGATCTTGCCGTCCTGAACATACGAGCCCGCGATCGTCCCGACGTTCGGGACGTGTATCGTCTGCCGCACCTCGGCGTGACCGAGGAGCTCCTCGCGGTACTTCGGCGCGAGCATTCCCTTCATCGCCGCCGTTATCTCTTCGATGCACTCGTATATGACGCTGTACGTCCTGATCTCGACGCCCATCCTGTCCGCCATGTCGAGCGCCGCCTTGTCCGGGCGGACGTTGAACCCGACGATGATCGCGTTCGACGCCGCGGCGAGCTGCACGTCGGACTCGATGATCCCGCCGACGGCGGAATGGATGACCTGTATCTTGACCTCTTCGTTCGATATCTTTTGCAGCGACGACTTGACCGCCTCCGCGCTGCCCTTCACATCCGCCTTCACGATGATGTTGAAGTCCTTGATGCCCGACTCGATCTGAGCGAACATCTCGGAGAGGTTCGCGCGCGCGTTCGCACGGAACTCCTCCTCCTTCTCCTTCGAGCGGCGCTGGTCCGCGAGCTCGCGCGCCATCCGCTCGTCCTCGACCGCGCGGAACTCGTCTCCGGCGGACGGTACCTCGGAAAGACCCGTTATCTCAACGGGCACGGACGGTCCCGCTTCCTTCATGCGCTGACCGTTTTCGTCCGTCATCGCGCGGACCCTGCCGACGGCGGTCCCGGCTATGACGATGTCACCCGAGCGGAGCGTCCCGTTCTGAACGAGCACCGTCGCGACCGGACCGCGACCGCGGTCGAGCTTCGCCTCGATGACAAGACCCGACGCGCGCCGCTGCGGATTCGCTTTATATTCCTGCATTTCCGCGATCAGAAGGATATCCTCGAGCAGCGTGTCGATACCCGCCTTTGTCACGGCGGAGACCGGGACACACATGACCTCGCCGCCCCATTCCTCGGGGACAAGATCGTACTTCGTGAGCTGCTGCATGACAGTCTCCGGGTTCGCACCCGGTTTGTCCATCTTGTTTATCGCGACGATTATCTCGACGCCCGCCGCTTTGGCGTGGCTGATCGCCTCGACTGTCTGCGGCATTATGCCGTCATCCGCCGCGACGACGATCACGGCGATATCCGTCGCCATCGCGCCGCGCAGACGCATCGCAGTGAACGCCTCGTGACCGGGCGTGTCGAGGAACGTGATCTTCTTCCCGTTTATCTCGACCCTGTAAGCGCCGATGTGCTGCGTGATCCCGCCTGCCTCGCCCGCGGTGACGTGCGTGTGGCGTATCGCGTCGAGCAGCGACGTCTTGCCGTGGTCAACGTGACCCATGACGCAGACGACAGGCGCCCTCTCGACGAGGTCCTCGTCGCGATCCTCCTCTGCCTGGAAGAGCTGGTCCTCGATCGTCACGACGACCTCGCGGACCGCCTTCGCGCCGAGCTCCTCCGTGATGATGTACGCGGTGTCAAAGTCTATCGTCTCGTTGACGGACGCCATGACGCCGTTCATCATCAGCTTCTTTATGACCTCGGACGAGGTGATCTTCAGCCTGTTGGCGAGCTCGCCGACCGTGATCTCATCGGGGATCTCTATCGTGAGCTGCTGGCGGCGCGCGCGCTCGATCTCCTCGCGGCGGAGCTTATCCATCGCGCGGCGCTCCTTGTCGCGGTCCTTGCTGCTGACGCTCTTTGTATTCTGCTTCTTGAGCTTCTGCTTCGTCACGACGTTGTCGTCGCGGTCGGAGACGTAGCTCTGGAGCTTTTCGTCATATTTCGAAAGGTCGACGGAGCTCGAGCGCGTGTCGACTATCCTCGTCGCGCCCGTGCGCTGGCGCGCCTCTCCCTGCGCCTCTTTCTTCTGCTTTTTCCCGCCGGTGACGGCGCCCTCCGCGGGCGTCCACGGTCCGCGGTTCTTCTTCGGCGCCTCGACTCTGCCGCGTCCGATAGCGGCGCCCTCCGTTACGGGCGCCTTCGGCGCGTCTCTGCGCGCGCCCTTGTCCGCGGGCGTGCCCTTTCCGGGTGCCTGCCTGCCCTGCTGCGGCTGCGCGGGCTGTCCCTTTGCGGGCTGACCCTTGCCCTGCTGCTGACCCTTCTGCGGCGCCTGCGGCTTTTTCCCCGGGAGGACCGGCGTGCCTCTGCCGCCGTTTCTGTTCGGGAGCACGGGCGTCCCGCGCGACGGGGAGGACTCGGCGGGCGCTGCCTGCCCCGCGGTCTGACCCGCCGGCTCTTTTACATTCTGCACCGGCGCGTCCTTATGCGCGGGCTCCGGCTTTGACTCGGGGGCCGCCCTCTCCGCGGACGGCGCCTCCGCCTTCGCGTTTGCGCTTGCGCTGGCGCTTGCATTCGCATTTGCATTTGAGCTCGCGCTTGCGCTTGCCTCCGGGACCGGCTTCTTCTCTGGCTCGGCACCCGGATTTGCGGGCGTCACTTCCTTTGCGGGCGCTTTCTTCGGAGTTTTCCTCGGGATCTTTGCCTCGCCCTTCACGTATTCGTCAAGGTTGGATATCTGATTGTTTTTCGTGACTGTCTCTATAAACAGGTTGAATTCGGCAGGCTCAAGGATCGCCATGTGGGTCTTCCCCTCGAGTCCGACAGCCGTGAGCATGTCAACGATATCCTTGCTCTTGATGTTGAAGTCCTTCGCCAGACGGTTGATCCTGTAAGTCGTGGCTTGCTGTGCCATATGTTTCCTCCGTAAAAACCTCTCGGTTCCTTATGATTCGTCGGCTAAAAACGATTTTTTCGCCGCATTTGCGAGCCCCTCGTCCGTTATATAAACGGCGGCGACGGCGCCCGTCTTCCCGACCGCGTGCGCGAGCGCTTCCGCGTCCGTATCGAGGCGGAACTCTTCCGCTCCGTAAAACGCGCACTTGTCCGAGATGCGCTTCCTCGTCGCGTCCGAGGCGTCGGCAGCGACGTAGACGGCGCCGCCGTGCGCGCGGCGGACCGCGTCGAGCGCCGCCGGCGTTCCGACGGCGAGCTTTCCCGCCTTTTTCGCGATCATTATATACCGCAGAGCTCCGTTCATTCCCCGCCGCCTATCTCGCGCGCGAGGCGCTCGAGCACATCCTCCGGTATCGGGACGCCGAGGCTGCGCGAAAGCTGACCGCGGCGAAGCACCTTGTTTATGCAATCCTTCGAGCGGCACAGATACGCGCCGCGCCCGGAGCGCTTCCCGGTCGGGTCGACGGACACCGTCCCGTCCGGGGCGCGGACGATGCGGACGAGGTCCGGCTTTTCCCGCCTCTCGCCGCAGACGACGCAGCGCCTCTCGGGTATTTTTTTCTTTGCAGGAGTACCGGTCAAAGATCAGCCACCGCCCTTTATTTGTCGCTCTTTATGTCTATCTTGTAGCCGGTGAGCCGCGCGGCAAGGCGGGCGTTCTGCCCCTCCTTGCCGATCGCGAGCGAGAGCTGGTCGGGGTCGACATACACCTTTGCCGACCGCTCGCCCTCGATCTCGACCGAGTTTATATTCGCCGGTGCGAGCGCCGCCGCGATATATTCGCACGGATCGTCGCTGTACCTGACTATGTCTATCTTTTCCCCGCCGAGCTCGTCGAGTATATTGCCGATCCTGACTCCCTTGTTGCCGACGCAGGAGCCGACGGCGTCGACATCCTCGTCGCGGGAGTAGACCGATATCTTCGTTCTCGATCCCGCCTCGCGGCAGATGTTCCTGATCAGGACAACGCCGTCCGCGATCTCGGGGATCTCGAGCTCAAAGAGCCGCCTGACGAAGTTCGGATGCGAGCGGGAAAGGATGACTATAGGTCCGCGGACCTCGCTCTTCACCTCGGAAATATATACCTTTATACGGTCGCCGACGGAGAATTTTTCGCCGGGGATCTGCTCCTCGGGCGTGATGACAGCCTCGCTCGTCCCCGTGTCGACGATGACGGCGCCGTCCGGCGTGACCTTCGTGACCTGAGCCGTGACGAGCTCCTCGCGGCGCGTTTCGTACTCGTTGCGGACCTGCTTGCGCTCCTCCTCGCGGATGCCCTGGATGATGACCTGCTTTGCCGCCTGCGCGGAGAGACGGCGGAAATTCTTCGGCTTCATCTCTACCTCGCATATGCCGCCGAGCGCGCTCTTTTTCGAGATCTTTTTCGCGTCCTCGAGCGAGATCTGCGCCGTCGGGTCCTCGACCTCCTCGACGATCTCGAACTGCTGATATATTTTGATATCGCGCTTTTCCTCGCTGATCACGACGCGGCAGTTCTCCCCGCCGACCTCGCGCTTGAACGCGGACTGAAGCGCCGCCTCTATGCGTTCGAGCATGTATTCCTTCGGAATACCCTTTTCCTTTTCAAGCGCTTCGAGCGCCGAAAAAAGCTCACTGTTCATCTCTTTCTCTGCCTTTCGTTTTGTTCCGTTCGGTAGACCTCAGTCGCCGAAGTCATAGACCGTTCTGATAAGCGCGCATTTGCCGCGCGGAACCTCGTATTTTTCGCCGCCCGACAAAAGCGTTATAACATCGCTCTCCCCGTCGTACGACTCTATCGTCCCGGTGAGCGATTTTTTTCCGTTCTGCGGCGCGAAGAAGCGGACCTCGACCTCTTCCCCCGTGCCGGTGAATTCAAGGATGTGCCTCGGCAGGCGCAGCTCGCGCTCGATGCCCGGGGACGAGACCTCGAGGTTGTACGCGTTCTCTATCGGGTCAGCCAGATCGAGCAGCGGGTCGATCGCGCGGTGGACGCGCTCGCAATCGTCTATCGTGATCCCCTCAAACTTGTCTATCGTGACGCGGAGGTAGTACTCGGGACCTTCCTTTTCATATACGACGTCCCAGAGCGAATAGCCGAGCTCCTCGACCGTCGGCTTGATCAGCGCCTCGACGGCGCCCGCGATATTCTTTTTCGGCGCACCGCCGTTTCCTTTTCCCTTTGCCATTTTTGCCGATGTGCTCCCCCGCTCCCGTGCTCCCCGTGCTCCCCGGAAATTTCAAAAACAAAGAGCGGGTCGCCCCACTCTTCATCCACACTCTTTCATACGTACGGTTTATTATACCATATAATTCCGCGCTTTGCAAGACCTTTTCGCGATTTATTTTGGAATATGACGCGTTTTTTTCGGTCTTTTTTGCGTCTTTACGCCATAAGCAGCTCCCGCAGATGTTGTACCGTCCCGCGCGCGCGGGCTGCCATATCGGCAGACGCGGCTCTGACCCTCAGCGACAGCTCCTCCCGCTCGCGGATCCCCGCGGCGACGGCGCCGAACAGCTCTCCCTCGCCGCCGTCCACGCCGACGAAGGCGCAGCCGAGCGCGCGGCACAGCCCCGAGACCTTGCGGTCATACGCGATCCCGACGGCTGGCGTCCCGGCGGCTGCCGAATATATGAGCGTGTGCAGCCGCATCCCGACCGTTATCTCTGCGCCGGAGAAAAGCCCCGCGAGCATCCCCGGGGAGAGCGTTTCCTCCGCGACCGCGGTGTGCGCGTGCGAGATCTCCGCCGCCGCGCGGCAGATGCCCGAGTCATCCGGGCGCTGCATCGGCAGAAGCACGGACGAGAGCCCGTACTCGTCAAAGAGCATGTCCGCGAGCGCCGCACATTCGCGCGTCAGCCGCTTTGTATAATTTCTCCAAGGTCTATACGATATTACGGCGTACCGCTCGCCCTCGCCGAGCCCGAGCGCGGCGGCGGCGCCCGGCACGGGCGCGAGATCCGAGAGCAAAAACGCCGTGTCCGCCGTGACCGCGATCTTCGGGCGCGTGACGCCGAGGACGGCGAGCGTGCGCGCCGAGGCGCCGTCGCGCAGCGTTATGACGTCGAGCGTGTCGAGCACGCGCGCCGCCGCCCTGCCTCCGCGCGCCGTCAGCGGACCGATGCCGTTTGCGAACAGCATCGTCTTCATTCCTTTTGCGCGCGCCGCGCGCAAAAGGCGCAGATAATATAGGAGCGACCGGCGGCTCGTCAGGTCCTGTATCAGGCTGCCCCCGCAGAAGACGAGCGCGTCCGACCGCGAAAATTCCGCGGCGAGCGCGACCGGGTCGTACCGCATCACGGATTCGACGCCGTAGCCCCGCGCCGTCTTTCGCGGGCGCGCGGAAAGCACGCATATCTCGGTCCCCGGCAAAACCGCGCGTATGCTCCCGACCAGCAGCGCGAGCAGCGCCTCGTCCCCGCCGTTTCCGAATCCGATATAGCCGGCGACGGTGATCCTTGCCAATTTTTTATTCCCCCGTTTTTTATGCCTTTGGCAGCTCTTCCGGTCCCTTCTCCCCGCCGCGCCGGTTTTTCGCCCTAGCCGCCCCCGATGCCGCCGCGACCGCCGCGCAGACGGCGTATGCCGCGGCTCCGGTGACGAGCCCGAGCGAAAGCCCCGCCGGAACGCGGAGACAGCTCACCGTAAAATCGGTAAAGACGTGGCAGAACGTGTTCATCACGGACGCGGGCAGGACGGCGGCGCCGAGCGCCGCCGCGAACGGCACCGCGCGCCCCCGGTAAAGGCGGCACGCAAATACTGCCGCGCACGGGTACGCGAACAGGAATTCCTTCGTCCTCGGGCGCGCCGCGAACGTGTCCGACAGGAACCCGCGCAGCGCGCGCTCGGGCACGGCGACGGAGACGACGTTTCCGCTGCGGTAGATGTAGTATATCCCCGCAGCCGCCGCCGCGAGCGCCGCCAGGCACCACCAGACGCGCACCCTCGCCGTCATTATGCGGTAAAACACCGGGCTGCCGCCGTTCTTCTCCCCGTCCCCGCCGCGCAGAAACATGATATAATACGCAAACGCCGAAAACGCGATCGGGAACAGGAGCGACAGCTTTGTGCCGCGGAAGATCTCGCTGTTTATATAATATTCGAGCCCGGACGTCAGCGACGCCATTACGGCGCCGCCGACGAGCGTGACCGCGAGCGCGGAAAAGACAATGATGAGCGCCGTGACCGGGTCACGGCGGCGGCACCTCGCGCAGTACTCCCGTGCCGCCGCGAACGACACCGTCACCGCCGCGGACGGCACTGCGACGGCAAGCGCCGTCGGATAAAGTGCGAGCAGCGACTCCGGCGCCGCGAACGTCGCGGCAAACGCCGACAGAGAAAGCGCGGCAGTCACTGCAAAAAAGCGTCTCCCGCAGCAGCCCGACAGTATTGCCGCCGTGAGCGATACCGTCACAACGGTGAAAGCCGCCGCGAGCGCGGCGACGTACGTCGGTCTTTCGTACCCCGAAAGCGACTCGGGTTCGCCGCCGACGCGGTACCCGAGTGACGACAGCCTGCCCGCCGCCGCGCCGACAGCCTCCGCCGTGAGGGACGCGAGCTCGTCCGCCGTCCTGCCGCCGCAGGACAGCTGCGTGACGGTCAGGAACCTGATGTTTCGGTCGGTGACGGAATTTCTGTATTCGTGCGCGACCTCGTCCGGCTCGCCGCCCGAGTAGACCTCGTACGAGCGCATAACGCGCCCGTGGGCGGCGTCGACGAGCTCATCGTACCCGATCGGGCGGGAATTCGAGAGCTGATCGGCGTTCTCGGTGAGGACGAGCGTGACGCCCTCTCCGAGCAGCGACGCGAGCCCTTCCGCGTTTTTATCCGCAGCTTCTTTGATGATGTCTCCGTCGCGGGAGCTGCCGTCCGCCTTGACGTTCAGGAAGCGGACAGAGTATTTTTCGATCAGCTCCCCCATCCTGTCGATGTAGCCGGTCTTTTCGTGCGCGGAGGCGCGAAGCGAGAGCGCGATATCGAATCCGTGCGCGGACGCCTTTTCGATCGCCTCCCCGTCAAATCCGGCGCGGATGTCATACGTCGGCGTGTTCCCGTCGTAGAAGACGTAAACCGCCGCGCCGGAGGCGTACCCCGCCTTCGCATACTCGTCGGGCGAATAGTAGAGCGGCAGCCATTCGTCAAGCGTCCTCTCGACCGCCTCCCGTCTTACGATGAAGACGTGCGAGTCGTACGAGAGCCTCCCGTCGCCCTCGAGGAGCTCCTCGATCATGATCCCCTCATCGTCAAAGCGGTGGCGGATGTCGTGCCAGCGCAGCCCGGTCAGGTCTCCGCGCGAGACGAGCGCGTCCAGCGTCGTCTCCGGCACGGTCACGGCGCTCACGCCGGCGCTCTTGTATTTTTCGAGCAGACCGTCCGCCGATGACGGGGCGGTGCGCAGCTCGAGATCGGAATATAAAAGCGAAAAAACAACGGCGTCGTTTTTCGCCTCCGCGTACACGCGAACCGCGAGCTGCGGCACCGTCAGCGCGGCGAGCAGGAGCCAGACCGAAAAAAGGCAAATGACACCTCGCCGCGTTTGCCTCGTCTTCATGACCGTTCCCCCTTTTAATTTTACCTTACTGTGTCCCGCCGGCAGATAAAGCCGCGGACTTCATTTCCGTTCGCTCTTTTTTGCGAAAACGAACCACCGGCTGAAAATATAGTTGCAGACGAGGACCGCGACAGACGCCGCCGCCTTCGCCCCGAGGTCCGCTAAATTGAAACCCCGGACGTCCGTGAGGACGGGCAGCACGCGCGCCAAGAGATACGCGCCCGCGAGCGTTATCACATAGTCGAGTCCGAGCGTCAGAACGCGACCCGCCGCAAAAGACGAGAGCTGGCGCGGGATGCTCCCGCCCCTGCCGTCAAAGACGTATGCGCGGTTCGTGAAGAACGCGAAAAGGACGGCGCACACCCATGAGATCAGCTGCGCCGCCGTGTATACGGCGACGTATCGCGCCCCCGACTCGTCGGGACCGATGCCGAGCGCCGCGCGCCCCGCCGTCATCACCGCGTAGTAGACGGCGAAGCTGACAGCCGTCGTCAGCACGCCGAAGATCACGTATAAAACGAGCCTGCGCCGCCGTCCCGTATTCTTTTCCGACCCTGCCGCTTCCTTTTTTTCGGTCACCGGCACTTTTCCGTTCATTCCGCCTTTGCCGCCTTTGTATTTTTTTCTTCGTTTTTCCCGTTGTTTTCCTGTTTTGCCGCCTCGGCGATCCGCAGAAACCCGTCCCGGTCGGTGAGCACGTTCACCGCCGCAAGAAACGCGTTCGGCGTCATGCCCGGGGGCAGACCGAGGAGCCGCGCCGCAGCGTCCCGCCGCTCTGCCGCGCCGTCGGCGCCGGAGAGCCCGCACGCGTACATATCCGCCTTTGTGACGGGCGTCCTTTCCGCATCGGACGCCCTCGCCTCCCCGTCCGAGAACGGGCGGAGCAGCTCGTAGAGCGTGTCGGCGTCGATGCCCTCGACGCCGAGCGTCCCAGCGCGGGACGGCGCTTTTTTGCGCCTTTCCTTCCCCTCGACGCGCGGGATATACAGCTGGGTCACGCTGCCCTTCGGCAGAGACGACGTTATATGCGAGCGGATCACGGCGCCGGCGCCGTCGCTGTCCGTCAGGACGATGACGCCGCCGCGCTCCGCGAGCCGCCTTATGAGCGCCATGCGCTCGCGGCTGTTGAAGATCGCAAACCCCTCCGTCGTGACGACGGTGCCGTCGACAAACGAGAGCAGCTTTTCCCTGTCGTACCGCCCCTCGACAATTATGGGGCGGCTTATGCTGAGCCGCTTATTTTCCTTTTCTTTTTCCTTTATTTCCATATCCGTGTCGGTCCTTACCGTCTTTGACCGATCTCGGCAACGAGCCGTTCGAGCACGGAATACCCGCCGCCGGACGATTTGAGCAGCCTATCCGCGCGCTCGCACAGCAGCATCGCGCGCGAAAGCTCCTCCTCCGTCCTTTCGCCCGCGGCGCGGATATAGAGCTTCGCCGCGTACTCGTGCATTCCGAGGCGGGACGCGATATCCGGCGCCCTGTCGCCGCGCGCGAGCATCAGCTTGACCGAATAAAGGTCGGCGACGACGCGCGCGATCCCCGTGCTGATGATGACAGGCTCCGTCCTGCGGCGTCGCTCGTCGCCGATGGCGGAGACGGCGTCGTCCCGCCTGCCGTCAAGGATCGCGTTCGACAGCGCAAACGCGTTATATTTGTCGGCAGAGGAGCATACGGCGGCAACGTCCGCCGCGGTGACGCGCCCGCGCCCGGACCCGCGCACGTACGCCGTCAGCTTGTCTATCTCGCAGGAGAGCGCCGTCATATCCGTACCCGAGACGGCGAGCATCGCGTCCGCGGCGTCCCCGTCAAAGGAGAGCCCCGCGTGCGTGAAGTGGCGCTCTATCCAGCGGCGGAGCTGCGCCGGCGTCGACTCCGGGAAATATACCGTACCGACGCCGTCCGTCCCCATGAGCTTCTTATATATCGCGGACGGGCGCTTCGGCGGCGTTCCGAGGTCGAGCGTCCCGGGTGATATGCACCAGATGACCGTGACGTCCCCGTATTCCGAGGCGTCCGACAGGGCGCGGCAGAGCGCGTCCGTGTCGGCAGCCGACAGCGAGGACGGCTCCGCGACAGTCACCTCGACGAGCTTTTTTCCGAGCGCGCTCATCATCGGCACGGTCGACGCCGCGGCGACGATCGCATCCGCGTCGTCCGCGCCGAAAAACGGGACCTCAACGCAGTTGTACGATTCGTCCCCCGCGTACGGCGCGCGGGCAAGGCGCCTGTAATGGTTTATGAGATACCCCTCCTCGCCGCAGAGGATATAGACGCCGCCGCGACCCGCCGCGGCGGCAGCTTTGTATTCGGATTCAGTCATTAAAGGCAAATTGCACCTCCCGCGCCGTCAAGCACGCGCACGGTCACCCTGACCTTGTTGTAATTCACGTTCCCGGGGCGCGATTCGAGAATATATCCGAGCTCGAGCTCGCCGCCGTCCTCGCCGACGGTGTTCGTCACGCGGCGGGCGAGCGAGTGCAGCATGAACGAAAATCCGCCCGGCGCGATGTATTCGCATCCGTGGCGGACGCCGCGCTCGATCACGACCGTCATCCTGAAGGTTCCGCCGCGTGAGATCATCACGACCCCGCGCTCGGACTCGTCAAACGAGATGCACGTCCACGTGCCGCCGAGCGTTCCCGCGCCCTCCGGCTCCGTGTATCTGATCTCAAATCTGCCGTCCCGGCAGGACATCTCGCCCTCGGTGTAGTATTCGGCGTCGACGGAGTCGGGCTCGGCGAGCGCGTCCCGAAGGATGGTCGTCAGCACTTTTACTTCCTTTGACGTCATTTTGCCGCTGTTGTCCGCCTCGCTGAGCATGTCCGCGAAGACGAGGTACGCCTCCGCGGCGTCGCCGTCGATCTCGTGAAACGACGAGCTGACGCGTATTCCGACCCTGACGTTTTTCTCCATATCGTTTCGGCGCTTCCTTTCCGTCCCATCTGTCTTCTCTGTCCCCGATCTCTTTATATAAATATATCACATCGTCTCCCGCTTGTCAACGACGCGGCGGCGTCGCAGGCGTAACCGGATAGGCGGCGGATGCGGAATAAACGCGCGCATTGCGGGGAAAAATAAGCGCATGAAAAAGATATTGTCAGCTTTTGCGTTCGTTTTTTGCGTCCTTCTGCTCGCGCCCGGATCTTGCCCCGCGGCGTTCGCCGCGGAGGGGAGCGAAAAGGCGGCGGACGTGACGGCGGAGATGCTCGCCGCCTATGTCGCCGGGTGCGACGGCGCGGACACGCTCCCGGCGATGACCGCCGTCGCCGCCGTGATCCTTAACAGGTGCGCGGACCCGCGCTGCCCCGACACCGTCACCGCGAACGGCGCCTCGCTCGGCATCCTGCCGTCCCCCGCCCCCGGAGGTCTTGAAATTTACGCCGCCCGCCTCGCCCTCGGCGGCGCCGACCCGACGGGCGGCGCGCTGCGCATTCTTTCGGCAGGCGACGGGAGCGAAGAGAGTGCGGACGCCGTCACTTTTTCCGCGGGCAGCCTTCGCTTCGCAAAATAGGTTCGCGGGTAAAATGCGAAAAAGTACGCGGCTCGCGTAGGCGACGACGTTCCCGACGGTTCCGGGCAAAAAAGGAAAAAAACTTAACCGGCAGCGCTTTCGCGCTGCCGGTTAAGCAGAGGTAATTTACATATGAAAAATGAAACCGTCTCAAGGTTGCATCTCATTCGTAAACGGTATTTAATTCGGCAGCCGGTTTATTCCGCTGCCGTCGTCCCTGCGGGCTCGGCGGTCGTTCCTTCGGGTTCAGCAGTCGTTCCTTCGGGCTCAGCCGTTGTCTCGTCGGGGTCTGCCGTTGTCTCGTCGGTGTCAGCGGTCGATTCGGTTGAAGCAGCAGTATCGTTCCCGGCAACATCGTTGAAGTTGACCTGATCCTGGATCACGTACAAAACGAGAACGATAAGGACGAAGACGATCGCGATGATGACAGTCAGCTTGGAAAGACGCTTGCTCATCGTCGTGCCCTTCTGCTTGCCGAAATAAGTCTCCGCGCCGCCGGAAATGGCGCCGGAAAGACCGTGCTTTTTGCTGTCCTGCATGAGGACGGCGACGACAAGGAAGACCGCCGAGATCAGGAGAAGAACTCCGAGAACAATCTGAACTGCATTCATAAATATATTATCCTCCAAAAAAAGCGTGAGCTAAAAAGCACGCGCACCGCGCGCGCTATGATATTCTACCACGACTTATAGGAAAAATCAAGTACCGACCGCGAATTTTTCAAGAAGTTTTTAACGAAGTTTTTGAAGCGCGGATCTTTTATCTCCGATAAGTCCTTTAAATCTCTGCCGACGGCGCATCCCGCCGCGCGCCGTACGCGGGGACGGGGAACGCGAGCGCGGACCCGTACCCGAGCTCACGGACAGCTCGCGCCGCCTCCCGGGCACCCTCCGCGCCGTCGAATATGCCGAAGACGGTCGGACCGCTGCCGCTCATCATCGAAAGGCGCGCCCCGCGGCGGCAGAGCTCCTTTTTTACGGCGAACACCTCGGAATCCGGCGCGATCACACGCTCGAACACGTTATATGCCGAAGAAAGCACACGGTCAAGGTCGCGCCTCCCGAGCGGGGCGAGCATGTCCTCCATCGAAGCGTGCGACGCCGCCGGGAGCGCGTCTATCCGGCGGTATGCCTCCGCCGTCGACACCGAGCCGTGCGGGCGCACGATCAGCACCGCGCAGTCCGGCAGCGGCGGCTGCGGGACCATGATCTCCCCCTTGCCGTACGCCGCCGCCGTCCCGCCGACGACGCAGAACGGCACGTCCGCGCCGACCTCCGCCGCGATCCGGCAGAGCTCCTCCTCCCCGAACGGGAAGCCGAAGGTTTCGTTGAGCCCGCGAAGGACGGCGGCGCCGTCCGTGCTGCCGCCCGCGAGACCTCCGGCAACGGGGATGTTCTTTTCTATATGTATTCTCACGCGAGCCGCGAGCCCGGCGCCGTCAAGGAACGCGAGCGCCGCGCGGTACGCGATATTGCCCTCCCCCGTCGGAAGTGCCGGGTCGGTCGCCGTCAGCGAAATCTCAACCGACTTCGCCCTCTCCGCCTCGACCGTCACCGTGTCCGCGAGCGATACCGTCTGCATGACGGTCTCGATGTCGTGATATCCGTCGGCGCGGCGCGCCTTTACGTCGAGGAACAGGTTTATTTTCGCATATGCCGAGAGCTTCAAGTGCGATGCTCCTTTCCGTTTTTCAACTCAGTACACGCGTGATCGGGTTTTTACGTATCCTGACGGCGCCGTGCGGGCACAGCTCCTGACAGCAGAAGCAGCGGATGCAGCCGTCGCGGTCGATTACGGGGACGCGGTGCGCCTTCGCGCGCTTTGCCGCGGGACCCGCCTCCGCCTTCGGCACCATCGTGATCGTGTGTCTCGGGCAGGACGCGGCGCATTCGCCGCAGCCGACGCAGACGGAAAGATCCATGACCGGGTACGGGCGGAACATATCGTATATACGCCCGCCGAAGAGGTTCCTGATCCGCTCGATCCCGTTCTTTTCCACCGAATCGGGCACCGCGAGCACGGACGCAAGAGACTCCGCGTCCGCGCCCTCTATGGCAACGGTGTTCAGCGACGCAAATTCTGCGGGCGCGAACATGCGCTGCGACGCGATATTGACCGTCGGGACCTTTCCCTCCCTGCCGATCAGATACGACGATGCCGAATCGGACACGAACGGATTTTTCGAAACGAGCAGCGCCCCGAGCGGGACGGGCGTCCCCGCCGTCGGACCGTTGCCCTCCATCGCGACGATGCCGTCCGTGACCGAGACGAACTCGGAGCGGTCCGCGATCAGCTCGCAGAGGTCGACGAGCATCTCGGCAAAGTCGCCGTAGTCCGGAAAGCGCGAGTGCATCTCGAACTTGACGATGCCGGGGACGGAGCCGAACATATTCTTGACGGCGGCGCTCATGCCGGTGAGCGCGTGCGTCTTCAGCTTGCAGACGTCGACGACGACGTCCGCGTCGAGTATCGGCTGTATCAGGTCAAAAAGACGGCAGCGCGCACCGTCGGGCGCCGCCGTTTCGGCGTATGCGCAGTCGTAATTCAGCTTCGCGCCGTATTTTTCCGCGATCTCCGCCATCCCCGTCGCCGTATATATCCCGTGCAGCCGCGCCTTATTGTAGACGCCGCCCGGGCTCTCGGCGACCGTTATATCGTCGGCTCCGCGGTCCCGCAGCCAGCGGATGACCGTGCCGACGACCGCGGGATGCGCGGTCGCAGCCTCGTCCGGCGAGCGCTTCGCGACGAGGTTCGGCTTGACGACGACCTTCTTCCCCGAAAGCGTACCCTCAAATATGCCGAGCGCCTCGTCTGCCCGGGAAAGAGCGCTGTAAATTTTGTCCTCGTCGTAGTCCCTGATGCACGCTATCGCCACCGGCTCGTCCGGCGACAGCGACCTGTTTTTCCGTTTTTCCATCTTTACAAAGCACCGCCATCCATTATTTTCCGTCCTCAGATGCACCGCTTTCTGCAATTCACACGGAAACGATAGTAACATTTTGATATAAAGTTATTTTAGCACAACCTCCGCCGCATTGTCAACGCGGCAAAAATCAATTTTCGACAGCACAGGCAGAGCTGTCAAAAGCATCAATATATTTGTCATCTTATATGTTGACAAATCGGTCGCTTCCGTGATATACTGATACTACGGATGCGGAGGTGAAAATAATGATAAATATTACAAGTGCAATAAGAGACACCGTCCCGATATCGCAGTTCAACCGCGGTCTTGCCGGAAAAATCTTTGAGGACGTCAAGCAGTCCGGCGCAAAGGTCGTCATGAAGAACAATGCGGCGGAGTGCGTCCTGCTTTCTCCGGAGGAATATCTTAAGCTGATGGACGAGCTAAACGACGCGCGCCTTCTGTCCACCGCGACGATGCGGCTGGAGCATTTTGATCCGGAAAGTGCGATTTCCGGCGAAGAGCTGTATCGGGAGCTCGGCATCACGAAGAAGGATATCGACGGCTGCGGCGAGGTAGAGCTTGAATGAAGTGGGCGCTCAAATATCTGCCGGAAGCGGCAAAGGATTTCCGTGATCTCGCAGGCAACCAGCGGATTATGGTCGCAAAAGCGCTTGACCGTGTGCTTGAAAATCCCCTGCCCGCCTCGCAGGGCGGGTACGGCAAGCCGCTCGGGAACAGGCACGGGAACGATCTTTCCGGTCTTCTTAAAATCAAGCTGCGCGGAGCGGGGATCCGCGTGGTCTACAAGCTCATCATGACAAGATCCGAGATGCTTGTCGTCGTTATCGGAATGAGAGCCGACGATGAGGTATACGAGACAGCAAACCGCCGCGCCGTCAAACACGGTCTCTGAACCGTTCCCATCATTCCCGTATAGATGCGTTTTTCACTCGCATTGACCCGCATCGGCTCACATAGGCACGGTCGGTCCCTGCATCGGTTCCTATACGACAGCAAAAAAAGACCCTCTCAATCATTTTTGCCCTATTCCGGGTCAGTGAAAAAAAGAAAAGAAAAATCCCTGAAAAGCCTTAAATTGCCTGACTTTTCAGGGATTTTTCTTTCAGCTAGTGGTGGGGATTGAACCCACGACCTGTTGATTACGAATCAACTGCTCTACCACTGAGCCACACTAGCATTCGCAACCGTCCCCGCCGCTCACGGCGTATACGGTGCGGCACGCAGACCGGACGCGCCGGCGCGTTCCTCGCGAGCGTTCTATATTATACAGTATCGCGCTCCGTTTGTCAAGGATAATTTTTTCGATTTTTTCTTTTTTTATTTTTCCCGAAAAAGGCGCGTCATTCCGCGTCCGCGACGTAACGCTCGAGCCAGATAACGCCCTTGTCGAACGCGTCATAAAATCCGCGCGTGACATCCTGCTTGACGATCTTCATATTTTCCTTTGTCGAGAGGATCTGCACGACGATCATGTCCGGGACCTCGTGCCCCATGAACTCCGTCGTCGTCATGACCGTGAACAGAAGGACGTAATCGTCGTCCATATTTCCGTAATATATAAAGTTCCCCTCGCGGACGAGCGGTCTGCCCTTATATTCGAGATAACTTCCGTTGACCTTGTCTGCCATAAAGCTGCTCCGTAAAAACTCCGTATACATAATATAGTTTACACTATCAACGCCCGTTTGTCAACCCCGCGCCGCGCAAAAAGCGCGCTTACGGCTTGACGGCGGCGCCGCCCCTGTATTCGCGCGGCGTCATGCCCGTTTTTTTCATAAAATTGCGGTTGAACGTGCGCAGGCTGCCGTAGCCGCAGCTCTCCGAGACGTCGAGCACGGACATCGACGTGTTCCGCAAAAGATACATCGCGCGGTCGAGGCGCAGGCTGCCGACGTATTCGGTGAACGAATACCCGATCTTGTCCGAGAAAAATTTCGAGAGGTAGCTGTAATCGTACCCTATCCCCGAGGCAAGGTCCGAGAGCGAGCAGCGCTCCGTGTAGTGCTCGCTCGCGAAAGCGAAGACGCGGTGCAGCAGGTCAAGGTCGTCCGGGATCCCGCTCTCCGAGACGCTGACGAATTCGTCCCCCGCGATCAGCCCGCAGTAGGCGTAAAGGACGCCTTTGACGCGCTCTATCGGAGAAGTCGGCGAGAGCGAGCGGAACATCTCGAGCCACGGCTCGTCGTCGACGTGCTTTTTCGGGCAGCGCGGCACCGTTCCGCGCGTGCGCGCGTCAAAATACGCGATCAGCTCGGGCTTGAAGATGATGAGCCTGCGGCGGCAGCCCGCCTCTCCCGTGTAGCTGTGCGGCTGATTCGGGAAAAGCAGGATCGAGTCGCCGGGTCCGAGCGTGTATTCGGTCCCGTTCAGCACCGTGACGAGGCTCCCCTCCCACACTGCCGCGAGCTCATAGCACCTGTGCAGATGCATCGGATATGCGACGTCCGGTCCGTCCTCTATCGCGAACCCCTCCCGCTCTATGTCGGGACGCTCCTCGTAAAAAAACATCTCGCACCGCCGAAAACAAAAATTCTGTCTATTTATGATACGTCCTTCGTCGTGATTTGTCAAGTGCCCGGGAGTAAAATGTCTTATAGGGAGAATCAAAAAAGGAGACGGAACAATTGAAAAGGATGCTGTTTTTTATCATTCCCGTCATTTTTGCGCTGCCGCTTTTGCTGCTGTTCGGCTGCATGCCCAAAGGCACAGACAGCGACGGCGAAGCGATGGACGCCGACACAACGGGCGAGGCGGACAAAACGGGAGCCGCCGAGTCATCGGGAGCCGCCGGGTCATCAGGAGCCGACTCGGAGACGGGACCCGCGACGCTGTCGGAGGCGTACTCGGGCATTTTCCCCGTCGGCGTCGCCGTGCCGGCGAACGTCCTTTCCGATCTCGGAAAATACGGACCGGCGCTCGGGGACTTCGACCTTCTGACGTGCGAGAACGAGACTAAGCCGGACGCGCTGCTCGACCGCGCCGCGAACGCAGCCGACCCCGAAAAATACTACACCGAGCCGAAGCTCGACTTCTCGCGGGCAAAGCCCGCGGCGGACTACGCGCGCTCGCACGGCAAGCGCCTCCGCCTGCACACGCTCGTCTGGCACTCGCAAACGCCCGAATGGTTCTTCACCGAGGACTACACGGACGACGGCGCGCCCGTCAGCCGCGAGGTCATGCTGAAAAGGATGGAGAGCTATATTTCATCCGTGCTCGGATATTTTGACGAAAACTATCCCGGGCTCATCTACGCCGTCGACGTCGTGAACGAGGCTTTCGACGTCGGCGACGGCGACGGGGACGGCGTCAGAATGAAGAACAGCATGTGGTACAGCACCGTCGGTCCCGACTTTGTGTACTACGCGTTTCTGTACGCGCGCCGATACGCGCCCGACGGCGTAAAGCTCTTCTACAACGATTACGGCTGCATGTGGAAGGTCGACCTGATCCTCAAAAATCTCTCGCGCGTGAAGAGCGAAGGGCTCATCGACGGCATCGGGATGCAGGCACACCTGTCCGTCGGCGACCCGGTGCCGCAGTTCCTAGCCGCCGCGAAGCGGTTTTCGGACGAGGGGTACGAGGTGCAGCTCTCCGAGCTCGACGTCGGGGTGAAGTCCGAGGATGAATTCGAGCGGCAGGGGACCTTCTACCGCTCCCTGCTCTCCGGGCTCGTGCGGCTGAAAAATGAGGGCGCGAATATCACCGCCGTCACCGTCTGGGGCATTTCGGACGGGAACACGTGGCGACCGGCGGAGATGCCGCTGCTGCGCCGCGCGGACCTCTCGCCGAAGCCCGCGTACGAAGGCTTTATGGAAGCCGCCTCCGGGGACCGGTGAACAAACTGCGGAACGATGATATTTCCGCACTGCTTAATTCCGCCAAAAAAGCGCGCCACTTTTTCGCGTGAGCACGCTTTTTCGGCAGACTGAGGCGGGACGCGTGAAGTTCTTCACGCGTCCCACCCGTTTTTTCATCAGCCGTCCCCGCCCGCGCACGGGCGGAGGCTTTCATTTTGTTTTATATCTTCTTTTTCTTCGACGAGAAGACCGATACGGCGACGATCCCCGCGACGGATGCGGCGAGTATCGCCGCGAGCGCGATCATGCAGCCTCCGTCGTCCGTCTGCGGCGCGTTGGCGTTCTGATCCCCGCTGCCGGAGGGAGCTGTCGTGCCGGGCGCCGTTGTGTCCGTGCCGTCGCCTTTGTCGCCCGTGCTGCCCGTGTTGCCTTTGTCGTCCGCGTCGGGCGGAGTTGCCGCGGGCTTCTGCATTCCGCAGACCGTACACTTGCCGTCTTCATACACGTGATCGCCCGTCGCGACGGCGCCGCAGGCGCAGACGCCCTCGTGCTTGCTGCCGTCCGCGGTCGGATGCCAGCTCATGCGGTGCTCCACGGTCGCGGTAACGTAACCGCATCCCTCGGTCTTGCAGACCTGATAGTGCGTCCCGTCGCCGTTGTTCCTGTATTCGAGCTCGTGCGCCTCGACTGCGGTCGTGTGCCCGCAGTGGCAGACGCGCCAGTGACCGTTCTCGTTGTGACCGAGCGTCGGGAGATATTCGTGGTCGGTCGGCGCGGTCGTGTACTTGCAGTTCTCGCACTTCTGATAGTGCTTCGACCCGTCTGCGGTCTCGACCGTCTTCAGCGCATGCTGCGCGGCACCCGGGATCGTGTAGCCGCACTCCTCGCACTCGAAGGTCGGCTCCGTGCAGTTCTCGGGGAGAGTTTCGTCGTCTCCGGGGGCGTGCTTCGTCTCGACGTGAGGCGCCTTCGACGATGTTGCGCCGCAGGTCGCGCACTTGCGGTAGTGA
>CANQMS010000039.1 GCA_947624995.1 uncultured Clostridia bacterium
GATTGTTAAGGAGGGACCTCGGGGGGTCCATCCTTAACGAACTTCTCCCGCTTTGAAGCAAGGAATATAAAGAAGTACAGGCTAAAACCGCCGAGGCTAAAAACCGTATCATCAGCTTACAATCCTTCCGCCTCGCCGACGCTCGGCGCCTCCCCGGCGAAAGGGAGGCTCTCACGCTCGGCACCTCCCCGGCGAAAGGGAGGCTCTCACGCCCGCCGCCTCCTTGGCGAAAGGGAGGCATTTTTTATGCATGCGCCGCAAAAAAGAAAGCGGGAGGACGCGGGTCCTCCCGATGGGAATCCTCCCGATGGGAATCCTCCCAATGGGAGGGGGGAAAATAATACTTTATCTCTGATCCGAGCCGGGAAGCTTGTCGAAGAGCTCATCCGAGTGGGCTTTTATGATCGCGGCATAGCGGGACGTCACGATGACCTCGAGCGCCGAGACGAGGCGCTCCTTGGCATCCGGGATCGCCGGATTGAGATCGCCCTGTTCGATCTTCGACTCGATCAGGGAGCGCAGACGCTCGCCGTTGTAGCTCTCGTCGCCGAGCATCGAATCCGTGATCTTACAGATGTAGTCGTAAAGCTTTGACTCCGGTATGATGTCATCCGTCTTGTCGCCGGGCGTGCCGTTGATGTACGAGAGCAGAAACGATATCTTCGAGAGCTGCATCGTGTCGCGGAGCATGTTTATGATGATGATCCTCGCGAACATATCCATCGAGTAGAGCTTGTTCGTCGTGTTCGGGATCCAGCCGCGCTTGACCCAGTTTTGCAGCGTCGACCCGTCAACTCCCGAGATGCGGCGGAGCTGCGAGAGCAGGATGCCGTCCTTCAGAAAAAATATCTTTCCGAGAAATTCAAGACCGGTCGAACCGTCCATGTCCCGGCGATATACGATCGTGCCGGGCACTTTGTCGTCATTGATGGCGAAATACATGATGATACCTCTTTTAAATTACAGTACGTTTTATCTTAACTGTATTTTAACACACAATCCTGCGAACGTCAAGCGGTTTTTACGGAATTGCCGCGCCTTATTATTGCCTTCCCGCAATTTCCCCGCCGCGGAGCGTTCCGCGCGCGAAACGGCACGCAAAGCCGCCGGCTTTTTAAAAAAATCCGCGCCGCGTATGGACTTTTTTCCATTTGTGGTGTATACTTAAGAAAAAAGCTCAAAACGGTCAGGAGATTTGATTTTATGGATAAAGTCAGATTCGGTATCGTCGGCATAGGCAACATGGGGTCCGGTCACGTCCGCCGCTTCGTCGACGGCGAGGTGCGCGACGCCGAGCTCGCCGCCGTCTGCGATATCAAAAAGGACAGGCTCGACTGGGTGAAGTCTTACTGCGAGGAGAAATCGCACCCCGTCCCAGAAATGTTCGACGACTGCATAAAAATGCTCGATTCGGGCGCGATCGACGCGATACTCATATCCGTCCCGCACTATCTGCACCCCGTCTTCGGCATTGAGGCGTTCCGCCGCAAGATACACGTCCTCTGCGAAAAGCCGATCGGCGTGTACACGAAGGCGATCCCCGATTTTATCAAGGCGGCGCACGAGTCCGGGTGCGCCTTCGGTCTGATGTTCAATCAGCGCACGGACAAATATTACCAGAAGATGCACGACATGGTCGCCGCGGGCGAGCTCGGGCAGCTGAAGCGCTGCGTCTGGATCATCACGGACTGGTACCGCACCCAGGCTTACTACAACAGCGGCGGATGGCGCGCGACGTGGGCAGGCGAGGGCGGCGGCGTCCTTCTGAATCAGTGTCCGCACAATCTTGACCTCTGGCAGTGGATCTTCGGCATGCCGTCGCGCATACGCGCGTTCTGCCGGTTCGGTCAGTACCACGACATCGAGGTCGAGGACGACGTCACGGCTTACGCCGAGTACCCGAACGGGGCGACGGGCGTCTTTATCACGACGACGGGCGAATACCCCGGTACGAACAGGCTCGAAATTTCGGGCACGCGCGGCAAGCTCGTCCGCGAGGGCAAGGGGCTCAAATTCTACCGCACCGAGGTCGACGAGCGCGAATACAACGCGACGACGGACAACGGCTTCGGCAAGATCCCGTACGAGGTCATCGACGTCGAGGTCGAGGGCAAGGGCGGCGCTCATACCGAGATCTGCCAGAATTTCACCGACCATATCCTCCGCGGAACGCCGCTGATCGCCCCCGGCGAGGAGGGAATTCGCGGTCTTTCCATCTCGAACGCGATGATGCTCTCAACTTGGAAGGACGACTGGGTCGAGCTGCCGAACGACGGCGAGGAGTTCTGGACGTACCTTCAGGAACGCATCAAAACCTCCCGCATCAAGGAAGACGTCGGCGGCGGTGTCGCCGATCTTTCGGGGACGTATAATAATTAGTTTGAATTTTATGCGAGGGAGAGGGAAAACTTTTGAGAAAAGTTTTCCCCCTCCCCCGCACCCCCTTCCTCTTTTAAAACTTTTGAACTTTTTTTGCCGGGCGTGACCGGCATTTTTTTGTCGGAGAGGGAATATATATGTGTGTGAAAAACAGGAGGCGGGGCATGAAGTACGGGTTCGGACGGGAGTTTTACGAAGGGATCGCGGATACGGCGGCGAGCGGCGGAGGCGAGGTCAAAGGGACGAGGCGCGGCGTCGCGGCGACGGCGGCGTCCGTGCTGCTGTGCGCGGCGGCGTCCGTTTTCGCGGGGCAGGTCTACGGCGGCGGGACGCTCGCGGAGGACGCGATAGGACGGCAGCCCGCCTCTACGGAGGACGCGTCGTTTGTGATGTCGTGGGTGTTTGAAGACGCGTCTCCAGACGAGTCGGCGGAACGGATAGAGTCGCTGGCGGAGGAATATATCGCGAGTCACGCGCCGGGGGGCGAAGACTGAGGGCGCTCGCCGCGCTCGCCGTGACGCTCCTGATACATGAGGCGGGGCATATTGCGGCGGCGCTCATATGCGGCGCGCCGCTGCTCGGCATCCGCGCGCGACCGGGCGGGCTCTCGCTCGTGTGCCGCACGGAGCGCCTGTCTTATCCGCGGGCGGCGTTCGTTTACGCGGGCGGCGCCGCCGCGAATTTATTGGCGGCGGCTGCCGCGCGGGTCGGGGGCGGGGCGCTGTCCCCGCTCTGCGCGTTCTCTGTCGGCGCGGCGGTATTCAATCTTTTGCCGCTGCCCGGCTCGGACGGCGTCGGCATCCTTTACTCGCTGATCTGCTGCTTTGCCGGTCCCGGGGCGGCGGAGCGGATTTCGCGCGCCGCCGCCGACCTCGGTATGCTCGCGTTCTGGGTCGCCGCCGTCTATCTTTCTTTGACGGGGCAGGGCGGCGGAGCGGCGCTCGCCGCCGCGGTGCTGATGCTCGTGTGCAGGTTCGGCGGAGATTAAAAAACGCGATATATTCGGTCATTTGCATAAAAATATCTTTACACGGGCGATCGGAATATGGTAAAATACAATAGGTAATGTCGAAAAATGAGGGACCGCGCGGATGCCCGAAGGCACGCCGCTCGCATAGCGGCGCGCGGTCCCCGGGACTGCCGGAACTTTTGACGGTTTGGGGAGAGGAAAATATAAAAATGACACACAAGGGTACATACGCGGCGAGCCGTGAGGTGAGGCTCGCGGAGCACACGCCGTATACGGAGAACCGCGACCGCACGCTCGGGTATTTACTGTCGCTCGACGCGGACACGATGCTGTACGGTGTGAGGCGGACGTTCGGCGCGGACACGCGCGGCGCCGTCCCGCCCGGGGGCTGGGAGGAGCCGCACGGGCTTTTGCGCGGGCACTCGCTCGGGCACTTCATCTCGGCGCTGTCGCTCGCCTGTGCGGAGACGGGGAATACGGCGCTTTCGGACAAGCTCTCGTATATAATTTCGGAGCTTTATGAGCTGCAAAAGCGCTCGCACGGCGACCCCGCCGCGTTTGTGACCGCGTGCAGACCCGGATCTGTCCGCGAGGAGGACATGAGCCGCGACCCGTCCGTCTGGGGCGAGGGCTACATCGGCGCGTACCCGCCCGATCAGTTTGCGCTGCTTGAGATGCTCGCGCCGTACCCCGAGATATGGGCGCCGTATTATACGCTGCACAAGCTGCTCGCCGGTGTGCTCGAATGTTACGGCAGGACAAAAAACGAAACGGCGCTCGGGATCGCGCGCGGCATCGGGAACTGGGTATACGCGCGGCTCTCCGCCGTCTCCCCCGCGAGGCGCGCGGAGATGTGGGGTACGTATATCGCCGGGGAATACGGCGGGATGAACGGGTCCCTTTCCGAGCTGTACATGATCACGGGCGAAGAAAAATACCTCGACGCGGCAAAGATGTTTGACAACGGCGAGATTTTCGGCGGGCTTTACGAGGGGCGCGACACGGTCGCGAACAAGCACGCGAACCAGCACATCCCGCAGCTCGTCGGCGCGCTCGCGGAATACGAGGCGACGGGCGACGAATACTACCGCCGCGCGGCGGAGAACTTTTTCGACATCGTGACCGCGCACCACATGTATGCGACGGGCGGCGTCGGCAGGGGGGAGCGCTTCTTTGACGGGGATCGGCAGGCGGAGAACATCGACTCCGACAAAAACTGCGAGTGCTGCGCGGCATACAATATGATGAAGCTCGCGCGCGGGCTGTACGCGCTCGACCCGGAGAGGGCGGAATACATGGACTACTATGAGAGGGCGCTCGTCAACCACATCCTGCCG
This sequence comes from uncultured Clostridia bacterium, assembly GCA_947624995.1. GTDB lineage: Bacteria > Bacillota > Clostridia > Oscillospirales > CAG-272 > DTU064. The sequence continues at coordinate 4,687 of CANQMS010000039.1, forward strand.
TCTCAGTCGAGGACCAAAAAGCGCCACATGCACGCGGGCGTCACGTATATGCTCCCCGTCGGACCGGGGGCGCGCCGCGAGTACAGCGACGACCTGCACACGTTCACGTGCTGCCACGGCACGGGGATGGAGAACCATGTCAAATACTGGGACAGCGCCGTATTCGTGACGGAGCGGCGCGGCGTTCCTACCGTATACATAAATCTGCCCGCAGCGCTCGAATACGAGAACGCGGAGCTCGGGATAAAGCTGAAGCTCAAGGCGCATTTCCCGTTCCCGGAGGCTGTGCTGACGCTCTCGGGAGAGGGCAGGTACGACGTGAAGGTGCGCGTCCCCGCGTGGGCGGAGGGGCAGACAGCCGCCGAGGGCGAGCACTTCGCGCCCGGGCGGTACGTCCTCGTCTCGCACGGGGCGGGGGAGAGCGAGGACTATCCGTTCTCGTTCCCGTATGAGCCGAGGCTTGAATATCTGCCGGACACCGTCGGCGGCAGGCGCGTTGCCGCGCTCATGTACGGTCCGTTCGTCATGTGTACGCGCGATAAGTCGAAGGAGTTCATCACGCTGCACATCGGCGGCGACATTAAGAGCTGCTTCCGACCGCTCTTGAACCGCGAGGCGGGCGCATTTGCCATAGCGGGGCTCGGGCGCGAGTTCGTCCCGCTCTACCTCATCGGCGACGAGCCGTACCACACATATTTTATAATCGAATAAAGACCCCTCCCGAACCTTTCCTTTACAGTAAGGAAAAGTTTTAAAGAGGGGGGACCGGGGGGAGGAAATTTTTCAAAATTTCCTCCCCCCGGACTATTATATATTCTCTTTCATAATGCTGAAATACGCCGGGCGGATGATCTTGTCGGCGCAGATCAGCTCCTCGATCCTGTGCGCGGACCAGCCGACGACGCGGGCGACCGCGAAGACGGCGGTGTAGAGCTGCCGCGGGATGCCGAGCATATCATAGACGAAGCCGGAATAGAAGTCGACGTTCGGGCTGACGCCCTTGTATATGTGCCGGTACTTTGCTATCAGCTTTGGTGCGAGATCCTCGACCGCCTCGTAGAGGGCGAGGTCGTCTCCGCGCCCCTTTTCGGCGGCGAGCGCGCGGACATAGCGCTTGAAGACGCGCTCGCGCGGGTCGGAGAGGGAATAGACGGCGTGACCCATGCCGTAGACGAGCCCGGCGCGGTCGAAGGCGTCCTTATTTATGATGCGTGTGAGGTAGGCGGAGAGCTCCTCCGTGTCGCGCGTGTCGCGGACGTTTTCGCGGATGTCGTCCATCATTTCCATGACCTTGATGTTCGCGCCGCCGTGCTTCGGTCCCTTGAGGGAGGACATCGCCGCAGACAGCGTCGAGTACGTGTCCGAGCCGGAGGAGGTGATGACGCGCGTCGTGAACGTGGAGTTGTTGCCGCCGCCGTGCTCCATGTGCAGGATGAGCGCCGTGTCAAGCACCTTTGCCTCGGTCGGCGTGTAGGATTTGTCGCGGCGCAAAAGGAGCAGGAAGTTCTCGGCGGTCGAGAGCGACGGGTCCGGGCGGTGGATGATCATGCTGTCGAGGTTGTCGTAGTAGTTGTGCGCGTGATAGGCGTAGACGGCGAGCAGCGGGAATTCGGCGATCAGCCGGATGCACTGCGCGAGCGACGAGGCGACGCCCGTGTCGGACGCGGTCTCGTCGTAGGAGGCGAGCGTTAAGATGCTGCGCGTCATCGAGTTCATGATGTCGCCGCTCGGCGCCTTCATTATCACGTCGCGCGTGAAATTCGTCGGCAGCGTGCGGCAGTCGCCGAGCAGGGAGCGGAATTCCGCCTCCTCCTCCGCGCTCGGAAGCCTGCCGAAGAGAAGGAGATACGCGACGCGCTCGTAGCCGAGCGCGCCGTCAAGCCCGCGCAGGATCTCCCCGATGGGATATCCGCGGTACCAGAGCTCGCCGTCGCACGGCGTTTTGACGCCGTCAATTGTCTTGAACGCCGTGATCTTTGATATGTTCGTCAACCCGGCGAGGACGCCGTTCCCGTTTTTGTCGCGCAGTCCGCGCTTGACGCCGAGCTCGTCAAAGAGGTCGGGGTCGATCCTGTCGCACTCGAGGCACATGGACGACGCCGAGGCGGCGTATTCGTGAAGGCGGTCCTGTTCCATTTTATGTTCTCCTTTCGCTTTTCGCTTCGGTTATGCGGTTTTTTCGGTTTTTGTCCGTTTTATCGGTGCTCCGGCACGTGTGTACGGCGCATATTTTCCGTCATGCGGCGGTGGAATTCCGCGAGCTCTTCGCGCTCCGCGTCCGAAAATCCGGTCATCACGGCGGCGACGAAGGCACGCTCCGCGGCGAGCCCCTCGTCGGCGGCGGCAAACGCGTCACCGACGAGGCGAAGGTGTACGGATCGGCGGTCGCCGCCGGAGGCGCCCGCGGCACCGGAGTCGGTGCTCACAAAGTTGGCACCGCCGACAAAGTTGGCACCGCCCACACTGCCCACACTGCTGATAAGACCGCGTTCGGACAGCTCGCGGACAGCCATCGAGACGGAGGATTTCGTTATACGTCTGCCGCGCACGATGTCTGAGGCGGTGTCGAACTCGGGCATACTGCGCAGGAACATCAAAATCGCGAGCTCCGTCCGGTTGAGGCGGTACTTTTCGCAGACGGGCGCGAGCAGCCGCGAAAACAGCTCGCGCGCGTAAAACATGCTTTCGAGAAAGTCGTTCATCCTTTTGCCCTTTCGGGATCGAAGATATATAGTTCAAAACTGAACAGTTCAATTATATACTATTTTGCACACTCTGTCAAGTGTAAATTTGCGCCATCGAACGCAAAACACTTCCGCCGTGCGACGAAAAAAGCCGCAAAGCGCAAAAATGTGCCATCGAACGCTCCGCATCCGCGAGCGCAAAGCGTACAAGCTGCCGCCGCTTGCCCACCGAAAAAAAGTCCCCAAAAACTTCTGAAAAAGAGGGGGTTCGGGGGAGAAAAAACTCTTTTCAAGAGTTTTTCCTCCCCCGCCAAAAAAACTGCTTTTCAATCAAACACCCCCGACGAGAGGTAGCGTTCGCCTGTGTCGGGGAGGAGGGCGACGACTGTTTTGTCCTTATTTTCGGGGCGGGCGGCGAGCGTGCAGGCGGCGGCGAGGGCGGCGCCGGAGGAGATACCGGCGAGGACGCCCTCCGTGCGGGCGAGCAGGCGGGCGGCGGCGAACGCGTCCGCGTCCGTGACGCGGACGATCTCGTCGACGACGGAGAGATCGCAGATCTCGGGGACGAAGCCGGCGCCGATGCCCTGTATGGCGTGGGCGCCCGGTTTCCCGCCGGAGAGGACGGGCGAGGCGTCCGGCTCGACGGCGGCGATGTACACGCCCGGCTTTTGTTCCTTCAGATATTTTCCGACGCCGGAGACGGTGCCGCCCGTGCCGACGCAGGAGACAAAGATATCGACGGCGCCGTCCGTGTCACCGTATATCTCGGGACCGGTCGAGGCGTAGTGCGCCGCGGGATTTGCGGGATTTGTGAACTGCCCGGGGATAAACGCGCCGGGGGTGCTGCGGGCGAGCTCGTTTGCGCGGTCGATGGCTCCCTTCATCCCGAGGCTGCCGTCCGTCAGCACGAGCTCCGCGCCGTATGCGGCAAGAAGGCGCCGCCGCTCGAGGCTCATCGTCTCGGGCATCGTCAGGATGACGCGGTAGCCGCGCGTTGCGGCGACGGCGGCGAGCGCGATCCCGGTGTTGCCGCTCGTCGGCTCGATGATGACGGAGCCGGGGGAGAGCAGACCGCGCGCCTCGGCGTCGTCGAGCATCGCGAGCGCCGCCCTGTCCTTGGCGCTGCCCGCGGGATTGAAGGATTCGAGCTTTGCCGCTATCGGCGAGGCGAGCCCGCGCGCGGACGAGAAGCGGGCGAGGCGCAAGAGCGGCGTTTTTCCTATAAGCTCCGTGACGGAATCATATATTTTCATTTTGATGCTGCTCCTTTTTAAAGACTGTTTTCGTATTATATTGTATCACATCCGCGCGTCGGAGGCGCGGTTTTTTTGCGCGCGGGGAGAATAAATTTTTTGCTGCCGCGCCGCGGCGGTTGACACGGCGGCGGTTCTTGTGCTATCATTGAAAAAACGGAGGCGCAAAATGGGGCTTTTTGAAGAATATATCGCGTCCGGGGCGGATCTCTCCGCCCTCGGATTTTCGCGCTGCGACACCGAGCCGGGGTACTTCTGCGACCCGATCGGCGCGCGTGTGATAGGCGCCGTCGGCGTCGACGGCATACATTTTTGCACCGTCCCGGGGGCGGGGGAGTATGTCTTCGCCGTCCTGCCTATGGAGGGGACGCCGGGCGAGGGCGGATATGTCCGCGCCGTCGCGCGGTCGTTTCCCGATTTTTTGGGGCTTCTGCTGTCGTGCCGCGACACGGAGGCGATATGCCGCGCGGGCGCGCTCGACAGGGATCGGTTTACGTCATATGTGTCCGGAATAAAGTTGACGGGCGAGGTTTCGGCGGCGCTTGACGCGGTGCGCGCGCTCGGCGTCCGTCCGATCGGGGACGCTTACGGCTACCTTCGCGCCGTGCGGGACGAGGTCGACTGCAACGCGCTCGAATACGGCGAGGAATATAGGGAGCTCGTGTCGGTCGCCGTCCGGCTGCGCTGGAACGTCGGATTTGACGGCGCGTTTTTCTCGGAGGACGGCGAGGACGCGGAGCCGATAATTAAAGACGTCCGCTTCAGGTGGGGCGGCGAGAATTTTATAATACCGGGGATATACAGGTTCGGGCGCGGATTTGTCGCGGACATCGCGCGGCAGATCGCCCCGGAGGAGGTACGGCAATACATGCAGCCGCCGGACGGCGGCTGCAGAGACGGCAGAGACGACGGAGACGACGGAGACGGCAGAGACGACGGAGAGAACGGGCGCGGACCGTTCACGTTTTCGTTCACGGCGCGGCTGCGCGTCGGCGGCGGGACGGCAAGGTGTACGCGGATGAACGCGGAGAATTGGACGGGGATGCCGGAGTCGATCGGCGGCGTCGGGTATGAGATATGCCGTCACTATATGCTCGACACGTCGTCCGCGTGGCAGATATTCCGCCTTTCCTTCCCGTATACGCGCGGGGACGAGGCGCCCGTGTCGCTCGATATGGAGGCGAGACCTTCGCGCGTGCGCGTCGCGGTGATGGACGGTCCGCGCGAGGGCGACGCGGTGACGTTCCGGCACCCGGTCGGAGGAGAAGAATATACGCTCGCCGTCACGTCGGCGGAGACGTTCGTGAAGCATATTCCCGGCGGCGAATACGATCTGCCGGACAGGTTTTCGTCCGTAACGTATACGGTCACGCCGGAGCTTCGGGATGAGCTTACCGTCACGGACGCGGACCCGGGGGATCAGCCGAAAAGACGCCGGGGCGCGAATTCGGGGGATTTTTACGACTGCACGGATGTCATCGGCATTATCGGCGGCGCGGACGGTCCCACATCGTATTTCATATTATCGCCGGGCGGAGAGAGGCGCGCCGTGTCAAATCCGCGGTTCCGCGACCGCCCGGTGCGCTGGCGCGTCGACGTTTACGTCCGCGGGAGGGGCGAGATAAATGTACGGCTGTAAATGGCGGATGAGGAGAATAATTAAAGCCGCGCCGGCGCTGCTGCTCGCCGCGTCGTTCGTTTTTGCGTGTTTCGGGTGCGGTCGCACCGATGAGACGGCGGGCGGCGGGAGCCTCCCTTTGCGCAAGGGAGGCGCCGGGCGTTGGTGATTGTAAAGCTAACGTCACGGTTTTTAGCCTCGGCGGTTTTCGCTTATACTTCTTTATTTTCCTTGCTTCGAAGCTGGGGAAGTTCGTTAAGGATGGACCCCCCGAGGTCCCTCCTTAACAATCCACCCATGGCACAAGGGGGGATACCCCCCTTGTGAATCCCCCGGGCTGCGTCCTTCAAAATGCGGAGCGAAGTTTAAATTTCTCTCTCCCCGGTTCGTGGCGTCGACGCGAAACGTTCGTGCCGCGGCTGAACGCTGACGCGCCGACAGCGACCGGGCGGATTGGCGCTTTGTACCTATTCGCTTGACCGACAGCGTCTTCTGCTTTTTGCGCCCAAAATTGTCTCTTCGAAAGTGCGAACAGCACTTTTTTTTATTATCCTTTTGAACGCTGCCGCGGCTGACAGCGTCTGTGCGGGCGTATGCCCGCACCTAATCGCCGGACCGACAACGTCCGTGCGGGCGTTTGCCTGCACCTATTCGCCGGACCGACAGCGTCTGCAAAACGATTTGTTTTATTCTAACCGCTTGCCTGCGAACGTTTTCCTCATATCTAACCGCTTGCCCGCTTTTTTAATCTTCGGTCAAGCGCGTAGGCACAAAACGCGCTCCCTCACGGGAGCTGTTGGCGCGTCAGCGTTTAATAGTAAAAGACAGAGAGTGCTGTTCGCGCTTTCGAAGATACAATTTTGCTCCGCGACCGTCAAGCGCTGCTGTCGGTCCGGCGCTTAGGTACACAGCGCGCTCCCGCGCGGTCGCTGTGGGCGCGTCAGCGTTCAGCCGCGGCACGAACGATTCGTGTCGACGCACGAACCGGGGAGAGAAAAGCATACGCTTCGCTCCGCATCTTACAGGGAGCACCCATGGGGGATTCACAAGGGGGGTATCCCCCTTGTGCCATGGGTGGATTGTTAAGGAGGGACCTCGGGGGGTCCATCCTTAACGAACTTCTCGGGCTTTGAAGCAAGGAAAATAAAATGGTATAGGCGAGAATAGGCGTAGCTAAAAATCGTATCGTTAGCTTACAATCCTTCCGCCCCGCCGACGCTCGGCACCTCCTTGGCGCAAGGGAGGTTCTCACGCTCGGCGCCTCCTTGGCGAAAGGGAGGTCTATCTACGCCGCTGCGCTGTAGGGCAGCAAAATGCTAAAAAAGAGAGAAGGAGGGGATTCAACCCCTCCGGAGATATTTTTCGATGGATTCCCGGCTCTCGCCGCTCTCGACGAGACGGCGCAGTTCACTCGAGCTGACGGGCTCCCCGCCTAGCGTGACGGGGGGGATGACGGTGAGGGGAATGCCCCTCGCCGAAAGGTATGAGCGCAGCGTCCCGACGTTCCCGGCGGCGCGGCTGCCGTATGTGTAGTTATAGCCGACAACGACACGGCGCGGCGAGGTCGCCGACAGCAGGCGCTCCAAAAACTCGTCGGGTCCGACGGCGAGCAGCTCCTCCGTCGGCGGCGGCATAACGATCACGCCGACGCCGAGCGTGCCGATCACATCCGCCTTTTCCTCCGGCGCCATCAGCGGGCGCACCGCGCGCGGCGGGGACGAAAAGCACCAGACGGCGGCGGGCGCGCCGTTTTCCGCCGCCTCGGAGACGGCGCGGCTGATCACCGCCGCGTGCCCGATGTGTACCCCGTCAAACGTCCCGAGCGCGAGCGCGCCGACGCCGCCCGCGATATGCGGGAACGGTTCGCGATAAAGCTCCATTTCCGTCAGCGTGCCTCGGCGAAAAAGCCCGAATCGGACGGCGGCTCGCCGACGGCGTAAAGATGCGACACGTCGCCGAAATACTTGACGCGGAACGCGACCTCGCCTTTTACGACCTCTTCGGTCGACACGAGCGTAACGCTCGAGGGCGCGACGAAAAAGTTCTGCCATAATACCGGCGTCGGCATCGAGAGCAGGCGGGACAGCATCACGAACATGACGCCGAGGTGGCAGAAAAAGAGCAGCGTGTCCGTGTTCCCGCCCGACGTGCGGTAAAAGTTGCCGCTTCGCGTGTAGCCGTGCGAGGCGACGATCTCCTCGATCCCGCGCGTCACGCGCAGGTACCATTCCTCAACGTCGCCGCCGCGCGACATCGTCGGTCCGCGGAACCAGTTGTCCTTGTCGTAGAGGTCCTCCTTCGCCGTCCAGAACGACGGCAGAAGGTCCCACGGCATCCGAAGCGTCCCGTCCGGCATCTGCATCTTCGCCGGGAATTCGAGCATCCAGTCCTTCGTGACAAAGCTTTTGCCGAGCGGATCGAGGCACGTGTGCGCCGTGTCCTGCGCGCGCCCGAGAGGGGAGCAGTAGATATCGCGGATGCGCTCCGACTCATTTATTTTCGCGATGCGCGAGGCGAGCGCCTCCGCTTCACGCCATCCCTTTTCGGTGAGCGTGTCGGTCGGATAATACGGGTCCGCGTGGCGGATAAAGTACATTTTCATCGTGATTATTCCTTGCCTGTGGTGGGGTGTGACCAGAACTCGTCCTTCATTTCCCTTCTGAAAAGGGAGTCGAGGCACATCTTCGGGTCCGCGCCGCGGTAGAGAATGTCGTAGACGACGGAGCAGATCGGGAGCTCGACGTTATATTTTTCCGAGAGGCGCATTATGGCGTCAACGGTGTAGTAGCCCTCGGCGAGGGAGGTGTACTTCTCGCCGCGGACGAAGGACTCGCCGAACATCCTGTTGTGGCTGTGCGCCGAGAAGACGGTCGCCTCGTAGTCGCCGAGGTGGCAGAGCCCGTAGGCGGAGCCGGGGTCGCCGCCCATGCTGCCGATGAGGCGCGAGATCTCGTACGTACCGCGCGACATGAGCGCGCCCTTGAGCGCGGAGAGCCCGAAACCGTCGAGCATTCCGGCGGCAATGCCGATGACGTTCTTCGCGGCGGCGCCGATCTCGCTGCCGATGAGGTCGCAGCCGTAGTAAAAGCGGATCAGCGGGGACGAGAACTCGTCCGCCAGCTCGTGCTTCAGCGCCTCGTCGTCACTGTCGATGATCATGCAGTTCGGGACGCCGCGCAGGAATTCCTCGACGTGACCGGGTCCGATCCAGCAGGCGACGCGGCTGCCCGGGGCGGCGCATTCGTGCGTCACCTCGGAGAGGCGCTCGCCCGTTTCGATCTCGATGCCCTTCATGCAGAGGATGTAGCGGCGGCTGACCGGCGCGCCCCGGCGCGCCGTGTCGCACGCGGCGATCTCGGCAAAGAGCCCGCGCAGCGCCTGTGACGGGACGGAGATGACGACCGTGTCCGTGTCCGTCGCCTCGTATAGGTCCGTCGTCATGTGCAGGTCGTCCGGCAGAGTTAAATATGAATTTTTGCGCTCGGTCAAAAGCCCCACGGTCGTCGGGTCGCCCGCCTTGCCGTAAAGCGTCAAGTCCTCGCCGATCGAGTGAAGGTAATACGCGATAAATGTTCCCCAGCGGCCGCAGCCGATGACGGTGATCTTCATTTTTATGCCCTTTCCTTTCCGGGTCGGCAGTCCGAAAAACGTTTCGGAGACTGCAATACCACAGTACCTTTGATTTATTATTTTCTGTACAGCTTGTTTATCTCATATCTCGGCTCGCACGTCAGGTTGACGCCGAGCTTGCGGAAGACGGATTCGTCGACGCGCGAGAGAATGACCGAGGAGTGCGCCTCGCAGCCGCGGAGGCAGTCGAGACATTCGACCGTGCGCGCGGCGTCCGCGTCCGCGACGGCGCAGATCGAGAGCGCGATCAAAAGCTCGTCCGTGTGCAGGCGCGGGTTTTTGTTGCCCATGTGCTGCACCTTCAGGTGCCCGATCGGCTCGATCACGGCGGGTGAGATCAGATGGCGGTCGTCGTCGACGCCTGCTAAATATTTGAGCGCGTTCAGAAGCGCCGCGGACGAGGCGCCGAGCAGCGAGGACGTCTTCCCGGTCACGACCGTGCCGTCCGGCAGCTCTATCGCGAGCGCCGGGGCGCCCGTCGCCTCCGCCTTTGCGCGCGCCGCCGCGATGACGGGGCGCTCGTCGTCCGTGATCCCGGCGGAATTTTTGAGCAGGTCGAGCTTTGAGACGACCGCCTCGTCCGTCCTTCCGGCGGCGAGGTCCGCCGCCGCCCAGTACGAGCGGCGCAGTATCTCCCGGCGGGAAGCCGCCGAGCATACGTCGTCGTCGACGATGGCGAAGCCCGCCATGTTGACGCCCATGTCCGTCGGGCTCTTATAGGGCGAGCTGCCGTAAATTTTGCAAAAGATCGCGTCGAGGACGGGGAAGATCTCGACGTCGCGGTTGTAGTTGACGGTCTTGACGCCGTACGCCTCGAGGTGGTAGGGGTCGATCATGTTCACGTCGTCGAGGTCGGCGGTCGCCGCCTCGTATGCGAGGTTGACGGGGTGCTTGAGCGGCAGATTCCATATCGGGAACGTCTCAAACTTCGCGTACCCCGCCTTGACGCCGCGCTTGTTCTCGTGGTAGAGCTGCGAGAGGCACGTCGCCATCTTCCCGCTGCCGGGTCCCGGCGCCGTCACGACGACGAGCGGGCGCTCTGTCTCTATGTAGTCGTTTTTGCCGTAGCCCTCGTCCGAGACGATGAGCGGCACGTTCGACGGGTAGCCGGGGATCGTGTAGTGATGGTAGACGCGGACGCCGAGAGATGTAAGATGCGCCTCGAAGTGGTCGGTCGCGGGGGAAGGGACGTGGCGCGTGATGACGACGGAGCCGACGTAGAGCCCGATCGAGCGGAACGCGTCTATGAGGCGGAGGACCTCGTTTTCGTATGTGATGCCGAGGTCGCCGCGCGTCTTCGATTTTTCGATCGAGGCGGCGGAGATGGCGATGATGATCTCCGCCTGATCGCGCATTTCGGCGAGCATTTTTACCTTTGTGTCGGGCGCGAATCCGGGCAGCACGCGCGAGGCGTGATAGTCGTCGAACAGCTTTCCGCCGAACTCGAGGTACAGCTTTCCGCCGAAGGAGGCGATGCGCTCCCGTATTCGCGCGGACTGGAGCCGGATGTACTCGGCGTTGTCAAATCCTGTTTTGGCTTTTGTCGTCATGATTCTCTCCTGATGCTTTTGATTTAAGACGTCAATATATTTTCGACAGTTGTAAAATGCAGTTATGCACTTGTATAATATACCCGGCTGCGGCTGTTTGTCTACTTGCAGTCATACCACGAGGCGCCGCGGTTGACCTCGACCGTGAGCGGGACGGGGAGGGAGGCGGCGGACTGCATCTCTTTTTGCAGTATATCCGAGACTGCGTCCGCGTCCTCGGCGCGGCACTCGACGATGAGCTCGTCGTGTATCTGGAGGATGAGACGGGCGTCAAGACCGGAATTTTCGAGCGCCCTCGCGACGCCGATCATCGCCAGCTTGATGATGTCGGCGGCGGCGCCCTGTATCGGCGAATTCATCGCGACGCGCTCGCCGAACGCGCGCGTCATCTTGTTCGACGCCGTGATCTCGGGGATGTAGCGGCGCCTGCCGTACATCGTCGCGACGTAGCCGCGCTCACGCGCGCGGGCGACCGTGTCCTTCAGGTATTTGTCGACGCCCCTGTATGTCGAGAGGTAGTCGTCTATATACTGCTTTGCCTCGCGGCGCGTCGTCCCGATGTCGCGGGAGAGGGAATAGTCGCCGATGCCGTAGACGATTCCGAAATTGACCGCCTTTGCGCGCGAGCGCAGCTCGCGCGTCACCGCCTCCTCCGGGACGCCGAAGACCTCGGCGGCGGTAGAGGCGTGTATGTCCGCGCCGCGCAAAAACGCGGCGGACATCACGGGGTCGCCCGAGATGTTCGCGAGCAGGCGCAGCTCTATCTGCGAGTAGTCGGCGTCGACGAGGACTCTGCCGTCCTGCGCGACGAAGAAGCGGCGCAGCTCGCGCCCGAGCTCGGTGCGGACCGGGATGTTCTGCAAATTCGGGTCGGTCGAGGAGAGCCGCCCGGTCGCCGTGACCGTCTGGCGGAAGCTCGTGTGGATGCGCCCGCGCGCGTCCGCGGCGTCGGCGAGCGCGTCACCGTATGTGCTGCGGAGCTTCGAGATCTGCCGGTGCGCGAGGACGCGGTCGACGATCTCGTAATCGCGGAGCGCTTCGAGCGTTTCGGCATCTGTCGAATACCCGCGGTGGTTCTTTTTCCCGGCGGGCAGCCCGAGCTCGACGAACAGCACCTCGCCGAGCTGCTTCGGCGAATTGATGTTGAACGTGTGCCCGGCGAGCATGTATATCTGCTCCGCGAGCGCCGATTCCGATTCGGCGAGCGCCGCCGCGTACTGGCGGACGCCGTCCGTGTCGATGCCGACGCCGACGGACTCCATCCCCGCGAGCACGGGCACGAGCGGCAGCTCGATGTCATATAGCACCGAGGACGCCGGGCGCTCGCCCGCAGCCTCCGCCTCCGCGTCGACGCGGGCGAATTCCTCCTTCATCGCCGCGGTGAGGCGGGAGACGAGGGAGACAGCCGCCTCGCCCGTTTCCGGCTCGGCGTTCTCGCCGAGGTACGTCATCGAGACGCGCGGGAGCGCGTACGAGGTGTCGCCGGGGCGCAGGACGTATGCGGCGAGCATCGTGTCAAACGCGCACGCGAGGCGCACGTCCGGGAAAAAGAGCGTGTAGAGCGATTTATAGTCGTGGCAGACGACGGGAGTTTTCTCTAAGATCGGGCAGAGCGCACCGTCCGACGGTGCGGCGCGGTACACGGCGCCGCCGGAAAGGATATATGCATCCCCCCCGAAGAGCGCGAGCGCCGGTGCGTCGCCGCCCTCCGCGGCGGCAATGATGCGGTCGGCAGCGTCCGCGTCGAGCGGGCGCGCGTCGGGGACAGGCTCCGGGGCGGCGGAGGCGGACGGGGCTGACGCCTGCGTCGTGATGCCGAAGCGTTCGGCTAATTTATAAAATTCAAGCTCGGAGAAAAGGGATGCGAGCCCCTCCCTGTCGGGTCCTTTGTATTCGAGGTCGGAGATGGTCACGTTCGTCGGCGCGTCGCGGCAAATCGTCGCGAGGTCGTATGACATATATGCGGAGTCGCGCCCGGCTGCGAGCTTTTCGCGCAGCTTGTCCGAGACCGTGAGCGAGGCGAGATTTTCGTATATGCCGTCGAGGCTGCCCGCCTCGGCGAGCAGCTTTTTCGCCGTTTTTTCGCCGACGCCGGGGACGCCGGGGATGTTGTCGGACGAGTCGCCCATCAGCGCCTTCAGGTCGACGAGGCGCGGGGGTTCCGTGCCGTAGTCGCGGAAGAATTCGTCGCGCCCGTAGTCGACGGTGTCCTTCCCGGTGATAAAGCAGAGGCGCGTTTTGTCCGTTATGAGCTGGAGCGAGTCGCGGTCGCCGGTGAGGATGCGGACGTCAAGACCCGCCGCCTCGCCGAGGCGCGCGAGCGTGCCGAGCAGGTCGTCCGCCTCGTAGCCCGAAAGGTCCGTGACGTGCGCGCCGAGCGCGTCCGCCGCGCGGCGGACGAACGGGATCTGCTCCGCGAGCTCGGGCGGCATCTTCTGCCGCGTGCCCTTGTAATCCGCGAAGCGGAGGTGGCGGAACGTCGGCTCCGGCAGGTCGAAGGCGACGGCGACATAGTCCGGAGCGAGCGCCTCGATCCGCGCGGACAGCGTCGTTATCATGCCGTAGACGGCGTTTGTGTGCAGCCCGCTCTTCGTCGTGAACGGGCGTATCCCGTAAAACGAGCGGAACATTATATTCGAGCCGTCGACGAGCAAAAGCGTTGACATTTTATGCGCGTACCTTTCTTTCTCGTATGTTATGCGGATGTATAAAACAGTTATGCGTATGACTAAAACTGTCGAAATTATGATGTCGGGGGCGTTTTTGCACGCTGTCCCGGATACCATTATATAACGAGCGGCGGGGCGTGTCAAGTAGACGGCGGGAGTTTTGTGCGGCGGCGCCGCGGTCGAAAAAATGCGGACGGAGACATACCGCGGGCTGCCACGCATACGGTTTTGTGCTTGCAAATGCTGAAAAGGTTTTTTTGTAAATATTTTTATGTTTGGTATTGACAAAGGCGCGGAAATGGTGTATCATATCGAGAGCCCGGATGTCGGGCATGTGCCCCATTAGCTCAGTTGGCAGAGCACTTGACTTTTAATCAAGGTGTCCCGAGTTCGAATCTCGGATGGAGCAATAGGGAGTATTCCCCGAAAAGCCTTGTTTTACAAGGCTTTTCGGGGAATATTTTTTTATTTCGGCGCGCCGCCGCCGGGAGCGAAAAAAGCGCGGAAAAGGCGGTTTTTGCGCCGTCGGACAGAACCTGCGCAGGAACCTGCGCGCGGCGGGATGAGCTGTGAGAGCGAGGGAGAGGCGCGGTGCCGGCGCGGGTTCGGCGGTACCGGCGCAGGGGGGCGCGGGGGGAGGTGCGTGGGCGAGGGGAATCGGCGGCGTCGGTCGGGTTCGGCGGCACCCGGCACGGGGTGGCGCGGGGGCGGGTTCGGCGCGGATGCGGGCGAGCGGGAGAAGAGCGGCGGGCGGGTTCGGTGTGGAGAGGATGCGGGCGAACGGGAGAAGCGGCGACGGGGATGGAAAAATGATGCTAAAAATTCGGTAATATCGGAGAGTAAAGCGGTAATACTGAGCGGATGTTTATGTCAATTTTACGGTATTGCTAAAAAACGAGTAGTGAGGGGTTGACAGCGGCGGGAAAGTAGTGTATAATCTTTTACGAACAAATGTTCGTATACTGCCGCGCGCGTGTGCAAGCGCGGGCGCGGCGCGTGTGTGGGCGTGGCGACGAGGAATCGGGGTGACGTGATGGGACGCGGTGAACGCGGGCAGGCGGGCAAGGGGCAAGAGAGAATGAGGCGGCGGCGCTGTGCGGGAGATCGGGGAGGTGTGACATGACGGAACGCGGGCAATGGATGATCGGGCGAAGCGATGCGCGGGAGATCGGG
>CANQMS010000040.1 GCA_947624995.1 uncultured Clostridia bacterium
CTTCCAAAATCTACGAAGACATTATACCATGAAGCAAAAATGCTTGCTTGCAAGGGCATTTTTGCGAAGCCGTCAATACCGAGCCCGGGGTGAAACCCCGGCGAAAGCGAAGCTTTCGCGGTTTGCGAAGCAAACCGGCGAGAGTATTGTACCACAAACGTCGGAATATATCAAGGCGCAAGATGTGGCGCGGAATTTACTCCAAAACAATTTTTTGCAATTTTTCACGGAATCTCTTGACATCTTCCCGGGCGTCTGCTATAATCTGTAAAGTGATTTGCTTTACAGCGTCCGGGAGGTCACGGAAACGGAAAAGGATCTTTCATACGGGATTCTCCTTGACTATTACGGCGCTCTTTTGACAGACCGCCAACGTGACCTGCTCGCCGCCTATTACAACGACGACTTTTCGCTCTCCGAGATATCCGAAAACACCGGGATCTCGCGGCAGGGCGTTAGGGACGCGATAAAGCGCGGCGAGGCGGAGCTCGACAGGCTCGAGGGCGCGCTTCATATCGCATCTCTCCAATCATCGCGGCGCACCGAGGCAGACCGCATCGTCTCAGATCTCGTCTTTGCCGCGGAAGCAGCCGGGAGCGACGGCGAGAAACAGGTGCTTTTGTCCGCCGCGGAGAAGATAAAGTCGCTCTTCGGCGACTGACACACAGCACAAAAGGAAAAAACGATGTTTTCAAGTCTTTCTGACAAGCTGAACGCGGCGCTGAAAAAGTTCCGCAGCAAGGGCAAGCTCACCGCAGCCGACGTCAAGGAAGGTATGCGGGAGGTCAAGCTCGCGCTACTCGAAGCGGACGTCAACTACCGCGTCGTCAAGGATTTCGTCGCCGCAGTGACGGAGCGCGCCGTCGGCAGCGAGGTGCTCGAATCGCTCGTCCCCGCTCAGCAGATAGTCAAGATCACAAACGAGGAGTTGACCGCCATCATGGGCGGTACCGTCTCAAAGCTGACGATCTCCTCAAAGCCGCCGACGATAGTCATGGTCTGCGGGCTCCAGGGCGCGGGTAAAACGACGCACTGCGCCAAGCTCGCCGCGATGTACAAAAAGCAGGGCAAGCGCCCGCTGCTCGCCGCGTGCGACGTTTACCGCCCGGCGGCGATAAAGCAGCTTGAGGTGCTCGGCGAACAGATCGGCGTCCCCGTCTTCTCGCTCGGTACGGACACGTCCCCGGTCGAGATCGCGCGGCAGGCGCTCGCCCACGCGAACAAGCACAGGCACGACATGCTGTTCCTCGACACTGCGGGGCGGCTGCACATAGACGAAGAGCTGATGGGCGAGCTCCGCGAGATCAAATCCGAGCTCTCCCCCACCGAGATCCTTCTCGTAATCGACTCGATGACGGGTCAGGACGCCGTCAACGTCGCAAAAGCGTTCAACGATCAGCTCGACATCACCGGCGTCATTCTCACAAAGCTCGACGGTGACACGCGCGGAGGCGCGGCGCTCTCCGTCCGCCATATAACGGGCAAGCCTATAAAATTCATCGGCACGGGCGAGAAGCTCGACATGATCGAACCCTTCCACCCGGACAGGATGGCGCAGCGCATCCTCGGGATGGGCGACGTTCTGACGCTCATCGAAAAGGCGCAGGAGCAGTTCGACGAAAAACAGGCGATGGAACTCGAACGCAAGATGCGCGAGGAAACGTTTACGCTGACAGACTACCTCTCACAGCTTGCACAGATCAAAAACATGGGCAGCATCGAGTCCCTGCTCGGAATGATCCCAGGCGTGAATGCCTCCGCCTTAAAGGACGCGAAGATCGACGAGCGCGCGCTCGCGCACACCGAGGCGATGATCCTCTCGATGACGCCGCGCGAACGCGAACACCCCGAGATCATAAACGCCCAGCGCAAAAAGCGCATCGCCGCCGGCAGCGGCACGAAGGTCGAAGAGCTGAACCGTCTTTTAAAGCAGTTTGAAGCGATGAAGAAGATGATGAAGCAGATGACAGGAAGGCAAGCCGCGAAATTCAGGCGGCGCATGAACAACGGTAAACTCCCATTCAGTTTCTGAAAACGATAAAAGGGATTTTATATTATATTTTATTTTCGGAGGACATAACAAATGTCAGTCAAGATCAGATTAAAACGCACGGGCGCAAAAAAGCAGCCCTCGTACCGCATCGTAGTCGCGGATTCGCGCTTCCCGCGCGACGGTCGCTTCATCGAAGAGCTCGGTTACTACAATCCGCGCACGGAGCCCTCGACCGTCAAGGTAGACGAGGAAAAGGCAAAGAAGTGGCTCGCTAACGGCGCGCAGCCGACGGATACCGTGAGAGCGCTCCTCAAGAAGAGCGGCGTCATCGAGTAATCTCCGCACTCCCCTACTCTTTAAGAAAGGAAGATTCTCTCGGGTCTCCGGGGCGAATCGAAAAATGTGAGCATGATCGACCTTTGCGAGGTTCTTTCAATTATCGCGAAATCAATCGTCGAACACCCGGACGAAGTCTCCGTCACTGAAGAATCAAACGGGAATACCGTCACCCTGACGCTCAGCGTCGCAGAATCCGACATGGGCATGGTGATCGGACGCCGCGGGAAGATCGCCCGCGCGATACGTTCGGTAATGAAGGCTGCGGCGACCGCAGCCGGCAAAAGGGTCAACGTCGATATCAAATGATCAAAGAAAAACCCGCCGGTATTTTTCCCGGCGGCTTTTCTTTTTCGGGCGTGGCATTTTGGAGCTGTTTTTTTAAACCGTCTCATTGCATCGCCGACAAAAACGTGATATGCTTGCGGCAGGAGGTGAACCGTTATGGCACATGAAGATAAAAAAGATTTTAATGCTATGCTGAACGACAGCAAGGACATGCCGAAGATCATGACGATCCGGGACGAAAAGAGCATAAAAAAATACGGCGGGGACAAAATGTATTTCGCGCCGCCGACAGACTATGACAAAATTATGAAACGCGTGCCGTACGGGCGCGTGATAACTGTCGGTGAAATTCGCGAATACTTTGCAAAGCTGAACGGCGCGGATTTCACGGAGCCCATTACCGCCGGGATCTTTGTGTCCATCGCGGCGTGGGCAAGCTCTCAGCGCTCCGAGGATAAAACGCCCTATTGGAGAACGCTGAAAGCAAACGGCGAGCTGAACGCAAAATATCCCGGAGGCATTGAGGCGCAGAAGAAAATGCTCGAGGCGGAGGGGCATACGATCATAAAAAAGGGACGTACAAATGAGAGATACTATGTAAAAGATTATGAAAAAGCTCTGTTTTTATTGAATTGACAGACCCATATCGCACAGCATATCAAAGAGACCGCCCGCACGCCGGATCACCGGCTGTGACAGGGCGGTCTTTTTTCAAAAATCATAAATGTTTCTTCGCTTATTCGAAATATCCGGTGGTATTGTTGTCGAAGAGATAGTTATACTGGAGCATCGCGTACTTCGAGAGCAGATCCTCGCCGTAGATCTCGGAGAGCGGATGGAAAACGCCGTCGGAGTCCATGAAGGTGTTCGCGGAAACTACGGGGTAGCTCTTTCTCATCTCGGAGAGGAACTTCTGCGTGTCCGTCAGCTCGATGTTGGCGACCTCGCAGAGCAGCGTCGAGAGGTAATTGGCGCTCATCGCCGGGATCTCTTCTTCTTTAATGTCGTAATTTGCCCAGATGAAGAACGGTACGGTGTAGTATTTTTCCCTCTCCGTCACGTCGGACTGATCAATGTAGACGCCCTTCTGATTGAGAAGACCCGCCGAAACCCAGTCGCCGGGCTGATGGTCGCCGAAGAAAACGACGATCGTCGGCTCGTCAAACGACTTCAGCCGAGTTATGAGCATTTCGACAGCTTCATCTGTCCGCCTCACGAGCGAAAGATACTGTGAGAGCTGCTGATCGTTTTCCCTGCCGACCGCGGTTATCAGCCTGTCGTTGAAATTATCGTAGCGCTTTGTGTACGCGCCGTGATTCTGCATCGTCACGTTGAATGCAAAGAACGGTCCGTCCGTCTCCTTGTACTGAAGCTCGGAGAGGAGGAAACGGAAGACGGAAATATCGGAAACGTAGTCGCGAATAACGGTCATGCCGACGAGATTGTTGCGGAACATTGCCCTCTCAAATCCGAGGTTCGGGTATACGGTATTCCTGTTCCAGCCGGATGCGCCGTATGGGTGGACCGCTAAAGTCGAGTAACCGTTTGCCTTGAGCTGAGACGCAAGGCTCGGTCTCTCGCTCTTTATATACTGCTGATAAGGGATGCTCCCCGTCGGCAGATATGCCATCGAAAGCCCTGTAAGGAACTCAAACTCGGAGTTCGCCGTGTTGCCGCCGAGCACCGACATGTGAAGCTTCCCGCGGACGGTGTTTTCCGTCAGCGAATGTATGAACGGCATGTAGTCCTCGTTCGTTTCGAAATCGCAAAGCGCCGAAAGATCGGAGAACGCCTCATCCATTATGGCGATTATGTTGGGGTGTACAACGTCGGAATACTTCCCTGTCTCGGGCTCGATACCGTCTATTTCTTCTCCTATGTTCTCGAGCGCTTCCGGAGAATATCCGGACGGCTTTTCGATCGACAGATAGCGCATATTCGTCATAAACGAGACCGTGAAGCCGTTGCGGTAGTACAGCGTCGTCGGCGTGAAGAGGTAGGGATAAAGTCCGAAATCGTTGAATACGCGGTCCGTATTGATATAAAACGCATAACCGACGAAAAGCAAAAGAGCTATCGCTGTCGACGCGAGACGGACCGTCACTTTTCTGAGCGATTCGAGCCGCGCGCTCACATAGAAACCGATATAGATCAGGAACAGCAGCGCCGTCACCGTGACGGCGAGCGACGGAGAAACGACAAATTCGTAATTCCCGACAACGGACGCCGCTATGCCGATGCTGCCGAAATCCCACGGGAAGAGCGGCGCCGAACGGAACATGAGCACATAATGCTCGGCAAGCCCCGCCAAGAGCGCGTATACGCACGGGACGCACACGGCAACGGAGGTACGCCTCGTGAGGCACAGAAGGATCGCCGCTAAAAGGTAGAAGAACAGACAGTTCAGAAAGATTATGTGTCCGCCGATCGAAAACGGATTGTGATCCATGTTTTCGAGCAGGAGCATGGCGCACGCCGGTGCAAGCGCCGCAGGGATCGCAGCGACTACCTTCGGCAGCTTAAAATGAACGAACAGGAAGACGAACATCGCCGAGGTCATAAGGAGACTCAGCACTGTGAAGACCCATCCTTCCGGCGAGGTCGGCATTCCCGACTTCAGCGAGAGAACGATCGCCGCGGTCGAAAGGCACGGCGGGATCAGATAGAAAAGCTCGCGCGGTCTCGGCAGGCGGATCACACGCTTCCTTTTCCCGGCGGCATCCGCAATTTCCGGTTCTTTCATGCTTTTGTTGTCTGTAGGCTCGGTGTCGACGAGCTCAAATTCCTCGTCGCCGGATCTTCCTCCCGGCTTCTCGTTTGCTTCTGTTTCTTCGCTTTCTTTCTTGTTTTCTTTTTTCATATGTATCTCCCAAACTTAATATAAAGGTAATTCGTTTTAATTTTTCAGCCGCCCCTCTGCCGCAGGTACAGCGGCATTTTCTTTTGTCGATATCGTTAGCCGACACAATTGCTTTCGGGCAGACTGTTTCGGACATTTAACCATAAAAGCGGCTGCGGCAGCAGCCGACGCGGGCGGCACGCACGCGAGCAGCGGCGCAGCCGGTGCCTTTTAGCCGTCAATGTCCGTAACCGACACGAACATTTTCAAACAGACTGTATCGGACATTATACCATAAATAAACACTTCTATGTGCGGACATAGTGTCACTTTTTTGTAAACTTTTTGTTAACGGGGGGACGAGGGGAACGCGGCTTCCGGCGCCGGTATCAAGTTAAACAAATTTGATCTTTAAGAGCCCGTTTTTTCGTTATATTTCGCGTTTGACACGAAGTTTGCAATATGATATAGTATATGTGTAGCGTCACAGAGCGTTTGTTTTGTGGCGCGTTATCTATGAAAACATCAAAAACGGTTCGAAGGAAACATTCATCTCTATGGCGTCACTGAAAGAAATATTCTCGCCGAAGGACATGTCGGTCGGCTCACCGGCGGCACGTATCGCCGAATTCGCCGTACCCATGCTCGTCGGCAATATCGCACAGCAGCTCTACAACACGGTCGACACGATCGTCGTCGGCAAATTCGTCGGAGACGACGCGATCTCCGCCGTCGGCGGAGCCGCGCCGATACTCAATCTCATGCTCGCGCTCATGATCGGTCTTTCGACCGGCGTCGGCATCCTTGTGTCTCAGTATTTCGGCGCGCGCGACAGAAAAATGCTTTCAACGACGATCGGAAACTGCATCACGCTGACCGCCTTAGGCTCCGTGATCATCATGATCGTCGGTTCGCTCGTCACCTCGCCGCTGCTGACCGCGCTGAATACGCCAGAGGGCGATATTTTCGGGTGGAGCCGCGATTACCTGCTCGTCTGCTTCATCGGCATCGTCGGGATGTTCTACTACAATATCCTCTCCGGTGTCCTCCGCGGGATGGGAGACTCTATCTCGGCGCTTGTCTTTCTCATCATTTCCGCCCTGCTCAATATCGGGCTCGATTTGTGGTTCGTGATCGGGCTGCACCTCGAGGTCATGGGAGTTGCGCTCGCGACCGTCATCTCGCAGGCGATATCCGCCATATGCTGCTTCATTAAAATGCTCTTTATGCGCGATGTCTTCGACATAAAGCTCCGCTATTTCAAGCTTACGCACATAACCGTCGAAACGCTCCGCCTCGGCGTCCCCTCCGGGTTAACGCAGGCGATCTTCTCCGTCGCGATGCTGCTCGTTCAGTCCCTGACAAACAGCTTCGGCAAAGCCGTCATGGCGGCAAACGTCGTCGTCATGCGCGTCGACGGCTTTGCAATGATGCCGAACTTCTCGTTCGGTCAGGCAATGACGATGTACACGGGTCAGAACGTCGGCGCAAAAAAATACGACCGCATCAGGAAAGGCGCCGTTCAGGGCACTGTCATGGCTGTCTCCGTTTCGGCATTCTTCCTCGCACTGATACTTATCTTCGGTCACCCGATCATGGGGCTTTTCACCGAGACGGAATCCCTCATTGAAATGAGCTTCGGGATGATGTGCATCCTCGCCGTCGGCTACGTCGCGATGGGAGTCACGCAGTCACTCGCCGGAGTGATGCGCGGTGCAGGCGACACGATGACGCCTATGTGGCTGTCCCTCATCACGACAGTCGTCATCCGCGTCCCGCTCGCCTACGCGATCGCGTGGATGACAAAGACGCCTGAGCTGCCGAACGGGAACTACCTCGCGATCCCGATCTCGCTGCTCGTTTCGTGGCTGCTCGGTATGCTGCTGCACGTCGTCGCCTTCGCGCTTGGGCGCTGGAAAAAGCGCCTGCCTCCCATAGGCGATGTGCCGGCGGAAGGCACGGAAACGGCTGAAGTTAAAGAGCTCGCCGAATAAAATATACGCACACCCGAGAAAAAGCTGCGCGGACTTCCGCGCAGCTTTTTTGTATTTTGTATCTTTGTATCGTCCGAAGCGTGTTTTGATTTACAGCTTGCTTCCCCAGATGGATCTGTCGTTGTCGCCGATGAGCGTGAAGGTCATCCGCTCCTCGTGCTTTGCCGACTCGTCGTACTGCTTGAAGAATACGCCCTTGTATGTGTTGTTCCCGATGACCATCGTCACATAGTAGCCGTTTCCGTCTTCTCCCTTGTGCTGCTCCCACGTGCCCTTCACGGTGCCGGAGATCGTGCCGTCTTCATTGAGCTTGACCTTGGATGTTTTCAGCATTCCGACGGGAGTCGAACCGCCGGGCGTCGTCGCGTCGAGCCCGTGATCTATGTATTCGTACTCGCCGACGATATCCTCCGTCGAGTAGCCGTCCTTTGAAATGACGCTGCCCTGATGCGCGTAGACCGCCGTCACCGGCCAGCCGTCCTCATTCATGAACTGCTGATGCACGCGGACCTCGTGCCATTCCGTCCCGTTGTTGAAGCGCGTGTGATAGATCAGATAGTGCTGCCCGTCCGTGTCGATGAGCGCGGAATTGTGCCCGCCGGACATATATCCCTTTTCGGCGTTGCCGGAGAGTTTCGAGAGTGAATAGTTGCCCATCAGCTTGATGCCGATCTGCTGGCGGTTAGTGCCCTTGGAGGACGAGAGCGCCTTGTGCCCCATAGAGTCTACGTACGGACCCTCGACGTTCTCGGAGCGGAACATCCTGATATGGTAGCCGCTGAAGCCGTCCGTCGCGTTGAGCCCACAGTACGAGACATAGAGATAATAATAGCCGGTATCCTTGTCCCATACGATATACGAGCCCTCACCCGGGTCTCCGAAGCCGCCGGAGATGCGGTAGCCGAAGTACGCGTCGCATGTGCGCCCGACGGTCTTATACTCCTCCGACATATCGCGCAGACCCGTCTTGTTGTCGAGCTTCAGGAGGAATATGCCGCCGAACCATGATCCGTACGACATCCAGAGCTGACCGTCCTTGTCATAGAAGACGCAGGGGTCGATCGCGTTCGGACCGTTGTCCGTGTTCCAGAACGAGCCGTTGACGAAGCGCGCTATGTTCGTGTTCCCGGTGACCTCCTCATAGTCGGTCTCGGAGAGCTCTTTTGCGTTTCTGAAGCCGGAATAAACGATCGTACCCTCGTATGTATACGTTCCGTTGATCCTGTCGGACGTGAGCATGGCGATCGAGGAATAGTAGTTATCCCCGTTGATGGACATGTACATGCACCACTTGCCCATTTCCTCGTTATATATGACATCCGGCGCCCAGAGGTTGCCGCTGACATCGTAATTCGCCGAGCCGTGAGACGACCACTTGACGTTGTCCGGGAACAGCGTCTTGAAATTATCGTCGATGGACGGGATAGACGCCGTCGTCCACGACGCGAGGTCGCGGCTGCGCGCCCATGCCCTGTGCGAGCCGAACAGCCAATATGTGCTGTTGACCGGGTCCCATACGATCGACGGGTCATGAACGGACACTTCATTCAGCGTCAGCTTCTTGTCGCCGTATTTAAGCGGCTCGTATTCGCCCTTGTCACTGCCCGGAGCGCTCGTTTCCGGAGCTTCCGTTCCGGGCGCGTTTGTAGACTCGTCCGCACCGGTCCCGGTCGGGATCCCGCCTCCGCCGTCACAGCCGGCAATGAGGAGCAGAACTGCGAGGATCGCCGCAAGCATCGAAATAAATCTTTTGTTTTTCATTCTTCCTCCAAAAAAGTGTCGGGCATATGCATGCCGCTTTGTGAAAAATGCACCTACGTTAAAGTATACATCAATAAAGCGGTCTTGTCAATATTTCCCGCGCTTTTTATTTTTTCAGCGTCTTTCGGCAAGTATCTTCGATTCATAGCGGCGGACCCCGTTAAGCCAGTCGCCATCCGCCGGGACTGAGAACCGCTCGCAGTATTCCGCCCACACGTCGGTGAACGGGAACGTCTTATACTCCTCCATGAGCGCGAGGCGCGACGTGTAATCGCCCTCCTCCTCGTATTTTCTGAGCAGCGCGGACGGCTCGAGCGCGGCGTACAGGAGCGCGCGCTGCATATTGCGCGTGCCTATGACCCACGCGGCGACGCGGTTTATCGACGCGTCGAAGAAGTCGAGTCCGATGTGGACGCGCTCGTCCGCTCCCGCGCGGATGATCTCGCACGCTATCGCGCGCAGCTCGTCGTCAAACGTGACAACGTGGTCGCTGTCCCAGCGGACCGGGCGCGAAACGTGGAGCAGTATCTCCGGCATAAAGAGCAGCGCCGTGCTTATCTTGTCCGAGATGAACTCTGTCGGATGGAAATGACCTGCGTCGAGCGTCCACAGCACGCCGCGGCTGATCGCATACGCGAGATAAAAATCGTTGCTGCCGACGGTGAAGCTCTCGGCGCCGATCCCGAACACCTTTCCTTCGACCGCGTCTTTATTGTATTTTTTGTCGACCGGGCGGCGGAACACTTCGTCGAGCGACTCCGCGAGGCGCCGGCGCGCTCCGAGCCTGTCTGCGGGCGTGTCCTTGTGTCCGTCCGGGACCCAGTAATTCGTCACGACCGTGTCGCCGAGCGCTTTGCCGATATATTCTGCGATATCGCGCGAGCGGCGGCAATGCTCGATCCAGAACTCACGCACCGCGCGGTCGGGAGAGGACAGCGTGAAGCCGGAATCGCTCATCGGATGCGAAAAGCACGTCGGGTTGAAGTCGATCCCGAGCCCGCGCTCGCGCGCCCACTCTATCCATGAATCGAAGTGGCGCGGCTCAATATCGCATCTGCCGACCTTTTCGCCGTCCGAGTCAAGATAGATCGCGTGCAGATTTATGCGCTTTTTCCCCGGTATGAGCGAGGCGGCAGCATCAAAGTCGGCGCGCAGCTCGCCTACCGTGCGCGCACGCCCGGGATAGTTTCCCGTCGTCTGTATGCCGCCCGTGAGCTCACCGTCCGGGTTCTCAAAGCCGCGGACGTCGTCTCCCTGCCAGCAGTTGATCGAGACCGGTATTTTCGACACGCGCCCGATCGCCGCCTCGACATCGACGCCGTATTTTGCGTAATATTCGACCGCTCCCCTGTAATCCATGCCTTCTCCTCCGTTTTTATATAATTTTTAAAAATCTTTCGTATGCTTCGTCCCACATACCGGCGTCACCGGACGGCTCGAAGACGGACAGCTCCGTCGAGCGCGCGACAAGCGAGCGAGCCTCGCCGACGTCCCGCACCTCGCCCGACGCGATGAGCTGCGAGCATATATTTCCGATCGCCGTCGCCTCCGCCGGTCCCGCCGTCACGGGGATCCGGCAGGCGTCGGCGGCGATCTGCATAAGCGCCGTTTCGCGGACGCCGCCGCCGACAACGTGTATTTCGGAGACGCGCCTGCCCGTGAGCCTGCGTATCGTTTCGATGCCCCATCTGTACCGCAGCGCGAGAGAATCGAATATGCAGCGGACGATCTCGCCCTCTCCCTCGGGTCTGCCCTGCCCGGTCCGCTCGCAAAAGTCTGCGATGCGCCGCGGCATATCGCCAGGCGGCGTGAACGCGCCGTCATCCGGGTCGATCAGGTACCTGCACGGCTCGGACGACGATGCGGCTGCCGAGAGCTCGTCATATGTGAACCTTTTACCCTCGCGCGCCCAGCGGCGGCGCGACTCCTGTTCGAGCCAAAGCCCGGCAATGTTTTTGAGAAAGCGTATCTTTCCCTCCGTTCCGCCCTCGTTCGTAAATCCGTATTTTTCCGACTGCTCCGTGATGATCGGCGCGGGCGTTTCCGTGCCGAGAAGACTCCACGTACCGCAGCTTATGTAGACGAAATCCGCATCCGGCGCGGGCGTTGCGAGCACGGCGGAGGCAGTATCGTGCGACGCCACGTTTATGACGCGCAGCCCTCCGGGTACACCGGTCGCGGCAGCGACCTCGTCCGTGAGAGTTCCGAGTATATGCGCCGGGAAAACTATCGGCGAGATGAGGGACGGATCGAATCCGATCCTTGTAAGAAGGTCGCGCGCGACCTCGCGGGTGCCGGCGTCAAGTATCGCGCCGGTCGAGGCGACCGTATATTCCGTTGCGAACTCCCCCGTCAGAAGGTAGTTCAGGAGGTCGGGCATAAAGAGCATCCTCTCCGCCGCGCGGACAGTGTGAAGATCGTCTTTCAGATCGCACCGGAGCTGATATATCGTGTTGAACGAGAGATCCTGTATGCCGGTGCGCCCGTAGAGCTCGCGCCACGGGATGACGCCGAAAAACTCGCTCCTGACGCTCTCCGTCCGCCTGTCCCTGTAATGGACGGGATTTGACAGGACGTGCCCGTTTTTGTCGATATAACCGTAGTCTACGCCCCAGGTATCGACTCCGACGGAGTCGATGCCGGAGCCCGCTTTTGATATCGCCGCCAGCAAATTGCCGTAAAGCGACGGCAGGTCCCACGTGAACCGCCCCGCCATCGTCACGGGAGAATTGTCAAAGCGGTGTATCTCCTCGGTTTGAAGCGTCTCCCCGTCGAATTTACCTATGATGCCCCGCCCGGACGAGGCGCCGTAATCCATCGCAAGAACGCGCTTAAGCACTATTTCTTCCCAATCCTTTCCGTTATGGCGCGGATCGCGCCGACTGCGGCGGCGAAAGCCTCCTCGCTTGTCCCGTACGTGCCGCGCAGCTTTGACTTCTCTCCGTGCTCGAGCGCGTCAAGCCCGGCAAAGACGTGCAAATGCGGCTCGACCGTCAGGATGACCTCGCCCGGATACATTCTGTCGACGTCGCGGAGCGTTTCCTCAACCATGCCGACTCCCTCGCCGGCGGGGACGACCGTCCCGTCCGCATCCGCGTCCTTGATATGCATATACGTCAACAGCCCGCCGAGCAGCGAGAACGCGTGCGGGTACGGCTCAACGCCGCACTGAATGAAATTCGCGTGATCGAACACGACGCCGATCCGCTCGCCGAAGGTCTCCTTCAGGTCAAGGCACCTCTCCGCCGTGTCGCCGTAGATATTTTTCTCGTTTTCGTGGCAATAAAGAACTCCCGCGCCGCAGAAAATATCCGTCATTTTTCCGAGCGCGTCTATGACTGCCCCGCGCTTGCCCTCCGTTTTATAAAACGAAAATCCGCGCACACGGTCGGCTCCGAGTATGTTCGCCGTCTCGGCGACGCGTTTTGAAAGCTCGATGTGCGCCGCTATGTCTCCGTCTATGTCGACCTTGCCGAGCGGCGAGCCGACGGCGGACAGCGTGACTCCCGCCGCATCCAGCTTTTTTTTGACCTCCTTTGCCTCCTCGGGCGTGAGGTCGGCGACGCTCTTCCCGTCAATGCCGCGCAGCTCGATCTTGTCGATGCCGAATGAGGCGAGTCCTTCAAGCTGCCTCTCAAGCATGGGCGAATATTCGTCCGCAAACGCGCTCAGTCTGAATTTTGCCATATGCGTTCCCCCCTTAGTCCCTGAACTGAGCGTATCTCGCCTTCAGATTGTCGTGGCTGATGCGCATACTGTCGTAAAGGTCGATGTAAACGTCGTCCTGCTCGATCATGTGCCATATTACGCCGCCCGCCTCGGACGCGGCGATTATGGCGTCAAAATTGAGGTTTCCGGTCAGGCATTCTGTCATGACGAGCTTGTCCTCGCGCACTGTCATGTCCTTCAGATGTGTGCAGAAGATCCTGTCGCTGTGGCGCCTGATGAACTCCGCCGGATCGACGCCGGCAACGTGCGCCCAATATGTATCGAACGTCAGCTTAACACCCTCCGGGTCGGTCATCGCAAGGATCATGTCGAGCCCCGTTTTGTCGCCGTAGTGCTCGAACTCGAAGCGGTGGTTGTGGTAGAGGAATATTTTTCCAGCATCCTTTATCTTTTTGACGGCTTCGGCTATGTCGAGCGCGAACGCCGCATATCCGTCCGCCGTGTGCGGGTACATATTGGCGATGCCGCCGATGCCGATCGCGTCACAGCCGAAAACGGAGTGCTCCCTGATCACGGCGTCCGTGTCCTCGATTATGCGGCGCAGATTCGTGTGCGTCAGGACGCACTTCACGCCGTATTCGTCGACCGCCCGCTTTATGACCTCCGGCGTCACGTCCGGGCCGACGCCCGACACTTGCATATAGCGGTACCCCATCTTCGACAGCGCCGCGACAGTCGCCAGAAATTCGTCCTTCGTCCTCGTCTTCGCGCGCACCGTATATAGCTGCGCGCCGAGGCAGAGCTTCCTTGCCATTGCTTTTTCCCTCCGTTTTGTTCGGTTTTTTATTTAAGTTCGATCACGGTCACGCCCGAGTCGCCCTCGCCGTAAGCGCCTATGCGGAATGACGAGACGCGCGGGTCCGACCGCAGAAATCCGTGCAGCGCCGTTCGGAGCGCGCCCGTTCCCTTGCCGTGGATTATGCGGATCGAGCGTATGCCGGCGACCCCCGCCTCGTCGATATATTTGTCGGCTGCAAAGAGCCCGTCGTCCGTCGTGTAACCGCGGATGTCGAGCTCGGGCGAGAACGTCCCCGAGGTCATGACGCGGACGGACGGCGCGCGCGCGCCTTTGCCGTCCTGCTCGCCGCCGTCCGGTGCGAAGCGCAGCCTTGACACCTTCGTGCGCGTAGTGATCCCGTTGGACTTTACCGTAACGCTGCCGGACTTGTCCGGTCCGTCCGTTATGACGCCGCGCACGCCCGTCCCCGCGATCAGCACCGTGTCGCCGACCCTGTATTCGCGCGGGGGCTCGTACGCCTCGGGCTCCGGTCTTTCGCGCTCGAGCGTTTCCTCGGCGCCGCGCAAGCGGTCCCTGATCGCGCGCTTCGCCTCCGCCATCGTCTTCCCGAGATTTTCCGATTCGCGCTCGCGCTTCACGCGCTCGAGCTGCCCCATGACGAATTCGCTCGACGCGCGCGCGCTCGCAAGTATCTCCTGCGCGCGTTTTTCGGCGCGCGCTCTTTCCTCCTCCGCGCCCGCGAGGCGCTCCTTCAGCTTTTCCTCCGCGGACGACTTGAACCGCTCGTATTCGGCGCGCAGCCGCTCCTGCTCGGCGCGCTCGCGCTCCATTGCGAGCCGCTCCGCCTCCAGCTTTTCGATCACGTCCTCAAAGCTCTTGTCGGCGCCGCTCACAAGCTCGCCCGCCCTGTCTACGATGCGGCGGTCGAGCCCGAGCCGCGTCGATATCGCAAACGCGTTCGACTTTCCGGGCGCGCCTATGATGAGCCTGTACGTCGGCTTCAGCGTCGTAATATCGAATTCGCACGCCGCGTTGCAGACGCCCTCCGTGTTGAGCGCGTACGCCTTCAGCTCGGCGTAGTGCGTCGTCGCGGCGCAGAGTGCGCGGC
The DNA here is from genome assembly GCA_947624995.1 of uncultured Clostridia bacterium. Taxonomy (GTDB): domain Bacteria; phylum Bacillota; class Clostridia; order Oscillospirales; family CAG-272; genus DTU064. The sequence goes on from CANQMS010000040.1 coordinate 14,788, forward strand.
GGCGCCGCACGTCCTCGATTATCGCCATCGCGAGCGCCGCGCCCTCGACCGGGTCTGTGCCCGAGCAGAGCTCGTCGAGCAGGACGAGCGAGTGCTCATTCGCGCGATTCAGTATTCCTATAATATTCGACATGCTCGAGGAAAACGTCGAGAGCGACATCTCAATGCTCTGCTCGTCCCCTATATCGGCAAGGATATCGTCGAACACCGAGACGGTCGATGTCCCGCCCGCCGGTATGTGAAGCCCCGCCTGCGCCATCAGTGACAAAAGACCCAGCGTTTTCAGCGCGACCGTTTTGCCGCCTGTGTTCGGGCCCGTGATGATGAGCGTGTCGTAGTCGCCGCCGACGCGTATCGTTATCGGAACGCACGTCTTTTTGTCTATGAGCGGGTGGCGCGCCCGCACGAGCAGCACCTCTCCTCCGTCCATATTTATTTTCGGCTCGACCGCGTCCATGCGGAACGACAGCTCGGCGCACGCGAAGATGAACGCGAGCTCCGTTATGTTGTGATAATCTTCCATGAGAAGATCGCCGCCCGCGGCAACTTCCGCCGACAGCTCGGCAAGTATCCGCTCGATCTCGCGCTGCTCGCGCCCCTCAAGGATGCGCAGCTCGTTGTTCGCCTCGACGACCGCAAGCGGCTCGATGAACACCGTCGCGCCGGACGCGGACGTGTCGTGTATCAGCCCGCTGATCTCGTTTTTATACTCCGCCTTGACGGGGATGACGAACCTCCCGCCGCGCTGTGTCACTATATTTTCCTGCAAAATGCGGCTGTACGTGCCGCCCGTGATATACTTCTGCAAGATATCGCGCACGCGCGAGTTCGCCGCGCGCATCTTGCGCCTTATGTCGGAGAGCTCGGAGCTCGCCTCGTCCGCTATCATGTCGTCCGAGACTACCGCGCGCGATATTTTGTCCTCGAGCCGCCGGTCCCCGACCAGCCGGTCAAATATTTCCTGCACCGTGGACTCGGTTTCGTGCCCGTCGAAGAGATAGTTGCGCAGCCGCCTCGACGTGCGGAGCACGTTCGCGCAGGAGAGCAGCTCGCGCGGCGTCAGCACCGCGTCCTTCCGCGCGCGCTCGACAGTGTCCCCGATGTCGGCGACGCCGCCGAACGGCGGCATCCCCTTTTTGCCGAGCAGCGCCTTCGCGTCCGTCGTCCGCCGCTGCCGCCGCAGGACGACGACCGGGTCGGACGAGGGCAAAAGCGACTTTGCGAGCTGACGGCTCCCGTCAGTGACGGCGCAGTCGGACAGCATGTCCGTGACCTTGTCAAATTCGAGCGTTGTCAGTGATTTATCGTTGTATTCCATAGCCTTCTTTTTATTTTTTTTCGTGTTGTCCTTTTGCGCAGCATACGCCGCAATCACAGCTTTGAGAATTGCTTATAATAATCGAGCGTCGGAAATCCGCGCCCGAGATGGTGCAGAAGGTACCGCTCCGAGACGGATGAAAAATCCGCCGCCAGATGCTCCGGCAGCGAGAACGACAGAAACCGCGTCGGCTCCGCCGAGATCACAAACCGCATCACCTCGCACAGCTCCGGGGTCACCGGGCAGAGCGGACGCGACCATTCACCGCTGTATTCGACCGTCTCTTCACCGTGCCCGCGCTTTGCCATGCAGTCCGCGCAAAAAAGCTCGCCCTCGAGTATGTCGAGCCAGAACTCGGGCGCGTCCGTACTGCCGCATCCGGCGCAGTGCGAGAGCTCGGGCGACAGCCCGAGGACAGAGGCTAACCTCAGCTCGAACGCGCCCTTTATCTGTGCGGTCGGGCGCTTTTTCCCCGCCGCCGCAAAGAGCGTGTTCAGGACAAGCCGCAAAAGCGGCACGTCCTCGCTGTCCTCGACGCTGACGTGGTCCGCGACCTCGCAGACGTATGACGCGAACGAGAGCGAGCAGAGGTCCCCCCGCAGATCGAAGAAAGCCTCGTGCAGCTCGGACTCGGAGATATAGTACATCCCGCTTTTGCTCTTTGTGAGCATATATGTCGCGAAGCAGAACGGCTGGGTCGCGACCATGTTCTTGTTTCTGAGTGAACGCACGCCCTTGCCGAGCACGAGCATTTTGCCGTGCTCCGCTGTCAGGATCGACAAAAGCTTATCGTTGTCCCCCTTCGCGTACTCGCGCAGGACAACGCCCGTGACCGTTTCCCTGTCCATCTCTTACTTGAGAGACTTTATATCGTACCCGAGGTCGCGCAGATAGCCTCCCCTGTCGCGCCAGCCCTCCTTGACCTTGACCCACAGCTCGAGAAATACCTTGACGCCGAAGAACCGTTCAAGGTCCTCGCGCGCGTACGTTCCGATCTTTTTGAGCATCTCGCCGTCCTTGCCGATGATGATGCCCTTGTGAGACGCCTTCTCACAGTAGATGTCTGCGCGGATGCGGATGAGCGTGTCCTCGTCGTGCCACTCCTCGATGGAAACGCCGGTCCCATGCGGGATCTCGCGCGACAGCAGGCGCAGCATCTTTTCGCGTATGACCTCGGCGGCGTACAGCCGCTCTGACTGATCCGTCACCTCATCTCCCGGGAAGAACCACTCCTCCTCGCGCAAGAACTTCGATGCCTCGTCGATGACGTCGGCAACTCCGCGCCCCTTGAGCGCGCACGTCGGCACGACAGCGTCGAATTCATGCACCGCCGCATAAGCCGCTATCGTCTCGGCGATCGCCGCCGGGTCGGAGAGGTCGGTCTTGTTGAGCACGAGTATCGACGGGATATTTTCGGTCCTCAGCCGCTCGATGACGGAGAGTTCAATGTTCCCCGGAGCGTGACCCGCCGCCGCAATAAGTATGACGGCGTCACAGTCACCGATCGACATCTCGGCGCTTTTGACCATGTAGTCGCCGAGCTTTGTTCTCGGCTTATGCAGCCCCGGCGTGTCGAGGAACACGAACTGATCCTCGCCCCGCGTGAGTATTCCCGTTATCCTGTTGCGCGTCGTCTGCGGTTTATTCGAAACTATCGCGACCTTCTCGCCGAGCATCGTGTTCAGAAGCGTCGATTTGCCGACGTTCGGTCTGCCTACTATTGATATAAATGCCGTTCTTTTCATTTCTGTTTTTCCTGTTCTTCCTTTTGTCCGTCCGGGTCTTCCTGCCCGTTCTGCCCGTTGACGGTCAGCCCGATCCGTTCCATGATGTCGCGCTGCCTGCGGCGCATATCGAGCTCGTCCTCCTCGCACGTCACATGGTCGTACCCGAGCA
>CANQMS010000041.1 GCA_947624995.1 uncultured Clostridia bacterium
TTGCTTGCGTTTCCATCAACCCCTATGTGAAAAATATTTTTCACGTAGGGGTTGACTTTTCATAGTTGGTCTTTTTTACATATTCGTACATTGAAACGAGCTCCCGCCAATCTTCAAAAAAAGTATTGATGCGGTCGATACCTGCATCGGTTATGGTGTAATATTTGCGGAGCCTGCCGTTACACAGCATATCTTGTCAAGGGGCAAACAGAAATTTTTAAAAAATTTTTCGGCGAATATGTTTACAAAAGCGGGAGACATCAAATAAGCGCGTTCGGTTCTTTGACCTCGCGACCCCGCCCGATATCGTTTTGTGCGGGCGTATTCCGCCGCCGGTGCGCCACGGGAGCCGATGGGGCAAAAGGGAAAAAAGTCGAAAAAGGCGGCGGGCGTTCATATATATACTTGCTTTTTTCCGCCGCGTATGATATCATAAAACGACAAAAGTACACGGGGGGGGGAAGATTACAAACAATGAAAGCAGTAATAACGGTCGTCGGGCACGACAGCATCGGGATAATCGCCGGGATCTCCGCCGAATGCGCCGCATACGGCGTGAATATCAACGAAATAACGCAGTCCGTGCTGTCCGACTATTTCGTCATGATAATGATCGTCGACATAGCGGAGATAAAGTGCGACTTTTCGGAGTTCGTCGACGCGATGGAACGCCACGGCAGGGGGCGCGGACTCGAGATACACGTGATGCACGAGAACATCTTCAACTCGATGCACGAGATCTGACTTCGGGGGAATTTATGCTTAACGTAGGTGCGATACGCGAGACCGTCAACATGATACGCGAGGAGAACCTCGATATCAGGACGGTGACGATGGGCATTTCGCTCTATGACTGCCAGAGCGACGACACCGGGCGGCTCGCGGACAGGATATACGACAAGATAACGAAGAGCGCGGAGCGCCTTTATGCCGTCTCCCGCGAGCTTGAAAAGCGGTACGGAATACCGATAATCAACAGCCGCGTCTCGGTGACGCCGATATCGTATATGGCGGGAGGGCTTCACTCGACGGACGACTGCGTCCGCATCGCGAAGACGCTCGACCGCGCCGCCGACACGCTCGGCATCAACTTTATCGGCGGTTACAGCGCGATGGTGCAGAAGGGCGAGATTGATTCGGCGCGCCTTCTCATAGACAGCATCCCGGAGGCGCTGTCGGAGACGGAGAAGGTATGCTCCTCCGTCAACGTCGCCTCGACGAAGGCGGGCATAAATATGGACGCCGTGCGCAGGATGGGCGAGATAGTCAAAGAGACCGCGTACCTGACGCGCGACCGCGCGTCCATCGGGTGCGCAAAGCTCGTCGTGTTCGCGAACGTCCCGGAGGACAACCCGTTCATGGCGGGCGCGTTCCACGGAGCGGGCGAGCCGGAGAGGGTCATAAATGTCGGCGTGTCCGGTCCCGGAGTCGTCGCGGCGGCGATAAAGCGCGCCGGGAACTGCGACCTTACGGCTGTCGCCGAGACGATAAAGAAGACGGCGTTCAAGATAACGCGCGTCGGTCAGCTCATCGCGACCGAGGCGGCGGAGATGCTCGGCGTCCCGTTCGGGATCGTAGACCTTTCGCTCGCGCCGACGCCCGCCGTCGGAGATTCTGTCGCGAGGATCCTTGAGGAGATCGGGCTCGAGAGCTGCGGCGCACACGGGACGACGGCGGCGCTCGCGATGCTGAACGACGCGGTCAAAAAGGGCGGCGTCATGGCGAGCTCGCACGTCGGCGGGCTGTCGGGCGCGTTCATCCCCGTGTCCGAGGACGCGGGAATGATAGACGCGGCGGTTAGAGGCTCGCTTTCGATAGAAAAGTTAGAGGCGATGACGGCGGTGTGCTCCGTCGGGCTCGACATGATCGCGATCCCCGGCGACACGCCGGCGGAGGTCATCTCCGGCATCATAGCGGACGAGATGGCGATTGGAGTCGTAAACAGCAAGACGACGGCGGTGCGCCTCATCCCGGCATACGGATGCGGCGTCGGTGACGAGCTGTCGTTCGGCGGTCTGCTCGGAACGGCGCCGGTCATGGCGGTGAACACGTATTCGCCCGAGGTGTTCGTAAAGCGCGGCGGCAGGATTCCCGCGCCGATACAGAGCCTCAAAAACTGAAAGGGGCATTTACTGCCCGCATCAAAAAATCGCCCGTCGCCGGGAGCTTATTCTGCGGCGGGGCGAAAAACGGCATAGCAAGAAAAGGGACGCGCCGCGAAAGCGGCGCGTCCCTTTTCTTGCTCCGATTCTGTGAACTAACGAACGCGAAAAAATATTAAGCAAAATTATGAAAAAATATGAAAACAGCTATTGACAATCACGTGAACGTGTGATATTATTATTGCAACATAGCCGAACACGGCTTAATTCGGAGGATGGAATGAAAGACGACGGCAAAAATATTGCTTCGCGCGTGCCGGATATTATCATAAAGGTATTGACTCCGGTGATGCTCGTCCTCATACCGCCCGGCTTGGCGTTTGCGCTATTGGACAGAACGAAAGAAGGGGTGTCGGGGGACTGGCTGCTTTATGAGCTTCTGCCCGCATGGGTCATGCCGGTCTACGCGTTTTTCTGCTTCTGCATCTGTTTCTGCGCGATTTTGAAGACGGTCGCGACGTTTGACTGGGAGCTCGAGAAAAAATTTCTTGAGCTGCCGATGTCGGTCGGATTGCGGGACGAGCTCTCGCTCATATTCCGTAATCTCCCGTTTTGGCTGATGCTCGCCGCGACGGAGGCGCTTTATATCATAGACTCGCCCACGTTTGTCCCCGAGGCAGGCGGCGCGATGACGTTCGCCATGCCGATCTTGTCCGCGGCGGCAGTGTTTATACTGTTTGTCGCGTCGTATCTCGCGGCGTGCAGCGCATGGAACCGCGACAGGATAAGAATGCGCGGGGGCGCGGAGAGAAGGCGGGGATTTGTCGGCAAGCTGCTGATGTCGCTTTTGCCGACGGTGATAGGTTCGGCTTTACTCGTAGGTCTGTTTCCGTACTTTGTTTCGCTGCGCTTTGTCTTCTCAGCCGTTTTCGGTTGGATCGTTCTGATCGTGCCGGCGGCAGTTGCCGCGATTTATATATACAGGTACGCGAAGGCGCTTTTGAGCAGACGCAAATTTCTTCGCGAGCTGCGGGGAACGTGCCGGGAGTTCGGCTTTGAGCTGTCGGAGATAAAAAAGCCGTTTTTGTCCGCCGTCCGGATGACGGCGGGGGAGAGCTTCCGCGTCACGGCGCGCGGACGAACGTATGTGTGCAAGCTCATCGGCGTCCCGAAAAAGGGCGACCCGCTGACGGTGTACGACGACGGCACGTGCATAATCACCCACTCCGTGCGCTTTCGCAGAAAGCCCGTTTTTCACTTCACGAAAAGCTATGACCTTTCGATCGACGCCGCGGAGGGCGAACGGAAAATATTCATATTCAACCCGGTCCCTGCGCTGCTCCTTGCGAGGCGCGGGGGGTACGAGGCGCCGATAGACGTCGGCGAGAGCGTCGGCGCGTATAAGATATACACCGGTACGTCGTTCATCAACGCGCTGCGGCGCGATACGCTTGACAGATAATACATAAAAAACACGGGGAAACGCGAAAAAAGGAGGGAAACCTTATGGAAACCGAAAACGAAAAAAGGGAACGCGAGGCAGGCGCACGCACAAAGCCGGAAAAGGTGAAGATCCCGGTCGAAAACGGGGACGTGAGGTCCGCCGTGCGGCTGCGCGTCGCCAAAAAGGTGCTGTTCATCGTCGGCTGGTGCGCCGCCGTGACGGTGATCGCGTACTTCACGGGCTATCTCGGCGACCCCGTCGGGATGGCGTTCGTCGAGGCGCTATGGGTCTTCCCGTTCATAACAACGAAGATATGGCGCCTTTTTTCGACTGAGCGCGCGTACGAGGGCGTCGTCACGGACGTGACCCTTGACAACAACGTCGAGTCAAAGGGGCTCGGGCTGCCCGTCATGGGCAGCATCCGCCGCCAGACCGTCACGGTGAAGAAGGACGGGGGAGGTGCCGTCGTTGTAAAATACGTCGACAGCGAGGACGGCGAGCGGATAGAATACGCGGTCGGCGACCGCGTCCGCCACTATTTCGGCACGCAGTACCTGCAAAAGCTCGGCACAAAGGACAATATCTGCGTCCTCTGCGGCACGATGTGCGGCGAGGGCGAGGACGTCTGCGACGTCTGCGGCAAGTCGATAATTGATAACGGATGCGGAGGCGAACATGAGCGAACAGACAGACCGTAATGTAAAAAATCCTGCAAAGCTCGTCGTACCGGTGACCGTGCTGGCATTTCTCGCGTCCATCCCCGTATTATGGGGGACGCTGGTCGTAAATCTGCCGTCGATGTATAAGCCCGACGACGTGCATTTTTACGACGTCCTCAGATATGAAGAGCTCCCGGCGTGGCTCATACCGCTGATAGCGTTTCTGACGTATGCGGCGCTGCTTTACGCCGTGTATAAAACGGTCGCGGTCTGTGATTTTATGAAGGCGGAAGTGCTCCCTTCGGAAGCAGGGCTTAATAAAGAAGCCCGAATAAAGGAGAGGCTCGGGATCGTTTTCGGTCGGCGCTGGTTCAGGCTCTGTGCCGGAACTGTCGCCGCGGTATACGTTCTCGGTCCGTTCGGGATGTTTGACAGCGCCGTTATTTCAAAGCTTTTGCCGGGAGAACCGAAGGGAGTGCTGCTCGCGGTCCTCGGCAGGGCGGTGCTGCTTATATCCGCTCTGGCAATTATCACGATTTCATACGATGCGGCGTACCGTAAAGTGAGCAAAATCGGGTATGCGGGGCTCAGATCGGGGCGCGACGGCGACGGATTTCTGATCAGTTATGCGCTCGCGCTGATAGCGCCGGTGCTGTTGGTGGTCTTTGTCATATACCGGGGGATCGCGTGGCGCAAGACAAAGCGCGGCGGCGTCGGATTCCCGGTCAGACTGGCGACCGCGCTGATAATACCGGCGCTTTTGCCGCCGATCGTCATATGCTGGGTAATCCCGTACATAAAGCCGGTGCGCTTTCTCATCCCGACTCTGCTCTCGCCCGGGATGCTGATCGCTTACGCCGTCATAATAAGCATCCCGCTGTGTATAGGAGCCATCCGCGCTCTCCGGGCTGCTTTAAAGCGGCGCACGTTCTGCCGCAGCCTTTTGTCGCTGTGCGATACGGAAGGCTTTGAGTGTTCGCCGATAAAACGACCGATTTTGTCGTCGTTTTGGTGGATGGACGGTGAGAGCTTCCGCATAACGGCGCACGGAAAGACGTATTCATGCAAGCTTATCGGCTCCAAAAGAAGGGGCGGCGAACATCTTATCATGGAAGAAAACGGCATGTGTACGTTCCGGCACCCGGTGCGGCTGCGCGGGCAGACGCTGTTCAGCTTTGTGACAAACCGCAATTTTGCATATGAGGCGGACGGCTTGCAGAAAATACTTATAATCAACCCCGTGCCGCAGTCGCTGTGGACGGTCCGCGGCGGGCGTCAGGAAGAGATCGACAACGGTCAGTCGGTGGGAGAATACAAAGTATACGCGGGGACGGCGTTTCTGCGCGCGCTGCGGCTTGACGCGCTTGACAGCGTGTGAGCGCCGCCGGGCGCTGCGGCGGAATATTCGGTTCGGGGAAGGCGCGCCTTCCCCGATTTATTAAATTTTGTTTTTTCTATTGACATTCGGCGGCGGATGAGATATGATATAAGTGTAATATATCGAATAGTACAGTCTGTATAAACAAGAACGGGTTTACAATCGCTATGAATGAATTTTTGAAGCTTATCCTGTCGGAGCTGCACGGGGCTGTGGGCGCGGCGGCGGTCGCCGCCGTCATATGCGTCACCGTTGTGTGCGCCTTTGCGGGTATATATTATGCCGTGTACCATGGGGAGCGGAAATTTCCGCTCGGGAGGGCGGTGTCGGCGGCGCTGCTCGTGTGCTGGGCGGCGGCGGTACTGTATCTGACCGTGCTGCGCTCGCCCTACGGCGGGGGAATGAATTTGCACCTGTTCCGCGCGTGGCGTGAGGCGTGGAACAGCTTTTCGTTCCAAAACTGGTCAAACGTGCTTTTGAACGTCGCGATGTTCGTGCCGCTCGGCGTGCTTTTGCCGCTCGCGGTGAAGTTTTTCCGCCGCCCCGCCGCGGCGTGCGGCGCGTTTCTGATCTCCACGCTGTCAATTGAGCTCTTGCAGCTCATCTTCTCCGTCGGTCTTTTCGACGTCGACGACATATTCGCCAACTTTGTCGGCGCCGCCTTCGGCTACGGCGCCGTGATGGCGGTCGTCACGCTGTCGGAAAAAAGATCCGCCCGCGCCGCGTTGTACGCGGCGGTTCCCGCGGCGGTGCTCGCGGCGGTCGGGGGAATATTCGCCGCGTATTATATCAAGCCGTACGGGAACCTCGCCTGCGCGCCGTCGTACCGCGCCGACGTCGGCGGCGTTAGTTGGAGTGCGTCTTGCGAGCTTTCGGGGGGTGGGGCAAGTGTGCCGATATACCGCGCGAAGCCGCGCGACAAGGACGCGTGCGTCGCCGCAGGGGCGGAGTTCTTCTCCTCGCTCGGCGTCGGCAGAGATGAGCTCGACACGGTTTTTTACGATGATTTCGTATGGATGTCGGATCACCGGGGTCCCTCTATGGAGATATACTACCGGGACGGCAGGCGCGTGATTCGGATCGGGCACGGGGAGCCCGCCGAGGTCGACAGGGAGGGTGCGGAGGCGCTGCTTGCGGAATACGGGATAGAGATACCGGAAGGCGCGTCGTTTTCGGAGGACGGCGACGGGACATATACATTCCGGCTCGAACGGAGCGGGGACGGCGGGCGCGGGGGCTGGCTCCGCGCAAGGTTCGTCCTCGACGGCGGCGAGGCGGCGGTCGGCACGGTCAACGACAGCATCTGCGAATACGCATACGTGAGGGACGGGAACATCATCTCGCCCGCCGAGGCGTTTTCCCGGCTGCAAAAGGGAGAGTTCAACGGCGGCGCGTTTGAGTACCTGAGCCCGCGGACGGCGGAGCTCATCTCATGCTCGCTCGCGTTTGAGGCGGACACAAAGGGATTTTTCCAGCCCGTCTGGGAGCTCTCAGTCATCCCCGACGGCGGCGACGCGCTCAAAATAGAGATCCCCGCGCTCGCCTGACGCCGTGCCGGTATAGATATAAAAAGCTTTGAAAAGGGGTCCGGGGGAGAACTTTCGCCGAAAGTTCTCCCCCGGGATCATTTTGCATCGTTCTCAGTTCGCGACGTAGAGCTGCTTATACGGGTTATTGCTGTCGGGGACGACGACGGTGAAGGGGGAGGCGAGGATCTCCTCCCTGTCGAGGTCGAAAACGGCGCAGTAGTCGGAGATGATGCCGTCGATCTTCTCCATGTCACAGTCTGACGCGGGGCGCGCCGTGACATTTTTCGGGAAGCGGATCCCGCGGCAGTCGGAGCGGAGAAACATCATCCCGCCGTGCATCCCGGTGCCGGGGAAGTTCGAGACGATCGGTCTTTTGCCGCCGTCCAGCCCGAGCACGATTATGATGCCGCCCGCCTGATATTCGCCGAGAAAGCTGCCGCACACCCCGCCGATGACCATGACGGGGCGCTTTTCCTTATACTCCTTCATATGTATGCCCGCGCGGTACCCGGCGCTGCCGCGGACAAAGATCCTGCCGCCGCGCATCGCGTACCCGGCGGCGTCGCCGATGCTGCCGTGGATGATGATCTCCCCGTCGTTCATCGTGTCGCCGACGGCGTCCTGCGCCGAGCCGCGGACCGTTATGTGCGCGCCGTTGAGGTACGCGCCGAGCGCGTTTCCGGGCGTGCCCTCGATCACTATGTGCCCGGACTCGAGCCCCGCGGCGATAAAGCGCTCGCCGAGGCAGCCGGTGACGGTACATTCGCCGCCCGCCTCGCGTATTTTGCGGTTTATGCCGGCGTGGTCGTAGTCCGACGCCTTTATTTTTGCTGCGGTCGTGTTCATTTCCAGCCCTCCATGTGCTCGCGGCGGTATTCGGATGAAAATCCCCTCATCGAGGGAGCTTTGCGCAGCGCCTCGAAGTCGACGGTGTCAAGCGGTATGCGGTTCCTGATGAGAGACGTGTATATCCCCGCGCGGTCGACGGCGCCGATGAGCATGAAGCCGGAGAGATACCCGTCCTTTACATAAAAGCGGCGCAGCGTCCGCTCGCCTTTTTCTTCGTAAAGCTCGCCCTCGTATGTCCCGGCGGTCAGGGCGTGCAGACCGAAAAATCCGATCGCGTTCATCGGGACGGCGCTGTCGAATGTACCGTCGCCGCCCGCCATGTTGACGCCGGCGCACCGCCCGCCGATCACGGCGTTCGGCATGATCGCCATGACGCGCCGCCCGCCGCCCGAGGCGTCCTCCGCCTCGACGCAGTCCCCTGCGGCATATATGCCCGCGACCGTCGTCCGCATATGTGTGTCAACGGCGATGCCGCGCCCGACCTCGCACCCCGCGTCCTTTGCGAGGGAGACGTTCGCGCGCACGCCGACGGCGAGCACGAGCACGTCGAAGGCGACGTCGACGCCGCTCTTCATGCGGGCGACTCCGGGTAGAAAGCTCTCAGCCGTGTCCCCGAGCATAAAGCGCACGCCGTGCTCCTCGAGGCACGCCTGCATGAGCGACGACGCCGTGCCGTCAAGAATGCTCGAAAGCACTCGCGGCGCGAGATCGCAGACCGTGATCGAGCCTGCCCTGCCGCACAGCCCCTCCGCGCACTTCAGCCCGATTAGCCCCGCGCCGACGATGAGCACGCGGCAGCCGGGATAGATCGCGCCGTCAAGCGCTATTGCGTCCTCCTCGGTCATGAATCCGAATTTGCGCGTGACATTTTCAAGCCCCGGTATCGGCGGGACGAACGGGCGCGAGCCGGTCGCTAAGCACACGGCGTCATATTTTACCGTGCCGCCGCCCCCGAGCGCGACCGTGCGCGAGGCGGGGTCTACCGAGACGGCGGTATCATAGACGACCTCGACCGAGTTTTCGGTGTAGAAGTCTTCCGGGCGGTACTTCATTTTTTCGAAGTCCGTCTTGCCCTCAAGATAATACGATATGAGCGGGCGGCAGTACGGGAGGCGACCTTCGCCCGCGATGAGGACGATGCGGGCGCCTTTGTCAACGGAGCGTATGCCCTCGACGCAGCCGACGGCGGCGACACCGCCGCCTATAATTACGTATGTCTTCACAGTCAGCCCTCCGGGATGTCGATGTCCTCGACCGTCAGCGCCCCGTTCGGGCAGCCGGCGGCGCAGGCGGGCGTACCCGCCCCGTTTGAGAGGCAGAGCTCGCACTTTAAAACGGCGCCGTCCCCGTCCGTCGATATCGCGCCGAACGGGCAGACGAGGATGCAGGTGTAGCAGCCGACGCACTTTGACCTGTCGACCGTGACGGCGCCGCCGCGCTTTGAGAGCGCGCCGGAAATGCAGCTTTTGACGCAGATCGGGTCGGGGCAGTGGCGGCAGGACACCGCGAACGTGACGCTGCCGGGGGTGCCCCCGTCCTCGACCTTTATGCGGGGGAAAATGCGCTTTCCCTTGAGCGCCTTGACCATGTCGGGGATGCCGGAGTTTGCATAGGCGCAGTTATATTCGCAGAGATGGCAGCCGAGGCACCACTCTTCATGTACGGTTACTCTTTTCATTCTCCCGCGTGGGAGATCCCGAGGATCTCCAGCTCCTTTTCCGTCATGTTTACGCCGCGCAGCATGAGCCTGTTCCCGCGCAGCGTCTCAATTGAATTGATGCCCATGCCGCCGAGCAGCTCCTTGATCTCGTGCCGCCACGCGGTCATGAGGTTGACGAGCCGCGTCTTCCCGATCTCGGGATTCAGGCGCTTTACGAGCTCGGGGCGCTGGGTCGCGATGCCCCAGTTGCAGAGTCCGGTGTGGCAGGTGCGGCAGAGGTGGCAGCCGAGGGCGAGGAGCGCCGCCGTCGCGATATAGCAGGCGTCCGCGCCGAGCGCGATCGCCTTTACGACGTCGGAGGCGGAGCGGATGCTGCCGCCGACGACGAGCGAAACGTCGTTTCTGATGCCCTCCTCGCGCAGGCGCGTGTCGCACGCGGCGAGGGCGAGCTCGATCGGGATGCCGACGTTGTCGCGGATGCGCGTCGGCGCGGCGCCCGTGCCGCCGCGGAACCCGTCAATGGCGATTATGTCGGCGCCGCTGCGCGCGATGCCGGAGGCGATCGCCGCTATGTTGTGGACGGCGGCGACCTTGACGATGACGGGCTTTTTGTACTGCGTCGCCTCCTTCAGCGAATAGACGAGCTGACGCAGGTCCTCGATCGAATAAATGTCGTGGTGCGGGGCGGGGGAGATCGCGTCGCTCCCCTCGGGGATCATGCGCGTGCGCGACACGTCGCCGACGATCTTTGTACCGGGCAGGTGCCCGCCGATCCCGGGCTTCGCGCCCTGACCCATCTTTATCTCGATCGCGGCGCCCGCGCCGAGGTAGTCGGCGTGTACGCCGAAGCGCCCGGAGGCGACCTGAACTATCGTGTTCGGTCCGTAGACGTAGAAGTCCTCGTGCAGACCGCCCTCACCGGTGTTATAGTATATGCCGAGCTCCGTCGCCGCCTCGGCAAGGCTTTTGTGCGCGTTATACGAGATCGAACCGTAGCTCATCGCCGAGAACATGACCGGCATCGAGAGCTCGAGCTGCGGGGTCAGATTGTTCCTGAGCCTGCCGTCCTCGCCGCGCTCGATTTTGCGCGGCTTTTTGCCGAGGAAGACGCGCGTCTCCATCGGCTCGCGGAGCGGGTCGATCGACGGATTTGTGACCTGAGAGGCGTTTATGAGGATCCTGTCCCAGTATACGGGGAGCGGCTTCGGGTTGCCCATGGATGAAAGGAGCACGCCGCCGCTGTTTGCCTGCTTATATATTTCCTTTATCGTGTCCGCCTGCCAGTTCGCGTTCTCGCGCGGCACGCAGTCCGACTTCACTATCTTGAGCGCCCGCGTCGGGCAGAGCGAGACGCAGCGCTGGCAGTTGACGCACTTTGACTCGTCCGAGAGCATGACGCCGCCGTCCGGGTCATATGTATGGACCCCGTTCGAGCACTGCCTCTCGCAGACGCGGCACGCGATGCAGCGCGAAGAGTTGCGCACGACCTCAAACTCGGGGTAGATGAATTCGACACCCATATCAGTACCTCCCCTCCTTTACGCGGACGATGACGGGCTCCCCGCCCGCCGGCGCCCAGATGTCCTCGGCGCCCGGGTCCATTTTGCGTATCGCGGCTTCCTCGCTCGCGATATAGACGCGGTCCCCGTGCTCGCCGACGACCATCGAGCGCAGCTTCAGCCTGTCGTTGAGCGCCATGAGCCCGCCCTCGAATCCGAGGATTATGGAGAACGGCCCCGTCACAAGGAGGCTCGAAAAGACGGTGCGCAGATATGTGAGCGTTTCGCGCTCGCCCTCGGGTCTGTGCGAGATCGTGTCCCAGAACGGGGCGGCGATGACGGCAGCTGTCTCCGTCAGCGTAAGTCCCTGACGGCGGAGCAGGTAGTCGATGATGTACGTGATGACCTCGGTGTCGGTCTGAAGGTTGCACTTGTAGCCGAACATCTCGATGAAGCGGCGGTTCGCGTCATAGGACGAGATCTCGCCGTTGTGGACGACGGAGTAGTCGAGCAGGGCGAACGGGTGCGCGCCGCCCCACCAGCCCGGCGTGTTCGTCGGGTACCTGCCGTGCGCGGTCCAGAGGTAGCCCTCGTATTCGTCGAGGCGGTAGTATCTGCCGACGTCCTCCGGGTAGCCGACCGCCTTGAACACGCCCATGTTCTTCCCGCACGAGAAGACGTAGGCGCCGTTTATCGTTGAATTTATTTTCATCGTCGCGCGCACGATGTATTCGCGGTCGTCTATCTGCAGCGAGCGCAGCGCGCTCCTGCGCGGGAAGACGAAATAGCGCCAGATGAGCGGCTCATCCGTTATTTCGCGCATCGTGCGCGTCGGGATAGTTTCCGCGTCGACGATCTCGAACCGCTCGCGGAGGTATTCTTCACACTCGCGGCGGCAGCCCTCGTCGTCGTAAAACAGATGCAGCGCGTAAAAATCGCGGTGCTCGGGATAGATCCCGTAGGCGGCAAAGCCGCCGCCGAGCCCGTTCGAGCGGTCGTGCATCGGGATCATGCTCTCAACGATGCTCCCGCCGGACATGCGCTCGCCGCTCTTCGATATGACGGCGGTAACGGCGCAGCCGGAGGGGATCCTTGTCTGTCCTTCTCTCTTCATGAATTTGTCCTTTGTTATATAAGAGCCGTAGGTTTGCGGCGCAAAAGCGAAAATCGACAATTTTGCAGCCGCTTGCAAGTAGTGTATACCTATTCAGTCAAAATGTCAAGAGGAAAATAGCCTGTCCGAAAAATATTGCAAGAAAAATTTTTAAAAGTTGCAAAAGAGGTATTGACAATTGCGCCGCGGTGCGCTATAATCATCGGCGTGGAAGGCAAAGGCGTCTTCGGTTCATACCGAGGGCGCCTTCTCTTTTCGCAAAAAACGTCATATAGGAAAGGGTAAAAGTATGACAATCGAATTTTGGTACCTGATCGGAGCCGCGCTCGTTTTCTGGATGCAGGCGGGCTTCGCGATGGTGGAGACGGGGTTCACGCGCGCGAAAAACGCGGGGAACATCATCATGAAGAACCTGATGGATTTCTGTATCGGGACCGTTGTGTTCTCGATCCTCGGCTACTCGCTCATGATGGGCGAGGACGCGCTGTTCGGGCTCATCGGCATCCCGAATCTCGACCTGTTCTCCGACTTCAAGGCGTTCATCGCGAGCCCGGAGGAGGGCTTCACCGGGGCGTCGACGTTCGTTTTCAACCTCGTTTTCTGCGCTACGACGGCGACGATAGTGTCCGGCGCGATGGCGGAGCGCACGAAATTTTCGGCTTACTGCATATATTCGGCGGTGATCTCGCTCGTCGTATATCCGATAGAGGCGCACTGGATCTGGGGCGGCGGCTGGCTCGCGCGCCTCGGCTTCCATGACTACGCGGGCTCCTGCGCGATACACATGGTCGGCGGGATCGCGGCGCTCGTCGGCGCCGTCATCCTCGGACCTCGCATCGGAAAATATGTCCGCGACGAGAGGGGCAAGGTCATAAAGGTCAACGCGTTCCCGGGACATTCGATCCCGCTCGGCGCGCTCGGCGTCTTCATCCTTTGGCTCGGCTGGTACGGCTTTAACGGCGCCGCCGCGACGACGCCGTCCGAGCTCGCGTCCATATTCCTCACGACGACGATCGCGCCGTCCGTCGCGACGTGCGTGACGATGATATTCACATGGATAAAGAACGGAAAGCCGGACGTCTCGATGTGCCTGAACGCGTCGCTCGCGGGGCTCGTCGGCGTCACTGCCGGGTGTGACGCGTTTGACGCGATAGGCGCCGCGGCTGTCGGCGCCGTCTCGGGCATACTGATCGTTGTCGCCGTCGAGGTCCTCGACCTCAAACTCCATGTGGACGACCCGGTCGGCGCCGTCGGCGTCCATATGTGCAACGGCGCGTGGGGCACCGTTGCCGTCGGGCTCCTTGCGAATCCGGACGCGCCCGCGGGGCTGCGCGGTCTCTTCTATACGGGCGACTTCCGCCAGACTGGGCTCCAGCTCCTCGGATTCGTTTCCGTCGCCGCATACGCCGCGGTCGCGATGATAATAACGTTTTTGCTCATAAAGAAGCTGCACGGCATCCGCGCGACGGCGGAGGAGGAGATACGCGGGCTCGACGTCACCGAGCACGGGCTGCCGTCCGCATATGCGGACTTCGCGCCCGCCGTCGAAAAATACGCGGATTTCGCCCCGGCGTCCTCGCCGATAGTCGCCGTGACGGGAGACGAACCCGTGGCGGAGGCGGTGCCGGTCAAGCGCGTTCCCGCGTTTGACGACGGGGCGGGACCGAAGTTCACGAAGGTCGAGATCGTCTTCAAGGAGGAAAAGCTCTGGGCGCTCAAGGAGGCGATGTCGAAGATAGGCATCACGGGTATGACCGTTTCGCACGTCATGGGCTACGGTCAGCAGAAGGGCAAGCCCGAATACTACCGCGGCGTCGCTGTCGAAACAAACCTCATGCCGAAGGTGCAGGTCGACATCGTCGTCTCAAAGGTGCCGGTCAGGACCGTCATCGAAACGGCAAAGCGCGTGCTCTACACGGGGCACATCGGGGACGGCAAGATCTTTGTCTACGACGTTGAAAACGTCGTCAAGGTCCGCACGGGCGAGGAAGGCTACGACGCGCTGCAGGACGTTGAATAAGAAGTGGGAGGGGGAACGCGCTGCGGCGCGTTCCCTCCCATTTAATATTGCAGGAGGATGCGCCGCCGGAACCGAAACGGCAGAAAAAAACACGAAATCGGGCGCATTTTTTTGCAATTCGCCGCTTGCCACGCTGCAAAAACAGTAGTATAATAGTTTAGTTTAAATATAAGCACAAAAGAGGACACCGCAGTGGACGCAGGAAAAAAGCGTGACAGAAAGCTCGTGCTCGAGGACGGCGAGGAATACGCCGGGTACGCCTTCGGGGCGGAGGGCGAGCGGATCTCGGAAATCGTGTTCAACACGTCTCCCGTAGGGTATCAGGAGATCGTTTCCGACCCGTCGTACACATATCAGACGGTCGTGATGGCGTACCCGCTGATAGGAAATTACGGGATCGCGGAGGACGATTTTGAGACGAGGACGCCGACGGCGGGCGGTCTTGCCGTGCGCGAGTACAACGGTTCGCCGTCGAACTGGCGCTCGGTGAAAACGCTCGGCGAGCTGATGGAGGACTTCGGCATCCCCGGCATCTCGGGGATAGACACGCGCCGCCTCGTCCGCTCGATACGCGACCGCGGCTCACGCCTCGGGATCATGACGGACATCGGCACACCGACCGCGGAGGCGGTCGAAAAAATCGCGTCATACACACCGCCGCACGACGCCGTCGCGCGCGTCAGCAGGAAAAAGCCGGAGGTGTACGCGGTGCCTGACCCGGAATTTCACGTCGTCGCCGTCGACTGCGGGATGAAGCAGAATATAGTCCGCAGCCTGAACAAAAAGCGCTGCCGCGTCACCGCCGTCCCGTTCGACACGGCGGCGGAGGAGATCGAGGCGCTCCGCCCGGACGGCATCTTCCTATCGAACGGTCCCGGCGACCCGACGGACGTCGGACCCGTTATAGAGCTCGTGCGCAGGCTGCGCGGAAAATATCCGATCTTCGGGATATGCCTCGGTCACCAGATGATCTGCCTCGCCTACGGCGGGAGCACGTATAAGCTGAAGTTCGGTCACCGCGGCGGCAACCATCCGGTGCGCGACGTGCGGACGGGAAAGATAGAGATCACCTCGCAGAACCACTCGTTCGCCGTCGACCCCGAGAGCCTTCGCGGCACGGACCTTTCGGTCACGCACGTCAATATCCTTGACGGGACGGTCGAGGGCGTCGAGTGTACGCGCGACCGCGTATTTTCGGTCCAGTACCACCCGGAGAGCGCGCCCGGTCCCGAGGACAGCTTTTATCTGTTTGACCGCTTTATTTCGGAGATGAGGAGTGCGCGCCATGCCTAAAAGAGAGGATCTGCACAAAATACTCGTTATCGGCTCGGGTCCGATCGTTATAGGTCAGGCGGCGGAGTTCGATTACGCGGGCACGCAGGCGTGCCTCGCGCTGAAGGAGGAGGGCTACGAGGTCATCCTCGCGAATTCGAATCCCGCGACGATAATGACCGACACCTCGATCGCGGACAAGGTCTATATGGAACCGCTGACGCTCGAATACGTCGCGCGCATTGTGCGCCGCGAGCGCCCGGACGCGCTCCTCCCCGGCATCGGCGGACAGACGGGGCTGAACCTCGCCGTTCAGCTCGCCAAAAAAGGCGTCCTTGACGAATGCGGCGTCGAACTGCTCGGCACGAGGATCGAGTCGATAGAGCGCGCCGAGGACAGAAAGCTGTTCCGCGAGCTGTGCTGCGAGCTCGGCGAGCCGGTCCTCCCGTCGATGACGGCAAACAGCATCGAGGAGGGGATAGAGGCGGCAAAGACGATCGGCTATCCGGTCGTCCTGCGCCCCGCGTTCACGCTCGGCGGCACGGGCGGAGGATTTGCGGACAACGAGGAGGAGCTCGTCGACATAATGAAGAACGCGCTCTCGCTCTCGCCCGTCCGACAGGTGCTCGTCGAGAAGAGCATAAAAGGATTTAAAGAGATCGAGTACGAGGTCATCAGGGACAGAAACGACACGGCGATAACCGTCTGCAATATGGAAAACCTCGACCCCGTCGGAATACATACGGGCGACTCGATCGTCGTCTGCCCGTCGCAGACATTGACAAATAAGGAATACCACATGCTCCGCAACAGCGCGCTCCGCATCATACGCGCGCTCGGCATTGAGGGCGGGTGCAACGTGCAGTTCGCGCTCGACCCCGAGTCGTTCAGATATTATCTGATCGAGGTCAACCCGCGCGTGTCCCGCTCGTCTGCGCTCGCGTCGAAGGCGAGCGGATATCCGATCGCGCGCGTCTCGGCGAAGATCGCGGTCGGTATGCGGCTCGACGAGATCATGCTCGCGAACACGCCGGCGTCCTTCGAGCCCGCGCTCGACTACGTCGTGACAAAGATGCCGCGCTTCCCGTTTGACAAGTTCACGGACGCGAATCCGAGCCTCGGCACGCAGATGAAGGCGACGGGCGAGGTCATGAGCATCGGTCGCACGTTTGAGGAGAGCCTTCTGAAGGCGATCCGCTCGCTCGAGATCGGCGTCTATCACCTGCACATGAGAAAGTTCGACGGCGTGGGGGAGGACGAGCTTTTAAAATACATCTCCCTCGGCACGGACGACAGGATATACGCGATAGCGGAGCTTCTGCGCCTCGGCATCCCGGAGGAAAAGATCACGGCGGCGACGAAGATAGACAGGTTCTTTATCGACAAGCTCTCGGGGATAATCGCGGCGGAGCGCGCGATTAAGGGAGCGGCGCCCGACAGGGAGATGCTCACGGAGATCAAGCGCATGGGCTTTTCGGACCGCGCGATCGGGGATCTCTGCGGCATGACGGAGCACGAGGTGTTTGCGCTGCGGCGGCGGCTCGGCGTGTTCCCGGTATATAAGATGATAGACACGTGCGCGTCGGAGTTTGAGAGCTACGTCCCGTATTTCTATTCGACGTATGAGGACGAGAACGAATCCGTCGTTTCGGACAAAAAGAAGATAATCGTGCTCGGTTCGGGACCGATAAGGATAGGGCAGGGCGTCGAATTCGACTATTCGACCGTACACGCGGTCCGGACGATCAGAGCGTCCGGGTACGAGGCGATAATAATAAACAACAACCCCGAGACGGTCTCGACGGACTACACGACGTCGGACAAGCTGTATTTCGAGCCGCTCACGCCCGAGGACGTGATGAACATCATCGAGCTCGAAAAGCCGGAGGGCGTCATAGCGTCGCTCGGCGGGCAGACGGCGATAAATCTCGCCGAGCCGCTGATGGAGCGCGGCGTCCGCCTGATCGGCACGGACTGCGACGCGATCGAGCGCGCCGAGAACAGAGACGCGTTTGAGCGCGTGCTCATCGAGCTCGACATACCGCAGCCGAAGGGGCAGGCGGTCACAAATATCGAGGACGGCGTGCGCGCCGCCGAGAGCATCGGTTATCCGGTGCTCGTCCGCCCGAGCTTTGTGCTCGGCGGGC
>CANQMS010000042.1 GCA_947624995.1 uncultured Clostridia bacterium
GGGTGATAAGTCTTTTCCCGAGCACGCTTTTTACCCTGTATTTATTGATCTTTTTGTATTTCGCTCGGGGCTACCAAAACTTACGAAAGGAGGTGACCGTAATGAACGGAAAAGGTTATACCAACGAGCGGGAGAGCGCGCGTGTGCGCTTCCTTATGACGGTGATATGCATTATCGCCGTTGTTATGGTCATCGTCTATTTTACGGGGTCATTGCTTGGAAAAGAGGGTCCTGTTGAGGAACCCGAAGCGGCAGGAACGGGCGCCGGCACAGAGAGTGTACCCGGCACGGATCCGGCGGAATCGGCAGGCAGCACGGAGACGGAAGGCGGCACCGATACGGAATTCAAGGTACATATTTCATTTTCGGGACCGTCGGGAGCTCCGCCTCCGGAGAGCGCGGATCCTTCGGACACCGGCAGCTCCGCCGACCCGGGCACGACTGCACCCGCACCCGGAGGGGAAGGCGGGATCGGCACCGGTACGGACAGGGAACCGCCCGAGCCTTCGAAGCCGCCCGAGTTCCAATTTGATTATCCGATAATGGCGCCTCACGAGCACAGGTGGACTGCGCCGACCTGTACGTCCCGCGCGATCTGCACCGTATGCGGTATAGCGGGCGCGGGTCCGATCGAGCACGAGTGGATGGCGGCGACGTGTACCGTGCCGAAGACGTGCAAAAACTGCGGCGCGACGGAGGGCGAGCCCGCGGGGCACGACTGGCTCGCGGCGACGTGCCTGCGCCCCGAAACGTGCAGCGTCTGCGGCGAGGAGCGCGGCGAGATCGGCGACCATTCGTGGATGGAGGCGACGTGTACGGCGCCGATGACGTGTACCGTGTGCGGTGAGACATCGGGCGATGCCCTCGGGCACTGGTGGCTCGCGGCGACATGCTCCGAGCCCGAAACGTGCGGCAGGTGCGGTCTTACGCAGGGAGAGCCGAACGGACACAACTGGCTCCCGGCAACGACGACGTCGCCGGCTGTGTGCGCCAATTGCGGCGCCGTGTACGGCGACAGGCTGCCGAACCGCGTGACCGTGGCGCCTTTCAGCTATACGGAGGATGAGCTCCATCTGCTCGCCAGACTGATATGCAGAGAGGCGGGATACGGCTCGGAGGACGGTATGCGCGCCGTGGCGACGGTCGTCATGAACAGGGTCAGGAGCCCGTATTTCGGCACGACCATAACGGAAGTAATAAACGCGCCGGGTCAGTTCCCAGGCGGACTTGACGGCGTGAACGCGTCCGAGATCTGCTATACGATCGCAAGAGAGGTCCTCGCGGGGAACCTCTACGACAGCGAGATACTGTATTTCAAATCGGCGAGCACCGGGATCGACTGGGGACCGTACAGGAATTACTGCTTCTGCGTCGGCGGAAACAACTTCTATACATAAAAAATCGCCGCCGGACGTCGATTTCGTCCGGCGGCATTTTACCGTAAAACAGCAAAAAACGCGGATGCCGGTGAGAGCGGCATCCGCGCATTTTCTTTGATGCGTTTTACGCGAGCTTCGAGAGAGCCTTCGTGAACTGGCTCTTTTTGCGCGCAGCGGTGTTCTTGTGGATTATCCCCTTTGCGACGCCCTGGTCGAGCTTCTTGACGGTCTCGCGGTAGATCGCGGACGCTGCTTCGCGGTCACCCGCTTCGAGCGCCGACGAATACTTGCGGATCGAAGTGTGAAGAGCCGACTTGAACATTCTGTTCTGGAGATTCTTCTTCTCGGAAACGAGAACGCGCTTCTTCGCTGATTTGATATTGGGCATGACGCCGTACCTCCTTCGGACGAGATTGTATCGACAGCGGCGCCTGAGAGGGAGCGCACACCGCTTTTTACATATGAACATCTTATAATATCACGTCGGAGGGAAAATATCAATACCCAAAAGAAAAAAAGACGGAATATTTCGCCTTGTTTTTTCGCTTTTCCCTCCGCGTACGGATCGCGCACACATTTCCGGCAGCGGCGGTAGCGCGGAAAAAATCAAAAAGTTTACAGAAAATTAACATGTTAATTTTCTGTAAACTTTCGATTAAGAAACGGTCACGCGGTGAAAAAATCCGTCCGAAAAGCGATTATTTCAAAGGTTGTTATTGACAATTGAGGGCAGGGGTGATAAAATTATAAACTGCATTGATTTCGCGTTAATACTATCTTTATTCCTAATACCCGAGGCGGCAGGCGGAATAACGGGAGGACATTTTTTCGGTGTCGATAGTGTCGATTACGGACGTTAGTGTCAATTACGGACGAAGGAGTGAAGGACCAATATGGTAAAACCCCAGAAACTCGGCAGAAACGTGCGCATGAGCTTTTCGAAGATTGATGAAGCGCTCGAAATGCCAAACCTCATCGAGGTGCAGAAGAAGTCGTATAAGTGGCTCATAGACGAGGGCCTTATGGAGGTGTTCCGCGACATCTCCCCGATCTCGAACTATTCGGGCAACCTTCTGATCGACTTTGTCTCCTACAACCTCGACTCGAAGCCCAAATACACGATCGAGGAATGCAAGGACCACGACGCGAATTACGCCGCGCCCTTAAAGGTCGACGTGCGCCTCACGAACAAGCAGACGGGCGAGGTGAAACAGTCCGAGATATTCATGGGCGATTTCCCGCTCATGACAGACAGGGGAACGTTTATCATCAACGGCGCCGAGCGCGTCATCGTCTCGCAGATAGTCCGCTCGCCGGGCATGTATTACGACTCGATGATAGATAAAACGGGCAAGCGCATCTTCACGGCGCAGGTCATCCCGTACCGCGGCGCGTGGCTCGAATACGAGACGGACGTCAACGATGTCTTCTACGTCAAGATCGACAAAAACAGAAAGCTCCCGGTCACGGTCCTGATCCGTGCGCTCGGCATCGAGACCGAGCGCGACATCGTCGAATATTTCGGCGACGAGCATCTTTTGACCGAATCCGCCGCGAAGGACGAGCTTGAGCGGCAGGCTGCCGAGAACCACACGACCGAGGGCGAGGAAGCTCTCAAGGAAATATACAAGCGCCTGCGTCCGGGCGAACCCGCGATCGTCGAGAGCGCGCAGATACTCATCAACAATTCCTTCTTCGACCCGAAGAGATACGATCTTGCGCCGGTCGGAAGATATAAATACGACAAAAAGGTCGAGCTCGCCCCGAGGATAAAGGGTCACAAGCTCACGCGCCCCGTCGTCAGCCCGCTGACCGGCGAGGTCATAGGCGAGCCGGGGCAGATGCTGACAGCCGAGTCTGCCGCCGCAATAGAAAAGGCGTGCGTCAACGAGGTCTATATCGAGGCTGAGGACGGCGCCGAGGTCAAGGTCTTCTCGAATAAGACCGTCGACCCCGTATGGGTGCTCGGCTATGACCTGCGCGACTGCGGCGTCAGCGAGAAATGCTCGTACCCCGTGCTTCGCGAGATCATGGAGGAGACGAACGGGGACACGGAGGAGCTGAAGAATCAGGTCCGCCGCCGCATCGCGGAGCTCTGCCCGAAGCACATCACGAAGGACGACATCTTCGCCTCCGTCAACTATCTGCTCTGCCTGTCGCACGACATCGGCACGACGGACGACATCGACCACCTCGGCAACCGCCGCCTGCGCTCTGTCGGCGAGCTCTTGCAGAACCAGTTCCGCATCGGTCTTTCGAGGATGGACAAGAACATCAAGGAAAAGATGTCGATACAGGACAACGAGACGGTCACCCCGCAGCAGCTCATCAATATCCGCCCGGTAACGACGGCTATCCGCGAGTTCTTCGGCAGCTCCCCGCTCTCGCAGTTCATGGATCAGGCGAACCCCTTGGCGGAGCTGACGCACAAGCGCCGTCTGTCCGCGCTCGGACCCGGAGGACTTTCGCGCGACCGCGCATCCTTCGACGTCCGCGACGTACACTACACGCACTACGGGCGCATGTGCCCGATAGAGACGCCTGAAGGACCGAACATAGGTCTTATCTCCTACCTTGCGACATACGCGCGCATCAGCGATTACGGCTTCATCGAGGCGCCGTACCGCAGAGTCGACAAGGAGACGGGTGTCGTTACCGACGAGATCGTATATATGACGGCGGACGTCGAGGACAACTATATCGTCGCGCAGGCGAACGAGCCGCTCGACGAGAACCACCGCTTCGTCAACCGCCGCGTCGCGGCGCGCGACAGGGCGGAGATAATCGAGGTCCCGAGAGAGAACGTCGACTTCATGGACGTTTCGCCTAAAATGGTCGTTTCCGTCGCAACGGCGATGATACCGTTCCTTGAAAACGACGACAACTCGCGCGCGCTGATGGGCTCGAACATGCAGAAGCAGGCGGTCCCGCTTCTGACGACGGAGTCCCCGATAGTCGGCACGGGCATGGAGTACAAGGCGGCGATGGATTCCGGCGTCGTCATACTCGCGGACGAGAGCGGTTACGTCGAGCGCGTCACCGCGGACGATATCACTATCAGGAACGACAACGGCGTCAAGCGGACGTATCATCTTGAAAAGTTCAAGCGCTCCAACCAGGGAACGTGCATAAATCAGCGCCCGATAGTACACACGGGCGACAGAGTCGAGGCGGGCGAGTGCATCGCGGACGGTCAGGCAACGTCGAACGGCGAGATCTCCCTCGGCAAGAACGCGCTCATCGGCTTCATGAGCTGGGAGGGCTACAACTACGAGGACGCCGTCCTTCTGAACGAACGCCTTGTGCGCGACGACGTCTACACGTCGATACACGTGGAGGAATACTCCCACGAGGCGCGCGAGACGAAGCTCGGACCGGAGGAGATAACGCGCGAGATCCCGAACGTCGGTGAGGACGCACTCAAGGATCTGACGGCGGAGGGCATCGTAAAGATAGGCACCGAGGTAAGGGCGGGCGACATCCTCGTCGGCAAGGTCACCCCGAAGGGAGAGACGGAGCTGACGGCGGAGGAGCGGCTGCTGCGCGCGATCTTCGGCGAGAAGGCGCGCGAGGTCAGGGACACGTCCCTGCGTCTGCCGCACGGCGAGACGGGCATCGTCATCGACGTCAAGGTCTTCTCCCGCGAGAACAGCGACGACCTCTCCCCGGGAGTAACAAAAGTAGTAAGAGTTTATATCGCGCAGAAGAGAAAGATCTCGGTCGGCGACAAGATGGCGGGTCGCCACGGAAACAAGGGTGTCGTCTCGCGCATACTGCCGCCGGAGGATATGCCTTTCCTGCCGGACGGCACACCGCTCGACATCGTGCTGAACCCGCTCGGCGTTCCTTCCCGAATGAATATCGGTCAGGTGCTCGAGGTCCATCTCGGCATGGCGGCGAGAAAGCTCGGCTGGAAGATAATGACACCCGTCTTTGACGGCGCGACCGAGAAGGATATAACCGAATGCCTCAAGGAGGCGGGTCTCGGCAGAAAGCCTTTCGCGAACGAGAATTTCGACGGCAAGCCGATATACGAGGTCATGGGACTCCGCCCCGACGGCAAAGAGGATCTGCGTCCTTTAACGTCCGAGGAAAAGGCGGATCACGACTACCAGCAGAAGCTCATCGACGAGGGCAAGCTCCGCATCGTCGACGGGAAGACGGTGCTTTACGACGGAAGAACGGGAGAACCCTTCGACAACCCGGTCACCGTCGGCATCATGTACTACCTCAAGCTGCATCACCTCGTCGACGATAAGATCCACGCCCGCTCGACAGGTCCGTACTCGCTGATCACGCAGCAGCCGCTCGGCGGCAAGGCGCAGTTCGGCGGACAGCGCTTCGGCGAGATGGAGGTCTGGGCGCTCGAGGCATACGGCGCTGCGTATACGCTCCAGGAGATCCTGACAGTCAAGAGCGACGACGTCATAGGGCGCGTCAAGACGTATGAGGCGATCGTAAAGGGTCAGAACATACCGACGCCGGGCGTTCCCGAGTCGTTCAAGGTGCTTGTGAAGGAGCTCCAGTCGCTCGCGCTCGACGTGAAAGTCCTCGACAAGGAGGGCAACGAGATCGAGCTTTCGTCGCTCGACGACGAGCTCGAACCGCCGAACGTCGTGTCCGACGTCAACGAAAACGATGTCGGCGAGAGCGTCGTTACGGACGACTATTCCGATTCGTTCGTCGAAAAGAGCGAGGACAATATAGACGACGATATTTTCTCCGAAGATATCGAGCCTGACCTCGACGCGTTCGACGAAGACGAGGATTTCATCTGACAGTAAAGAGCTAACTTGAATTATTATAGAAGGGTAACTGTATAAATGGAACGGAATACGTTTGATTCTATAAAGATTGGTTTGGCGTCGCCGGAGATGATAAGAAGCTGGTCTCACGGCGAGGTCAAAAAGCCCGAAACGATCAATTACCGAACGCTCAAGGCGGAGCGCGACGGGCTTTTCTGCGAGCGCATCTTCGGACCGACGAAGGACTGGGAATGTCTCTGCGGAAAGTATAAGCGCATCCGCTATAAGGGCAAGGTCTGCGAAAAGTGCGGCGTCGAGGTAACGACGAAGAAGGTCCGCCGCGAGCGCATGGGGCATATAGAGCTTGCCGCCCCCGTCTCGCACATCTGGTATTTCCGCGCGATCCCGTCAAGGATGGGGCTCCTGCTCGACATCACGCCCCACAACCTTGAAAAGGTGCTCTATTTCGCAAGCTATATAGTCATCGACCCCGGCACGACTCCGCTTGAAAAGGGTGAGATCCTCTCCGACGTCAAGTATCACGAGTACTACGAAAAGTACGAGGATGACTTCAGAGTCGGGATGGGCGCCGAGGCGATAAAGGAGCTGCTCTCCGAGATAGACATCGAGGCGCTGTCCGAACAGCTCAAATCCGAGCTCGAAACGGCGAGCGGACAGAAAAAGGTCCGCATCATAAAGCGCCTTGAGGTCGTCGAGGCGTTCCGCAAGTCGGGCAACCGCCCCGAGTGGATGATACTCGATGTTATCCCCGTCATCCCGCCGGAGATCCGCCCGATGGTACAGCTCGACGGCGGCGCGTTCGCGTCCTCCGACCTGAACGATCTCTACCGCCGCGTGCTCAACAGAAACAACCGCCTCAAAAAGCTGCTCGAGATGCACACGCCGGACATCATCGTCCGCAACGAAAAGCGTATGCTCCAGGAGGCGGTCGACGCTCTGATAGACAATGGCAGGCGCGGCAAGCCCGTCACCGGCCCGTCGAACAGACCGCTCAAGAGCCTGTCCGAGATGCTGCGCGGCAAGCAGGGGCGTTTCCGCCAGAACCTGCTCGGCAAGCGCGTTGACTACTCGGGTCGTTCCGTTATCGTCGTCGGACCGAATCTGAAGATATATCAGTGCGGTCTGCCGAAGGAGATGGCGCTCGAGCTGTTCAAGCCGTTTGTCATGAAGCGTCTCGTCGAGACGCAGAAGGCGTCCAATATCAAGGAAGCGAAAAAAAAGGTCGACAAGGTCTACCCCGAGGTCTGGGACGCGCTCGAAAACGTCATAAAGGAGCACCCGGTCCTGCTCAACCGCGCGCCGACGCTGCACCGCCTGTCGATACAGGCGTTCGAGCCGGTGCTCGTCGAGGGCAAGGCAATAAAGCTGCATCCGCTCGTCTGCAAGGCGTTCAACGCGGATTTCGACGGCGACCAGATGCCGATACACGTTCCGCTCTCCGCAGAGGCGCAGGCAGAGGCACGCTTCCTCATGCTCTCCGCGAACAACCTCTTAAAGCCTGCGGACGGCAAGGCGGTCACGGTCCCGTCTCAGGACATGGTCATAGGCAACTTCTATCTCACGATGGATAAGCCCGGCGAGCCCGGCGAGGGTCACGCCTTCCGCAACTTTGACGAGGCGATGATGGCGTATGAGAACCATCTGCTCGGCATACACGCGCCGATCAAGGTACGCGTCTTCAAGGAGCGCGACGGCAAGATGGAGTCGAAGGTCATCGACGCGACGCTCGGAAGGCTCATATTCAACCGCGCGATCCCGCAGGACCTCGGCTACGTCGACAGGTCCGACCCCGACAAGTTCTTCGACCTTGAGATCACCGAGGCGATGACGTCGAAGAAGCTCTCCGGCATCGTCGACGCGTGCATCAAGAAGCACGGATTCTCCGTCACCTCTCAGGTGCTCGACGATATAAAGAACATCGGCTACAAGTATTCAACGAGGGCGTCGATCTCGATATCCGTCGCGGACATCGTGGTCCCCGAGGAAAAATACACGCTCGTTGCGGAGGCGGACAAGAAGATCGAGAACATCAACCGCCACTTCGCACGCGGCGAGCTCTCCGAGGACGAGAGGTACTCGAGCGTCATCAACGTCTGGGAACAGACGACGACGGACGTTGTCGAATCGCTCCAGAAGAACTTCAACAAGTACAACGCTATCAAGATGATGATGGACTCCGGAGCGAGAGGAAACATCACGCAGATGAGACAGCTCGCCGGTATGCGCGGACTCATGTTCGCGACGAACGGCAAGACGATGGAGCTCCCGATCAAGTCCAACTTCCGCGAGGGGCTGAATATACTCGAATATTTCATGGCGGCAAGAGGCGCGCGCAAGTCGCTGTCCGACACGGCGCTCCGTACCGCAGACTCCGGTTACCTCACGCGCCGTCTCGTCGACGTGTCGCAGGAGGTCATCATCCGTGAGGACGACTGCGGCTCCCGCAAGGGCATCCTCATGACGGATATCAAGGAGGGCAACGAAGTTATCGAGCCGCTCCGCGACCGCATATTCGGCAGATTCGTCATCGGCGACGTCGTCGACCCGAGAACGGGCGAGGTCATAGTCGAGGACAACCACATGATCGGCGAGGAGGATGCGAAGCGCATCGTCGACGCCGGCATCACAGAGGTATACGTCCGCACCGTTCTCCAGTGTAAGGCGCGCCACGGCGTCTGCTCCAAGTGCTACGGCGCTAACCTCGCGTTCGGCACGCCGGTCAGCGTCGGCGAGGCGGTCGGCATAATCGCGGCGCAGTCGATAGGCGAGCCCGGCACGCAGCTTACGATGAGAACGTTCCACACCGGCGGCGTCGCAGGCTCCGACATCACGCAGGGTCTGCCCCGCGTTGAGGACCTCTTCGAGGCGAGAAAGCCGAAGAAGCCCGCGATCATCACCGAGGTGGACGGCACCGCTTCCATCCGTGACGACAAGCGCGTCCACGTCGTCGATATCACGACAGAGCAGGGCGAGGTCGTTTCGTACACCATCCCTTACGGCATGAAGCTGCTCGTCTCGGAGGGCGACGAAGTCAGACACGGTCAGCCGCTGACAGAGGGCTACATGAACCCCGCGGACATCACGCGCATCAGCGGTCTTGACGCGACGTACGACTATATCGTCCGCGAGGTGCAGAAGGTCTACAGGCTCCAGGCGGTCGAAATCAACGACAAACACATCGAGGTCATTACGCGCCAGATGACGCGCAAGGTCAAGATAGACGATTCCGGCGACACGGAGATGCTCGTCGGAACAATGGTCGACGTCAGCGAATTCGAAGAAGAGAACGACGCGATCAATGCCCGCATCGAGGCGGGCGAGATCGGTCTGCGCCCCGCGCAGGCAACGCCGGTGCTGCTCGGCATCACGAAGGCGTCGCTTATGACGGAGTCGTTCCTCTCCGCGGCATCGTTCCAGGAGACGACGAAGGTCCTGACCGAGGCGGCGATCAAGGGCAAGGTCGACCACCTGCTCGGACTCAAGGAAAACGTCATAATCGGAAAGCTCATCCCCGCCGGCACCGGCATGGAGCGCTACCGCAACGTCGAGATCGAGGAGACGGACGAAAGTTCGGAAACGATGCGCAATCTGCTCACGGGCACGAGCGTCGCCATCGACGACGGCGACGACGCGGACGGAACCGATCCTTACGGTCGCCGCGGACTCTCCGCCGCGGACCTCTTCGCCGTCAGCGACGAGGACGATGACGACGGCGAGGACGACGTCGATGACTACGACGAGGACGAAGAGAATGTCGAGGACATCGACGAAGACGAGGACGAAGACGACGAGTTCGACGACGACGCGTTTGCGGACGCCATCGACAAGCTCCTTGACAGCCACAGGAACGAGTGAAGGACAATATAATATAAAGGTAGAAAAACGGCGGCAGGGGTCGGTCCCCTCCGCCGTTTCGCCGCTTTTTCGCCGCCACTCTGCCGCCGCATCGGGATATTTCGGCGCAGGCAGAGCAAAAAAGTGCCGCATAATAATAAAATCGGGCAAAGAGAGCGGCGTGGGATGCATTGTTTTTGTGCAATAAAGAGAAAATAAGTGTAAGGAAAAAATTCCTTGACAAAGACCGACGTATGAGATATAATCTATTGTGCGTAACTGCGAGAAGGATATTTATGCTCATTTTTATATCCCGACGCCGTGCGCATATGAACTTTTTTATTACTGAAAGAAGGAGGGAACCATGCCGACATTTAACCAGCTTGTAAAGCAGGGTAGACACGACAAAGTTTATAAGTCAACGGCACCGATGCTCCAGACGGGCTTCAACTCGCTGAAGAACAAGAGCATCAACCAGAGCGCGCCTCAGAAACGCGGCGTCTGCACGAAGGTGACGACGACGAGCCCGAAGAAGCCGAACTCCGCCATCCGCAAGATCGCGAGAGTGCGTCTTACGAACGGACTTGAGACGACGACTTATATCCCCGGTATCGGGCACAATCTGCAGGAGCACTCCGTCGTCCTCATCAGAGGCGGACGTGTGCGCGACCTGCCGGGCTGCCGTTACCATGTCATCCGCGGCACGCTTGACGCGCAGGGCGTCGCGAACCGCAACCAGGGTCGTTCCAAGTACGGCGCAAAGAGACCGAAGAAATAATTAAAGTCGTTTTTCGATTTTGTTCGGTGTGTTCTGCCTTTACGGATAATATAGGCTTTTCAGTAATAAAACAGTTTATGTATGTCTGATTTCGGCGGTGACACGATCGGGAATTATTTTTCGAGTACCTGTGATAACATTATTTTAATGAAGGAGGGAATAACAGTGCCAAGAAGAGGTCAGATTTCCAAAAGAGAGGTCTTGCCGGACCCGCTTTACAATTCCGAGCTCGTAACAAAGCTGATAAACAACGTAATGCTCGACGGCAAGAAGGGCGTCGCCCAGAAGATCGTTTATGATGCTTTCTCCATTGTGGAAAGCAAGACGAACGAGAATCCGCTCACGATCTTCGAAGCAGCGCTTGAAAACGTAATGCCGCTGCTCGAGGTCAAGGCCCGCAGGGTCGGCGGCGCGACGTATCAGGTCCCGATGGACGTGAGACCTGAAAGACGTCTCACACTCGGACTCCGCTGGTTCGTCAGCTACGCAAGGTCAAGAAGCGAAAACACAATGTCCGAGCGTCTCGCGGGCGAGATCATGGACGCCAAGAACAACGCCGGCGGCGCATTCAAGAGAAAAGAAGAAATGCACCGCATGGCAGAAGCAAACAAGGCGTTTGCACATTACCGTTATTAATCATAGAGAACATTGCAACCACGTGTGGCGGCAGAATGAGCGTGCCGCAAAGATCAGCCTTCAGAAAAAGACAGGCGGTCCCCGTCGGTTGATTCGGAGGCATTGAGGATTTATGTCCAGGGAATATTCACTGGAGCGTACGCGCAACATTGGTATCATGGCGCACATCGACGCCGGCAAGACCACGACGACGGAGAGAATACTCTTCTATACGGGTATAACTCACAAGCTCGGCGAGGTCCACGAAGGCGCCGCCGTCATGGACTGGATGGAGCAGGAGCGCGAGCGCGGCATCACGATAACATCCGCCGCGACGACGTGCCACTGGCGCAATACGCGCATCAATATTATTGACACTCCCGGTCACGTCGACTTTACGGTCGAGGTGGAGCGCTCTCTTCGGGTGCTCGACGGAGCTGTCTGCGTTTTCTGCGCCAAGGGCGGCGTTGAGCCTCAGTCTGAGACCGTATGGCATCAGGCGAGCAAATATAACGTCCCGCGCATGGCGTACGTAAACAAAATGGATATCATGGGAGCCGACTTCTACCGTGTTGTGAACATGATGAAGGAAAGGCTCAGAACGAACCCCGTTCCGATACAGCTGCCTATCGGCGCCGAGGACGAGTTTTGCGGGATCATAGACCTATTAAAGATGGACGCGGTCATCTATTACGACGATCTCGGACGCGACATGAAGATCGAGGAGATACCCGCCGACATGCTCGAACTCGCGAAGAAGTACCGTGTCGAGATGATCGAGGCGGTCGCCGAATCGGATGAAGCGCTGTTTGAGAAGTACGTCAACGAGGAAGAGATCACGGAAGACGAGCTCAAGGCGGCGATCAGAGCCGAGACAATCTCGGGCAAGATCGTTCCCGTCGTCTGCGGCACCTCTTACCGCAACAAGGGCGTGCAGAAGCTGCTCGACGCGATCGTGGACTATATGCCGTCCCCGCTCGACGTCCCACCGGTCACGGGCATCAACCCGCAGACGGGTGAGGAAGAAGAGCGCCCGGCAGACGATGACGGACCGTTCGCGGCACTTGCATTCAAGGTCATGACGGATCCGTTTGTCGGCAGGCTCTGCTACTTCCGCGTTTATTCCGGCAAGATCGAGGCAGGTATGGCGACATACAACTCGACAAAGGGACAGCGCGAAAGGCTTTCAAGGCTTCTACAGATGCACAGCAACGAGCGCCGCGATATAGACTGCGTCTATTCGGGCGACATTGCGGCAATCATCGGAACAAAGAACACAAAGACGGGCGACACGCTCTGCTCCGAGTCGGCGCCTATAGTTCTTGAATCAATGGAATTCCCGGAGCCCGTTATCAGAGTCGCGATCGAGCCGAAGACAAGAGCCGGCGAAGAAAAGATGATGATAGCGCTTGAAAAGCTCGCGGAGGAGGATCCGACGTTCAGGACTTATACGGACGAGGAGACCGGGCAGACGATCATCGCCGGCATGGGTGAGCTCCACCTTGAGATAATCGTCGACAGACTGCTGCGCGAGTTCAAGGTCGAGGCGAATGTCGGTCAGCCGCAGGTCGCATACAAAGAGGCGATCAGAGGCACCGCGACAGTCGACAAGATCTATGCACGTCAGACAGGCGGTCACGGTCAGTACGGTCACGTCAAGATCGTCGTGGAACCGACCGAGAACGGCGAGGAATTCGAGTTCATCGACAAGACGGTCGGCGGCGTTATTCCGGGCGAATATATGAAGTCGATCGAGGCAGGTCTGCGCGGCGCTATGCAGTCGGGCGTGCTTGCCGGATACAGCGTCGTGAACGTGAAGGTCACGTTGATCGACGGTTCGTATCACGAGGTCGACAGCTCGGATATGGCGTTCAAGATCTGCGCATCGCTTGCGCTCAAGGAAGCGCTCGAGAAAGCGGATCCCGTTCTGATGGAGCCGATAATGAAGGTCACCGTCACAACGCCGGACGAATATCTCGGAGACGTTATAGGGGATCTGAACGCAAGGCGCGGTCAGATAGCGAGCATAGACAACATCGGCAGCGCACAGCAGGTCACCGCAATGGTGCCGCTCGCGGTCATGTTCGGATATGCGACCGAGCTCCGTTCCCGTTCGCAGGGCAGAGCCGTCTATACGATGGAGCCCGACCACTTCTCCGAGGTCCCGAAGAATATCTCGGCGGATATCGTGTCAAAGCGCGGCAATAAGGTGTGACAGTCATCGCCCGAAGCCACGTGTTCAATCTAATCAACCAAAATGAAAAAATAAAAAACTAAAACGAAAGGATCACAATCATGGCAAAGCAGAAATTTGAAAGAACCAAGCCGCACGTTAACATCGGTACCATCGGTCACGTCGACCACGGCAAGACGACACTTACCGCGGCGATCACGAAGGTCCTCTCCCTCGGCAACGAGAAGATCGAGTTCCTTGCGTATGACCAGATCGACAACGCGCCCGAGGAAAAGGCACGCGGAATCACAATCAACACGCGTCACGTTGAGTACGAGACGGATGCCCGTCACTACGCTCACGTCGACTGCCCCGGTCACGCCGACTATGTCAAGAACATGATCACCGGCGCGGCTCAGATGGACGGCGCTATCCTCGTTGTCGCAGCTTCCGACGGTCCGATGCAGCAGACCCGTGAGCACATCCTGCTCGCCCGTCAGGTCGGCGTTCCCGCTATCGTTGTTTACCTCAACAAGACGGACCTTGTTGACGATGAGGAGCTCCTTGAGCTCGTCGAGATGGAAGTTCGCGAGCTGCTCTCGCAGTACGACTTCCCGGGCGACGACATCCCGATCATCCGCGGCTCCGCGCGAGTTGCTCTCGAGTCCACGTCCACCGATCCGAACGCTCCCGAGTATGCTTCCATCCATGAGCTGATGGACGCTGTCGACAGCTATATCCCGACGCCTGACCGTAAGGCTGACCTCCCGTTCCTTATGCCTGTTGAGGACGTCTTCTCCATCACGGGTCGCGGCACGGTCGCTACGGGCAGAGTTGAGCGCGGCACTGTCAAGATGGGCGATACCGTCGAGATCGTCGGTCTCACGACCGAAAAGAAGACGACCGTTATCACGGGCGTCGAGATGTTCCGTAAGCTCCTTGATTCCGCTGAGGCGGGCGACAACATCGGTCTGCTTCTCCGCGGTATCGACAAGAAGGGCATTGAGCGCGGTCAGGTCCTCGCAAAGCCCGGCACGATTCATCCTCACACGAAGTTCACAGGTCAGGTCTACGTCCTCACCGAGAAGGAAGGCGGTCGTCAGAAGCCCTTCTTCCCCGGCTACCGTCCTCAGTTCTACTTCAGAACGACCGACGTTACGGGTACGATCGGACTTCCCGCCGATGTTGAGATGTGCCGTCCCGGCGACAACGTCGACATGAACGTCGAGCTCATCACGCCTATCGCTATCGAGGTCGGTCTCCGCTTCGCTATCCGCGAGGGCGGCAGAACGGTCGGCTCCGGTGTCGTTACGGCTATCGCTGAGTAATTTTTCTGTAAAATCCGCGGCAGAGCGGGGGCTTCGGTCCCCGCTCAGAGCCGCATCATCGAAAAAAACTAAAACCGAATAAAATATCTTCAGGGCAGGGTGAGATTCCCGATTGGCGGTACAGTCCGCGAGCGCCATTTTTTGACGCGCATGATTTGGTGTGATTCCAAAACCAACAGTTACAGTCTGGATGGAAGAAGATAAAGCACGGCAAAAAGGTTAAAGTTTACCTGTTCCGAGCGACGCACCCGAAGATGTTTTTGAGGGTGCGCATTTTATTTTCAGCCGTCGCAGAGCAAACCGAGAGGGCGGCCTTCAGCTCTGCTTGCTCCGCGCCGGCTGCAACGGGAGGGTATTTATTATGAACGAAACAAACAGTAAACGCAAAAACGGCACTGCGGCGGCAAGATATATCGCCAAGGTGGGAATACTCGCGGCGGCGGCGACGGTGATAATGCTGTTTGAGTTTCCGCTCGCTTTCGTGGCGCCGCCGTTTTACAAGCTCGACCTCAGCGAGAGCGTGATACTTGTCGGCGGCTTTGCGCTTGGACCGACAGCGGCACTCGCCATAGAGCTGATAAAGAATCTGATGAACCTGCTGATCAACGGTACGGTCACGGGCGGCGTCGGTGAGCTCGGGAATTTTCTTATCGGCTGCGCGTTTACGGTGCCGGCGGCGCTCATGTATAAGTTCAAAAAGACGCGTGGCGGCGCTGTTGCCTCGCTCGCCGTCGGGACGGTCTCCATAGCCGTTATCGGCGCTGCGATCAATTATTTTCTTCTTGTTCCGGCGTATACGCAGGTGTACGTGAACGGCGATATGGGCAAGATAATCGGCATGGGAACGGCGATTTTCCCGTGGGTAAAGGATCTTTTTACGTTTGTCCTGAGCTGCACGCTGCCGTTCAATCTCATCAAAGGGCTCATCTGCTCGCTCATATGCTATATACTGTATAAGAAAGTGTCGCCTATACTGCATATATAGTGCCTTAAAGAAACGTTGTGCAAAATCGCCAAATGCATACCCCCTCTTGCCCCGCTTTTATTGTGAAATTTTATTTGAAAAAAAGTGTTGACAAGAGGGGGTAAGAAGTGGTATACTAACAAAGCTGTCGGCGAGAGCGGAAGCCCGAG
>CANQMS010000043.1 GCA_947624995.1 uncultured Clostridia bacterium
CGGGTGGATTGTTAAGTGAGTGAGGCGTCTGCTTCGCAGCCGCGAGGGGGTCCATCCTTAACGAACTTCTCCCGCTTCGAAGCAAGGAATATAAAATGGTACAGGCGAAACCAGCCGAGGCAAAAAACCGTGACGTTAGCTTTATAATCACCGACGCTCGGCGCCTCCCCGGCGAAAGGGAGGCTCTCACGCTCGGCGCCTCCTTGCGCAAAGGGAGGCTCTCACGCTCGGCGCCTCCTTGCGCAAAGGGAGGCTCTCACGCTCGGCGCCTCCTTGCGCAAAGGGAGGCTCTTTCGCACCGGGGAGAAAAATCTCCCGGGGGTATTGAATAGGGGAAAGATTTCTGATATAATATAACCGTATAAGTGTGCGCAGCGCAAATTATCCCCTTGCTGCGCCGCTCTGCGAAAGGATCTTTTCATATGCGCTCTTTGCGACATAATAATCATAACGGAATTCTGTTGAGACTCGCCTCGGCGGCGGTGCTGGCGGCGGTAATCCTCTCCTCCGTCACCCTCGCCGCCTGCAAGAAGACCACCGTCACGCCCGGCGGCAGCTCGTCCGGCGACCCGTCAATTGACGGCAGCCTGTCGGGTCCGGACGGGAGCGGGGACGGTACGTCCGTCGGCAGCGGCAGCCACGGCAGCAGCGGCGGCGACACGGGCGACACCGACGACGTCACCGACGGAACGGGGACAGAAACCGAAACCGACGCCTCCGACGTCACAAACGACACCGACGACGTCGATCCCGGGACCGAGCCGCCCGAAACGGGCGAGGACACATCGGGCTCCGGCTCGGGGACGACCTCTGGCAACGTCTCGGTCACGACGTCGGGCAGCGGCTCCGGCACGACGAATAAGCCGCCCGTCACGGATCCCCCCGTCACGAACAAGCCGCAGCCGCCCGTGACGAATCCGCCCGTCACAAATCCGCCGCAGCCGCCCGTCACGAGCGCGCCGACTCCGCCGGACCCGCCGCAGCCGCCGGCGATCCCGACTTACCTCACTGTCTCGGCGCCCGGCACCGCGACAAAGCAGAACGACAAAGCCGTGATCGACTACTCGAACATGACGGACGGCTACGTCATGATCCGCTATACGGCGCAGACGTCGGCAAGGCTTAAAGTGCAGTTGAACGGTCCGACGACGCTGTACAAATACGACCTGCCCGTCGGGCAGTGGGTCGCGTTCCCGCTCTCGGACGGGGACGGCACGTATAAGATCGGCGTCTACGAAAACGTCGTCGACAATAAATACGCGACGGTGCTTTCCGTGAGCATCTCGGTCACGATGAAGGATCAGTTCGCGCCGTTTCTGCGCTCGAACCAGTACGTCAACTTCGAGGCGGCGCCGAACACGATAAACAAGGCATGGGAGCTCGTCGGTCACGAGAAGGACACGCTCCGCAAGGTCGAAAAGATCTACACCTACGTCATCCGCAGCCTCACCTACGACAAGGCGAAGGCGGCGACGATCTCGGCGGGCGGTATGACGGGGTACCTCCCCGTGCTCGACTCCGTCCTCGCCGAAAAGAAGGGGATCTGCTTCGATTACGCCGCGCTCATGACGGGGATGCTGCGCTGCACGGGCGTCCCGTGCAAGCTCGTCGTCGGCTATGCCGACACCTCGTATCACGCGTGGATCAGCGTCTGGAGCGAAAAGGAAGGCTGGATCGAGGGCGTCATTCATTTCCAAGGCGCGACATGGGAGAGGATGGACCCGACGTTCGCCTCCTCCGGCAACGAGAGCCCCGATATCATGAAATACATCGGGACGGGCTCGCATTACAACGCGAAATACTTCTATTGATATAAACTCATAAACTCAAAAGAGACGAGGTTTTAGAGACTATGGATAAGAAAAAGCTTGACAACGGCGAGATAAGCTACCTCTGCGAGGAGCTCTCGATCCTCATCCACTCCGGCGTCTCCGTCGGGGACGGGCTCTCGATGCTCGCCGAGGAGGAGACGTCCGACGTTCGGCGCGGTCTTCTCTCCGGGCTCGCGTCCGCCGTTGACGGCGGGGCGACGCTCGCCGCGGCGCTCCGCGACTCCGGCAGATTCCCGGACTACGTCTGCGGGCTGCTCGAAACGGGCGAGCGCGCCGGGCGCACCGAGGAGGCGCTCGCCGCCCTCTCGCGGCACTACGAGGACCGCGTCCGCCTCGACAGGCAGATCAAGTCGGCGCTCCTTTACCCCGCGATCCTCCTTGTGATAATGCTCGCGGTCATCGTGATCCTGCTCGTTCAGGTGCTGCCCGTCTTCAACGAGGTCTACTCGTACCTCGGCGGGTCGCTTACCGGCATCGCCGGCGGGCTCTACGCGTTCGGGCAGGCGCTCGATCACGCGATGCCCGTGCTCTGCGCGCTGCTCGGCATCGTCGTCGTCTTCCTCGCCGCCTTCGCGGCGTCGTATAAGTTCCGCGAGCGCGTGATGTCGCTGTGGCGCCGCGTCATGGGCGACCGCGGCATCTCCCGCCGCATCAATACGGCGCGCTTCGCGCAGTCCCTGTCGATCGGTATGTCGAGCGGTATGCCGATCGAGGAGGCGCTGTCGCTTGCCGCGTCCCTGCTCGACCACGTCCCGACCGCGAAGGCGCGCTGCCTCGACTGCAAAAAGCGCATCGAGGACGGCGCTCCGATGGCTGCCGCGATGCGCGACTCCGGCGTCCTTCCGCGCACGGAGTGCCACCTGCTCGAGCTCGGGATCAAGAGCGGCGCGGGCGACGTTGCGATCTCCGAGATCGCGCGCAGGCTCTCCGAGGAGAGCGAGACCGCTCTTGAGGCGCGCGTCGCCGCCGTCGAGCCCGCGCTCGTCATGGTGACGTCCGTCCTCGTCGGCGTCATCCTCCTCTCGGTCATGCTCCCGCTGATGAACATCATGACCGCTATCGGGTGACCTTGCGATGAAAAAACGTTCGGGAATACATATTTCCTCACTTTTGCGGGGGATCCTTCTGCCCGTGCTC
Organism: uncultured Clostridia bacterium; assembly: GCA_947624995.1. Taxonomy (GTDB): domain Bacteria; phylum Bacillota; class Clostridia; order Oscillospirales; family CAG-272; genus DTU064. Next base: position 2,970 of record CANQMS010000043.1, read on the forward strand.
GCCGTCGTCGTCCTGCTCGCGTTCTTCACCGGGATCGACGGGCTGCGCGGCGGGTCCGAGGATGAGGAGATCAACCGCCTTGAGGAGTCGATCCGGCGCGTCGCCGCGGCGTGCTACGCCGCGGAGGGCATTTATCCGCCGTCGGTCGAATACATGCAGGAGCACTACGGGCTTCTCGTCGATGAGGACAAATATTTCGTCGACTACACGGTCTTTGCCTCAAACCTGATGCCCGACTTTACGGTCCTCAAGCGGACCGCGGACTGATCGGAGGCTGCTTATGAGGCGTTCGACATCACAGAGGCACGAGCTCTCCGGGCTCTTCGCGCTCCTTCTTTTCGGCGTGTTCGCCGTCTCGATCCTCTCCGTGCTCCTGACCGGGTCCGGAGTTTACAACAGGATCGTCGACCGCGACAGGGACGCGTATGAGCGCCGCACCGCGGCGCAGTATGTCGCGACAAAGGTCCGCCAGGCGAAGGACGGCGGGTCCGTCTCCGTCACCGACTTCGGCGGCGAGAGCGCGATCACGCTCACGGACCGCTACGGCGACTACGTCTTCATCACGCGGATCTACTGCCACGACGGCTGGATCTGCGAGCTGTTCACCGAAGGGAGCGGCGACACCGGAGACGAAAATGACGGATTTTCGCCTGAGGACGGCGAAAAAATAATCAGGGCGGACGCGCTTTCGGCGTCCGTCGGAGACGGCATCCTGAATGTCGAGCTCACGGAGAGCGGCGGGAAGAAGACATCTCTCTGCCTGTCGCTGCGCGGAGAGGAGGCGTCTGAATGAGGAGCAAGGCACCGCTCGCGCTCATGGAGCAGTCGGTGATGATACTCGTGTTCGCGCTCGCCGCGGCGCTGTGCGTTCAGGCGTTCGTCTTCTCGGACGAGACGTCGAAGCGCATCGACGACCGCGACCGCGCCGCCGTCGAGGCGCAGAATGCCGCGGAGCTGCTCAAGCGGCGCGGTCTCGGCAGGGACGACGACGCCCTCGTGATCATCGAGGAGGTCGCGGGCGAGCTCGGCGGCACGTTCGGCGACGGCAGAGCCGTCATCCGCTACGACGCGGACTGGAACACGGGTTCGTTTTCGCTGACAAATTATACGAATGAAAATGGTACGAATGAAAATGAAGATAACGGCGGCGCGGGCGCGCCGGGGTGCGTTTTCACGCTGACGATCGAGCGCGTCTACAACAGCGAGCCCGGGGTGAGAGTCCCGCCGACCGCGGTCGTGACCGTCTATAAGGGGGAGCGCGAGCTCTTCACGCTGCAGACGGCGTGGCAGGACGGCGGCGCCGCGGCATCGGGGGAGGTGAGCGAATGAATCGGGGCGAAAAAAAGCGGTTTACGCCGCCCGTTGTCGGCGGCAGCTCGCTGCTCGTCATCTTCGCAATCCTCTGTCTGACGATCTTTTCGCTGCTTTCGCTGTCGACGGTCGAGGCTGATCTGCGCCTTGACGAGGCGGCGCTCTCCGCCGTGTCCGGCTATTACGAGGCGGACCTCGAGGCGGAAAAGATCCTTGCGCGGCTGCGCGCGGGCGACGTTCCGGACGGGGTGACCGTCCGGCGCGACGGAGACCTCTCCGGCGTGGCGCCGGCGGCGCTCAATACCGAGGCGGTCACCGCCGAGTACGCGTGTACGATCTCGGACACGCAGGAGCTGCGCGTCAGGATCAGGTTCGAGCATGGGCTCGGCGGCGAGTACAGCATCGAGCGCTGGCAGGCGGTCTCCACCGCGGAGTGGCAGCCCGAAGGCGGCGCCGGCGTCTGGGACGGCGATTTCGGAGAGATTATAGATTAGGGATGCTTGACGGCTTTGCCGAAATACCAATTTCGGAGTAGTCGGAATACCTACGGACCGGAGTCGAAATACCGCCAGCGGACCGGAGTCGAAATACTTTCGGCGGAAATCGAAAAACCACTTGCGGGCGTAAGCCGAAATACCACCTTCAGCAGAGTTGAAATACCACCGGCGGAGCCGCAATACCACCGGCGGAAATCGAAATACAACTTTGACGAAAAAAAAAGAAGCCGAAGCCACTTTGGCAAATGTCGAAGCGGCTTCGGCGTTTGCCGAAATGCCGCGGGCTGCGGAAAGTCGGCAGCGGACAGCGGGCTGCGTACAGTCGGCGGGCGGTGTACAGCAGGCTGCGGGCAGCGGGTTGTGAACAGTCTGCGGTCGGCGGCGGGAGGCTGCGGTCGGCGGCGTGCGGTCGGCGGCGGGAAGCGGACATAAGACAGTATTTACATGTGACACAGGGGGCGAATGAGTTTATGAATATGACGGAATATCTCAGATACGCGGTCGAGCGCGAGGCGTCCGATCTGTTCATCGTCGCGGGCGCGGAGGTGAGCTGCAAGATCAAGGGCAAGATCGAGCGCATCGGGGATGAAAAGGTCTTCCCGAACAGGACCGAGGAGCTGATCCGCGAGATATATTCGCTCGCGGGGCGCGGGATGGAGCATTACCTCGACTGCGGGGACGACGATTTTTCGTTCGCCGTCGCGGGACTCGCGCGGTTCCGCGTCAACGCGTACAGGCAGCGCGGGTCGATGGCGGCGGTCGTCCGTACGGTCGCCTTTGAAATCCCGGACAGGGCGTCGCTGCACATCCCGGACTCCGTGATGGAGCTCGCGGACGTCGATCACGGCATGGTCCTCGTGACGGGGACGGCAGGCAGCGGCAAATCGACGACGCAGGCATGCATCATTGACCGCATCAACAAGACGCGGAGCTGCCACATTATCACGCTCGAGGACCCGATCGAGTACCTGCACCGCGACGTGAAGAGCATCATCAGCCAGCGCGAGATCGCGATCGACACGGAGAATTATTTGACGGCGCTGCGGTCGTGTCTGCGGCAGGCGCCGGACGTCATCCTCCTCGGCGAGATGCGCGACCACGAGACGATCCGCACCGCGATGACGGCGGCGGAGACGGGGCATTTGCTGATCGCGACGCTGCACACGAGCGGCGCCGTCAACACGGTCGACAGGATAATCGACTCGTTCACGCCGGCGCAGCAGGCGCAGATCAGGATCCAGCTGAGCTCCGTTTTGCACACGGTCGTGTCGCAGCAGCTCATCCCGAGCCGCGAGGGCGGGCTCGTTCCCGCGTATGAGATCATGCACATGAATCCGGCGATCCGGAGCATGATCCGCGACAGCAAGAGCCATCAGATCGACAACGCGATCGCGTCCGGTTCGAGCGAGGGGATGATCTCGATGGATCAGTCGATTTTGAATTTGTATACGTCGGGGTTGATAGACCGCGACACGGCGCTCGGGTACGCGGTGAATCCGGAGCAGATGAAGAGAAGGATGATGTAGAGAGAAGGTGGGAGAGGGATGCGTTCGGTTTCGCGTGCGCGTGCCTCCTCCCCCAATAGCCCCCGGGGCGTTCGCTTGGCGGCGGGCGTGAGAGCCTCCCTTTGCGCAAGGGAGGCGGCGAGCGTCACCCCTTCCACCGTAAGCTAACGGGACAGTTTTTAGATTCGGCTGTCTTTGCTTATACCATTTTATATTCCTTGCTTCAAAGCGGGAGAAGTTCGTTAAGGATGGACCCTCTCGCGGCTGCGACAGCAGACGCCCCAGACCCCGCGGCAGCGGGTGTCGTGCGGCTGCGATAGCAGACGCCTCAGACCCCGCGGCAGCGGGTGTCGTGCGGCTGCGATAGCAGACGCCTCACTCCTTACTTAACAATCCACCCATGGCGTTGCCTTTTCTTTGCTTTATCTTCTTTATATTCCTTGCTTCGAAGCCCGAGAAGTTCGTTAAGGATGGACCCCCCGAGGTCCCTCCTTAACAATCCACCCATGGCACAAGGGGGGATACCCCCCTTGTGAATTCCCCATAGGTGCTCCCTGTGAGATACGGTGCGAAATTGATATTTCTCTCTCCCCGGTTCGTGGCGTCGACGAAAACCGTTCGTGCCGCAGCTGAACGCTGACGCGGCGACAGCTCCCGTGCGAGCGTTTGCCCGCGCCTAAGCGCTTGACCGACAGCGTCTTTTATTTGTTGCGCCCAAAATTGTATCTTCGAAAGTGCGAACAGCACTTTTTTTTATTTTCCTTTTGAACGCTGACGCGCCGACAGCGCCGTGAAACGTATGTTTCAACCTACCCGCCGGACCGACAGCGACTATAAAACGATTTGTTATATTCTAACCGCTTGACCGTAATGTTACAACTTTCGGTCAAGCGCATAGGCGCAACGCGTTCCCTTACGGGAGCTGTCAGGCGCGGCAGCGTTCAATAGGAAAAGGCAGAGAGAGCTGTTCGCACTTGCGAAGATACGCTTTTGCTCCGCGACCGCCAAGCGACGCTGTCGGTCCGGCGCTCAGGTGCGGGCATACGCCCGCCCGGTCGCTGTCGGCGCGTCAGCGTTCAACGGCGGCACAAACGATTCGCATCGACGCACGAACCGGGGAGAGAGAAATATCGACTTCGCTCCGCATCTCACAGGGAGCACCAATGGGGAATTCACAAGGGGGGTATCCCCCCTTGTGCCATGGGTGGATTGTTAAGGAGGGACCTCGGGGGGTCCATCCTTAACGAACTTCTCCGGCTTTGAAGCAAGGAATATAAAGAAGATCAAGATAAAAAAGGACGGATTGTTAAGTAAGGGGTCTCTGGCATCTGCTGTCGCAGCCGCGCGAGGGTCCATCCTTAACGAACTTCTCTCGCTTTGAAGCAAGGAAAATAAAGAAGATTAAGAAAAAGAAAGGGTGGATTATTAAGTAATGGTTGAGGCGTCTGCTGCCGCGGGGGCGGAGCTCGGAGTTAACGAACTTCCCCGGCTTCGAAGCAGGGAATATAAAATGGAATAGGCGAGTATAGATGAGGCTCGGATCGGCTCCGTGCAGGCGATCGACAAGCGGGCGAGGGGTTTTTAGGGGCGGAAGCCCCTTTATTAAATCTTGCCGCGCACTTCTACGACCTTGCCCCAGATGCGGACCGGGAGAGTCTCAATCTCATTATTGGTATAAAACATCGTCTCGTACCGCGGATTCGTCGGGATCAGCATCACGCCCTCTGCCATGCGCTTGATACGCTTGCAGGTCGCAGTCCCGCCGTTGATCATCACGATGGCGGTGTCATTCGTGTCCGCCGTCTCCTGAAGCCTCACGATCACCGTGTCGCCGTCCATGATACGCGGCTCCATGCTGTCTCCGTGGATGCGCAGCGCCGCGTATTCGCCGCGGGACGCCATGTCCGCCGAGATCTCTTCGTAATCCTCAATGTCCGTGATCGCCTCGATCGGGATCCCCGCAGCGACCTCGCCGTATACGGGGATGCGTACCGATCCGCCGCGCGCAAGCGTCGGCGGTGTCGGCGGTGCCGGATCGTCCGTCTCGTCCGTAAGATACGCGACCGTCGTCCCGAGCTCCGACGCTAAAACGGCTAAAAGCTCCGGCGGCAGATAGTCGTAGTCGCGCGCATCATCGGGGACCGTGCGGCGGAATACGTTCGTCAAATAATACTGCGGCTTCCCGAGCTTCGCGCACAGGTACTTCCGCGTCTTCCCGCTGCGGCGGATGGATTCGCGGAGTTTGTCTAAATTTAACATTTTATTTTCCTCTTTTCATTAATTCTGCGGGTGATTTCACGTTATTGCTAAAAAACGAGCAGCAGGCACTTGACAATGCTATGAAAATAGCGTATAATTCTCACTGTTGACACAGATATCTTAGCATAACAACAGGGAGATGTCAATGGATTTTCAAGAAAAAACTAAAAAAATCGCATCCGTGCGTGAAGCGGAGGAGGCACAGAGGCGGTTCTGCAAGGAGCGGTCGCTGCCGTTCTTCGCCCCGCCCGGCGGCATTTGCCCGCGGTGCGGGGAAAACGTCTACGCCGTCAACGGCGGCATGGGCGGCGCGGGCGGTGTTGGGAGCGCCGGAGGCGCGGGCGGCGTTGGCGACAAGGGCGGCGTTGAAGGCGCGGGAGGCGTCGGCAGCGTGGGCGGCGTTGAAGGCGCGGGAGGCGTTGGCGGAATCGGCGGCGTTGGCGGAATCGGCGGCGTTGGCGGAATCGGCGGTAAGGGCGGAGTCGGCGGCAAGGGCGGAGTCGGCGGCAAGGGCGGAGTCGGTGACGCGTGCGGCGTTATAGGCGCCGGAGGCGCGGGCGGCACGCGCCACGTGACCGGGTGCCCGCACTGCCATGTGTCGTTCTGCGACTGAAATTTTGGGGGTGAAACAAATGAGTTTGTCCTATGTGAAAATTTTTTGCGACCTTTCGTACGCGCTCGAAGAGCTCGACGACGGCGAGTGCGGACGGCTGTTCCGCGCCATCCTCGCCTACGCGGGCGGCGGTGAAATGCCCGAGCTCACGGGGCAGGAGCGCGTCGTCTTCCCGATCCTGCGCGGGCAGATCGACCGTGATATCCGTGTGTATGAGACGCGGAGCGAGCTCATGAAGAACGGGCGTGAGAAGCGGACCGTCTCTGCCCGAAGCATGGACGGCGCGGATGCCTGTGAGGGCGGAAAAGAGGAGATCGGGATCGGAGGTCCCGGCGGCGGGATCCGGGACGCGCAGCCGGCGCAAGAAAAAGAAAGAACCAAAGAAAAAGAAAACAACAACAAAGACAAAGAAAAAGAAAAAGAAAAAGAAAAAGAAAAAGACAAAAAACGAGATAAACTAACTCAAACAACTCGCGTGTACGCGCACGCATCACCACCCGGAATGACTGCCGTCATGCTCTACTTCCGCGATGTGCTCGGACTGAAGCGTCCGACACGGGAGGCGGAGAAGTTCGTCGCTTACAACGAGGTCACGGGGTGGCGTACGCTACCCGACTGGAAAAAAGCCGCCGACCTTTGGGCGGCAAGGATATATGATTTCGGCGGCATCGGCGACGGCATCGAGGATGCGCTCGACGAGTACGACGCGATGCGCCGGAGGTATGCCGAGTAGGCGCATAGGCGGCGCGGGTGAGACGTCGGCGCGCGAGCGCGGCGTGTACGGTGCGGATGTGCCGGAGGCGCGCCGAATAGGCGCGCGGGTGTGCTGGCGAGATCGGATCGGCGGCGCGGCGGCAAGGCTGAGGCGGTGGAGAGGTTTAGACGTCGGCGACGCGCGCGAAGATTACGGTGCGATGTGCCGCAGACGCGCCGAGTAGGCGCGCGAGCGGTTGGCGAGATCGAGGCGGCAGCGCGGGTGAAGCGGCGGTGAGATTGAGTCGGTGGCACGGTTAAGGCGTCGGATGGGTTGAGACGTCGGCGGCGCGCGACGAGTGCGGTGCGATGTGCCGGAGGTGCGCCGATCAGGCGCGCGAGCGGTTGGCGAGATCGAGGCGGCGGCGAAGCGGCGGCGTGAGTGAAGCGACGGTGAGGTTAAGGCGTCGGATGGGTTGAGACGTCGGCGACGCGCGACGAGTGCGGTGCGATGTGCCGGAGGCGCGCCGAGTAGGCGCGCGAGCGGTTGGCGAGATCGAGGCGGCGGCGTGGGTGAAGCGGCGGTGAGGTTGAGTCGGTGGCACGGTTAAGGCGTCGGATGGGTTGAGACGTCGGCGGCGCGCGACGAGTGCGGTGCGATTTGCCGGAGGTGCGCCGATCAGGCGCGCGAGCGGTTGGCGAGATCGAGGCGGCGGCGAAGCGGCGGCGCGGGTGAAGCGGCGGTGAGATTGAGTCGGTGGCACGGTTAAGGCGTCGGATGGGTTGAGACGTCGGCGACGCGCGACGAGTGCGGTGCGATGTGCCGGAGGCGCGCCGAGTAGGCGCGCGAGCGGTTGACGAGATCGGAGCGGCGCGGGTGAAGCGGCGGTGAGATTGAGTCGGTGGCACGGTTAAGGCGTCGGATAGGTTGAGACGTCGGCGGCGCGCGACGAGTGCGGTGCGATGTGCCGGAGGTGCGCCGAATAGGCGCGCGTGTTGGCGAGATCGGAGCGGCGAAGCGGCGGCGCGGGTGAAGCGGCGGTGAGGTTAAGGCGTCGGATAGGTTGAGACGTCGGCGGCGCGCGACGAGTGCGGTGCGATGTGCCGGAGGTGCGCCGATCAGGTGCGCGAGCGGTTGGCGAGATCGAAGCGGCGGCGCGGGTTAAAATGCGGCGCGGTTGAGACGGTATAATTTGGGTGAAAGGAGGCGGCTTTATGGAAAAAGAAACTGTGTGCCCCGTGTGCGCCGGGTGCCCGCGCGAGGGCGAGGCGTGTCACTTCGAGGACTGCGACGATTGGCGCGAATGGTTCGGTCGCCGCTGGCGGCGGACGCAGGCACTGTTCGGCGTCGGCGGGGGCGAAGGCGACGATTGCGATTGCGACGATTGCGACGATTTCGACGGTCGCGACGGCGGCGGTGTCAGCGGCGGGAAGATATAAGAGATCACGGCGGGGATGCCGGTATTTTTAAGCGGCATAACGAACAAATGTTCTGATTCGGGAGTCGCTTTTGCGGGACGAAGGGGGAGCTTATGACGTCGAGGCAGATCAGATTCGCGGGCGCGCTCGCACGGTGCGGGACGGTCGCGGGCGCACGGGCGGAGGAGCCGTTCAGCGATTCGTGGCTGTATGTGCTCATGCACGATGAGAGATTCGTGCGTCACCTTCGCTACATCGGCGTCGATCCGGATACGGTCCGGCGCTGCGTCCGCGAAAGCGAGGAAATTGTATGCCGTGCCGTCTGCGCGCGGCGGAAAGGGGATTTTGCTATGGAGGATGATACGGCGGATAAGGGGGTAAGCGTGCGAGGCGAGAAAATGTATAAGTGGAGAAGCAGACGGGGCAACGGTGCGGCGTACGGTGAGGCAGACGCGGCGGCGAAGGATCGCGGGGACGTGGCGGCGAGTTGCGCGGAAAAAGCGTCGGCTGACGATTGCGGGGGCGCGAAGGCGAGCGGCACGGGAGATGTTGTAGCTGACGTACGCGGGGACGCGTCGGCGAGATGCGCGGAAAAAGTGTCGGCTGACGATTGCGGGGGCGCGAAGGCGAGCGGCACGGGAGATGTTGTGGCTGACGTACGCGGGGGCGCGTCGGCGAACGGCGCGAAAGACGCGGCGGCGGATAGCGCGAGCGGTGAGGCGGCGAGCGTGGCGGTGAACGATCACGGGGACGCGTCGGCGAGATGCGCGGCAGACGCGGCGGCGGATGGCGCGAGCGGTGAGGCGGCGAGCGCTTCGGGAGATTCGGCGGCGAGTGCGGCGGCGAACGATCGCGTGGGCGTGGCAATGAACGGCGCGGAAGACGCGGCGGCAGACAGTCGCGGCGACGTGGTGGCGAACGGCGTGAACGATGCGGCGGCGAACGATCGCGGGGGCGTGGCGGCGAGATGCGCGGCGAGCGATGCGGGAGGCACGGCGGCGAGATGCGCGGAAAATGCGTCGGCTGACGATTGCGGGGGCACGAAGGCGAGAGGCGCGAAAGATGCGTCGACGAACGGCGCGGGAGACGCGGTGGTGAGCGGCGCGAAAGACGCGGCGGAGTATAGCGCGGGATGTACGGCGACCGGCGATTGCGGGGACATGACGAGAGCTTATAATCCTTCGGTCGGCTGCGGCGACAATGCCCGCGAAGATCGGGAGTTTTGCGGTTGCGATTGCGTCGACGGCGCATCAGATGCGATGACTGACGCACGCGGGAGCGTGTTTGCGAACGGCGCGAGCTGTGAGGCGGCGAGCGGCGAGGGAGACGAAGCGGCTGACGATTGCAGGGACGCGGCTGCAAACTGCGCGGGAGATGCGGCGGTGAACGATCGCGGGGGCGTGGCAGCGAACGGTGCGGGAGATGTTGCGGCTGGCGCACGCGGGGACACGGCGGCGAGCGGCGCGAAAGATGCGTCGGCGAACGGCGCGGCGAGCGATGCGGGAGGCACGGCGGCGATATGTGCGGAAAATGCGTCGGTTGACGATTGCGGGGGCACGAAGGCGAGCGGCGATGGAGACGCAGCGGCGGATGGCGCGGGCGGTGAGGCGGCGAGCGTGGTGGTGAACGATCACGGGGACGCGGCAGCGAGCGGCGAGGGAGACGCAGCGGTGGATGGCGCGAGCGGTGAGGCGGCGAGCGTGACGGCGAACGATCGCGGGGACGCGGCGGCGAACTGTGCGAGCGGTGGGGCGGCAAATGGCGCGTGGGATGTTGCTGCGAATGTGGCAGCGGACGATCGTGGGAACGCGGCAGTGAACAGCGCGGAAGAAGCGGCGGATGGCGCGAGTGATGGGGCGGCGAGCGTTGTGGCAGACGCGTCGGCGAACGGCGCGGAAGACGCGGCGGCGGATGGCGCGGGCGGTGATACGGCGAATGGCGCGGGGAATGTTGCGGCAGACGAGGCGGCAGACGATCGCGGGGGCGTGGCGGCGAGCGGCGCGGAAGATGGCGCGGAGGACGGGGCGGGGTTGATCTCGGAGATCCGCGGGCTGAGGACGGCGGTCATGAGAGATACTTCGCTTAAGCTCTCCGACAGACTCGGGGCGGCGAGTGCGCTTGAACGCTCCTTCATCGACTTCCCGCCCGGACAGACGCGCGCGGCGGCGCCGTTCCGCATTCCCGCCGATGTCGTCGGGCGCGCGTTTGTCGATATCAACAGACGGATCGTCCCGAACGTCTCCTACGTCTTCACCGGCGGGCGCTGCAGCGGGAAATCCTCCTTCATCGCCCTCAAGATCGTCGAGCTTTTGATCAACTGCCCGACGCTGCACGCGTGCGCGGTCCGCAAATTCGCGACGACGCTGCGCGATTCGGTCTACGCGCAGCTCGAGTGGGCGATCCGCACGCTCGGGCTCGCCGACAGGTTCCGGTTCCGTTCGTCTCCGCTCGAAATCGTCTACGCGCCGACCGGGCAGACCGTATACTTCCGCGGCGTCGACGACGCGGCAAAGCTCAAGTCGACGAAGCCTCCCTTCGGCTCCATCGGCATCCTCTGGCGCGAGGAAGAGGACCAGCTCGCGGGTCCCGACGAGGTGCGCGGCATCGCGCAGTCCGTGCTGCGCGGCGGCGATGCTGCGTACGACTTCTCCTCCTACAACCCGCCGCGCTCGCGCAAGCACTGGATCAACGCCGAGCGTCCGGGGGCGGTGCGCCATCACTCGACGTACCTTGACCTGCCGCCCGAGTGGGTCGGGCAGAAGTTCATCGACGACGCCGAGCACCTGAAGGAGACCGATCCCGCCGCGTATGAGCACGAGTACCTCGGCGTCCCGAACGGCGCGGGCGGCGCCGTCTTCGACAAGTTAGAGGTGCGGCGCATCGAGGACGCGGAGGTCGAGTCGTTCGACCGGATCCTTCAGGGCATCGACTTTGGGTGGTACCCGGATCCGTTTGCGTTTCTGCGGCTGCACTACGACGCGGCGCGCGGGCGGATCTACCTGCTCGACGAGATCTACAAAACGAAGCTGTCCGGCGAGGAGGCGGCGGACATCATCCTCTCGCGCGGCTACGACGACGAGCGGATCGTGTGCGATTCGGCGGAGCCGCGGTCGATCGCGGAGCTGCGTCGGCACGGCGTCCCGGCGGTTGGTGCCGTCAAGGGGGCGGGGTCCGTGGCGTTCGGGTTCCGCTGGCTCGCGGCGCGCAGGATCGTGGTGGATCCGGCGCGCACGCCGAACGCGTATAGGGAGCTCGTTTCGTATGAGTTCGCCGCCGACGGCGGGTTCCCGGATCGCGACGACCATGCGATTTCGGCGCTCCGTTACGCGACGGAGCGGGTGCGCGGCTGATCTACAGTGCCTCCCTTTCGCCAAGGAGGCGCCGAGCGTCGGCGGGGCGGAGGGATTGTCAAGCTGACGTCATGGTTTTTCGCCTCGGATGTTTTCGCCTGTACTTCTTTATATTCCTTGCTTCAAAGCGGGAGAAGTTCGTTAAGGATGGACCCCCTCGCGGCTGCGAAGCAGACGCCTCCCTCACTTAACAATCCACCCATGGCACAAGGGGGGATTCCCCCCTTGTGAATCCCCCATGGGTGCGCCCTGTGATATACGGAGCGAAGCGTATGTTTATCGCTCCCCGGTCCGTGCGTCGACGCGAATCGTTCGTGCTGCGGCTGAACGCTGACGCGTCGACAGCGACCGGGCGGGCGTTTGCCCGCACCTACGCCCACGGGCGTACAGCGGCGCTTCGCGGTCGCGGAGAAAAAGTGGCTCTTCGCAAGTGCGAACAGCTCCCTCTGGCTTTTCCTTTTGAACGCTGCCGCGCCGACAGCGACCGCGCGGGAGCGCGTTGTGTGCCTGCGCGCTTGACCGAAGGTTAAAAAAGCGGGAAAGCGGTTAGGGATGAGGAAGTCGTTCGCGGTCTAACGATTGCGTGCAGGGAATGTATTGACGGGCGAGCGGTTGGGGGTGAAACACCGTTTCACGGACGCTGTCGGTCCGGCGGGTAGGTGTGAAACATACGTTTCACGGGAGCTGTCAGCCGCGGCAGCGTTCAATGGGATAACGGAGAGGGAGTTGTTCGCACTCGCGAAGAGACAGTTTTGGGCGAAAAAAATAGGAGACGCTGTCGGGCTGGCGCATAGGTGCAAAGCGCACGTCCGCACTGGAGCTGTCGGCGCGTCAGCGTTCAAAGGCGGAGCAAGCGATTCGCGTCGACGCACGAACCGGGGAGAGAGAAATATCGACTTCGCACCGCATTTTGAAGGAAGCACCCCGGGGGATTCACA
>CANQMS010000044.1 GCA_947624995.1 uncultured Clostridia bacterium
CCGCACGAGCGGCTCGTTTTTCAATACATGCTTATGCGATATCGGGGATGTTTTTGAACATGTCGTAGTTAACGTTGACCTTATATTTTTCTGAGAAATCTTCAGCCATATCACTGTACTTCTCGTTCAGTATATCGCTGCGGACGTTCGATTCCCAGACGGGTCTGCCGTTGCCGGCGAAGTACATGACGTGATATCCGTATGACGTCTTGACGATATCGACATCGCCTTCCTTGCGGTCCTCATCGAAGATCCAGTCTCTGAATTCTTCGACCATGTCGTCGTACTTCACATTCTCGTAGAGTCCTCCGTTCATCGCTGAGCCCGTGTCGGAGGAATTGCGGTTAGCAAGGTCTGCGAAAGCCTCTTCGCCGCCGCCGTCCTTCTTGAACTTGTCGAGGATCTCCTCGGCTGCCGCTTTGCACTCTTCCTCTGTTTCGTAATCGCTGAGGGAGAAGAGGATGTGCCGGACGTTCTTGGTCTCCGCCTCGTCCTTATGCGGCGTGTTCAGCACGAAATAAACGGAAACGCTGCCGCTGCTCGCCTCGATCGTTTTTACGTCGCCGACTTTTCTGCCTTCTTCGAACAGCCATTTGATGTATTCGGAGCTGCTGTCGCCGCCGTACGTCGCGCCCTCTACCTTGGCGTTTTCTATAGCGGTGTCAATATCCGAATCCTTTGTGCCTGCCTCAGACAGTATTTTGCGGAGCGCCTTGTTGAATTCGATCTCGTCCTTTGCCTTTGCGAGCTCTTCTGCCATCTCATTTGCAGTCTTGCCCTCTGTCGTCTTTGTGAACGTATATGTCAGATAATCGGCGACAAGATAGCTGTTCTCATCTTCCTCAAACTTGTCGTTGATCTCTTCCTCCGTGATCTCTATCTCGCTTATGGTCTTATAGTAGAACTTCTGATTGAGATAATAGATCCTGAGCGCGTCGCGGATGTCGCTCTCCTTGACGCCAAGACCGTAATTCTCATGAATGTATTTTTCAAGGCTGAGCCCCGCCTCATCGGCGTGCTTCTGCATTGCGTCGATCGTAAGATCAATTCTTCCCTCTTCGACGTCAGTAATCTCGACGCCCGCTTCCTTTGCGGCTTCGGCAAGGATCAGCATATTGGCGATGCTGCTTGCCGTCGAATTCATGAGATAGTCGAACCACGTCATGCTGTCGTTGTACTTCTGTTCGCGCAGCGGCATGGACGTATTGAGATTGAAGTAGCTGTAATAGTAGTCGTAGTATGAGCGCTGTGCATTGAAATTGTCGCGGAAGAAGTACGAGACCATGGCGTTGTTGACTTTGAAGTTGTCGCTCGTAATGGATTCGCGGTTGCGGAGGTAGTTGCCAGTGCTCCTGATCGAGAAAACGATAAGGCAGCATGCCGCGACAAGTATCGCGATAACAAGCAGTATCGAGATCGCGATGATCGCTATCTTGGCGGTATCGCGGCGGTCTGCACGCTTCTGTTCGCGTACCTTTTCGAGGCGCGCCTGCTCCTCGGCTTTTTTAAGCTTTGTTCTTTTGGCTTTTCCCATTTTTTAAGTCTCCATGTTCCATTTTATATTTGTTGGATTTGTTGGCTGTGTTACTTGCTATCCCCGTCCTCACCGCTGCCGCCGGCGACCTTTACCGTCAGCCTGTCGGGCGTTTTGTCGCGCAGCGTTCTGACAGTGAACGTCATATCGCCGAAGGTGAAGCTGTCGCCTTCCTCGGGCGAAATGCCGAGCATCGCGGAACACCATCCGCCGAGCACGGTGAACTCGTTTTCGATATCATCCGTAGGGAGCGTTTCGCTGTCGGAAGCAAGCTCACCGAAGAGCTCGCGCAGGCGCAGCTTTGCGCTGACGTCGTACTCGTTATCGCCGACTTTGATGATGTCCGGGACTATTTCGTCCGATTCATCCCAGATGTCGCCGACGATGACCTCGAGCGCGTCCTCCATCGTGAGGATGCCCATCACGCCGCCGTAAGAATCGACGACGAGCAGCATTTGCTGCTGTTTTTCGCGCATCAGCTCGACCGCGCTGTGAACGGGCGCCGTCTTCGGAATAAAAATCGGCGGGCTCATCAGTTCCTTTATGTATGCTGTGATATCGGAATCCTTGGTTATTTCCCCGGATTCTATCCGGAAAAGGAGCTTATTCAGGTGTAGCACGCCGAGAACGCTGTCCGCATCGCCGTCCGAGACCGGGAGGCGCGAGTGCCCGGAGGCAAGCGCCTGCGCGATTATGTCCTCGGCACTGTCGGACAGGTCGATATATTCAACGTCGACGCGCGGTGTTATTATCTCATATGCTCTGATGTCCTTATAGTCGATCGCGCGCTTGACAAGAGCCGTGTGCGCCTCGTCAATTACGCCTTCACTGCCGACTATGTCCATGACGCTCGAGAGCTCTCCCTCCGAGATCGGCATCTCGTCATCCTGCCTGTGCTTTTCCCACATGTGCGACAAAAGTTCCATCAGCTTATTGACGGCGTATATCAGCGGGAAGAAGATCACCGATAAAAATCGGAGCGGCACCGCGGAGATGACGCACACCGCCTCGGACCGTGCCTTTCCTATTGTCTTTGGCATAACTTCGCCGAATATGAGCACGAGAACGGTCATGGCGGCGGTCGCGACCCACGAAAAATTCTCGCCGAGCAGCGAAATGACGACTACAGTCGCGAGCGAAGATGCAAACTGATTGACGACATTGTTCCCTATCAGGATCGCGGCGAGCATGTTGTCGAAATGAGAAAGAAAATATACCGAAAAACGAAGGGACAGCGTCTTTTTCTTTTCGTATTTCTCGTGAAGCCTTCCGGGCTTAACGGAGGTATATGCTATCTCCGTGCCGGAGAAGTAAGCCGAGAAAACGATCAGTACGCCGATGACGCACAGATACAGAGGATAATTCATACGTTTTCCTCCGTGTCCGTTTCATCGTCCATGTCTCCGACGAGGTTTTCGAGTATATCCTCGACCGTAACGATACCGGAAACGGCGCCGTCACTGCCAGTGACGAACGCGATGCTCGTCTTTGCGCGGCTCATCTCGGAAAGAGCGTGGTCAGCCGGCATATCGGCGGGGACATAATACGGCGGCATCATTATTTCACATATATCAACGTCACCGTGATTGATAGATTCGCGCAGGTATATGCGTATGTTCATAACGCCGATGGGCGCCCCGCCGCGGACGATCGGAAATCGCGTGTGCTGCACCGAGCGCGAGATCGCGATGACAGTGTCCCTATCTGCGTCGAACGGGAGCTTGACCGTGTTCTTCCAGCTTGTCGCTATGTCTATAATCGGCGTGCCGGAAAACTCGAAAGCCGATCTGATAAGACTCCCGTGGATCGGAGGGACGGCTTCGTCTTCGGCGACGGTGTCTATAAGAGCCTCGACCTCGTTTTCCGTATACGTGACCTCGGCTTTTGACTTGCCGAGAACGATGCGGGTAAAAACGTGAGTCACGGCGCCGACAGCAGCGATGAAGGGGCGAAGCGCGCTTATCGCGAACAGAATCAGCGGCGCGAGCGCTTTTGCCGTGAGCTCCGGACAGTCTTTTGCAAATCGCTTCGGCAGCATTTCAGCCGAAAGAAAGATAATGATCGTTGAGATGAGCGTCGCGGCAGTGACGGCGTAAGTGCCGCCGATACGCAGCGCGATCAGCGTTGCCGCTGTGGCGCAGCCGATGTTGAATACATTATTGCAGATCAGGTTTGCCGAGAGAGCGGAATCGAACCTGTCAAGCACGGAGAGGACCCGGCGCGCGCGCCTGTCCCCCTCCTCTGCCTGGCTCATCATCCTTGCCCTTCCGACCGATGCGAACGCGGTCTCGGAGGCGGAACAGATCATTGAACCGAAAAGACAGATAAGAAAAACAATTATACTCGGCAAAGGACTGTCGTCCAACTGTTATCAACTCCCGTTACAACAAACTTTTTTTCAGTGAAAAACGCCGAACATGAGAAAGCGGTGTTCGGCGTTTAGCTTCTTTTTCGGGGACGGAAGGTTATTTTTCGTCCGCGCCGTCCTCGGTATAAACGCTTTCCTCCGGCGCATCCGTCGAATAGACAACGCCGTTGTCGTATGAGGGCTCGGCTGCCTCGGGCTCTGCCTCGACCTCTGCGGGAGCCGCGGGCTCGGAGAGCGCCTTGATCGAGAGGCTTACCTTCTGCTTTTCCTCATCTATCGCGATGATCTTTGCGTCGACCTCGGCGCCGATCTCAAGAACGTCAGACGGCTTCGCGATGCGTTCGCGGCTGATCTCGGATATATGGATAAGCCCGTCCTGACCGGGAACGATCTCTGCGAATGCGCCGAAGGGCGTGAAGCTGACGATCTTCACCTTTGCCACGTCGCCGACGGAGTATTTCTCATGGAGAATTCTCCACGGATTCGTCTCTTCCGTCTTGCAGCCGAGCGAGATCCTGTGATCCGCGCGGTTCATGTCGATTATGTATGTATCTATCGTGTCACCGACGGAGACGACCTCGGAGGGGTGACGGATGTGCTTCCATGTGAGCTCGGAGATATGTATCATACCCTCGATGCCGGGAGCGATCTCGACAAATACTCCGTAAACGGTCATGTTCTTTACCGTACCGGTGTACCACTTGCCGATTTCCGCCGTCGACCAGAACGCCTCTTCGCGCGCACGTCTCTCAGCGCGCGCCGCGTCACGGATCGAGCCGTAGGCGCGCTTGCCGCGCACGTCGACCTCTTTGATCTTCACCTTCTGCGTCGTGCCGACGAGAGCCGAAAGATCACCGTTTCTCGGGACGCCGGAGAGAGATGCCGGGATGAAGACGCGGACGGAGCCGACCATCATAACAAGCCCGGACTTAACTGCTTCCGAGATCTTGCCCTCGATGATCGCGCCTTCTCTTGCCTTTTCTTCCATCGCGAACCATGCGGCGTCGGAATCGACGCGGCGCTTGGACAGCATCGCGATGCCGTCGATGTCGCTGTTTTTGATGACAAACGCTTTGATCTCGTCACCCACCTTGACAAGCTCCGAAAGCTTTGCGGACGGATCGTCTGTAAACTGCTCGAGCGTGATGATGCCTGTTGTCTTGCCGCCGATATCAAGATGCACTTCTGTGCCTGATACGGACGTGACTGTACCGGTGACGATATCTCCCGAATTTATAGTTTTTAATGACTCGTCGATAAGCTCCTCGAAGGATTTGTTGGTTTCGAGTTCTGCCATTTTGGTTTTAACCTCCTCAATTAGCCCGTCGGGCGTTGACGCGCCGGCGGTTATTCCGATGTTATATATACTTCCGAAAAGTTCGGTCGGAATATCGTTTGCAGTCTCTATCATGTATGTGCGCGGGCAAAGCTCGCGGCATATCTCATAGAGCTTTTTTGTGTTGGAGCTGTGAGCGCCTCCGATGACGAGCATCGCGTCCATTTTCGGGGCGAGCTCGGCGGCGTCTGTCTGCCTCTGCTCCGTAACACTGCATATTGTATCAAAAATCTTGACGTTTGTACAGTGTTTTTGAATAATTTCTATGCAAAAATTCCATTCTGACAGCTTTTGAGTCGTTTGAGCCGCCATTATGACGCATTTTTCGCGCCAGCTGTCGGTGTTATTTGCTGAAATATAGTCTTCCAGCTCGGCGGATGAAGCAAAAACGTGGCACTCGCCCTTCGCCCAGCTCACAATACCGCGGACCTCGGGGTGCGACTCTGTCCCGATCAGGATGAAGACCGTGTCGTCGTCCGTTTCGGAATCTGCGATCTTGTGGACCTTTGAGACGAACGGGCACGTACAGTCGATGACGTGAAAGTTTTCGTTTTCACGTGCGAGCTCCGACAGGCGCTCCTCCTCCTCTTTCGTTATCCCGTGGGCACGTATAACGACTGTTGAAGGGTCGGACGGTGTCGATCCGCGCGCGATCGTTTCTATCCGGTCGCTATTTATAGATTTTACACCCAAAGATGCCAGCTTGTCAAGATACTGACGGTTATGAATTATGTCTCCGTAGGTAAAAATTTTACTTTTTTTGGACGAAATCGCTGCTTCGAGCGTTTCGGTCGCCCGCCTGACGCCGAAACAGAAGCCGGAATTGCCGGCGACGGTGACGTTCATCTTCCATCTCCGTTCCCGGCATCCCCGCCGTTCTCCTCCGCAATGCGGCAGATCCTGTCAAAAATCAGGGACGCCGCGTCCGAATATTTTGTGCGCCCTTCAAACGCGGAGAGCTCATCCGGGGCAATGACCGGTCCGAAGATGATCTCGGTTTTGTGGAATAAGCGGAGCTTGTTGCCCTTTGTCTTTATGTATACCGGTACGACGGACGCGCCGGAGCGCATCGCCATGAGCCCGACACCGGATTTGATCTCGCCCGCTGTGTCGCGCAGCGCCGACTTCGGGCAGCGCGTCCCCTGCGGGAATACGCATAGCATCTCCCCGTCCGAGAGGACCGAGAGCGACGTCTTAAGCGCTACGACGTCCCCTGCTTTGCGGTGGACCGGGAACGCGCCGAGCGCGCGCAGGATCGCTCTGAGCGGCGGGAAAAAGAGCTCCGCCTTTGCCATGAATCTGATCTGGCGCTCGGTCACAACGCCGAGGATTATCGGGTCGTTGGCTGAAATATGGTTCGGCGCGATTATAACGGCGCCGTCCTTCGGAATATTTTCCTCCCCCGTCACCCGGATGCGGTAGAACGAGCGGTAAAACCCCGAGACGAGCCCTTTTGCGAATTTATAAAACGTCATCGTAATTCGTACCGAGCTTTTCGTTGATTATTCTGATCGCCGCAGCAAACGTGTCCTCGGGCTCAAATCCCGAGTTATCGAGCATGACGGCGTCCTCCGCGGGGACCGCGGGCGCGGTCTCGCGTTCTCTGTCCGCGCGGTCGCGCTTGTTTATGTCGGAGAGTACTTCTTCGAGCGTGACGTGTTCGCCCTTTTGCAAAAGCTCCTCGTACCGGCGCTCCGCGCGGTGCTCGGGCGAGGCGAAGAGGAATATTTTCACATCTGCGTTCGGCATTATGACGGTGCCGATGTCGCGCCCGTCCATCACGACGCCGCCGCGCTCGACCATCCGCCTCTGCGTGCCGTCGAGAAATGCTCTTACCTCCGGGACAGACGAGACCGCGGACGCATACATCGAGATCTCCGGCGTGCGGATATAGTCGCTGACGTCTTCGTTGCAGAGATAGACGTGCTGCTCCCCGTCCTCGTATTTTATCCCGACGGTTATCCCCTCGAGTGAGGCGATTATTCCCTCTTTGTCGTCCATTGCGACGCCGTGTCTGCACGCGTTCAGTCCCACTGTGCGGTAGAGCGCGCCGGTGTCGACATAAACGAGACCGAGCCTGCGCGCGAGATTTTTTGCGAGAACGCTTTTCCCGGATCCGCCGGGTCCGTCAATAGCTATGTTCATTATCTGATGTACCTTTCTTTTTAGGTGCTTATTTTTACTGCCGTGACTGCCGTCACGGTCTTGCCGCGGCACACCCCGCGGCACGTCCGGTCGAGAACGCTATCTGGAGATTGTACCCGCCCGTGTAAGCGTCTACGTCTATGACCTCTCCGCAGAAGTAGAGACCGCGTACCCGCTTCGATTCCATCGTCTTCGGCGTCAGCTCACCGGTGTCGACGCCGCCGGAGGTGATGACTGCCTCCTCTATCGGGCGCTTCCCGTTGATCTTTATTCGGAAGTCTTTGAGGGAGACGAGAAGCGAGCGCCTTTTCTCGCGGGAAAGCGAGCTGCACTTTTCGTGCGGATCGATCCCTGCAAAGGCGAGGATGTGCGTTATCATTGCCTGCGGCAAAAGATCCCGGCAGGCGTTTATCATGTCGCGCCCGCCGTATTTTTTGAAGTCGGATAAAAGGCGGGCATCGAGCGTTTCTTCGTCGAGCGCCGGCTTCATATCTATATGCGCCGTATATTCCTTGCCCGGTTTCATATGTGCGGACGCGGACAGCACGAGCGGTCCCGTTATGCCGAAATGTGCGAACAGCATCTCCCCCTGCTCTGTATATACCGTCTTTTCGGTGCTGCTGTCTTTCACCGTCAGCCGGATATTTTTCAGTGTCAGCCCGGAGAGAGAGGCGCAGGGCTCGCCCGCCTCGAGCGGCACGAGCGACGGTGTCGTGTCCGTCACTTTGATGCCGAGCCGTTGGGCAAAACCGAGCCCGTCCCCGCTTGACCCGGTCAAAGGATATGAAAGCCCTCCGGTCGCAACGATGACGCGGTCAAATTTCATCGCACCGCATTTTTCCGTGACGATTCCGGTGACACCCCCGCCCTCCGCCGTGACCTCGCGGATTCGATCGCGCATGATGCGCACACCGCCCCCGAGGCAGTACGCGCGCAGCGCGTCCACAATGTCGTATGCTTTGTCGGATACGGGGAACACGCGGCGACCGCGCTCCGTTTTCAGAGGGACGCCGAGGGATTCGAAAAAAGCCATCGTATCGGCGGGCGAAAACGCGGTCAGCGATGCGTACAAAAACCGCGGATTGCGTGGGACATGATTAAGAAATTCGTTTACGTCGCAGTTGTTTGTCAGATTGCATCTTCCCTTGCCCGTTATCGCAAGCTTTCTGCCGACGCGCTCGTTCCGCTCGAACAGCGTGACTGCGGCGCCGTTCGCCGCCGCAGTCCCCGCTGCCATCATGCCGGACGCCCCGCCGCCTATAACGGCGACGTTAACGGCGTCAGGCATTGTCGGAGTCTTTGCTGTAAATGTCGTACTCGTCCCAGACGCGCTCGAGCCGGTCGAATGTTTCCGCGAGCTCGTCGGACTTTTTGCGGCTGATGCCGACGATCAGTGCATTGATGAGCGAGAGCGGCGCGACGAGAGAATCGACGAATGACGCCATATCGCTCTTTGCGAACAGGAGCATGTCCGCCATCGGTACGATCGGCGAGGTCTTCCCGTCAGTGATGCCTATGATCGTCGCGCCCCTGTCCTTCGCGAACGAAACGGCTTTGACGATGCGCTTTGAATACCTCGGGAATGTGATGGCGACGAGCACATCCCCGGGACCGATGCGGAGGAGCTGCTCGAGCACTCTGCTCTCGGAGGACGAATCCGCGTGCCTGACGTTGTCAAAGACGAGGGTCAGATTGTGCGAGAGCATGTCGGCGAGCATTGACGACGTGCCTGCCCCGGCGACATAGATTTTTTCGGCGCCGACGATGCTGTTGACCGCCGCGTCAAAATCTTCCGCCCTGTTGCACTCGATCGTTGCCTTGATGCGCGACATGTCCGCCGCAAGCGTGCGCTCCAGCGCGTCCCCGTCGCCGATCATTTCATTTGTCATCTCTATCCGCTGTACGGACGTGAGCATGGACCGGACGGATTCGCGGAGCGCGGAAAGAAACTCGGGATAGCCCTCATATCCGAGATCGCTCGCAAAGCGAACTACTGTCGATTCGGAGACGCCGGCAGCCTCTCCGAGCTTTGAGGCGGTCATGTATGCCGCCTTCTCGTAGTGGTTGAGTATGTATTCGGAGATCCGGCGCTGTCCTTTGGACATGTCGCTCATCCCCGCCTTTATCATACTCATTGTGTTGTTGTTCATTATTCCACCTCGGGAATATCGAAAAAGTTCATACAAAGTAATTATAATTTGATTTGACGGAAAAGTCAAGTAGAGTAGACCGATAATTTGGCAAAATGCGCTGTAAAATGAAGCTCGGCGGGTATTGATTTTTTATTTAGGATATGTTATAATTCCGAAAAGGGCCGTATTGTAAGGCCATACGAACCGGGGAGTTAGCGGTGCCTTGTACCTGAAATCCGCTATATGCAGGGGCAGATTCCCGGAATTGAGGGTCACACCCGTGCGGCTTGCGCCGCAAGGAACCGTGCTGAAGGATGGGTCCCGCGCAATCGGGGGCTGTGAATCATGTCAGGTGGGGAACCAAGCAGCATTAAGCGGTTTACCTGATGTGCCGCGGGCGTGCCTTTCCCGAGCGGGCTTTGCGGTTAACACGCATGGGGGTTTCTCGAATTTCGGGTGTATGGTCTTACAATGCGGTCCCTTATTTTCAAAAACGGAGGTTTTCGGGATGCATCTCGCATTATACCGCAAATGGCGCTCCGTCAACTTTGATGATGTTTCCGGTCAGGAGCACGTCACGACGACGCTTAAATACGAGGTCGCAAACGGGCTCATCTCGCACGCATATCTTTTTTCGGGTCCGCGCGGCACAGGAAAGACTTCGTGCGCGAAGATCCTTTCCCGTGCCGTCAACTGCGAGCACCCGATAAACGGGAACCCGTGCAACGAATGCGCGGCGTGCAGAAGCATTCTGTCCGGCTCCGCCGTCGACGTTGTCGAAATGGACGCCGCGAGCAACAACGGTGTCGACAACATCCGCGACATACGCGATGAGGTCGTATTTACGCCGGCGGAGCTCCGCTACCGCGTCTACATCGTCGACGAGGTCCATATGCTCTCCGCCTCCGCCTTTAACGCGCTCCTCAAAACGCTTGAGGAACCGCCGGCGCACGTCATATTCATTCTCGCGACGACGGAGCTTTATAAGCTGCCGGAGACTGTCATATCCCGCTGTCAGCGATTCGACTTTCACAGGCTGACAGTCCGTGAGATATCGGACAGGCTGTCAAAGATCGCCGACGCCGAAGGAATGAAGGCGACGCGCGGCGCGCTCGACGAGCTTGCCCGCATTTCAAACGGCGGCATGCGCGACGCGATATCGAATTTAGAGCTCTGCGCCGGGCGCCGTCAGGACATCGACGAGGCGCTCGTTTCCGACGTTTTCGGCAAGCTCGGGTACGAAAGGGTCGCATCGGCGGCGCGCGCCGTTGCGGAGCGCGATTATGACGCTGTCTTTTCCGTTATAAGCGAGCTTACGGCGGCGGGTCGTGACATAAGCGTGTTCTGGGACGAGTTGTCGTCTTTCTATCGCGACATGCTGATAATAAAGACGACCAAAGCGCCGGAGCGCTTTCTCGATATATCCGAATCGTCCATGCAGACGCTGCGCGACACGGCGAAGCTGTTCACGCTCGCCGACCTGCTCTACGAGAGCCGTCTTATCGACAGCGCAGCCTCCGATATCGCGAAGAAGACAGGCTCAAAACGGCTGTCCGCGGAGCTTGCGCTGATCCGTATGTGCGACCCGTCCCTTTCCGTTGAAACGGACGCTATTCTTTCGAGAATGGCGCAGCTCGAGGATAAGGTTGCGCTCCTCGCCGCCGGGGTAACTCCGACGGAGGACAATGCGAAAAAGACGAAAAAGGCGAAAAAAGAATCGGTACAGGCTCAGCCCTCCACCGCACCGGAAACCGAAGATGCCGGTGCCGATGAAGGTCCCGTACCGACGGAAAATCCGAGCGAGCCGATTCCCTATTTCGGAGAGCTCATCTCGCGCGCCGCGGAGAAAAACAGCTTTATTGAGGGGTTCCGCCAGTTTATTTCGGGCAGGCGCGAAGGAGACTCGTTCATCGTCGAGTGCGACAATCCGTTCACGGAAAAGATCTGCCTTGACAACAAGGCGATGCTGACCGACCTGTTCACCATATTCGAGGGGCGTGTCGTGTCTGAGGGCGAAGTTAAGATCGTGCCGAAAGCAGGCGGCGGACGCCGTGAACCCGTAAGTCTTGATACATTTTGAAGCATACAAAACGAAAGGTAAACGAAGATGAAAGCAAGAATACCGAACGCGGGCGGCGGCGCCGCCAACATGAACCAGATGATCCGTCAGGCTCAGAAGATGCAGGAACAGATGGAGGCGCTCCAGGCAGACCTCGACGCGCGCGAATATGATATTTCGGCGGGCGGCGGCATGGTAAAGCTGAAAATTAACGGAGAGAAGGTCGTCTCCTCCCTCGAGATCTCCCCCGAGATCGTCGACCCCGACGATGTTGAGACGCTTGCGGACATAATCACCGCCGCGGTCAATCAGGCGATAAAGCAGGTCGAGGACACGAACGCCTCCGAGATGCAGAAGATCACCGGCGGGCTCGGACTGCCCGGCGGGATGTTTTAAACGATGTCTGAATATATCGAACCTATCGAGCGGCTCGCGGAGCAGTTCCGCCGCCTGCCCGGGGTCGGAAAAAAATCTGCCGTCAGAATGGCGTTCGCCGTGCTCGACCTACCAGAGGAAGACGCAAAGTCGTTTTCCGACGCGATCCTTGAGGCAAAGCGCAGCGTTCGCCTCTGCTCTGTCTGCGGCAACATGACGGACGGCGACGTCTGCGCCGTCTGCCGCGACGAGGACCGCGACCGCTCCGTCATATGCGTCGTTGAGGATTCGCGGGACGTTATCGCGCTCGAGCGCGTCCGCGAATATAACGGGCTCTATCATGTGCTCGGCGGCGTGATCTCCCCGCTCGCCGGCGTCGCGCCGTCCGATCTGACGATTGATATGCTGCTCCGCCGCGTCTCGGACGGGACCGTGAAGGAAGTGATAATCGCGACGAACCCGACCGTCGAGGGCGAGACGACCGCGATGTACATATCAAAACTGCTCTCCCCCCTCGGGATCAAAACGTCGCGCCTCGCCTACGGCATCCCCGTCGGCGGCGATCTCGAATACGCCGACGAGGTCACCCTCAACCGCGCCATCGAAGGGCGGAGGGAGATGTAAGTGTTGTGCTTTTTGGCGGGGAGAGAGAAAACTCTTGAAAGAGTTTTCTCTCTCCCCGCGCCCCTCTTTTTTTCAGAACTGTTTATAAAAGCTTTTGAGATAGGGTTCGGGGAATGACTTTTCACGAAAAGTCATTCCCCGAGTTTTTTAATCATAAAGATATTCCCTGTTTTTATTGAGCTCCGCGATGAAGGCGTCGTATTCCTCGTCGGTGCCGCGGTAGAAGAATTCCTGCGACTGTGTGAGCATGAATTTGCCGCCGTGACCGCACGGGACTTTCGTCCTGACCTTCGCGCAGTAGCCGCGGGAGGTGAGCGTTTCTTCGTCGTACTCCCATTCGCAGCCGACGGCGAGCGGGAAATAACCGTCCTCGTGCGCGGGATTCTCGTGCGACGTCAGCCTGAGCGACGTTTTCATTCCGCGACCGAAATCGCAGTCGAAACGAACAATGCCGACGCCGCGCGCGAGCCAGTATTCCTTCTTGCCGAGCACCGCGCCGCCCGTGCCGTTGAAATCGTTCTTCGGCACCTCGTCGGGTGTGCCGTATCGGATCGTCAGCTTCAGGCAGTTTTCAAACGTCCCCGCGCCGACGGTGACGGTCCCGCCGTCCTCAACGTCGAACGAGAAGCGGTGCTTTTCATCCCTGCCGTAAGGATGTGGGCGCTCCGCGTCCTCCTCGTGATACCCGACGACCCATCTGTCGTCCCAGACGCAGTCGAAGAAGTTGTCCTGGAACCTATACGGCTTTGCGCCGAAGATGCAGTCCTCGATGTGGTGTGTTCCCCACCTGTACGGACCGAGGCTGTAATAGAAATCACGCTGCGTCACGCGGTCGTCCTTCTTCGACCACAAGAACGTGTTGAAGCTCGACGGGCAGAGGCGGTATTTCTTCATGTATTCGGTAAAGCGTTCAAGATATTCGATGCCGCCGAGCGCCGTCTGCGTGTCGCGCTCGCTCGTGTTTTTGCGCACCGCACATCTGAGCGCGTCGATCGCCTCTCCTACCTTTTGAACGTCTGTCGACCCTTCACCGCACAGCTCTCCGCACTTGTCGACGAAATATTCTCCGTCGGCGTCGCGTTCCTCGTCAAAATCCTTCTTCTTTGTGACAGAATGTGCGATCGAGAGGTTTGCCGACACTCCGTCCGTCCATGTCACATACCATTCGTACAGGGACGCGGTATATTCCGGCATGGTGGGATTCACATAGCGCCACGCGTTTCCCGCCGCGAGCGGGAACGGACCTTTGCCGCCCTTGATCTCGTATTCGGAAAGCTCGTACGTCTCGCTGCGGTTGTCGTCCGAGAACACCGCCTTAGCGATGCCGACGCCGTCCGCGTACCACACATCGGCAGCGTCGGGCATCCATCCCATGTTATCAGCGAACCTGATCGAGATGTGTATACAATTCGGGAATTTGCCCGCGGGAACGGTCACAGGCTCGTCGTTTGACGCGAGCAGTAACGTGTCGCCGTTTTCGGCGGTCTTTATATCGCCCGGCTTCATCGACGTGTCGTAAAACATATCCTCGAAACGGCTCGCGAAAAATGTAATGCCGTCCCAGATATGAGTACTCGGAGCAACTGACCCGATGCTGAACCCGGGCTCCGAAACGAGAAACAGCTTGCCGCCCGAAACGCGGTACTGCTCCGACATAACGTAAAGTCCGAGATACGGGT
Organism: uncultured Clostridia bacterium; assembly: GCA_947624995.1. GTDB lineage: Bacteria > Bacillota > Clostridia > Oscillospirales > CAG-272 > DTU064. Next base: position 14,253 of record CANQMS010000044.1, read on the forward strand.
CGGACGCATTCTCGCGCGCGAACGCGATCGTCCGAAGTCCGCACACGGCGCACGCCTGATAGACCTCTTCCGGCGGGATCAGACGCACCGCCTCGGCGAATGTCTGCTCGATCTCGTCGAGCGGACGGCGAAGATGAAGCAGCGCCTGCGAGCGCCAGAACAGGAGCTTGCCCTTGCCTTCATTACAACCGAGCTTTTCCATCTCGGGGAGCATCTCCTCATCGAGGAGGCGCAGCCGCTCGCCGGCGTCTTCGATTTCAAGCACCCTGTCGATCATTTGGCGTGCGATCACAACTCCGTTGCCGCTCTCCTTCGCGAGCGTATAGCCCTCTGCCTCTTTCTCGGGAGAAAATCCCCAAAAAGTGTAAAGGTCTGCGAGTGCGGATTTCTTTTCTTTTTCGTCGGACGCGGTCTTTATGTATTCCTCCGCGTCGCTGTACATTTTATTGAAGCGGTCGTCCTTTTTGTTCCCGCTCTCGATGTAGTACGTCTGTATTTCGATAAGACGTTTTTTGACCTCCGCCGCAAATTCGGCGGGATTTGCACTTTTGATATTTTCGTTCATATACTCTAACCTTTCTTTCAGTTTTGCTCTTGCGTCGCACAGCCTGCGCGTGACCGTTCCCTGCGGGACGGACAGAGAGTGCGCGATGTCGGCAACCTTCATATCATGGAAGTAGAACATCACCGCCGCCTGCCGCAGCTTTTCCGGCAGAGACAGGACAGCGTCGCGTATCTCGCGGTTCTTCTCGTGCCTCAGGAAGGAAAGCTCCGGGTCGTCGTCCTGCGAGGTCTTCCCCTCCGCAAGCTCGATATCCGAAAACCTCTGTCTGCGCGTCACGTAGTGGAGCGCCTTTCGCCTCGCCACCCCCGTGAGCCACGGGCGAAGCTTGTCCCGCTCCCGCAGCTTGTCAATGTTGAGGAACGCGAAAACGAACGTGTCCTGCGCGATGTCTTCGACTGCAAATGCGTCGGAAACGATCTCGCGAACGGCGGCGAAAACGAGCCGCTGACAGCGCAGCACTATTTCTTCAAACGCGTCCGCGTCGCCGTTCTGAGTCAGCTCCGCAAGCTCTGCGTCGGACATGCTTTCGTATCTGTTCACGCGATACCGCCTCCTTGTATAATGTATTTAGGTTGTTGAAGGTAACCCATAAACCAGAAATAACCTTGCTCAATATACCTCAAATGAGGTATAATTGACCTGTTGGAAGAGTGGCGCCGCGGCCTCCCTGAGAGAAAGTCTCGTAAATAAAAGAGTGGCGC
>CANQMS010000045.1 GCA_947624995.1 uncultured Clostridia bacterium
GTGCTCCCTCACGGGAGCTGTCGGCGCGTCAGCGTTCAAAAGGATAATAAAAAAAGTGCTGTTCGCACTTTCGAAGATACAATTTTGACTTGCCTTCGGCAAGCGCCGCTGTACGCCCGAGGGCGTAGGCGCAGGCATACGCCTGCCCGGTCGCTGTGGGCGCGTCAGCGTTCAGCGGCCGCACGAACGGTTCGCGTCGACGCACGAACCGGGGAGAGAAAAACAAACGCTTCGCACCGCATCTTAAAGGGCGCACCCATGGGGAATTCACAAGGGGGGTATCCCCCCTTGTGCCATGGGTGGATTGTTAAGGAGGGACCTCGGGGGGTCCCTTCTTAACGAACTTCCTCAGCTTTGAAGCAAGGAAAATAAAGAAGATCAAGATAAAAGAAAGACAAAAGCCATGGGTGGATTGTTAAGTACGAGTGAAGCGTCTGCTATCGCAGCCGCACGACGCCCGCTGTCGCGGGGTCTGAGGCGTCTGCTTCGCAGCCGCGAGAGTGTCCATCCTTAACGAACTTCTCCCGCTTTGAAGCAAGGAAAATAAAATGGTATAAGCAAAAATAGCCGATGCTAAAAACCGTGACGTTAGCTTTACAATCACCGGCGCTCGCCGCCTCCCTTGCGCAAAGGGATGCATTCTCCCGCGTGATGTGCCGCGCGCGCGGCGCACCCCCGGAGGGAAAAAATCACTCAAACATAAACCAATTCACATTGACCGAATCGCGGAACACGATATAGACGTCATGCGTCCCCGACGGCAAAGACGAGAGCTCCGCCGTAACCGTGATATACGACGCCCATCCGCCCGTCGACGGCGCAAACGACGCGATCAGCTCCCCGTCCGCGCTGTCGAGCCTGAACTCCACCGTGCTCCCGTATCCGGCAAGCCGCGCGGACAGCTTTTTCACCCCGCCGCCGAAATCGAATCCGGTGTATTTGACCCAGTCGCCCGCGACGACATAGCCGAGATTCTGCCCGCCGCTCGAGTCGGCGCAGGGCTCCGCCTTGACGCTGCCGCGCTTGCCGTCGAAAAACTCCGCGCCGAAGCGGACGCCCGCGCGCTTTTCCTTTGAGTCCTCGGTCTTGTCGAGCCCCTCCGGGACAAAGCTCCCGTCGGAGAACGCGAACCAGTTCACGTTTATCTGGCTGTTGCCCGTGTCGTACGTGATATAGACGTCGTGCGTGCCGGTCACCTTTTCAATGTCGAAGCCGAACGTGCGGTACGCGGTCCATCCTCCCGTGTTGACGGGACCCGTCGAGGCGATCTTCTTCCCGTCCGGGCTGTCGAGCCTCACGTTGCAGGACTGCCCCGACCCGGCGAGCCGCATATAGAGCTTCTCCGCGCCGGCGCCGAAATCGACGCGCGAGTACATGACCCAGTCGCCCTCGACGACGTAGCCGAGGTTCTCGCCGCTGTCCCCGTCGCCGCAGGGCTCCGCCGTCACGGATCCGTGCGACACGTCGAAGTCCTCCGCCTCTATGATCTCGTTTACGCCCTTTTTGTTCGAGAATTTGAAGAAATTCAGCTCGACGCTGCCCTCAAATACGAGGTAGACGACCTCCTCGCCCGCGCTGCACGACACCTCTCCCGACACCGTGCGGTACGATCTGTCGGCGCCCTTTTCGATGTCGGCGGAGAAGATGACCTCGCCCGTCGGCGAGCCGCGGCGCAGCGTCAGCTTCCCCTCGGAGCTGCCCGAAACGCTCGCGAAAAACGAGCTCTCGCTGCCGCCGAATCCGATCCTGTACGCGGCGTACGCGCCGTCCTTCTTGTTGTAAACGGAGTCGCTGCCGTCCTCCGTCGCGGAGCCGAACGCGATCCCGTCCGCGTCCTCGGGGTTGCTTATCTCAAACGATGAGTCCGCGCCGACCGCGAGCGACGGGATCGTCCCGCCGTCGCGGAACGTGATCTCCATCGAGAACGCGCCCGTCGGCTTTTCCTTCGGCAGCGTTATTTCGAGCGCTTTGTCCGTCTGCTTCCACTCAAGCTCGCGGCGCGCGTCCCCGTCGATGAGGCAGACGGACGCGATCTTTGAGGCGTCCCACGCGCCCTTTTTCAGCGTCGTGACGGATACCGTGCCGCCGCGCGGCGCCGCGAGGACGGAGACGTAGAGCTTTTCGCGGTCGCGGCTGCGGGTGAAGCGGATGTCGCGTTCCGTGAACGTGTACGAGTCGCCGGAGTTGTTCGTCGGTCCCTCGCCGTAAACGATCCACGGGCGCGTCCCGTAGATCGCGTCGCCGTACGTGCCGAGCCAATTGCCGACGGTCAGCAGCGCCTCGCGCGCCTCATCGGGGATCGAGCCGTCCGCCCTCGGACCGATGTTCAACAGCAGGTTCCCGTTCTTGCTCACGATGTCGATCAGCGCGCCGATGAATTCTTTTCCGTCGCGGTAGACCTCGTCCGTCGTGTAGCCCCACGACTTTTTGCCGACGGAGGTGTCCGTCTGCCACGGGGTCGGGTCGATGGCGGAGAGCGCGGCGCGCTCGCTGTCGTGCAGCGCCTCCGTCGGGGCGAACGCGCCGTTCTTGTTCGCGACGACGACGCCTTCGTTCCCCTCCCATTCCTGCGCCATGTTGTAGTAGTTGGCGAGCATCAGGTAGCGGTTCGCGTCCGGGTATCTGTCAAACGCGCCGTTGACCAGATCGAAGTCGTAGTAGACCATGTCGGGGCGGTATTTCTCGATGATCTCCATCGAGATCGAGAACCACTTTTCGACGTGCTCCTTCGTTTTGTCCCCGCCCGTGCCGTAGAGCTCCGAATAAGCCTTGTCGGCAACATCCGTGCCGCGGCCGGCGGCATCGTCAAAGAACCAGTCGTTCTCGGCGAAGTGATTCGAGATGCCGAACTTCATCCCGTGCGCCTTGACCGCCTTTTGCAGCTCGCCGATGTAGTCGATGCCGGTCTGGCTGACGGAATTGTACGTCGTCTGTATGTCCGAGTCATAGAGCGCGAACGAGTCGTGATGTATGCCGACGGGGATGACGAACCCGGCGCCCGCGTCCTCGAAGAGCTGCGCCCAGTCCTCGAACATACCGGCGTCCGCGCCCTTTTTGAGGTTCTCGTTGAACTCGGGGATGAAGTCCTTGTACCCGAACTTCGCGGCGCCGCCGTAGGTGTTCTTGTGGTGCGTGTAGATGTCGCTGCCGCCGTATGCGCTGCCGGGCATATACATCCAGTGCCCGTACCACTCGTCGCCGAACGCGGGGACCGAGTAGACGCCGTAGTGGATGAAAATGCCGAACTTCGCGTCGCGGTACCATTCGGGGATCGAGTATTCGTCGAGATTCTCCGTCGTGAACTCGATCTTTTCGCGGACCGGCGGTTCCTCGGCGTCCCCGCCGGTTACGGCGGACGTCGTGCCTGTGCCGCCCGAATCTCCCGTTCCGCTCCCGTCCGTCCCCCCGGACGCGCAGCCGGAAAGCACGGCGGCGAGCGTGAGCGGCAGGCAAAGGAGCCTCAAAAGCATTCTTTTCCTTTTCTTCTTCATGTTCATTTCGTTTGTCGACCTCCGTCGGAGAATATTCGTTCCGATCATATTTTAACATAAGAAAAGCCTCCGGGCAAACGTCCGGGCGAAAAATTTTCTTTGTTTTTTTTTGAATATCACTGTTTTCTTTAGAACCCCTTTGACACGTTTCGTGCAGTATGCTATACTCGGGTTGCCGAACGGAAAAACGGCAAACAAAGAACGAAAATAACGGAGGAACGAAAAATGAAAAAGCTGATCGCGGCGGCAGCCGCGCTCACCGTTGCCCTCGGGCTCGCGACGTCCGTCTTCGCGGCGGACGAAGGCGCCCGCCCGATAGCGGCGTACGACTTCAGAAACGGCGACACGACGGACCTGTCCGACAGAAAGCTCGGCAAGCTCGACCTGACGGAGGGCGGAGAGGGCGCCGACAGCCGCGCGCACGCCGTCGTATACGATGAAGAGAAAAAGGCGCTCTATCTGAACGACGGCTTCTTCTCCCTGCCGGACAACATGTTTTCCGACGCCGAGCGCGACGGCTACACGCTTTCGGGCATCACGGTCTCCGTCACGATAGCGCAGGAGAACAATTCCGACTGGCAGCGCCAGATCTTCTCGTTCTCGAAGGAGGACATCGGGCACAACGACTGGGGTCAGGACACAAAGGTCGAGCCGTCGTTCCTGCTCTTCTCGGGCGGTGACGTCGGGACGTCGTCGCACCCGTTCATGGCGGACGGCAACTGGACGGACGGCAACAAGGACAAGGGCAGCTGGGTCGACGGCGTGACGCCGACGGACAGCATACTCCCCGCGAACGAAAAGCACAATATCACGGTGACGTACGATCCCGCGGCAGGTGAGCACGGCAGCGTGACAGTCTATGTCGACGGGAAGGCGACGCTCTCCTCCGACAAAGCCGGCTGGGACATCACGGCGTCTCTGACGGTAGCCGACATCCGCACGCTGACGACGAACGTCATCGGGCGCACGACGGCGGGCAACGAGGGCTGGAGGCTCAAGGCGTATATCGAGGATATAACCGTATATGCGCAGCCGCTGACGGCGGCGCAGGTTGGCACGCTTGTAAATGACGGCTGGCGCGCGCTCGTTCCGTCCGGCACCGGCAGCACCGGCGGCACGGGGAGCACCGGCAGCACCGGCAGCACCGGCGGCACGGGCGGCACAGGCAGCACCGGCAGCACGGGCGGCACAGGCAGCACCGGCGGCACCGGTGGGACGCCGACAGCTCCGCAAACGGGATTCGCCCTCGCGGCGACCGCGGCGGCGGCAGTTATCTCCGGCGCGTACGTGTTCCTCGGCAAGCGACGCTGAAAGCGCTTTTAATAAAAGCCGCTTTAAATAAAAGCGAAAACATATCCGCGGAAACGGGGGGCTTGATGTTTTCCTTTGCCGTGGAAACGGCGGCTGACGCACAGCTATTATAATTATTTTCCTTGCTTCGAAGCGGGGGAAGTTCGTTAAGAATGGAACCTCTTTCTTATATCTTCTTTAAATATTCCATTTTATTTTCCTTGCTTCGAAGCCCGAGAAGTTCGTTAAGAAGGGACCCCCCGAGGTCCCTCCTTAACAATCCACCCATGGCACAAGGGGGGATTCCCCCCTTGTGAATCCCCCGGGCTGCTTCCTTCAAGCTGCGGAGCGAAGCGTATGCTTCTCTCTCCCCGGTTCGTGCGTCGACGCAAACCGTTCGTGCCGCGGCTGAACGCTGACGCGCCGACAGCACCCGTGCGAACGTTTGCCAGCACCTACTCGCCGGACCGACAGCGTCTACTATTTTTTGCGCCCAAAATCGTTTCTTCGAAAGTGCGAACAGCACTTTTTTTATTATCCTTTTGAACGCTGACGCGGCTGACAGCGTCCGTGAAACGTATGTTTCAATCTGTCCGCCAGACCGACAGCGTCCATGAAATGTTTGTTTAATTCTAACCGCCGGACCGCGAACGTTTTCCTCATATCTAATCGCTTGCCCGCAATGTTACACCCTTCGGTCAAGCGCGTAGGCGCAAAGCGTTCCCGCGCGGGAGCTGTCGGCGCGTCAGCGTTCAATAGGAAAAAAGAGAGGGAGCTGTTCGCACATACGAAGATACAATTTTGCTTCGCGACCGACAAGCGCTGCTGTACGCCCGTGAGCGTAGGTGCAGGCATACGCCTGCACGGTCGCTGTCGGCGCGTCAGCGTTCAGCGGCGGCACGAACGGTTAACGTCGAAGCACGAACCGGGGAGAGAAAAGCATACGCTTCGCTCCGCATCTTAAAGGGCGCACCCATGGGGAATTCACAAGGGGGGAATCCCCCCTTGTGCCATGGGTGGATTGTTAAGGAGGGACCTCGGGGGGTCCCTTCTTAACGAACTTCTCCCGCTTTGAAGCAAGGAAAATATAATTAAGGCTGTGCGTCAGCCCCCCGTTTCCGGGCAGGGAAAAATATATATAAATTCACATTATCACGCGAAAATCCGTTTTACCCGCTGAAAATCACTATTTTTTTCGTGAAAACGAAAAACCCCACCTTCTCGGTGAGGTTTTTCGTTTTCGCGCCCTAAAGGATTCGAACCTTCGACCTACCGGTTCGTAGCCGGGCACTCTATCCGCTGAGCTAAGGGCGCATGCTTCTTTCTCAAAGCTTAACTATCATATCACAAACGCGCCGCCGTGTCAAGCATTTGGATGAAATTTTTCAAAACTTTTCCGCCCTGTGAATTACCGAAGCAAATTCCGCTTTTATGGACCGGTCCTCCGCGGGGACGCCGCGGAACAGACACCCGAGCTCGTTTTTCACCTCGGTCGTGACGGAGCGCGCGTCGAGCGCGCAGCGGTGCAAAAGCTCGCGGCGCGAGCCCGCCGCCATGAAGACGCCGTCGACGGCGCGGATGACGACGCGGCAGCCGGGCAGCGACCGCTCCGCCATCGCGGCGACAGCCTCGCCGACGCCGCCCCTGAGCATCCCCTCCTCGAGGACGTACACGAGGCGCGCCCCGGAAAGAAGCGGGATGAGCTCGTCCACCGAGAGCGGATGTACGCGCACGAGCTTGACGATGCCGACCGAGTACGTCGGCGAAAGCGCGTCCGCGGCGGCGACCGCCTCCTCGGTGATCTGCCCGTACGTGACGATCACGGCGTCGCACCTGTCGGGGATCCTGTATGTTAAATTATCCGACGGCATAAAGCCGCTCCTGTCGTAATCCGGCTCCTGCCCCTTGGGGTAGCGCACGATGCAGACGCCGGAGCCGAAAACGGCGCGCCTGAGCGAGACCTCGAGCTCGCCGTAGGTCTCGGGCGAATATATCGTCGTCCCCGGGATCGGGGAAAAGAGCGAGACGTCGTAAAGCCCCTGATGCGTCGCCCCGTCGCCGGAGACGATGCCGCAGTGGTCGAGCGCGAGCGTGATGTGTGCGCCGTTCAGCGCGACGTCGTGGAAGACCTGGTCGAAGACGCGCTGCGAAAATGTCGAATACAGCGCCGAGACGGGATTCATCCCCGAGACGGCGAGCCCGCCGCAGTAGGCGACGGCGTGCTCCTCGGCGATGCCGACGTCGCAGTACCTCTCGGGGAAGAGCTGCGCGAACCTGTCGAGCCCCGTGCCGCTCTTCATGGCGCCGGTGACGGCGTAAATGCTCTTGTCCTCGAGCGCGAGGCGGCAGAGCGCGTCGCCGAAGCGGGAGGTGAAGCTCTCGCCCGTCTCGTCCGGCAGACCGACGGCGGGGTCAAAGCTGCCGGTCGAGTGATATTTTTCGGGGCTGCGCTCGGCGAACTCGTAGCCGAGCCCCTTTTTCGTGACGATGTGGACGAGCCAGACGCCGCCGCGCTTTTTCACCTCCGAGAGGACGGACTCGACGCGGCGCTCGTCGTTCCCGTCGACGGGACCGACATAGGGAATGCCGAGGTTCTCGAACAGCGTGTCCCGGATGAAGATGCGCTTGAAGCTGTCCTTGCACCACTTGAGGAATTTCGCGATCGGGAGCCCGATGACGGGGATCTTTACGAAAAAGTCGTCGAGCGAGTGCTTGAGGGAGAGGTATCCGCGGCTCGTGCGGACGCCGGAGAGATAGCGCGAGATGCCGCCGACGTTCTCGGAGATCGACATCTCGTTGTCGTTCAGGATTATGCAGAGATTGAGGTCGCGGTGCTCGGCGCAGTTGTTGATCGCCTCGTATATCATCCCGTTCGTGAACGAGCCGTCGCCGACGACGGCGACGGCGAAGGCGTCGCTGCCGGACAGCTTTGCCGCCTCGGCGATACCGAGCGCCTCGGAGATCGAGCTGCCGCTGTGCCCCGCCATGACGGTGTCGTATTCGCTCTCGGCGGGACTTGTGAAGCCGGAGATCCCGCCGTCCTGCCGCAGCGTAGGGAAGCGGTCGAGGCGCCCGGTCAAGAGCTTGTGCGCGTAGCACTGATGCGAAACGTCGAAGATGATCTTGTCTTTCGGCGCGTCGAAAACACGGTGGATCGCGACCGTCGCCTCGACGATGCCGAGGTTCGAGCCGAGGTGCCCGCCGTTCGACGAGACCGTATCTATGATCTTCTGCCGGATGTCCGCCGCGAGCATGTCGAGCTCGTCCGGTGTCAGCCGTGAGAGATCCTTTGGGGATTTGATTTTTTCAAGCATGATGAAAACGCTGGGGGGCGGGAGGAAGGTTCCTCCCGTCATACCGAAATGATCGTTTTTTGTCGCTGACAACATTTTATCACACTAAGGTATACCGTGTCAAGAGACAGGGGGAAAGCTCGAAGGTGGCTTGAAGGTCGCGCTGCGACCTTCGAGCAGAAGACCGCGGGACGCGGTCTTCCGCGCATTAGAACTGCGGCATTAAAGCAAGAATACCTCGGGAACGCGGTCTTCCGCAACCTTTAAGCTGCGGCATTGCAAGCATGATTTTCGCGCCCCCGTAGTTGACATGGGGCGCGGGATATTGTATAATAGCGTAATAATGCGGTAACGTGCGGTTTTTCTTCGGAGGTGCTTTAATGGTCATACTCGGCGTTGACCCCGGGCTCGCGATCGCGGGCTGGGGCGTCATAGAGTGCGGGGGCTCGCGCATCCGCGTCCTCGGCTACGGGTCGGCGACGACGCCCGCCGGGATGAAGACGGAGGACAGGCTGCTCTCGCTGCACCGCGATTTCGCGGCGATCATAAAGCATTATAAGCCCGAAGAGTTCGCGGCGGAGGAGCTGTTCTGGAACACGAACCAGAAGACGGGGATCGCCGTCGCCGAGGCGCGCGGCGTCATCGTCATGACGGCGCGCGGATTCGGGCTGAACGTCTCCGAATACACGCCCTTGCAGGTGAAGCAGTCCGTCGTCGGCTACGGGCGCGCGACGAAAAAGCAGGTCATAACGATGGTGACCTCGCTTTTATCCCTGCCCGAGCCGCCGAAGCCGGACGACACGGCGGACGCGCTCGCCGTTGCAATCTGCCACGCGAACAGCGCGGGCTCGCTTCTCGCGAAATACTATAATAATTAGGGAAAAAGATATGCTCATATCCGACAGGTGGCGCGATTACGAGCTCCTCGACTGCTCAGGCGGCAGTCGGCTCGAGCGCTGGGGAAAATATATTCTCGAAAGACCGGACCCGCAGGTCATCTGGAACACGCCGCGCGAGCGCGCCGAGTGGTGCCGCGCGGACGGCGTCTACACGCGCTCCGAGCGCGGCGGCGGCTCGTGGAGCGGCAGGCTGCCCGAGAGCTGGGAGATCGGGTACGGGAGCCTCCGCTTTGAGGTCCGCCCGATGGGCTTCAAGCACACGGGGCTCTTCCCGGAGCAGGCGGTCAACTGGGACAGGATGGCGGAGCTGATCCGTTCGAGGCGCGGCTCCGTCTCGGTCCTGAACCTCTTTGCATACACGGGCGGGGCGACGGCGGCGTGCGCCGCCGCGGGCGCCTCCGTCTGCCACGTCGACGCCTCGCGCGGGATGACGGAGCAGGCGAAATCGAATCTGCGCCTATCCGGGCTTTCGGACGCGCCGGTGCGCTACATCGTCGACGACTGCCGCAAGTTCGTGATGCGCGAGATACGCCGCGGGCACAAGTACGACGGGATCGTGATGGACCCGCCGTCATACGGGCGCGGTCCGTCCGGGGAGGTGTGGCGCCTTGAGGACAGCGTGTACGAGCTCGTCTCGCTCGCCGCGTCCCTGCTCTCGGACAGCCCTCTCTTCTTCCTCGTGAATTCGTATACGACGGGGCTCTCGCCGCTGTCGATGGAGTACATAATGAACGTGATGATAAAGAAAAAGCGCGGCGGCAGGCTCGAAGCGGACGAGCTCGCGCTCCCCGTCACGGAGACGGGCGGCGCCCTGCCGTGCGGCGCGTCCGCATGGTGGACCGTATGACGGCGCCGTATATCGAGACGCGCGGTCTCTCATATTCGTACGAGGACGCGGACGGCAACCTCCATCCGGCGCTCGACGGCGTCTCCGTCTCGATCCCGCGCGGGCAGTTCGTCGCCGTCCTCGGTCACAACGGGAGCGGGAAGTCGACGTTTGCCAAGCTTCTCAATATGATCTTGACGCCGACGGCGGGCGAGATCTATGTCGACGGGCAGCTCGTCTCGACGCCGTCCGAGCCCGACGAGGACACCGTATTCGACGTCCGCCGCAGGATCGGGATGGTGCATCAGAACCCGGACAACCAGATCGTCGCCTCGATCGTCGAGGAGGACGTCGCGTTCGGACCGGAAAATCTCGGGCTCGCGACGGAGGACATCCGCCTCCGCGTCGACGCCTCGCTCGAGGCGGTGAAGATGCGGCAGTACGCGTCCGCGGCGCCGTCCCGCCTGTCGGGCGGGCAGAAGCAGCGCGTCGCGATCGCGGGGATAATCGCGATGCTGCCGGAGTGCGTGATATTTGACGAGTCGACGTCGATGCTCGACCCGTCCGGCAGGCGCGAGGTCATGAACACGATCCTCTCGCTGAACCGCGGGCGCGGCATCACGGTGATACATATAACGCACGACATGTCGGAGGCGGCGCTCGCCGACCGCGTGATCGTGCTGTCGGACGGGCGCGTCCGGCTCGACGGCGCGCCTGACGAGATCTTCGCGCGCGTCGAGGAGATGAGATCCTTCAGCCTCGACGTCCCGCAGTCGACGGCGCTGCTCTACGAGCTGCGCGGCGCGGGCTTCCTTATGCCGGAGAGGACGATGTCCGCCGCGGCGTGCGCGCGGTACATAAAGGACGAGCTCTCAAGGCTCGCGGACGCCGGGCGGGAGAGTTCGGAAGGCTGATTATGGATGCGATAAGACTTGAAAACGTGACATATACTTACGGCGCGGGGACCCCGTTTGAGAAGCGCGCCGTCGACGGGGTGACGCTCGGCTTCGAAAAGGGGATGCTCTCGGGCATCATGGGGCACACCGGCTCAGGCAAGTCAACGCTCGTCTCGATGCTGAACGGGCTGTGCCGCCCGGATTCGGGCAGGGTCCTGCTCGGCGGGGAGGACATATGGGCGGACAAAAAGAAGCTGCGCTCAGTGCGCTTCCGCGTCGGGCTCGTGATGCAGTACCCCGAGTACCAGCTCTTTGACGAAACGGTCCGCGCGGACATCTCGTTCGGACCCCGGAACATGGGGCTGGAGAAGGGCGAGATCGCGGAGCGTGTCTCCGAGGCGGCGCGGTTCGCCGGCATCGGCGAGGAGCTGCTTGACAAGTCCCCGTTCGAGCTGTCCGGCGGGCAGAAGCGGCGCGTCGCCGTCGCCGGTGTCATGGCGATGCGCCCGGAGGTGCTCGTCCTCGACGAGCCGGCTGCGGGTCTCGACCCCGCGGGGCGCGAGTCGATCCTCAACGGCATCCGCGAATACTGCCGCGCCACGGGCGCGACGGTCATCATCGTCTCGCACAGCATGGAGGACATGGCGGTCTATTGCGACAGGATCGCGGTGCTCGCCGAGGGAAAGCTCTGTATGTACGGCACGCGCGAGGAGATCTTCGCGGAGCGGCAGACGCTCGCGGGACTCGGGCTCGGCGTCCCGATGATAACGGATATTGCGTACGAGCTGCGTGCTCTCGGAATCGAGCTCGGCGGAGATATTTATACGGTCGAGGGCGTCGCTTCCTCTATCAGGAAGCTGCTCGCCCGCTGAGCTGCGCGATGCTTTCGCCTCGCTTGCTGAGCTGCGCGATGCTTCGCTCTACCTCGCCTACTCCCTCGCCGTAGGTTACTACGGCGTCGGGAGGGCGGCTCCGGTGCGCCTCGCCTCGCTTGCTCATCGAACGAATGTTACGCGGACAAAAGTAAGGAAAGGATAATTCTGAAAAATGCACGATCTTGTTCTCGGGCAGTTTTTCCCCGGGGATTCGATAATACACAGGCTCGACCCGCGCGCGAAGCTGATCCTGCTTTTAATATTCATCGTCATGACGTTTGCGGCGAACTCCGTTTCGGCGTTCATTATCCTGCTCGCGGCGGCGGTCGTGTCGGCGGCGCTCACGCGCATCCCGCCCTCCGTCTTCATCCGCGGGATGAAGCCGCTCCTATTTCTCCTGATATTCACGACGGTGATAAACGTCTTTATGACGGGCGGCGAGGTCCCGCTCTTCGAATTCGGCATCATACACATATATAAAGAGGGGATAATAAACGCGGTCACGGTAACGGTGCGGATCGTGCTGCTCGTGCTCGGCTCGGGCATATTCCTGACGTACACGACCTCGCCGATCTCGCTGACGGACGGGCTCGAAACGCTGCTTTCGCCGCTCTCGAAGATACATCTGCCCGTACACGAGTTCTCGATGATGATGACGATCGCGCTGCGCTTCATACCGACGCTCGTCGAGGAGACGGACAAGATCATGAACGCGCAGAAGGCGCGCGGCGCGGACTTTTCGTCCGGCGGGCTCATAAAGCGCGCGAAGGCGCTCCTGCCCGTGATAATCCCGCTCTTCGTCTCGGCGTTCAAGCGCGCCGAGGAGCTGGCGACGGCGATGGAGTGCCGCTGCTACCGCGGCGGCGAGGGGCGCGGCAGGCTGCACGTCCTGCGATACCGCGCGCGTGACGCCGTGTTTCTCACCGTCGGCGCGTCTCTTTTGGCGGCGGTGATCGCGATAAATATCCTATACCCGATATACAGGCTGTAAAGCTGCGAAAAATGTCGGTGCTGCAAGGAAAAACGCGGATTTAAGACGAACGCATAAAATACTTATGCAATTGCATATAACGCTTTGAGGGAGGCGGTCTTTTGAAGCTGCGGCTTATAGTTTCGTATGACGGGCGCGGGTACTCGGGCTGGCAGGCGCAGGACAACGCGAAGAGCATCCAGCGCACGCTGACGGACGCCGTGAGCGAAGTCTACGGTCGGCGCTGCCTTGTGACCGGGTGCAGCCGGACGGACGCCGGCGTTCACGCGCTCGGCTACTGCTGCACCGCCGCCTTCGCGGACACGGGCGGGTCCGGAGACAGAGTCGAACCCCGGTCCGATATAGTTTCCGCCATCCCGCCGGAGAACGCGGTCCGCGCGCTCAACGCGCGCCTGCCGGACAGCATCGCGGTCCTCTCGGCGTCCGCCGCGGAGGATTCGTTTCACCCGCGCTACGGCGTGAAGTCGAAGACGTACAAGTACGTATTCCGCGACGGCGCAGTCCGCTCCCCGTTTTTATCCGGGCTCGTATACGAGACGCGGAGCCTCGGGGAGGGGGAGATCCGCCGGATGCGCGAGGCTGCGGAGGCGATGACGGGGCGGCGCGACTTTGCCTCGTTCATGGCGAGCGGCTCGAAGATCACGGACACGGTGCGCACGGTGTACTCGTGTACGGTCGGGCGGCGGGGCGAGTTCGTCGTCTTCACCGTCACGGCGGACGGGTTTTTATATAAGATGGTAAGGACGATGGCGGGGACGGCTCTCGCCGTCGGGCGCGGACGGGCAGATCCGCGGGACATAGAGGCGATAATATCCGCCCGCGACCGCTCGCGCGCGTTTGAAACGCTGCCGCCGTGCGGACTGTATCTCTGCCGCGTCGAATACTGAATATAAAGAAGTAAAACGGGAAAGGAGGATCGGACGAAAATGAAGCTGAAGCGAAAGGGCGAGTCCCGGGCTGTCGCGCGGGCAAGGTCAGCCGCCCCGGAGATCCCGGTCGAGCTGCCGGAGCTGCCGGAGAGCGGCATCGAGAAAAACGAATACTATCTTCACGTTTCGGGGACATATAAGCTTCTGCGCCTCGTCACCGCGGGCGTGCTTTTCCTCTTCGTCATCCTGATGCTCATCCTCCGCCCGAACGACATAACCGTTTCAAACATACTCTATCTCTTCCGCGATATAAACGTCAGCGCGGACGGCGGGGAGGCGTTCTCCGGCGTCTCGTACTCGGCGGAGCCGATACAGCGCTTTTCCGTTTTCAGGGGCGAGCTTTTGTACGTGACGGGGCGCGAGGTAAAGCTGTTTTCGTCGACGGGAGGGCTCGGGCTCTCCGCCGGCATCTCGTATGAGGACCCGGCGGTCGACGTCTCGGAAAAATACGCGCTCGTGTACGATATCGGCGGGCGCACGTTCACGCTCTACAACTCGTTTTCGGAGCTCTACCGCGAAACGCTCGATTACGGCATCGTCTCGGCGGACATGTGCCCGACGGGGGATTTCGTCATCGTGACGACGGGGCGCGAGCACCGCTCGGAGGTCTACCTCTACGGCGACGACTTTGTGAGGCGCGCGCTCTATAAAAAAGCGGACTACGTTTCGTGCGCCGCCCTGTCGGACGACGGGAGCCGGCTGCTTTTGACGTCGTTCGGCACGGAAAACGGCGAATACTACACGGACGCCTCGTTCTACGACGTCGGCGCCGACGAGGTCGGCAGCAGCGTCAGGATCGCGGGCGAATATCCGCTCGCGGCGAGGGCGACGGACGGCGGCTTCGCCGTCATAACGGACGCGTGCGTGTATATGTACGGCACGGACGGCGCCCTGCGCGGCAGCTACGTTCACGGCGGCGGACTCGGGACCGTGTCCGTCGGCGGCGGGTACGTGCTTCTGACCTGCCCGAAAAACGCGCTCGGCTCCGAAAACAGCGTCATAATACTTGACTCCGAGGCAAAGGTTTGCTACAATGCTGTTGTCGGAGAAAAGATAGCGGACACGGCGCTCTCCGCACACAAAGAGGCGTTTCTTCTGACGCCGGGGCACGCGGTCATGATAGATATCGCGTCCGGTGAGGAGATGACGGCGTCGGTCGGCGCGGGCGCGCGCCGCATCATCCCCGTGGGAGAGGGCACGGCGCTCATCTGCATGGCGTCCTCCGCGGCGACGGCGTCTTTCCCGCACGGCGAGAGCACAGGCGCGCCGTGAGGAGCGGGGAACGACATAGATCCGCGAATTTGAGAATATATATTCACGAATATTGAAAGAAAACATCCCGGCGCGAGCCGAGGATCGCCCGAAAACCCGAAAACAGAAAAAAGACCAACTATGAAAAGTCAACCCCTACGTGAAAAATATTTTTCACATAGGGGTTGATGGAAACGCAAGCAA
>CANQMS010000046.1 GCA_947624995.1 uncultured Clostridia bacterium
CCCTCCGGGATCCCGGTGGCGACTGTGGCGATAAACGGAGGGGTCAATGCCGCTTTACTTGCCGCCGAGATCATCGCCCTCGGAGATGAGGCGCTCGCGGACAAGCTCGAAGCAAAGCGCCGCGCGGACGCCGAGGCGGTCCTCCAAAAGGACGCGGGGATCACGGCGAGGCTGAACGAGGCGTAAAACATAAAACCGACAGCCGCACAAACGTAAAAATGCAATAACAGGGAAAGGCAACGACATGGGAGGCTTTTTTGGGATCGCGAGCCGCAGAGACGCCGTTTCGGACGTCTTCTTCGGGACGGATTATCATTCACATCTTGGGACGCGCCGCGGAGGAATGGCGGCGTATGACAGCGAGGTCGGGCTCCAGCGCGACATCCACAACATAGAAAATTCGCCGTTCCGGACGAAGTTCGAGCGGATAACGGAGGAGATGCACGGCACCTCCGCGATCGGCTGCATCAGCGATTACGACCCGCAGCCGCTCCTGATCAGATCGAAGGTCGGGACATACGCAATAGCGATGATCGGCATCATCAATAACGCGGAGGACCTGACGCGGCGGTATTTGCAGCTCACCGGCGGGCACTTCGGCGCGATGACGGGAGGAGCCGTCAATTCGACCGAGCTTTTGGCGGGGCTCATCAACCAGCGCCCGAGCTTTGTCGAGGGGATAAAGTTCGCGCAGGAGAGGATAGACGGGACCGCGTCCATTCTGATCCTTCGGGATGACGGCGCGCTGATCGCTGCGCGCGACAAGGTGGGCAGGCTCCCGATATTCGTCGGCAAAAGCGAGGACGGGTACGCCGTCTCGTTCGAGTCGTTCGCGTATCAGAAGCTCGGGTACGAGGACTGCCTCGAGCTCGGTCCCGGCGAGATCGTAGAGGTTACCGCCGAGGGCGTGAAACAGCTCTCGCCTCCCGGCAAAAAAATGAGGATCTGCGCGTTCCTCTGGAGCTACTACGGCTACCCGACCTCCACCTACGAGGGCGTCAACGTCGAGGTGATGAGGTACAGGAACGGCAAGATAATGGCGCAGCACGACCGCGAGGCGGGCATCGCCGGCGACATCGACTACGTCGGCGGCGTCCCGGACTCCGGCACACCTCACGCGATAGGATATGCGAACGAGAGCGGCGTCCCGTTCGCGCGCGCGTTCATCAAATATACGCCGACGTGGTCGCGCAGCTTCACGCCGACGGAGCAGCGCGAGCGCAATCGCGTCGCAAAGATGAAACAGATCCCGGTCCACGAGCTGATACAGGGCAAAAAGCTCTTGTTCGTCGACGATTCGATAGTCCGCGGGACGCAGCTGCGGGAGACGGTCGAGTTCTTGTACAATCACGGCGCCGAGGCTGTTCACATGCGCTCCGCGTGCCCGCCTTTGATGTACGGCTGCAAATATCTTAACTTCTCGCGTTCGAGGAGCGAGATGGAACTGATAGCGCGCCGCGTCATCGTCGAGCTTGAGGGCGAGGAGGGGCTCAAGCACATGGAGGAATACAGCGACGGCTCGACGGAGAGGGGCAAAAAGCTCCGCGAGGTCATATGCCGCGAGCTGCATCTCGCCTCGCTCGAGTATCAGTCGCTCGAGGGCGTTATCGAGGCGATAGGGCTTGACCAGTGCAAGCTCTGCACATACTGCTGGAGCGGCAAAGAATAATCGAAAAGAAGTTTAAAAAGTTTTGAAAAAGGGGTCCCGGGGGAAAAACTTTTTCAAAAGTTTTTCCCCCGAGGAGATAAAAAATCATGACAGAATCAAAATCTGAAGCATACGCGGCGGCGGGCGTCGATATAACCGCCGGTTACCGCTCGGTCGAGCTCATGAAGCGGCACATCAAGAGGACCGAGACGGCGGGCATCGTCGGCGCTGTCGGCGGGTTCGGCGGACTGTTCGCGCCGCCCGTCTCCGGGATGCGCGAGCCCTTGCTCGTCTCCGGCACGGACGGCGTCGGAACTAAGCTGAAGCTCGCGTTTTTGCTCGACAGGCACGACACGATAGGGATAGACTGCGTTGCGATGTGCGTCAACGACATCATCTGCGTCGGCGCGAAGCCGCTCTTCTTCCTTGACTACATAGCGTGCGGCAGAAACGTGCCGGAGCGGATAGCGGAGATAGTCTCCGGCGTTTCCGAGGGGTGCGTACAGGCAGGCGCCGCGCTCATCGGCGGGGAAACGGCGGAACACCCCGGCATGATGCCGGAGGATGAATACGACATCGCCGGATTCGCGGTCGGTGTCGTCGACAGAGAAAAAATGATAGACAACGGCACGATGCGCGAAGGCGACACCGTCATCGCGCTGCCGTCCTCCGGTGTTCACTCGAACGGGTTCTCGCTCGTGCGCCGCGTCTTTGACGTGGAGCACGCAGACCTGACCTCTCCCGTCCCCGAGCTCGGCGGCAAGCCGCTCGGAGACGTGCTGCTCACGCCGACGAAGATATACGTAAAGCCGGTGCTCGCGCTCATGGGATCGGTCGCGGTGCGCGGCATCTCGCACATCACCGGCGGCGGGTTCTACGAAAACATCCCGCGCTCGATCCCGGACGGGCTCGGCGCCGTCATCGAAAAGCGCGCGATAAAGACGCCGCCGATATTTGATCTGCTCGCCGAGTGCGGCGGCATATCGGAGCACGACATGTACAACACGTACAACATGGGCGTCGGCATGAGCGTCATCGTCGCGAAGGACGACACGGAGCGCGCTCTCTCCATCCTGCGCGAGCACGGCGAGGACGCGTATGTGATGGGAACGGTCGTCCGGTCGGAGGACAAGATAAGAATAGTATGAAGGCGCTCTCTGATATAAGGTCCGGGCTGTCCGCCGGGATAATGATCTCCATCGGCGGCGCCGTCTATCTCGCATCATCGTCCGAGTCAAAGATACTCGCCGCGGTGCTGTTCACGGTGGCGCTGCTCTCCATCTGCCTGCGCGGGTACGCGCTGTTTACGGGCAGGGTCGGCTTTATCGTGGAGTCGCACAAAAAGGACGACGTCTCAACGCTGCTTTTGTGCCTCCTCGGCAACGCGCTGGCAACAATTATCTGCGGGCTCCTCATCCGGTACGCGATACCGGCGACCGGGGACGCGGCTGCCGCCGCGTGCGAGAACAAGCTCACGCAGGCGTATCTTTCGACGTTTGTGCGCGGCGTGTTCTGCGGCGTTTTGATGTATATCGCCGTGTCCGTATACAGGGAGAACAAGACGATCGTCGGGATCCTTTTCGCGATACCGGTCTTTATCGCTGCCGGGTTCGAGCATTCGATAGCAGATATATTTTATTTTGCCGCGTCCGGGATCGTGTCGCTCAAGGCGTGCCTTTTCATCTGGATCGTCATCCTCGGCAACTCGGTCGGCGCGATGATACTTCCGGCGCTCAACTATAAGGGAAAAAAGCATGAAGGATAAAGCAAACGTCACCGTCCTCGTCTCGGGCGGCGGGACGAACCTCGGCGCGATACTCGCCGCCGAGCGGGACGGGATCATAAATTCGGGGCGCGTTCGCCTCGTAATTTCGAATAAGGAGGGCGCTTACGCGCTCACAAGGGCGAAGGAGGCGGGCGTCCCTACCGAGACCGTCACGAAAAAGTCGTGCGGCTCGCAGGAGGCGTTCGAGGAAAAGCTCTCCCGGCTGATCGACGCGGCAGACACGGACCTTGTCGTGCTCGCGGGGTTCATGAGCATACTTTCCGCCGATTTCACGAAAAAATACGAGCACAGGATAATAAACGTGCATCCGTCCCTGATCCCGTCGTTCTGCGGCGCAGGATTTTACGGGCTGCACGTACACGAGGCGGCGCTCGCAAAGGGCGTCCGCGTCACGGGCGCGACGGTACACTACGTCAACGAGATACCGGACGGCGGCGAGATCATCGACCAGCGCGCCGTATACGTCGAGGACGGAGACACGCCGGAAACATTGCAGCGGCGCGTCATGGAACAGGCAGAATGGATAATTCTCCCGCGCGCGGTCGAGAAAATCTGCGCAGGGATCATAAAAACGGAGGGGTGAAATGGACATCTACAAGGTAAACGACATCGGCGAGCTTATCGCGGGAAATTCGTATGTTGGCAGAGGCATCGTCGCGGGGCTGAGCGAGGACGGGCGGCAGGCGTGCGCCGCGTATTTTATCATGGGCAGGAGCAATAACAGCCGTAACCGCGTCTTCACGATGCGCGACGGCGTCCTTTATACCGAGCCGTATGACGCCTCAAAGGTCGAGGACCCGAGCCTCATCATATATGCCGCTGTGCGCGAGCTCGACCGCAAGCTCATCGTCACGAACGGCGACCAGACGGACACGATATACGACGGCATCCGCGCCGGGGAGACGTTTTCGGCGTCGCTCTTGTCAAGGCGATTCGAGCCGGACGCGCCGAATCTGACGCCGCGCATCAGCGCGATGCTCGATTTTGACGGAGGCTTCAACTATAGGATGAGCATTCTCAAAAGCGCGGACGCCGAAGGCTCCGCGTGCAACCGCTACACATTCGATTATGAGCCGCTGCCGGGCATCGGTCACTTCATCCACACCTACGTCTGCGACGGGAACCCGATACCGACGTTCCAGGGCGAGCCCGAGCGCGTCGCGATACCGAACGACATCGACGAGTTCACCGACAAGCTGTGGGCGGCGCTCGACAAAGACAACAAAATTTCGCTTTACGTCCGCTACACCGACCTTGAAGGCGGCGGCAAGACGGAGCGCATCATCAACAAAAATAAGTAAAGGGGAGAGAGGACAAGAGAACATGAAAGAATTTGAGCTGAAATACGGCTGCAACCCGAACCAGAAGCCCGCGAAGATATATATGCGCGACGGCGGCGAGCTCCCGATAGAGATACTCTGCGGCAGACCCGGATATATCAATTTCCTCGACGCGTTCAATTCATGGCAGCTCGTCCGCGAGCTGAAGGCGGCGACGGGGATGCCGGCGGTCACATCGTTCAAGCACGTCAGCCCCACCTCGGCGGCGGTCGGCATAAAGCTCCCCGAAAAGCTGAAGAGAGCATGCTTCGTCGACGACATCGGTGACCTTGACTCATCGCCGCTCGCGTGCGCGTATGCGCGCGCCCGCGGGACGGATCGCATGTGCTCGTTCGGGGACTGGGTCGCGCTCTCCGACGTCTGCGACGTCACGACCGCGAAGATGCTCAAGCGCGAGGTCTCGGACGGCATAATCGCGCCGGGATATGATCCGGAGGCGCTCGAAATATTGAAGACCAAGAAAAAGGGCGCTTACAATATCGTCCGGATCGACCCCGAATACATCCCCGAGGCGCAGGAGACAAAGCAGGTCTTCGGCATCACGTTCGAGCAGGGCAGGAACAACTTCAAAATCGACCGCGACCTGCTCTCAAACGTTGTGACGGCGAATAAGGAGCTGCCCGAGTCCGCCGTTCGCGACCTCATCGTTTCGCTTATCACACTCAAATATACGCAGTCGAATTCGGTCTGCTTCGCCGTGGACGGGCAGGCGATAGGCGTCGGCGCCGGTCAGCAGTCGAGAATACACTGCACGCGCCTCGCCGGGACAAAGGCGGACACGTGGTTTTTGCGCCAGTGCGACAAGGTCCTCGAGCTGCCGTTCCTCGACACGCTTGGAAGACCCGACCGCGACAACGTCGTCGACGGTTACATCAACCACAATGAAGAGGACGTCACCGCGGACGGCGTGTGGCAGAAATATTTCAAAACGCGCCCGGAGCCGCTCACGGAGGCGGAAAAGCGCGAATATCTCGACACGGTCTCGGGCGTTTCCCTCGGGTCGGACGCGTTCTTCCCGTTCTCGGACAATATCGAGCGCGCGAAGAAGAGCGGCGTCTCCTACATCGCGGAGCCGGGCGGCTCGATACGCGACGACGCCGTCATCGAGTGCTGCGATAAGTACGGCATCGCGATGGCGTTCACCGGAATGAGACTGTTCCATCACTGATACCCACAAAAAGAGGCGGAATAATGAAGATACTCGTTGTCGGCGGCGGCGGAAGAGAGCACGCCATAATCAAAAAAATCAAGGAAAACAAGTCTGTCGAAAAGATATACGCCCTCCCGGGCAACGGCGGCATCGCGAGGGATGCCGAGTGCGTGCCGATCGGCGCAAAGGACATAGACGGCATCGTCGGCTTTGCGGTCGAGAAAGCCGTTGATTACGCGATAGTCGCGCCGGACGACCCGCTCGTCCTCGGCTGCGTCGACGCGCTCGAGGCGCGGGGTATCCCCTGCTTCGGTCCGCGCGCGAACGCGGCGATAATCGAGGGGAGCAAGGCATTTTCGAAGGACCTGATGAAAAAATACGGCATCCCGACCGCCGCATACGAGACGTTCTCGGATGCGGACGCGGCGCTTTCATACCTCGATACAGCGAAGATACCGATCGTCGTCAAGGCGGACGGGCTCGCGCTCGGCAAGGGCGCCATCGTCTGCATGACGCGGGACGAGGCAAAGGACGCCGTCGTCTCGATGATGCGCGAGGGCAAGTTCGGCAAGAGCGGCGAGCGCGTCGTGATCGAAGAATACATGACGGGACCCGAGGTGTCGGTGCTCTCGTTCACGGACGGAGAAACTATCGTTCCGATGGTATCCTCGATGGATCACAAGCGCGCGCACGACGGCGACGAGGGTCCGAACACGGGCGGCATGGGTACGGTCGCGCCGAACCCGTATTATACAAAGGAAATTGCCGACGTCTGCATGAAGACGATATTCCTCCCGACGATACGCGCGATGAAGGCGGAGGGGCGCGAATTCCGCGGCTGCCTCTATTTCGGGCTGATGCTCACCCCGGCGGGACCGCGCGTCGTTGAATACAACTGCCGCTTCGGCGACCCGGAGGCGCAGGTAGTCCTCCCGCTTTTGAAGACAGACCTTTTGACGGTGATGAAGGCGGTGACGGATGGGACGCTGTCGGACGTGAACGTCGAATGGTGTGACGGCTATGCCGCGTGCGTCATCGCGGCGTCGGACGGATATCCGACCTCGTATAAGAGCGGGTTCGAGCTGAAAATACCGGAGGACGTCGCCGAGCACACGTATGTCGCGGGCGCCGCAATTGAGGACGGTGTGCTGAAAACGCACGGCGGGCGCGTCCTCGGCGTCACGGCGACGGCGGAGACGCTGCGCGGCGCGATAGAGAAGTCGTACTCGATGGTCGACAGGATAGAGTTTGAAAACAAGTACACGCGCCGCGACATCGGGGCGCGCGCGCTCGCGGCGGAAAACGGCTGAGAGGACTTTTATGGTATATAGAGTTTACGTTGAAAAAAAACCGGGGCTCGACCTTGAGGCAAGGGCGCTCGCCTCGGATATCAGGGATTTCCTCGGGATAACGACTTTGACGGGCGTTCGCGTCCTCAACAGATACGACGCCGAAAACATCAGCCGCGAGCTCTTCGACTACGCGGTCGGAACTGTGTTCTCCGAGCCCCAACTTGACAAAGCGTCGCCGGAGTTTGGCTGCGGGGAGGATGACGCGGTGTTCGCGGTCGAGTATCTGCCCGGTCAGTTTGACCAGCGCGCGGACTCGGCGGCACAGTGCATACAGATAATTTCGCAGGGCGATCGCCCGACGGTGCGCTCCGCAAAGGTGTATATCCTCTCGGGGAAGCTCACGGGCGAAGAGCTCACGTCGATCAAAAAATACGTCATCAACCCGGTCGAGGCGAGGGAGGCGGACCTCTCTCTGCCCGAAACGCTCGCCGTCGACTATAATATCCCGACGACGGTGAAAACGCTTGACGGCTTCACCGCCCTTGACCGCGCAGAGATAGAAAAGCTCGTTTCCGACCTCGGTCTTGCGATGGACGCGGACGATGCCGAGTTCTGCCGGGAATATTTTAAGAGCGAACACCGCGACCCGACGATCACGGAGCTCCGCATGATCGACACGTACTGGTCCGATCATTGCCGCCACACCACGTTTTTGACGGTCATCGACGGGGTAAAGTTCGAGGACCCGCTTTTGGAGCGCGCGTTTCAAAAGTATATGGACGTGCGGCGGGAGCTCGGGCGCAAAAAGCCCGTCTGCCTTATGGACATCGCGACGGTCGCCGTGTCGTATCTCAAGCGCGCGGGAAAGCTCGACCGCCTCGACGAGTCCGAGGAGATCAACGCCTGCACGGTGAAGATCGACGTCGACGTGGACGGCGTCCGCGAGCCGTGGCTTTTGCTCTTTAAAAACGAAACGCACAATCACCCGACGGAGATCGAGCCCTTCGGCGGCGCCGCGACGTGCATAGGCGGCGCTATCCGCGACCCGCTCTCCGGACGCTCATACGTCTACGGCGCAATGCGCGTGACCGGCGCCGCCGACCCGACCGTCCCGATCTCCGAGACGATACCGGGCAAGCTGCCGCAGCGCAAGCTCGTGACGACGGCGGCGGCGGGCTATTCGTCATACGGCAACCAGATCGGTCTTGCGACGGGGATCGTCGACGAGATATACCACCCCGGGTACGCGGCGAAGCGCATGGAGATAGGCGCCGTGATTGCGGCGGCGCCGGCAAAGAACGTGCGCCGCGAGCGCCCGGAGCCGGGAGACGTTGTGATACTGCTCGGCGGCGCCACGGGGCGCGACGGCATAGGCGGCGCGACCGGCTCCTCCAAGGCGCACAACGCACACTCGGTCGAGACGTGCGGCGCCGAGGTGCAGAAGGGGAACGCGCCGGAGGAGCGCAAGCTCCAGCGCCTGTTCCGCCGCGAGGACGCGAGCCTGCTCATCAAGCGGTGCAACGACTTCGGCGCGGGCGGCGTTTCCGTCGCGATAGGCGAGCTCGCGGACGGACTCGATATTGACCTTGACGCGGTTCCGAAAAAGTACGAAGGGCTTGACGGCACCGAGCTCGCGATCAGCGAATCGCAGGAGAGAATGGCTGTCGTCGTATCTTCGACAGATGTCGACAAATTTTTGGCAATTGCAGAAGAGGAAAATCTGAACGCGACGCCCGTCGCCGTCGTAAAGGCGGAGCCGAGGCTCACGATGAGATGGCAGGGAACCGTCATCGTAGACGTCAGCCGCGAATTTTTGAATTCAAACGGCGCGGAAAAGCATATCACGGTCACCCCGGCGCCGTCAAAAGTGCCGGAAAAGCGCGTCACGGGCGGATTTTCCGAGAATATGCGCCGCACGGCGGCGGACCTCAACGTCTGCTCAAAGCGCGGGCTCTCCGAAAGATTTGACTCGACGATAGGCGCCGGAACGGTGCTCATGCCGTTCGGCGGCAAATATCAGAGAACGCCGATACAGGCGATGGCGCAGAAGATCCCCGTTTTAGACGGGCACACGGACGATTGCTCGCTGATGGCGTGGGGCTATGACCCGTATGTGACGGAGCAGAGCCCGTACCACGGCGCGTACCGCGCTGTCGTCGAGTCCGTTTCCAAGCTGATAGCGACAGGCGCGGAATTTAAGGACGTTTACCTCACGTTCCAGGAATATTTTGAGCATCCGGGGCGAGACGGGGCGCGCTGGGGCAAGCCGCTGTCGGCGCTGCTCGGCGCGTTTGAGGCGCAGCTTGCGCTCGGGATCGGCGCGATAGGCGGAAAGGATTCAATGAGCGGCAGCTTTGAGGACCTTGACGTCCCGCCGACGCTCGTGTCCTTCGCCGTGACGACGGAGAAGACGGGGAGCGTGAAATCCCCGGAATTCAAGCGCGCGGGCGACGTGACCGTCATCATCTCGCCGGAATATAATGAAGACGGATTGCCGGATGCCGATTCGCTGAAGGCGACCTTCGATAAAGTCACGCACCTTTTGCGCTCCGGTGACGCCGTCTCGGCGTACACGCCGGGAATGGGCGGTGTCGCGGCTGCCGTTATGAAGATGGCGGCGGGCAACGGATTCGGATTCGAATTTGATCCCTCCGTGGACACGTCGCGCCTGTTCGGGCTGTCATGCGGCGAATTCGTCGTCGAGATGAAGGACGGGGACGCGCGCGGGTACGCGCCGCTCGGTCGTGTCACCGACAGGGGCGAATTCTCGCTCGGCGGCGAGGCGGTCGCGGCGGCGGAGCTATACGGTCTCTACGAGGGCAGGCTCGAATCGGTCTACGCCTGCAACATCCCGGGGAGCCGGTCGCCCGAGAAAAATTTCACATATGAACGCGGCGAAAAGGCGCCGGCACCCGCGGTAAGAACGGCAAAGCCGCGCGTCCTGATCCCGGCATTCCCCGGCACGAACTGCGAGTTCGACTCCGCGAAGGCGGTTGAGGACGCGGGAGCCGAGACGGAGATCGTCGTCATAAATAACTTAACGTCGGACGGCATACGCCGCAGCGTTGAAAAATTCGCCGAATCGCTGAAGAATGCGCAGATGGTCTTCATCCCCGGAGGCTTCTCCGGCGGCGACGAGCCGGACGGCAGCGGCAAATTCATCACGGCGTTCTTCCGCTCGTCCGCGGTGCGCGAGGGCGTTGCCGACCTGCTCGACGTGCGCGGCGGGCTGATTTGCGGCATCTGCAACGGGTTCCAGGCGCTGATCAAGCTCGGACTCGTGCCCTACGGCAGGATCATCGACACGGACGAGGGCTGCCCGACACTCACGTTTAATACGATCGCGCGCCACCAGTCAAAAATAGTGCGCACGCGCGTGTGCTCGAATCTCTCCCCGTGGCTCTCCGGCGTCCGCGTCGGCGACATAATCTCCGTGCCGATCTCGCACGGCGAGGGCAGATTCATCGCCCCGGAGCCGCTCATAGCGGAGCTCGCGGCGAGGGGAC
The DNA here is from genome assembly GCA_947624995.1 of uncultured Clostridia bacterium. Taxonomy (GTDB): domain Bacteria; phylum Bacillota; class Clostridia; order Oscillospirales; family CAG-272; genus DTU064. The sequence continues at coordinate 10,723 of CANQMS010000046.1, forward strand.
AGATCGCGACGCAGTACGTCGATATGAACGGAGAGGCGACGGGCGAGGTCCAATATAACCCGAACGACTCGATGTACGCGATAGAGGGCATCACCTCGCCGGACGGCAGAGTCTTCGGCAAGATGGGGCACTCGGAGCGCCGCGGCGGCGACCTCTACAAAAACGTCCCCGGCAATTACGACCTCCATATGTTCGAGTCCGCGGTGAGGTTTTTCAGGTAGAAACCCGCGGGGGAAACTTTTCTATAAAGTTTCCCCCACACCCCCTTCAAAACTCTTCGGAGCAGGGGGAAAGAATATCGCACAAATAATATAATGTAAAAAAGTTTTGAAGGAGGGGTCCGGGGAGGTGACTTTTTCCAAAAGTCACCTCCCCGGGAAACGAACCATGAATTTTTTTGAGGAGCTTGTAAACTACGACCCCGAGGTCGCCGCGGCGTGCGGCGCGGAGCTTTCGCGGCAGCGGCACAACATTGAGCTGATCGCGAGCGAGAACATCGTTTCGCGCGCGGTGCTGCTCGCGGCGGGCGGCGTTCTGACGAACAAGTATGCGGAGGGTCTGCCGGGGAAGCGGTATTACGGCGGCTGTTCGTGCGTCGACGTCGTTGAAGAGATCGCGCGCGAGCGCGCCTGCCGCCTCTTTGGAGCGGACCACGCGAACGTGCAGCCGCACAGCGGCGCGAACGCGAATCTCGCCGTGTTCTTCGCTCTGCTCGAACCGGGCGACACCGTCATGGGAATGAACCTCTCCGAGGGCGGTCACCTGTCGCACGGCTCCCCGGTCAACATCTCCGGAAAATATTTTAACATCGTCCCCTACGGCGTCGACCCCGAGACGGGGTACATCGACTATGACAAGATGGAAGAGATCGCCGTCGGCTGCCGCCCGAAGATGATAATCGCGGGCGCGAGCGCGTATTCGCGCATCATTGATTTTGAGCGCTGCCGCAAAATCGCGGACAAAGTCGGCGCGTATCTGATGGTCGATATGGCGCACATCGCCGGGCTTGTCGCGGGCGGCGTGCATCCGTCGCCTGTCCCGTATGCGGACGTCGTCACGACGACGACGCACAAAACGCTGCGCGGTCCGCGCGGCGGGCTGATCCTCTGCCGCGAGGAGCTGGCAAAGGCTGTCGACAAGGCGGTCTTCCCCGGGACGCAGGGCGGTCCGCTCATGCACATCATAGCCGCAAAGGCGGTCGCGCTCGGCGAGGCGCTGACGGACGATTTCAAGGTATACGCAAGGAATGTCGTCGAAAACGCAAAGGTGCTCGCCGACTCGCTAACCTCTCGCGGGATAAAGCTCGTCTCGGGCGGGACGGACAATCACCTCATGAACCTTGACCTTCGCGGCACGGGGATCACGGGGAAGGAGCTCGAACACCGCCTCGACGAAGTTCACATCACGGCGAATAAGAATACGATCCCGAACGACCCCGCCTCCCCGTTCGTCACGAGCGGACTGCGGATAGGCACGCCCGCCGTCACGACGCGCGGATTCGGCAAGGACGAGATGAGGACGGTCGCCGGATTTATCGCCGACGTTATCGAGGATTTTGACGGCTGCCGCAGCCGCGTCTCCGACGAGGCGCAGGAGCTCTGCGCGCGGTTCCCGATTTATTGATCAGGATAGAAAATTCTCCGGGGGGAGGGACTTTTGGAAAAGTCCCTCCCCCCGGTCCCCTCTCTTCAAAACTTTTTACGGCTTATGGTAAGGCGCGAACCTTTTTCGATGGGGCGAGAGGGGAAAGCTATTCCGTAATATTCGTGAAGACGTCGCCGTCCGAGGGCGCCAAACGCTCATATCTGAATTTCAGCTTGAATATGTCGCCCGTTTTTTCGATGACGTCCTCCGGGGTTTTGCCGAGCAGCACTGTCACAACGGCGCCGAGAACGGAGTTATCGTCGTCCCTGTCAAATCCCACAGTCCATAATATCGCGCTGTAACCGTCATATTTTTCATCTGCCTTGATGCTGTTGCCGATGAGCGTGTGCAGGGAGACGAGCTGCTTGTTTATGTCATACTCCGCAAATTCGCCTTCGTCCGGTACGAACGGACCGAATAGCACTTCATTTATTATCGCGAACGAATAGAAGAAGTAGCTGTCGTCGCCGACGGTGCCGGTCTTTTCCTTTGAACGTATGAGAAACGGCGAAACGTCGAGGTCATACCAGCCTTCGGGGGCGGACAGCTCGCAGTCGTCGGGGCTGACGCCGAGCTTATTGAATACCTTTTCCATCCCCGAATAAATGGCGCCGCACTCCATGTCGCAGAGGCACAGCGATTCGCCGCCGACCTCCACGAGGTATGAGTCACTGTTGACGGGGTTTTTCGGCAGGACGTTTTCGCTCGATGACCGTATGTCGAGCTCGCCGCTCTCCGTTCTCGCCCAGTTGAACGTGACCGTCTCGCCGTTTATATCAAATTTCGTGTCGTGACGACGGATCATGCTGTCATCGCTGATCTCTGCTCCGTCGACGGTGAGGGTGCCGCCCTCAAAGCTGATGTCGTGCTCTCCGTCCTCCTCGCCGAACAGCTCCTTCAGCGTGAACGCGCCGGTGATCTTTCCCGTCGTCGATTCCTCGAAAAAGAGGTCAACGCCGCCCGCCTCGGCAAAGTATAAAGACCGGAGAATAACACCCCGTTCTTTGAGCTCGCCGGTGTCGGCGTCAAAGCAGGCGACATAGTACGACATGCGGCTGAGCTCTTCATTTTCCGAACCGGTGAGGATAAAGTACGCACAGCCGCTGTACATGCGGCAGAGCTCAACTGCGAACTCGCGCTTCGGAAAAACGGGCGGGGAACCGGTATGGTAATAGCCGCTGAACACCTTTTCGGAGGAGCCGTCCACAAGGTCGCAGATATAGTATTTGCCCGTTCCCGAACCGTCTACGACGAGCAAAGGTACTTTTGTGCCGACTGTCTCGTTATAGAGCACGGAGCAGCTTTCAGCGCCTCCCGCGGCACTGACGTCGAGAATATTTACCGTCCCGTCCTCACTACGCTCCCACGTCACGCTGGCATCCATGTCGAGGTCGCCGTAAAAGAACCCATCGAACGTAAATGACGTTTTTATCGGCTTTGCCGAAGGGATCGCGGGGATGTCCGTATCCGCTCCACCCATCCCGCTCTCGGTGACGCCCGTTCCGTCCGTATCGTCCGTATTCACCGCGGACGTTTCCGTTGCTTCGGCGCCCGTATTTCCCGGGGTGGGCGAGACGGCGCCGGGGGCTTTTGCGTGAATGATCGCGAACGCAACGGCAAGGGAGATGAGGACGAACGCGGCGGCTGTCGTCGTGATCCGGCGGACAAATCCGCCCTTGATCTCGCTGCTGCCCGGAGCGGCCTCGCTTATCAGCCTGTCGGAGATGCCGCCCATCGCCTCGATGATCTTATCGGACGTGATCTTCATATCTCAAACCCCTCCCCCTCGAGAAATTTGCCGAACCGTTTCCGCAGCCGGTGCAGCGACATACGCACCGACGCCTCCGGTATGTGCAAAAGATGCGCGATGTCGCGCGTCGAATCCATGTAAAAATAACGCCTTACGAAAATGATGCGCTTGTCCGGACGCTCGGACGACAGAAACGATGTTATCGCCGCCGAGAGAGCCGCCGTGTCTGCGAGGTCCGCGTCATTTGACGGGATGCACTCGATGAGCTCTGCCTCAACGGATGCCGCGTGTACGCGTTTCCCGGCGGCGGCTGCCTTACAGCGGTTGAGCGCCTCGTTCCGCGCGATGCGGCAGCCGTATGCGGCGAGGTCTGCCGGGTCGGCGGGCGGTATCGCGAACCACAGCTTTGTGTATGTGTCGTTCTCGACCTCCTCCGCGTCCTGATCCGAGCGGAGTATGCCGAAGGCGACGGAGCGGAAAAGCCGCCCGTATTTTTTCTGCGTCTCGGCGACGGCGTCTTCCTGCCGCCGGCGGTACAGTTCTATTATCTGAGGATCGGTCATATGCCGTTCACCTCCTTTCATCTATATATAGCCCCGAGCGAAATACAAAAAGATCAATAAATACAGGGTAAAAAGCGTGCTCGGGAAAAGACTTATCACCC
>CANQMS010000047.1 GCA_947624995.1 uncultured Clostridia bacterium
TCCTTGTGCCGGCAGGTGGATCCATAAGGAGGAGGGTCCGGAGTACCCTCCTCCTTATGACTAAATACTTTTGAGATTAAAGAAAAAAATTTAACAAAAGAAAGAAAAGAAACGAAACAGCCGGCAGGTGGATCCATAAGTAAAGGGGGCGTCTGCTGTCGCAGCCGCACGACGCCCGCTTCGCGGGGTCTGGGGTCCGGAGTACCCTCCTCCTTATGACTAAAAACATTTGCGATAAAGAAAGGAATTTAATAAAAGAAAGAAAAGAAACGAAACAGCCGGGAGAAAGATAATTGAGATAGAAGCGAAATAAAGAGCTCCGGGCTCGCGGGGAGGGAGAGGGATAGATAAATAAGGAGGGGATCGCCCCCTCCTTATCAGCCTTATCAGCCTTCTTCGTCGCTGTTATACTGAAACAGCGTCGAGACCGCAGTACCGTTCTTGACATCCTGTATCGCCTGCTGGTGCTCGGAGAGCGTCTCCGAGAACACCGAATACCCGTCATTGTTCGCAACGAAATAATAATAATTCGTCGCGCGCGGATATATCGCGTATATTATCGCATTGTACCCCGGATTGCAGATCGGTCCCGGCGGCAGCCCCGGATTATTATACGTGTTGTACGGCGAATCGTACGCCGTCGATGTCAGGACCTCGGGGCGCGACTCCGTGTCGTGGAATATCGCGTACATTATCGTCGCGTCCGACTCGAGCATCGGGTACGAATCCGCGTGATCGAGGCGGTTGTGGAACACCGACGAGACGAGCGCGTACTCGGAGAGATACTTTGCCTCCGCCTGTATCATCGAGGCGAGCGTCACCGCCTCGTCGACGGTCATGCCGACGGACTCGACGTAGCCGCGGTAGTCCTCGTTGAACTTCACCTCGAAGTTGTCGAGCATGCGCGCGATGACCTCGACCTCGGTGCTGTCCGTGTAGAAAAAGTACGTGTCGGGGAACAGATACCCGTCAAGGCGGTAGTAGCGGTCCTCGGACCAGCCGGTCTCGTTCAGCTCGTCGATGAACCAGTAGTCGTAGTCCTCGCTCCAGTCGTAATCGTTGATCGCGGCGATGAAGCCCTCCTTCGTACCGATCCCGTATTCGTTGACGAAGAGGGCGATTATCTCGTCCGTCGTCAGCCCCTCCGGGATCGTCACCGAGACGACGGAATTGTCCTTCGTCGGCTTGAGCGAGTCGAGGAGCTGCCCGTAGTTCAGCGTCGTCGAGAGCGAGTAGTCGCCCGCGAGGTAGACGCCGTAGTACGGGCTCGACTCGTTTTCGGTGAAGTTGCAGTACAGCTTGAAAATATTCGGATATGAGATGAGCCCGCTCTCGTAGAAGATGTCCGCGACGTCGTTCAGCGTTGCCATCTCCGGGATCGTGACGTCGATGATCTCCTCCTCCTTGACGAAGGCGAAGACGTCGTTCGCGACGGGGATCACGAAGAACAGCGCGAGCGCGACGCCGGACGCGATCACGGCGGTCAGATATATTATGCCCTTCACTGCGCCCATCACGGCGCCGAGCATCGGGTTCCGCTTTGCGTCCCGCTGCGTGAGCCAGTCCCGGAACGAGAATTTGCCCTTTTTCGCCTTCCCGTTCGCCTTCTCGGGCGATTTCGGAGCCTCTTTCGGCGCGCTGACGTCGATTATATCCGGTGCGGACGATTGCTGTCTCGGCTGCGCGGGTGCGGGCGATTGCTGCCTCGGCTGTGCGGGCGCGGGAGATTGCTGTCTCGGCTGCGCGGGTGCGGGCGATTGCTGCCTCGGCTGCGCGGGTGCGGGCGTCTGCCTCGGCTGTGCGGGTGCGGGCGTCTGTCTCGGCTGCGCGGGCGCGGGCGATTGCTGCCTCGGCTGCGCGGGCATCGGCGGACGCGACACGGTCCGCCGCGCCGTCGGCTTATGCGGCTGTGCGGGCTGCGGACGCTGCTGCGGCTGCGCCGGCTGTGCGGGTTGCGGACGCTGCTGCGGTTGTTGCGGCTGCGCCGGCTGCGGGCGCGGCTCGCCGTCGGGCGGCAGTATATTGCGGTCGTTCATTTCGGAAGATCCTCCTTTCTTGGCGCGCTCCTAAAGGAGCACGGCGAGGATATAGATGAGAAAACACGCGGCAAACGGCACGGTCATGACCGCGCTGACGGGCGGGGTCCGCTCCGACCGCTTGCGCACATATGAGGACTGCTCGCCGAGCGTGCCGTACCCGCGGTAGAGGCGACCCGCCTCCCCGAAAAGGAGGCACAGCGACAGAAGCGCGAGCGCTATCACTATAAACGCGAACACGACTATGTTCCTCGGCTGGAGTATGCTGTTCCAGATATAGTCCTCGAAAAACAGCGAAAAAATATTGTTCACGGCGTGTACCGCCATCGGCGCGAGCACGGAGCGGCACGCGTACGCGGTGAGCGCCAGTATGACGCCGGATATGAAATATATCGGTGCGCCCGCAAGATCGAAGTGCAGCATCGTGAAGAGCAGCGAGCTGAATATCACGGCGGAGCCGACGCCGCAGTCCTCGTATTCGGCGATCATGATCCCGCGGAACACGAGCTCCTCCGTTATCGCCGGGAAAACCGCGAACGCGAGCGCGCGGAACATTATCCCGCCGGACTCGGGGTCCGGCACGTACGCCGTGTAGACGTCGCCGACCTCGAGCGAGCCGTCGAGCGCGGCATACAGCCCGAGCTTGACGGCGCACGTCACAAGTATCAGCGAGAGCAACGAGAGCAGGATGAACGGCAGGCACCCCGGCTCGAACAGCCTGAACCGGATCGCGCGGGAATATCCCTCTCCGCGCAGGCGGCAGAAGAAGAGCGCCGGGAGCGCGAAGATCAGAAGCTCGAGGATGATGACGGACAGATACGGGTTCGTCCCCCCGAGCGACTCGCGCGGGATAAAGCCCGAGCCGAGCAGCAGGAGAAATATCACGGCGGCGAGCGTCGGCGCCGCGTTTACGGATTTAATTTTCAAGCGTCGGACGCACTCCCTTTTCGGTTATGAGCAGCCCCGCGCGGATGTCGTAGCGCCCGTGGGGCAGGGAACGGACTATAAAATCCGAGAAAATGACGCCGACGACGGAGCCGGAATACGAATTGAAGAATCTGTCGTAGTAGCCGCCGCCGTAGCCGAGGCGGTAGCCCGCCCGGTCAAACGCGATCGCGGGCGCGAACGCGAGCGAGCCGCGCGGGTCGCTCGCGGGATCGTACAGCGGCGCGTCTTCGTCCGGCTCATAGAGCCCGAAGCTGCCGGGATGGAGCTCGTCACGGCTCTGCACGATGTGGTATGTCATATAGGGGTACGAATCCTCGGGTCTGTGGCAGCGCGGATATGCGACGGTCTTTCCCGCCGCCCACGCCGCCTCGGCAATCGGATTTACGTCGACCTCGACGGGCTTCGGCGAATAGAGCAGGATCGTCTCGGCGAGACGGAATCCGGAGAGGGATACGGCGCGTTCGCAGATCTTGCGGCTCATGGCGGCGCGCGCCTCGGGCGGGATCGCCTCGCGTTCGGCGATCAGCTTTTCGCGGAGCTCTGCCTTCTGTGCTTTCATGTAGTTCATCTTGTCGTCCTGTCCTTTCTTTTATTGAGATATATGGGTCCGTCGTAAAGGACCGCTTCCGCGACCGACTCCGCGCGCTCCTCGCCGTAAAGCGCCGAAACGAGCGTCAGCGCGAAATTCATCGCCGCCGCCGCTGAGCGGGCGGTGATGATCTTCCGGCAGCGCTCGACCGGGCGGTCGGAGACGCAGGCGGATTCGAGCCGCTTTTCGAATCCCGGGTAGCAGCATACGGTGTGCTCGAAGAGATATCCGCGCTCGCCGAGTATATACGGCGCGGCGCAGATGGCGCCGATGTAGATGCCTTTTTCGACCGCGAACGTGAGCGCGTCCTCGAGCACCTTTGAGGCGAAGAGGTTGTCCGCGCCGGGCATCCCGCCCGGGAGCACGAGCATCTCGGCGTCCCCGACGTCGAGCTCGTCCTCCGCGATGTCGGCGGTGACGGGGATCCCGTGCGAGCCCGTGACCGCGCGCGAGCCGGTCCCGACGGCGACCGTCTTTACCTCGGCGCCCGCGCGGCGCAAAATGTCAATGGGCGTTACCGCCTCCGTTTCTTCGAATCCGTTTGCTAAGAAAACGTAGACCATGTGATAAACCTTCCTTATTTTATATACGAACGTCAGAGCCCGAGGGCGTCATCGGCGATCTTCACTATTTCGGACGATATTTCCTCGCGCGTCCGCATCCCGCCCGACTCCGTACACACGATCCTGTGCCAGCCGAGCGCGGCGGCGGCATACATCCCCGCCTCGTAGCTGCGGTACACGAAGTCGCGGTCGCGCTCGTGTATGTCCGTGGCGCGACCCGTATTCCCGGCGCGCTCCGCGATGAGCGAGAGCGTCACCTCCGGGGGGACCTCCAAAAATATCACGTCCGTCGGCGCGGGGAGCGCGAGCTTTTTGTATTCGAAGTCAAACAGCCATGCGAGAAATCCGTCCCACTCGCCGCGCGGCAGCTTTGAGAGCTGATGTATCGCGTTCGCCGTCGTGTACCTGTCGGCGAGCAGCACCGTGTCCGCGTCCTCGGCGTCGGCGCGCCAGTCGGTCGCGTACGAGACGTACCTGTCCGCCGCGAAAAACATCGACGCGGCGTACGCGTTCGTGTCACCGGCGGCGCCGAGCTTCCCGTCAAGATACATCCGGACGAAAAAGCTGCTGTCCGAGCTGTATACGGGGAAGTCGAGCGTCCGCAGGCGCTCGCCGCGACCGCGGAGATGCTCCGCGAGCATCGTGTACTGCGTGTGCTTGCCGGATCCGTCGAGCCCGTCTATCGCGAAAAATTTCTTCATTTATTTCTTCTTCCTTTTGTCAAGCTCGTGCAGCACCTTCAAAAGTACCGCCGCGATCACTCCCGCCGCCAAAAGCCCCGCCGTGACATATAACAGCACCGCCTTTCCGGCAAATACGGTGAGCAGCACAAGCGCGGCAATCACCGCGACCACGGCGGCGCTCCCCGCCGCCCGGCGCAGCCTGCGCCGACGCAATATCACCGCCATGTCGCGGTCGGTCATGTTGTCGTCTTCGCGAAAGCGGTACCCGCATTCGCACCTCTCCGCCCCCGCCGGATTTATCGCGTGGCAGACAGGACAGTATTTCGAGTCTGGCATGGTTTGGTTTCTCCTGTGCGGGGGGAAAACTTTTCGGAGAAAAGTCTTTCCCACGCGCCGCACGTTTTCGCGCAGCGAAAACGTGCATATCTCTGAACGAAGTGAGGAGATATTTTCCTTTCTTCAAAAGCTTTTATGACTGAATATTTTTGGAGAAAGTTTTTTCCCCGCGCCGCACGTTTTCGCGTAGCGAAAACGTGCTATATCTCTGAACGAAGTGAGGAGATATACAGCTCTTGAGCAAAGCGAAGAGATATTTTCCTTTCTTCAAAAGTTTTTATAACCTTATTTTTATTGGCTTTTTCGGCTTGACGTTTGCTTTGGCGGGCGGCTTGCCTTTAGTCAAACGCGTATTTGAGAGCGGGCTGTAGGCGCGTGATCGGAACATCGGCGGCGCGAGCGGACGATGTGAAGCGCTTCAGCCCGGGCGGATTGCCTTTAGTCAAACGCGTCCTTGAGGACGAGCTCCTGGAACTGCTGGCGCGTGATCAGGACCTCGCGCGGGCGCGGTCCGTCCGGCGCGCCGACGTAGCCGAGCGCCTCCATCCGGTCGATCAGCTTTGCCGCTCTGCCGTAGCCGATAGAGAGGCGGCGCTGGATGAGCGACGTCGATATCTTTCCCGAGTCGACGGCGAGCTCGAGCGCCTGGCGGAGCATCGGATCCTCCGCGCCGCCCGGGGCGGCGTCCGTACCGCCGTCCTCGGCGGTGCGTCCCTTTTTGCCCGTGCCGCACTGGCGCGCGGCTTCCTCGATCCCCTCGATCGCCCCCTCGTCGTAGTGCGGAGAGGGGCAGATGCCCTTGAGAAAATCCGTTATCTTCTCGACCTCGGCGTCGCTGACGAATGCGCCCTGTACGCGCTGCGGCTTCATCACGCCGACCGGCGCGTACAGCATGTCGCCGCGCCCGAGCAGCTTCTCCGCGCCGACTCCGTCGATGATCGTGCGGCTGTCTACCTGCGACGACGTCTTACACGAGATGCGCGACGGGATGTTCGCCTTGATCAGCCCCGTGATGACGTCAACGGACGGGCGCTGCGTGCCGATGATGAGGTGCATCCCGGCGGCTCTGCCCATCTGCGCGATCCGGCATATCGACGTCTCGACGTCGTCCGGCGCCGTCATCATCAGGTCGGCGAGCTCGTCTATGATTATGACCATGAACGGCATGAACGGCTTTTCGGGGTCGCTTGCCGTGATCTCGTTGTAGCCCTGTATGTTGCGGACGCCGACGCTCTCGATCATCTCGTATCTGCGCTCCATCTCGCCGACCGCCCACGACAGCGTTCCCGCCGCCTTCTTCGGGTCGTTGACGACCGGGACGTGCAGGTGCGGGATCCTGTTGTAGACGCCGAACTCGACCTTCTTCGGGTCGATCATGATGAGGCGGACCTCGTCCGGCTTTGCCTTATAGAGCATGCTTACGACGATCGAATTTATGCAGACGGATTTGCCCATTCCGGTCGCGCCCGCGACGAGCAGGTGCGGCATTTTCGAGATATCGCAGTACACGGGCGCGCCCGCGACGTCCGAGCCGAGCGCCGTCAAAAGGCGGCTGTCGGACGACGTGAAGGCTTCATTTTCGAGCAGCGAGCGCAAATACACGTTCTCGCGGACGTGGTTCGGCACCTCGACCCCGACCGCTGCCTTGCCCGGGATCGGCGCCTCGATGCGCACGCCGGGCGCCGCGAGCGAGAGCGCGATGTCGTCCGCAAGGTTCGCGATCGCGCGGACGCGCGTCCCGGATTCGGGCGTCAGCTCGTAGCGCGTGATCGTCGGTCCGTGCGAGACGTCGGAGATCTTTGTCCGCACGTTGAAGGCGCGGAGCGTGTCGATGAGGCGCTGCGCGTTCTCCTTCAGCTCGTCGATGTCGGCGGAGGACGATGCCTTCGGCTCGGCGAGCAGCGAGAGCGGCGGAAATTCGTATTCCGGCTCGGGCGGCGGCGCCTCCTCTCTGTCATTGGCGCCCGCGTCCGACACGGTGCCGACCGCCGCGCGCAGCGCCGAGAGGTCGAGCACCTCGCCCGTGATCGGGTCGACGCCGAAATCGGGGTCGATGCCCGTATCGTCCGCTCCCGCATCCGGGGCGTTCTTTTCCATAAATTTATATCCGTCGGACCCGCCGCGGTCGCTTTTTTCCGCGCCGCGCAACAGCTCGATCGAGTCCGGGTCGACGAAGATGCTCGAAAGGTCGAGCCCGCCGTCATCCGTTTTGACGGGCGGGATCGCCACGCGCGACGTCTTTTCGGGTACACTCGCGGCGGAGGATCCCGGGGCGGGGGAGGTCTGAGCCGACATGTCCTTGTCGCGGAGGCGCTGCTCGCCGTAGCGCTCGAACGTCCGGCGCTGTACCTCGTCGAATATTTTTTTGTCTATTTCGTCCTTTTCAAGGTCGGTCGCGGGCTTCTTCTCGGTCGCCGCCTTCTTTTCGCGCCTTATATCGGCGGACATGTCGACGTCCGGGTCGAATTTCCGTCCGCGCGCGGGCGAGCCGTCCGCTCCTTCCTGTTCACCGTCCGCGGCTGCCTCGGCTGCGGCTGCCTCCGCGGCAGCGAGCTGCTCCGCGCGGTACGCGGCGAGCTCGTCGCGCCGCCGGACGTGCGCCTCGTGCTTTTCGACGGCTTTCCCCTTTATCATGTGGTAGACCGCGTTCGGAGTCAGCCCGAAGCAGAGCAGGCAGAGGACGAACGCGACGGCGCAGAGGATGACGAGCGAGATGACGCGCCCGAAGCATAAGAGGAAGAGCGAGCCGCACAGCCCGCCGATGACGCCGCCTGTCGTATACGCGATGCCGCCGAGGTAGAGCTCCGGCAGCGAGAAGACGGGGGCGTCGTTCATGACTATGTGTACTATCATCGAGAAGAGCAGCGCGATGACGGCGGAGCACCAGAAGCGCCAGCCGACGCGCGTCCCGCCCGCGCCCGCGCGCCAGAAGATGCCGAGCAGCACGAGCAGCACGGGGATCGCGAACGCGGCGAGCGAGAAGAGCCCGCAGAGCGCGCCGCGCAGGAATGAGACGACGATGCCCGCGTCCGGCAGGACGAGGACGAGCAGGACGAGCAGCGCCGAGACGTAGAAGACGAAGGGCATTATCTGCGCCGACAGCTCGGCGCGGCGCGCGGTCGTCTCAGCCATTTTGACGCGGCGCTCTCCCGCCGGCTTTTTTGTCGCCTGTGTCGCCTGCGCCGGCGGCGTTTTCTTCGCCGTCCGTGTTGTCCGTTCGGCGGATGTATTTTTCTTTTCCTTTTGTTCCATCGGTATATATTTTATCCTCTCTCGGGTGTCGGCATATGTCGGACGGGGGCTATGGCGCGCGCGCGTGTACTCTACGCATTTACTCCCGAGTATATAATAGCAGATTTTGAGTTAAAATACAAGTAGTAATGTAAGAAAGGCGCGTGAAACGGTGAGTTCGGCATACAGTATGCGGGATATCGTGCTGCTCGCGCTCGCGGGCGCCGCGGCGGGGGCGCTGAACGGGCTGATCGGGACAGGCGGCGGCATCGTCATCGTTTACGCCGTCGGGCGGATGAGCCGCGCCTCGCCGCTCGCGGATCGGCGGGACGTATTTGCGACGGCGGTGGCGTCGATCCTGCCGATATCGGCGGTGTCGGCGGCGATTTATGCCGCGGGCGGCGTCGGCTTGCCGCGTGCAGCGGCGGGGGCGTTTGTCCCCGCCGTCCTCGGCGGGGCGGCGGGAGGGCTGCTCCTCGACAGGGCGGGTGGGAAGATCGTATCGGCGATCTTTGCACTCCTCGTTATGTGGGCGGGGCTCTGCCTCCTCCTCCGCGCTTCCGGCGTGATGTAGTTGCCTCCCTTTGCGCAGGGGAGGCGCCGAGCGTAGATAAGCCTCCCTTTCGCCAAGGAGGCGCCGAGCGTTGGCGGGGCGGGAGCTGATGTCACAGTTTTTAGACTTGGCTGTTTTTGCCTATACCATTTTATTTTCCTTGCTTCGAAGCGGGAGAAGTTCGTTAAGGATGGACCCTCCGAGGTCCCTCCTTAACAATCCACCCATGGCACAAGGGGGGGATACCCCCCTTGTGAATCCCCCATGGGTGCTCCCTTCAAGCTGCGGAGCGAGACGTATGTTCAGCGCTCCCCGGTTCGTGGCGTCGACGCGAACCGTTAGCTCGGCGTTTGAACGCTGCCGCGCCGACAGCGCCTGTGCGAGCGTGCGCTGTGCGCCTACGCCCTCGGGCGTACAGCGGCGCTTGTCGGTTGTGAAGCAAAATTGTTTCTTCGTATGTGCGAACAGCTCTCTCTCTTTTTTCCTATTGAACGCTGACGCGCCGACAGCGACCGGGCGGATGCACGCTGTGTACCTAAGCGCCGGACCGACAGCGACGCTTCACGGTCGCGAAGCAAAATTGTTTCTTCGTATGTGCGAACAGCTCTTTCTGTCTTTTCCTATTGAACGCTGACGCGCCGACAGCTCCCGTGAGGGAGCGCTTTGCGCCTATGCGCTTGACCGAAGGGTGAAAAAAGCGGGAAAGCGGTTAGAAATGAGGAAGTCGTTCGCGGTCCGGCGGTTGGGTGCAGGGGAATGCGTTGACGGACGAGTAATAAAGATAAAACAAATTGTTTTGCAAATCTGTCGGTCTGGCGAGTAGGTGTGAAACATACGTTTCACGGGAGCTGTCAGCCGCGGCAGCGTTCAATGGAATAATGGAGAGGGAGTTGTTCGCACTTTCGAAGAGACGGTTTTGGGTGCAAAAAATAGTAGACGCTGTCGGTCCGGCGATTAGGTGCGGGCATACGCCCGCACGGTCGCTGTGGGCGCGGCAGCGTTCAAACGCCGAGCTAACGTTTCGCGTCGACGCACGGACCGGGGAGAGAGAAGCATACGCCTCGCTCCGCATCTCACAGGGAGCACCTATGGGGGATTCACAAGGGGGGTATCCCCCCTTGTGCCATGGGTGGATTGTTAAGGAGGGACCTCGGGGGGTCCATCCTTAACGAACTTCCCCAGCTTCGAAGCAAGGAAAATAAAGAAGTACAGGCGAAAACCGCCGAGTCTAAAAACCGTGACGTTAGCTTTACAATCACCGACGCCCGGCGCCTCCTTGGCGAAAGGGAGGCATGACTCGCCGCGCCGCGCTCGGGTCGGCACCATACCAACGCTTACTTTGCTTCGCGCCGAAGCAAACCGAAAAAGAGGATGTGAAATTATGGAATTTATAATAGCTTTCCTATGCGCGGCGCTGTCGGGGATGGGGGTCGGAGGGGGAGGACTGTTCCTCATCTACCTCACCCTCGCCGCGGGGGCGGATCAGAAGGAGGCGCAGCTATGCAACCTCCTTTTCTTCCTCGCCGCGTCCGCCGCCTCGCTGCTGTGCCACGTGACGCGCCGGCGCATCAGCCCCGCCGCCGTCGGCGCGCTCGCTGCCGGCGGCATTCCCGGGGCGCTGCTCGGCGCCGCCGCCGCTCGCGCCATGAGCGCCGACGCGCTCTCCGTCATCCTCGGCGTCTTCCTGCTCGCCGCGGGCGCGCTATCCCTCCGCCGCACGCTGCGGCAGCCGGCGGAGGGTAAAACCGACAAAACGAAAAAATAGCGAAAAAATATTTTCCCCGATAGGAAAAATCTTATTTACAAAGAGCGCTTTACGTGATATAATAGTTTAGCTTTCGGCTCGGTATGCGGATATACGGCCGTTTTAACGGCGACTCACCCGCCGCACGCTGTGACGGAAGTGCAATTTTTTGAAGAGGTGAAAGAAATGGCATTCACAACGGAAGAGAAACAGGCTATCATCAGGGAATACGCGACCCACGAGGGCGACACCGGTTCCCCCGAGGTCCAGATCGCGCTTTTGACCGCGAGGATCAACGCGCTCACCGAGCACCTGAAGACGAACAAGAAGGACCACCACAGCCGCAGAGGGCTCCTTAAAATGGTCGGTCACCGCCGCAACCTGCTCGGATATCTCCAGAAGATCGACATCGAGCGCTACCGCGCCATCGTCGATAAGCTCGGCATCAGAAAGTAAGGCTATCCTTTTTATGGGCTGCCGCCGCGCGGCAGCCCATAAAAACAGGCGCGCCGCAAGTAAACGCGACGGGCGTGCCGCAATTACCGGGTAGCATTTACAAAATGCGCCGCTGTGGCGGCGGCGCATTTTGCAAGTGTTATCCGCGCGGCACGCTTTCGTTTAATGAAAATACAAAACGAAAGGGTAAAGATCAAATGTTTGAAAACTACAGAGTATTCGAGACCGAATACGCAGGCCGCCCTCTGAAGGTCGAGGTCGGCAAGGTTGCCGGACTCGCGAACGGCTCCTGCCTCATCTCCTACGGCGAGACGACCGTCCTCGCCTGCGCGACCGCTTCCGAAAAGCCGCGCGACGGCATCGACTTTCTGCCGCTGTCCGTCGACTTTGAGGAGCGCCTCTACGCCGCCGGCAAGATCCCGGGCGCGTTTTTGCGCCGCGAGGGGCGTCCCTCCGAAAAGGCGATCCTCACCGCGCGCGTCATCGACAGACCGATTCGTCCCTTGTTCCCGAAGGATCTGCGCAACGACGTCGTCCTCTCGATGACGGTCATGTCCGTCGACCCGGACTGCTCCCCCGAGATCACCGCGATGCTCGGCGCGTCCATCGCGCTCTCCATCTCCGACATCCCGTGGAACGGACCGATCTCCGGCGCGTTCATCGGCATGGTCAACGGCGTCCCCGTCGTCAACCCGACGGCGGCGCAGCGCGCGGAGAGCACGCTTGAGCTCACCGTCGCGTCCAGCGAGAAGAAGGTCGTCATGATCGAGGCGGGCGCGAAGGAGGTCTCCGACGCGAACATGTTCACCGCGATCATGCTCGGACACGAGGAAAACTGCAAGATGCTCGAGTTTATAAACAAGATCATCGCCGAGGTCGGCAAGCCGAAGTTCGAGTACCCGTCCTGCGAGCTCGACCACGAGATGTTCGACCGCGTATTCGAGTTCTGCGAGCACGACGTCATGTTCGCGCTCGACACGCCGGACAAGAACGTTCGCGACGAGTGCATGGTCCCGATAAAGGACGCCATAATCGAGCGATTCTCGGAGGAATATCCCGAGATCGCCGATCAGATGGAGGAGCTCGTTTACAAGATCCAGAAGAAGATCGTTCGCCGCTGGCTGCTCGAGGACGGCAAGCGCGTTGACGGCAGGCGTCTTGACGAGATAAGACCGCTCGCCGCCGAGGCGGGCGTGCTCCCGAGAGTCCACGGCAGCGGACTGTTCACGCGCGGGCAGACGCAGGTCATGTCGATCTGCACGCTCGGCTCGCTCGACGAGGCTCAGGAGCTCGACGGCATCGACGAGCAGACGTCGAAGAGATATATGCACCACTACAACATGCCCGGATATTCGACGGGCGAGGCGAAGGCCGCGCGCAGCCCGGGTCGCCGCGAGATCGGTCACGGCGCGCTCGCGGAGCGTTCGCTGTTGCCGGTGCTCCCGTCTGTTGAGGAGTTCCCGTACGCGATCCGCGTCGTCTCCGAGGTCGTTTCGTCGAACGGTTCGACGTCGCAGGGCTCCGTCTGCGGCTCGACGCTGGCGCTCATGGACGCGGGCGTTCCGATAAAGGCGCCGGTCGCGGGCATTTCGTGCGGACTTATCACCGAGGGCGACCGCTGGATGACGATGATCGACATCCAGGGGCTCGAGGATTTCTACGGCGACATGGACTTCAAGGTCGCCGGGACGCACCGCGGGATCACGTCCATTCAGATGGACCTCAAGATAGACGGGCTGACGCCCGAGATCATAAAAGAGGCGCTCGCCGTGACGCATCGCGGCCGCGACTACATCATTGACGAGATCCTCTTAAAGGCGATCCCCGCGCCGCGCGCGGACGTTTCGCCGTATGCGCCGAAGATGCTGACGATGCACATCAAGGTCGACAAGATCCGCGAGGTCATCGGCACGGGCGGAAAGGTCGTTCAGAAGATCGTTGCCGACACGGGCGCGAAGATAGACATCGAGGAGGACGGGACGATATACATCGCCGCCGTCAACCGCGACGCCGCGTACGAGGCGCAGAAGATCATCGAGGGCATCGTGTTTGAGCCGGAGGTCGGCGCGATCTACACGGGTCGTGTCACGCGCATCATCCCGATCGGGGCGTTCGTCGAGTTTGCGCCCGGCAAGGAGGGGATGGTTCACATCAAGGACCTCGAGAACAAGCGCACCGAGAAGGTCGAGGATGTTTGCCAGGTCGGCGATATGATGACGGTGAAGTTCCTCGGCACCGATGAGCGCGGGAGACTCAATCTCTCCCGCAAGGCCTGCCTTGAGGACTGAATCTGTCGCTTAAGCGCGGAGCGGTTGCCTCATCGGCGGCATTAATAATAAGGTTTTTTCGCACGTTACCGTGCGGGGCGAGCGTGCGTCTTCAGCGTGCGCTCGCTTTTCCCTTTTTAACGAAAGGGAAACGGATACGTTTCTTTGAACCCCCTCCGCGGCGGGGGGCGGATGCTCCTTGAACGCGAGGAACTGAATCGTGCGGCGGCGCAGCAAGCTTTTGCGACGATACGGTTTTTAGCTCAGCCTATATGGCTTATACCATTTTATATTCCTTGCTTCGAAGCTGGGGAAGTTCGTTAAGAAGGGACCCTCCGAGGTCCCTCCTTAACAATCCACCCATGGCACAAGGGGGTGGAGTGATATACTGTAAGTAGAGTCGACAAATCCCCTAAGTAAGAGTATAATAAAAGAACATAAAGAGGAGAAAAA
>CANQMS010000048.1 GCA_947624995.1 uncultured Clostridia bacterium
GCTTGCTTGCGTTTCCATCAACCCCTATGTGAAAAATATTTTTCACGTAGGGGTTGACTTTTCATAGTTGGTCTTTTATCTATACATCCTGCCTCTTGTCCGCGAACAGCGGCAAGAGCTCGTAAACACTCTTTATCGGCATGACCTCGATCCCTTCCGGCAGGGAGGCGATGTCCATCCCGCGCTTCGGCACGACCATGCGCGTAAATCCGAGGCGCGCCGCCTCGCGGACGCGCAGCGCCAGATTCGTTATCCCGCGCACCTCGCCCGCGAGCCCGAGCTCGCCGACGACGGCGAGGTCGAACGGCACGGGGACATCCCGCAGCGCCGAGATCAGCGCCGCCGCGACCGCGAGGTCGCACGCGGGCTCGTCAAGGCGCAGCCCGCCGACGACATTGAGGTAAACGTCGAGATCGGAGAACCGCAGCCCGAGCCGCTTTTCGAGCACGGCGATGAGCAGGCATAGCCTGCCGTAATCAAAGCCGTCCGCGGCGCGCTTCGGCGACGGGAACGAAGTCTTGACCGTGAGCGCCTGTATTTCGGCGATGACGGGGCGCGTCCCCTCCATGCAGCAGACGGTTGCGCTGCCGGAGACGCCGCGCGGGCGCCCGGCGAGCAGCATTGCGGACGGGTTTTCGACTTCGAAAAGTCCCTTGTCCGTCATCTCGAAGACGCCGATCTCGTTTGTCGCGCCGTAGCGGTTCTTGACGGCGCGGATCACGCGGAAGTTCTGGTGGCGCTCGCCCTCAAAGTAGAGGACCGCGTCTACCATGTGTTCGAGGACCTTCGGTCCGGCGATCCCGCCCTCCTTGTTGACATGCCCGACGATGATGACGGAGATGCCGCGGTTCTTCGCGAGCGCGCCGAGCGCGGCGGCGCACTCCCGCACCTGAGACACGCTCCCGGGCGAGGACTGCGTGCTGTCGCAGGACAGCGTCTGTATCGAGTCGGCTACGACGACGTCCGGCGAGAGCCGCTCGCATTCGTCGACGATCCTGTCGACGTCGGTTTCGGTATATATGAAGAGCCCGTCCGATGAGACGCCGAGGCGTTCGGCGCGGAGCTTGAGCTGGCTGCCGGATTCCTCGCCGGAAACGTAGAGGACGCGGCGCGTCTTCGCGAGCACGCCGGATATCTGGAGCAGGATCGTGGATTTTCCGATGCCAGGTTCGCCCGACAGGAGCACGACGGAGCCGTCCACAAGTCCGCCGCCGAGCACGCGGTCGAGCTCGCCGTAGCCTGTGGCGCTGCGCGGGCTGTCCTTGGCGGAGAGCTCCGCGATCTTGACGGCTCCCCCGCCGCTCACCCTGCCGCGCCGCGGCGCCTTCCCGCCCGCCGCGGGCTCCGGTGCGTCCTCGTATTTTTCCTCGACGAAGGAGCCGAACGCGCCGCACTGAGGGCAGCGCCCGAGCAGCTTCGGGTATTGATAATCGCATTTCGTGCAGACGTAGACAGTTCGCTGTTTCATCCTTGATTTTATACTCCGTATGGGGTTTTTATAATTATAACGCTTTTTTTCGGGGATTTCAACAGTGAATATGGTGACGGGGCTTCCAGCCCCGTTTCTCCCCGGCAATCGTGTATTTTTTGCTTTGCTGCTGCGCGCTTGAACCATTTTATATTCCTTGCTTCGAAGCTGAGGAAGTACGTTAAGGATGGACCCCCCGAGGTCCCTCCTTAACAATCCACCCATGGCACAAGGGGGGATACCCCCCTTGTGAATCCCCCATAGGTGCTTCCTATGAGATGCGGTGCGAAGCGTATGCTTCTCTCTCCACGGTTCGTGCGTCGACGCGAATCGTTCGTGCCGCGGCTGAACGCTGACGCGCCCACAGCGACCGGGCGGATGCACGCTGTGTACCTAATCGCCGGACCGACAGCGACGCTTCACGGTCGCGGAGCAAAATTGTCTCTTCGCAAGTGCGAACAGCTCTCTCTGTCTTTTCCTTTTGAACGCTGACGCGCCGACAGCTCCCGTGAGGGAGCGCTGTGTGCCTACGCGCTTGACCGAAAGTTGAAATATTACGGGCAAGCGGTTAGGGACAAGAAAATCGTTCGCGAGCTGGCGGTTAGAATAAAACAAACATTTCATGGATGCTGTCGGTCTGGCGGGTAGGTGTGAAACATACGTTTCACGTAAGCTGTCAGCCGCGGCAGCGTTCAAAAGGATAATAAAAAAAGTGCTGTTCGCACTTTCGAAGAGACGCTTTTGGACGCAAAAAATAGTAGACGCTGTCGGTCAAGCGCTTAGGTGCGGGCAAACGCTCGCACGGGAGCTGTCGGCGCGTCAGCGTTCAGCCGCGGCACGAGCGTTTCGCGTCGACGCCACGAACCGGGGAGCGGTAAACATACGCCTCGCTCCGCATCTCACAGGGCGCACCAATGGGGAATTCACAAGGGGGGTATCCCCCCTTGTGCCATGGGTGGATTGTTAAGGAGGGACCTCGGGGGGTCCATCCTTAACGAACTTCTCCAGCTTTGAAGCAAGGAAAATATTTATAATAGCTGTGCGTCAGCCGCCGTTTCCACGGTAAAGGAAAATTATTATAGCAGCCCCGCGTTTCCGGGCAAGGGAAACTAAATCTCACGCCGTTGCAATAAACTCCATTATCGCCGAGGATATGGCGAGCGCCAGCGCCTGACAGTAGGCGGGATCATTCAATTTCCCACATTCCTCGGCGTTTGAGAGAAACCCGCATTCAACGAGGACCGCAGGAGCCTTTATCCTGTTGAGAAGGTATATCGAGCTCCCCGCTCGCTTTATCTCCCTGTCGTTATCCGGCTGGATATAACTCCTCACCGTCGACTGCACGAGCCCCGCGAGCCGCGCGGACTCCGCATCGTTCGGCGAATAGTACACCTGAAGCCCCGAATACTGCTTTCCCGAAAACGCGTTCATATGTATGCTCACGAGCACGGCGCCGGGATGCTCCTCCGCGATCCGCAGGCGGTTCCGCAGATCGTACACCTTCTTCTTCCCCGTGTAGTCGGAGAGATCGCCGTATGCGTCATAGAGCAGCCTGTCGTCCTCCCGCGTCATGACGGTGCCGACGCCGTTCGATGCCAGTATGTCGCGCACAAGGCGCGCTATTTTGAGATTCACGTCCTTCTCGACCGTGCCGTCGCCGCCGGACGTCCCGCCGTCCTCGCCGCCGTGACCCGCGTCTATCACGACGCGGACGCGATCGCCGCCCGGCGCGGCGTCAGCGTCGTGCCCGCGGTCGCCGAGACCGAGCGCAAGCCTCCCGAGCGCAAAGCAAAGCGCCGCCGCCGCAACGGACAGCAGCGCATATTTTATCACCGTCGACAGCGTCGACAGCGTCGACGCCGTCGTCGCTGACGACGCAGTATTTCTTTTTCCGCCGCCGATATTTTTCATCACCGTCACCTCGCAGTCATATCCGTCAGTCAATTATATGACGCGCGCGCCCGGCGTATGAAGAAAAAAGGGGAGGTCGCAGCCTCCCCTTTTTTAAATCTTTCTCTTGTCGCCGTAGTAAGCGGACAGATACATCTCGCGGATCTCGGAGATCTTCGGATATCTCGGGTTCGCGCCCGTACACTGGTCGTCGAACGCGAGCTCCGACATCTCGTCGAGCGTTGAAAGGAAGCTCTCCTCGTCGATGCCGTAGTCGCGGATCGTCTTCTTGATGCCGACCCTCTCCTTCAGCTTGTCGACCGCCTCGATCAGCCTTTCGAGCTTCTCCTCGTCCGTCTTGCCGCCGAGTCCGAGCGCGACCGCGACCTCCGCATAGCGGTGGAGCGTGTGCGGGTGATCGTACTGCGGGAACGTGCCCATCTTCGCGGGCGCCTCGACCGCGTTGAAGCGGAGCACCTCGTCTATCATCAATGCGTTTGCAACGCCGTGCGCCAAATGGTGCATCGCGCCGAGCTTGTGCGCCATGGAGTGGCACACGCCGAGGAACGCGTTCGCGAACGCCATACCCGCCATCGTCGCAGCCTCCGCCATCTTCTCCCGCGCGACGGGGTCGTGCGGTCCGTTGTCATACGCATCCGGCAAGTACTTGAATATATTCTGGAGCGCCTTGATCGCAAGACCGTCCGTGAAGTCGGTCGCCATCATCGAGGCGTATGCCTCGAGCGCGTGCGTCACGGCGTCGATACCGGACGCGGCGGTCAGCCCCTTGGGCGCCGTCATGTGTACGTCCGCGTCGATTATCGCCATCTTCGGCATGAGCTCATAGTCCGCGAGCGGGTACTTGATGCCCGTCTTCTCGTCCGTGATAACGGCGAAGGGCGTGACCTCGGAGCCGGTACCGGCGGACGTCGGTATCGCGATGAAGTACGCGCGCTCGCCCATGTGCGGGAACGTGTAGACGCGCTTTCTGATATCCATGAAGCGCATCGCCATATCCGTGAAGTCGACCTCGGGATGCTCGTACAGCACCCACATGATCTTCGCCGCGTCCATCGCGGAGCCGCCGCCGAGCGCGATGATGCAGTCCGGCTCAAACGAGAGCATTTCCTGCGCGCCCGCCTTGGCGCAGGCGAGCGTCGGGTCGGGCTCGACGTTGAAGAACGTGATGTGCGGGATGCCCATCTCGTTGAGCTTGTTCGTGATCGGGCGCGTGTGCCCGTTCCTGTAAAGGAAGCTGTCCGTGACGATAACTACCTTTTTTATGTGCAGCGTGCTGCCGAGCTCGGAGAGCGCGACCGGCAGGCAGCCCTTTTTCATATAAACCTTCTCGGGGCATCTGAACCAGAGCATATTTTCCCTTCTTTCGGCGACTGTCTTTATGTTCAACAGGTGCTTGACCCCGACGTTCTCGGAGACGGAGTTCCCGCCCCACGAGCCGCACCCGAGCGTCAGCGACGGGGTGAGCGCAAAGTTATATATATCGCCTATGCCGCCGAAGGAGGACGGCGTGTTCACGAGAATTCTTCCCGTCTTCATGCGGCGGTTGAAGCGCGCGAGCTTGTCGCGCTCCTTGATCTCGTCTATATATATCGAGGACGTGTGACCGTAGCCGCCGTCCGCGATCAGCCGCTCCGCGTAATCGAACGCCTGATTCAGCGTCTTGACGCGGTACATCGCGAGGACCGGGGACAGCTTCTCGTGCGCGAACGGCTCGGTGATCTCGACCGACTTGACCTCGCCTATAAGTATCTTTGTGCCCGCGGGGACCTCTATCCCCGCCATCTTCGCTATCGTCTCCGCGGACTGACCGACTATCTTCGCGTTCGCGGAGCCGTTCACGAGGATGATGCCGCGCAGCGTCTCGATCTCCTCTTCCTTGAGGAAGTAGCAGTTGCGCGCCGTGAATTCCGCCTTGACTGCTTCGTAAACGGCATCGTGAACGATGACGGACTGCTCGGACGCGCAGATCATGCCGTTGTCAAACGTCTTTGAATGTATTATCGAGTTGACGGCGAGCGTGATGTTCGCGCTCTCGTCGATTATCGCGGGCGTGTTGCCGGGACCGACGCCGACGGCGGGCTTGCCGCTCGAATATGCCGCCTTGACCATGCCGGGACCGCCCGTCGCAAGAATCAGATCGGATTCGCGCATGAGCGTGCTCGTCATTTCGAGCGTCGGCGTGTCTATCCACGCGATGATGTCGTCGGGCGCGCCGGCGGCGACAGCCGCCTCGAGCACGATCTTCGCCGCCTCGACTGTCGACTTCTTCGCGCGCGGATGCGGGCTGATTATGATGCCGTTGCGCGTCTTCAGCGCGAGCAGCGTTTTGAAAATAACGGTCGAGGTCGGGTTCGTCGTCGGGATGACGGCGGAGACGAGGCCGACCGGCTCCGCTATGCGCTTGACGCCGTATGCGCGGTCCTCCTCGATGACGCCGCACGTCTTGACGTTGCGGTACGCGTTGTATATATACTCGGCAGCGTAGTTGTTCTTGATGACCTTGTCCTCGACAACGCCCATCCCGGTCTCCTCTGCCGCCATCTTCGCGAGCGGGACGCGCGCCCTGTTCGCGGCGGATGCCGCCGCCGCGAATATGCGGTCAACGGCGTCCTGATCGTATTCGTCGAATTTCTTCTGCGCGCGGCGGACCTTCGCTATTGTCTCGTTCAGCGCTTCGAGCGTGTCTACCGGCGTGTAAGTTTTCTTTTTCATAAAAACACCTTCTTTATATATAGAGCGTTTCTGACATTCTTTGTTTCGGCGCAGGCTCAGTTATGCCTGTCGCCCTTCGCGCATATCCCGCACGGAGAATAGCCCATCTCTAAAAGCTCGGAGACGTCGCTGACGTACACCGTCTTTTTGTTCGCCTCCGCCATCGAGTCTATCGCGCGGCAGCCGGGGTAGTGGTACTTTTTCGAGCTCGTGTTCAGGATTATCTCGATCTTCGCCGTGCCGTCGGCATCGGTCTCCGTCCCGCAGCCGGCAAAGGGTCCGGTCACCGCGGGCGTGTCCGTCCCGGGCGGCGTATTCTCCCCGGTTTCCATAATATGCCCGGTCGAGACCGTCTGCCCTTCGTCATAGTACACGGTCTTTCCGTCCGTCACGCGGAAGAGCTTTCCGTCACTGATATAGAGCTCGCGCTTGTCGCCGTCCCGGTTGCGGACGCGGTAATAGCTGTCCCCGCCGTTCATGTTCCATTCGGTGACATATTCGATATTGCCGGTGAGCCCCGTTCCGGAGAGGATCGAAATTATCCGCTCCGCCTCACTGCGGTCAACGCCCGAGGCGGCGCACAGCTTCGAGACGGACGCCTCATACGCCGTCATATCCGCGCCGCCGGAGTCCTCTGCCGAGGCGTCGCATCCGGTGAGTATCAAAGACGCGATGCATATAGCGCAAACAATGAAAGCGATCGGAGCGCGCCTCATCTTATCCTCCCGAATTTTTAAGGCTCCGAGCATAACTATATCAAAATCCGCGTTTTTTTGCAAGCATCAATAGTTGACTCCTGCAAAAATCGTATGTTTGCACATAAAACCGTTCTCAAAGCCTTTCGCCGATGTTGAAAAATGACGACGTTTTTTCGTATATTTTCCGCGCGCCCCGCCGCCGCTGTTGATTTTTGTGCGCGGATGTGGTAGAATCATCATGTAAAGCATTTGCTCGGGAGGTCCTCGATGCCGGAAAACGAAATACTCTCGGGAGTCGTGCGCGTCACGCGGTCTGAGGCGGATACGGAGGCGCTCGGCGAGGAGCTCGGGCGCGCGCTCCTCGGGCGGCGGCAAGCGTTTGTCGCGCTCTCGGGCGAGCTCGGCGCGGGGAAAACGGCGTTCGTCCGCGGGATGGCGCGCGTGCTCTCCCCCGGCAGCGCCGTCCGCTCGCCGACATACACGGTCGTCAACGAATACTGCCGCGGTCCCGTGCCGCTCTACCACTTCGACCTTTACAGGATCACGGGTCCCGACGACCTCTGGTCGGTCGGATATCACGAATACCTCGACTCCGGCATATGCGTCGCCGAATGGGCGGAGCGCGCCGGAGATGAGCTGCCCGTCCCGCACCTCGACGTCACGATATCCAAGGCGGAGGGCGGCGCGCGCACCGTCACGGTGTCCGAGGTCCGCTGACGATTCATATAAAAGGAAGATTTTCACCGTATGCTCATTTTAGCGATAGATTCAACCGCAAAAATATGCTCCGCCGCCCTCGTCCGGGACAAAAAAACGCTCGGCGAGATCACGCTCGACACGGGCAATACGCACAGCGAAACGCTCCTGCCCTCGGTCGAGTTTTTGCTGCGCTCCTGCCGCCTCTCGGTCGGCGATGTTGACATTTTCGCGTGCGCCGCGGGTCCCGGATCGTTCACCGGCGTCCGCATCGGCGCGGCGACGGTCAAGGGGCTTGCGTTCGGCAGGGGCGCCGTCACGGTCCCGGTCGGGACGCTGCCGGCGCTTGCGGAGCGCGTCACGGGATTGCGCGGGATCGCCGTCCCGGTCATGGACGCGCGCCGCGATCAGGTGTACACCGCCGCATTTGACTGCACTGGCGGCGCGCCGCGCCGCATCGCGGAGGATGACGCGATGTCGGTCGACGAGCTCGCGGAACGGATGCGCTACATTGCCGCGGTGGCGCCGATATATTTCGTCGGCGACGGGTACGACCTCGTACATGAGAGGCTGGCAGCAGTCCTCCCGAACGTCGCGGACACGCCGCTCCCGCTCCGTGAGCACTCGGCGTCCGCCGTTGGTGCCGCGGCGCGGCGGTACCTTGAGGCGGGGGGCTCCCCCGTCGACGCGGAAGCGCTCGTGCCGACGTATCTGCGCCTGTCGCAGGCGGAGCGCGAGTACAACGAAAAGCACAAAAACGACGCGACATCCGCCGCGCCGGGAAAATAAATACCGAAAGGACAAAAAACAATGAAAGTAGCGTTTGCCGCCGACCACGGCGGTTACAAGCTGAAGGACGCGCTCGTCGCGCACGTGAAAAACAGCGGCGTCGAGGTCGTTGACTTCGGCACGAACTCCCCCGACTCCTGCGACTATCCCGACTACGCGGACCCGCTCTGCCGCGCCGTTGCCTCCGGCGAATGTGACTTCGGCGTCCTCGTCTGCTCGACTGGGCTCGGCATGTCGATGGCGGCGAACAAGCACCGCGGCATCCGCGCCGCCTGCTGCTCCGAGACGGTGAGCGTCGCGCTGACGCGCAGCCACAACGACGCGAATGTTCTCTGCCTCGGCGCGTTCATCGTCGGCGAGCACACCGCGTGTGAGATGGTGGATCTGTTTATCAGAACGCCATTTTCGGAGGGCGAGCGCCATATCCGCCGCGTTTCGAAGGTCAACGCCTTAGACGAGAAATAATAAGAACGCCGTTCTTTTTCGTTGATTTTTCTTTATCTTGATCTTCTTTATTTTCCTTGCTTCGAAGCGGGAGAAGTTCGTTAAGAAGGGACCCTCCGAGGTCCCTCCTTAACAATCCACCCATGGCACAAGGGGGGATACCCCCCTTGTGAATCCCCCATAGGTGCGTCCTTCAAGCCACGGAACGAAGTCGATACTTCTCTCTCCCCGGTTCGTGCGTCGACGCGAATCGTTCGTGCCGCGGCTGAACGCTGACGCGCCCACAGCGACCGAGCGGGCGTATGCCTGCACCTAATCGCCGGACCGACAGCGCCGCTTGCCGAAGGCAGGTCAAAATTGTTTCTTCGAAAGTGCGAACAGCACTTTTTTTATTTCAAAGTGAACGCTGACGCGGCTGACAGCTTCCGTGCGGGCGTTTGCCCGCACCTATTCGCTTGACCGACAGCATCCGTGAAACGGTTTGTTTTATTCTGATCACTCGACGCGAACGTATTCCTCACGCCTATACGCTTGACCGTGATAATTTAAAATCTCGGTCTTGCGCGTAGTTTAAAGCAAGCTCCCTCACGGGAGCTGTCAGCCGCGTCAGCGTTCAAAAGGATAATAAAAAAAGTGCTGTTCGCACTTTCGAAGATACAATTTTGGGCGCAACAAATAGAAGACGCTGTCGGTCCGGCGAATAGGCGCAAAGCGCCCATCCGCCCGGGAGCTGTCGGCGCGTCAGCGTTCAGCCGCGGCACGAACGTTTTGCGTCGACGCACGAACCGTGGAGAGAGAAATATCGACTTCGCACTGCATCTTACAGGACGCACCAATGGGGGATTCACAAGGGGGGTATCCCCCCTTGTGCCATGGGTGGATTGTTAAGGAGGGACCTCGGAGGGTCCCTTCTTAACGAACTTCTCGGGCTTTGAAGCAAGGAATATAAAGAAAAACAAGGTAAAGAAAATCCAGTTAAAATAAGCCTTTTCCAATCTTATGCATTTGCAAAAGATTGTTATGCGTCTGTCGAAATCTATCGTTTTACGTCGATGACCGGCGTCGGCATGCCGGTATGCCGCAGACATGCGAGCTTCATTATCGCCGCATCCGTTTTCGCGTCGTGAAAACCTTCTCCAATCGCGAGCTTTAAAGCCTCATCAAACTTTATTCTTTCAACCGAAAGAAATTCGTCCGCGTCAAGCGACTGGCTGTGAAACGTCAGCCCCTCGGCGGCGTAGAGGTACAAACGCTCCGTCGTGTACCCGGGTGACACATAAAACCACCCGAGCGAGTAGACGCGCGCCGCCTCGGCTCCCGTCTCTTCGCGCAGTTCGCGCACCGCCGCCGAGAGCGGATCCTCCCCCGCCTCGAGCTTTCCGGCGGGCAGTTCCAAAAGGAGCTCCCCCTGCGGATAGCGAAACTGCCGCACGAACAACAGCTCGTCATCCTCCGTCACCGCCGCTATCGTGACGCCGCCGTGATGCTCGACGACCTCGCGCGCCGCCGTCTCCCCGTTCGGGAGCTCCGCCGTGTCGCGGCGGAGGTTCAGTATCTTCCCGCGATAGATGTATTCCCGTGTCAGCGTTTTTTCCGTTAGCTCCATTTTTTCTACCTCCTCAGCGACAGTGTCACGATCTCGAACGCGCCGACCTCGAGCGTCAGCTCGCGTCCGCCGCGGACCTCGAGCGCCTCGCCTCCCCGTTCGAGCAGGTCGCAGACGTGCGCCTCCGAAACCGGGAACCCGAGCGCCAAATTGACGCGCGACATCATCCCGAACGCGTCATACAGGCGAACGATAATGCCATCGCCGTCCTCGCGCTCCTTCACCGACTCAATGACGATGTTTTCGCGGTCCGCGGACACGAGGGAGAACGACTCCGCCGAACCGGCGTTCGGGTCTGCGCAGTTTCCCTCGACCGAGACGAGCGGACGGTTCAACAGATACGCTGCTCTGATGACGCCCGCCTCGCGGAAATCGCCATCGTGCGGCAGGATCGCATATGTGAATTCGTGCCGCCCCTGGTCCGCCTCCTTGTTCGGGTAAGTCGCCGACTTCAGAAGCGTCAGCGATAGCTCGGAGCCGCGGCAGCTGTGCCCGAACTTGCAGTCGTTGAGCAGCGCCATGCCGTAGCCGTGCTCGGAGACGTCCGCGTACTTGTGCGCGCAGACCTCGAACTGCGCCGCATCCCAGCTCGTATTTTCGTGCGTCGGGCGCGTTACGTGACCGTACTGTATCTCATACGTCGCGCGGTTCGCAAGGACCGCGACGGGGAAATGCGCCTTCACGAGCGTGTGGCGCTCGTGCCAGTCGACGACCGTTTTGAATTCTATATCCTTGCCGTGCGGCGTGATCGTTATCTGCTGCTCGACGGTCGAAGACATGTACCGCCGCACGACGCGTATGCCGACCGCCGCCCCGAGGTCGACGACCTCCGCGGATGCGACGTCATCTATCGGGTACGACTTTTCCGTATAATAATTCGTGAGCTCCCACGCGTCATACGCGCGCGGGAAATCCTCATATGCGACGAGCCTGTTGCCGACTCCGGACAGCACCTCCCGCCCGGCATCCTTGTCATAAACGCGCGCAAGCTCGAATTTTTCGTTGAATTCGACCTTTATGTGCGCGTTCTCCATAACGCGCGACTCAATGTCGGCATACGCGCCCTCGTGCCCGCGCTCAAACGGGACGCTCGCCCAGCCGAGCGCCGGGATGTCGCGGACATAGACGAGCTCCCCGCCGACCTCGACCTTGTCGGACGCCGGAAATCCGTTCGGATTGAACACGAGCGCGTGACCTTCGGCGCATGAAACGTGCGCCGCGATATCGCGCCTCGCCGCGTCAATGCAGCCCCCGAGGCTTTGCCCGACCTCGGCGTAGATCTTATCCGTGTCTTCATATACGGGTCCGATGGAGGAGCCGGGGAGCACGTCGTGGAACTGGCAGAGCATTATCTTCTCCCACGCGGCGCGCACCGCCCGCCTCGGATATTCCCCGCCGAAGAGGAGCTTGTCCGCGACGCCGAGCGCCTCTGCGTCCATGGCGAGATATTCGCTCTTCCTGTTGTTTTTCTTGTTCTTCGCGTTCGAGGTGTACGTGCCGCGGTGAAACTCGAGATACAGCTCCCCGACCCAGCGCGGCAGCTTTCCCGTCGCCTCCGCCTCGCGGCGGACGCGGTCGAGGAAGTCCCCGGCGAACTCAAACGTGACGGTCGGCAGCGTCCCGAGCCCGCGCTCCATCCGGCGCCCGCACTCGAGCATTTCCTCCGTCGGTCCGCCGCCGCCGTCCCCGTGACCGAACGTGTCGAGCGCCTCGCGCGTCAGCTCCTTCTGCTGCATCCTGCGCCACGTGCCGTTCACCATCGAAGGTGTTATCGTGCCGTTGTATGTCGTGTACCGCCGCGGCTCGCGGTCCTCCGTCGTCTTCTGCGGAGTCAAAAAATACGTGAACACTTCCGAGCCGTCTATGCCCTGCCACGAAAACATGTCATACGGCATCTTGTTTGTCTCGTTCCAGCTTATCTTAGACGTCACAAAGGCGTCAACGCCGCTTTTTTTCAGTATCTGCGGGATCGCCGCCGAGTAGCCGAACACGTCCGGCAGCCACAGTATGTGCGACTCTACACCGAATTGGCGGCGGAAATATTCCTTGCCGTAGAGGATCTGGCGGACGAGCGCTTCCCCGCCCGTCAGATTGCAGTCCGCCTCGACCCACATCGCGCCCTCGGGCTCCCATCTGCCCTCGGCAACGCGCCTTTTCACCTCTTCAAACGTCTCCGGCGCATCCTCGCGGAGGTATTCGTAGAGCTGCGGCTGGCTCGACATGAATTTGTATTCCGGGTACCGCTCCATCAGCCGAAGAACGGTCGAAAAGCTCCTTCTGACCTTTTCGCGCGTCTGCGCGAACGTCCAGAGCCAAGCCGTGTCGATGTGCGTGTGCCCGATGCAGGCGATGTTCGGCCGCATGCCCTCCCCGCGCGCGGGGAGCTTTTCGTATAGCTCGGTTTTCAGATATTCCCCCGCCGCCGCGACGGACGCGTAAAACGATGCCGACCCGGGCTCGCGCCAGTCGAGCAGGTTCAGCGCCGCGTTCAGCGTGTCGCGCAGGTACACATACGGGAGCGAATCGCGCTCCATGACGTCGAGCGCCTCGAACGGGACCCTTATGTCGTGGTACAGCGACCACGCCGCGTCGTCCCGCAGCACAAGCGACGGGGCGAACACGTAATCCTCGGTGTCGTAGCCGGTGTAGACATAGAGCGACAGCTCGTACTCTCCCTCCTCACGCGGCAAAACGACCTTTG
>CANQMS010000049.1 GCA_947624995.1 uncultured Clostridia bacterium
AACAATCCACCCATGGCACAAGGGGGGATACCCCCCTTGTGAATTCCCCATTGGTGCGCCCTGTGAGATGCGGAGCGCAGCGTATGTTTACCGCTCCCCGGTTCGTGCGTCGACGCGAATCGTTTGTGCCGCGGCTGAACGCTGACGCGCCAACAGCGACCGCGAAACGTATGTTTCGCGCCTAAGCGCTTGACCGACAGCGTCTACTATTTTTTGCGCCCAAAATTGTCTCTTTGAAAGTGCGAACAGCACTTTTTTTTATTATCCTTTTGAACGCTGACGCGGTTGACAGCGTCCGCAAAATGTTTGTTTCACACCTACCCGCCAGACCGACAGCATCCATGAAATGTTTGTTTTATCTTAACCGCCAGACTGCGAACGATTTACTAACACTTAACCGCTTGCCCGCTTTTTTCAACCTTCGGTCAAGCGCGCAGGCACACAGCGCGCTCCCTCCGGGAGCTGTAAGCCGCGTCAGCGTTCAAAAGGAAAAGACAGAGGGCGCTGTTCGCACTTTCGAAGAGACGGTTTTGGGCGCAACAAATAGAAGACGCTGTCGGTCAAGCGCTTAGGTGCGGGCAAACGTCCGCGCGGTCGCTGTCGGCGCGTCAGCGTTCAGCCGCGGAGCTAACGATTCGCGTCGACGCACGAACCGGGGAGAGAGAAGCATCCGCTTCGCTCCGCAGTTTACAGGGAGCACCTATGGGGGATTCACAAGGGGGGATCCCCCCTTGTGCCATGGGTGGATTGTTAAGTGAGGGAGGCGTCTGCTTCGCAGTCGCGAGAGGGTCCATCCTTAACGAACTTCTCGGGCTTTGAAGCAAGGAATATAAAGAAGATCAAGATAAAAAAGGTAAGAGCGCCATGGGTGGATTGTTAAGTAAGGAGTGAGGCGTCTGCTGTCGCAGCCGCACGACACCCGCTGCCGCGGGGTCCCGGGCGTCTGCTGTCGCAGCCGCACGACACCCGCTGCCGCGGGGTCTGAGGCGTCTGCTTCGCAGCCGCGAGAGGGTCCATCCTTAACGAACTTCCCCCGCTTTGAAGCAAGGAAAATAAAGAAGATCAAGACAAAAAAACTTTTGCGATAAAGAAAGAGATTAAAGAAAGAAGGAAAAGGAACCGCTCACCGGTCCGTACGGGAAGCTGCGATAAAAAATTTTAGACAGAATCAAAGTTATACGAACGCAAAAGCAGTATAAGGCAGCTGCCTTTCATATTCAAACGTCTAAAATATTAGCGGAATATGCCGAATGGTAAAGTTTTTTACACATTTTCAATGAATTTTTTGTGAATCTTACTTGCACATACGTGATACATGTGTTATAATGATACTCGTTGATATTGTGTGACCCACGCCCGGCGGGACGCAGTATCTTATTTTTGTCTTTAGTCATAACATTCATAACATTTAACAGCACTATTTCTGATCAATTTCGGAGGGAAATGCCAAATGAGAGTCGCGGTCTGCGATGACAACTCCATAGACAGAGACATAGCCCGGGAGCTCTTGCACAGCTGCTTTTCCGACCTCGGCGTGAACGCCGAGCTTGTGCCGTATTCCAACGGAAATGTCCTCTGTGACGACATCGTCGACGGCTCGTGGTTCGACATCGTCATACTCGATATTTACCTCGAAAACCACCTCGGGATCGACGTCGCAAGGCGCCTCCGCAGGAGCGGCTACGAGGGCGAGATCGTCTTTTTAACGGCGACGGCGGACTTCGCCGTCTCGGGGTACGACGTCTCCGCCGCGGGATATATTCTGAAGCCCGTCGACAAGGATAAGCTCTGCGACGTGCTCTCCCGCGTAACGCGCAGCATCAAGGAGGGGACGTACGCGATCCGCCGCCGCTCCGGGATGGTCCGCGTCCCGCTCGGGGAGATCCTCTACGTCGAGTCGTCGAACAGCAAATGCGTGCTGCACAGGACCGACGGGTCTACATATAATGTATATAAAAAGCTCGACGAGATCGGAACGGAGCTCGGCGACAGGCGCTTTCTGCGGTGCGCGCAGAGCTATATCGTCAACATGGACCACATCGCGGAGGCGACAAAATCGTTCCGTCTCGACAACGGCGAAACGGTGCTCATCAGGCAGAAGAGCCTGAAGACGATACAGGACGAATACTTCAGATATGCCGGCAGCGCCGGGGGGGGGGTAATCGCGGTCGACTGACCGACGCGGACGCGCACCCGAGCCGACGCGGACGCGGACATGCACCGTGACACCGAAGCACGCGCCGCGGTGACAAATTGGCGAAAAATGGGGTCCGATTTCACAGTGAAACCCGCCGATTTCAACGGATGCGGCGCGGACTCTTTTTTTTTGATATACTATGATCGACAGGTGATATGCGTCATGCCGGAGGCGCGGCGGCGGAGCTCCAAACGATGCCCGGGACGCCGGTGCGTGACGTGTGTTTAGAATAAGAAACGGACCGGAAAATCCCCGGTCGGTTAACAATAGGCGGCTCGAATTTGCGAAGCAAATAAGCGAAAGAGAGCCGGAGAGCGAAGAGCAAGGAGGACAAACGAAAATGAAAAGGAGTAAATGGGTAAGGCTTTTATCGGTCGTGCTGTCGATCCTGACAGTCGTCGGAACGCTCAACATCCCCGTGTTCGCGGCAGAAGCCGGCGGGAATGCGCAGGATGAGACTTATCCCGACGGCATAGTAGCGGTCGTGGTCGATGCCGACGGAAACGTTGTTACCGACAGCAAATCGGGCAAGGTAAAGCAATATAAAAGCTTTATTGAAGCTTGGCGCTGGGCAGCGGACGGCGAAACCGTTAAACTCGTTGCAGATACAACGTTTAGCTCAACCGTGTTTTTTAACGGAAGGGGCGGCAAAAACGAAAAACTCAAGTATAATAACCCCAGCTACAACGCCCCGGTGACGCCCACAAACTGGCACAACACCATCGACTTAAACGGTCACACTCTTACATGGACCGATATTAGTACAACTACTATTTTTAAAATCGGCAAGGGCAACAACCTCACCATTAAGGGACCGGGAAAGCTTGTGTGCAATTACGGTCAGCCGAACGGCAACCTTATATGGTTCAGCGTTGGCGAGAGCTATTATTCTAAGCCCGAGGAAAAAGCAGGGCACCTGATCATTGAAGGCAATGTCACTTTCGAAAACATCAATACAGGTGTAAATGCCAATAAGGTGCGCCATGTAAGCGTCATCTGCGGAGACTTTGATCTGAACGGCGAAGACGAGATGGACTATTTCGCCATGTCTACGGATTCGGCGACTTATCTCGACAGAACGGTCAACATCAACCGTCCTATCAAAGATATGTATGTTCTGCATACTCCGTCTACGAAGGGCACGGCACTTACGCTTAACAGCAAGATCGGAAATCTTCAGCTTGAGCACGGTCAGGCGCAGTCAAGCGAGTATGTGAATAATAAGTATGTATATACATACTATTATGATGTCAACACCTGCGCCGGAGAAAACTTCAGCGTCGATTCGATGAGCTATATGCCCTCACCGAACGCTACGACAAGCAATAAGGAGTATCAGAATCCTTATACCAAGTCTAATGATATCTTTGTCATCCATAATGTTTCGGAATCGCAGATAAAAGAACTGACTTGGAAATTCAGCAGCACGCTGACTTGGACTCGCACAAACGGCGGCGACGGCAGAGACTATTCATATATCGTAAAGCTTCTGTACGAGAACGGAAGCTACCTGCTTCGCAAATCTGTTATAACGCCGCCTGTTTATCTCGATCCGCTTAACGGAGTCGATTCAAATTCCGGTTTAACTGATGACGCTCCTGTGAAGACGCTCGAAAGAGCCATGGAAGTTTGTGCGGATAAAAAGTACAGCACAATAATTTTAATGAACACACTTACCGTTTCCGAGACCGCTACTTGGGAAGGTCAAAAGTACGACGGTGAGTTCGACCTTCAGATACTCCGCTATACGGAGAGCGGCGCATTCAAGAACGAAATGGTAAAGGTAGAGAGCGGTGCGACTCTCAACCTCAAGAATATCGTCATTGACGGCGGCAGCACATATATCCCGAGCGGCTCTTCAAGCGGATATGCGGTTAATACTGCGATGGTAAATGTTGCCGGTGGGGCGACGCTTGTTGTTTCGGACGGCGCTGTTCTTCGCAACAACAGAAATACCAATATCAAGAATTTCGAAAAACGCAGCGACAAATACAACGGCAAGATACTTGACCTCACGACATACGGCGGCGGCGCAGTCAACAATCATAACGGCGGTACGGTTATACTGAACGGCGGTTCTATTCAGAACTGTTCTGCTCCTTTCGGAGCCGGAATTTACAACGAAGGAATCGTTTGGATGACTGCCGGTGAAATCAGCGGGTGCGAGACATCGCCTTATGCTCCGATGATTTCTGGGTACAGCGATAAATACCGTGACGGCGGCGGCGTAATGAACGCCAGAAAGAACGCCAAGATGTACTTCATCGGCGGTTCTATTCTCAACTGCTCCGCAAAGAACGGCGGCGGCATAGCTGTCGGTTCCGGATATTTCTCTAATTTCGGCGGCGGCAAGCTCTATATGATGCCGCTCAAAGAGATAATCGAGGACAAATTTGCCGATGGAGCAGCAATTCCCGTTGAGGTAGCAGCAACAGCCGGAAGGGCGGAGGCGCTTATCGACCACTGCACTGCCGTAGAAAACGGCGGCGGTATATATGTCTCTGCCTGCGCAAAAGCTGAGAACTGTGTTTCTGAGGCGCATGTTACAGCAGGCACTTTAAGCTACAACCACGCGAGCGGAAATGTTTGGAGCGGCGGTCACAAATATCTATATCCCGGCGGGGCGATTTATGTCAACGGTTTGGCAGGTCATAACAGCGGCTGGCTCTATCTTGAGAATGCCGAAATCAGCGGCAACAGAGCAGCATATGCCGGCGGCGCTATCGCTACATGCCCGTCGAGTAATGTTTACTTCTATCTTTCCAACGGCGCGGTAATTCACGACAACTCTTGCAAGCAGGGCTCTGATATAAGTGTTGAGTCCGGTTGGTTTGCAAATACCTATCACTCCGGCTATCCTCGTATCGCACTTTCCGCGTATATGCTCGGAGGAGGCGCATATGAATGGGAGGGTGACTATTCCCGTTCCTCGGGCAACGGTCTCCAGACTATTGAAAGGCATAAGCTTGAAGTAAATGAATACGGGTATACTAAGATCCCTTCGGATTCTTTCGGAACTACCCACTTTTACACTGATGTAAGCGTAAACGGACGTGAGGCTAACAGCATCGCGATCGCACAGCAGCTTGCTACTGTTCATCTCCTTAATAATACGGCAGAAGGAGTAGGCGCAGGTTCCGGCGGTGCTATCGGCGCCAACGGAAATGTCCAGATCGGTACGCCGGACGCGGTGCTCCGTCTCGAAAAGCTGGTAGACGGCACGGGCGCGGCGAACCATGCAAACGATACTTTCGAGTTCACGGTCAAGTTCGACGGCGAACCGAGAGCGGACGTGAACAAGCAGCTCACGCTCATAAAGTCCCACAACGGCAAGGTCGTTGTGAACAGAGAGCCCATCGTGCTCGACGGCGACAACTCGTTCAAGGTCGAGCTTCAGCCCGGCGATGTCATCCTTGTCGAGGGACTGAAGGACGGCGTCGGCTACACGATCACCGAGTCCGACGCGAAGGGCACAACAAAGACGGCTGGCGAATACACGAAAGAGTATAGCGCCGCCGAGGGCAAATACGGGACGGAGCCTTTCGAAGGCAACGTCGTTTCCGGCACGATCCTCTCCGGCGGTGTTGCAACGTCTGTGACGTATGTCAACACGTTCGACGTCGGCAAGCTGACGGTCAAGAAGGTCGTTGAAGGTACGGGAACGGATTCCGACGAGTTCCCGCAGGATAAGACATTCTCGTTCACCGTGACGAACGCGGACGGCGAGGTCGTCGACGAGTTCACGATCAAGGCGGGTGAGGAACACACGACCGAAGACCTTGAACCGGGCGTCTACACCGTCACCGAGAACGAGGACGGCGCCAAGGTCGAAAGCTGGACGCTCACGGTCGATGTCGAGAGCGAAGGCGAAACGACTGTCGAGGCGGGCAAGACCGCAACGGTCACCGTCACGAACAAGTATGACAGGCGGACGGAGGTTCCGTTCAGAAAAGACTGGAACTATCCGACAGGCACGACGAACCCGCCGGTGCCGGGTATGCTGACGTTCACGCTCTATGCGGGCGAGAATGCGGTCCTCGGCGAGGACGGCAAGCCGATGACGGTGACTGTCTCGGCAAGCGACGGCTGGGAAGGCAAGTTCGAAAATCTTCCTTATTATAACGCAGACGGCACGAAGATCAATTACACGGTCAAGGAATCCGAGGTCCCGGGCTGGCAACTCGAGAGCGCAGGATATGTTGACGGCGTATACGTCATCAAGAACACGCTCGAAACGAGCCTCACGGTCAAGAAGCTTTGGAACGGGGCGGAGTTCACGGGCGAGCTGAAAGTTTACCTCACGAGGAACAACGTCCGCGTCAAGGACAATAAGGGCAACGACGTCTCCGTCACGCTGAACAAGGCGGGCGGCTGGACGGGTACGTTCGAGCATCTCCCCGCGTGCGACGAGGACGGCAATCCTTACATCTACGACGTCGAGGAACCGACGGTCGCGGGCTGGCAGCTCACGGGTCACGTTGCCGAGAACGGTGTCG
Source organism: uncultured Clostridia bacterium (assembly GCA_947624995.1). Taxonomy (GTDB): domain Bacteria; phylum Bacillota; class Clostridia; order Oscillospirales; family CAG-272; genus DTU064. The sequence continues at coordinate 6,694 of CANQMS010000049.1, forward strand.
TCACGCTGACTAACACCGAGCTGACCGGCATCTCCGTCAACAAGGAATGGAAGAGACCGGACGGCGTCGCGATCCCGGGCTCGGTCACGGTCGAGCTGCTCCGCGGCACCGAGGGCACGGCTCTCGCGCCGATGGGAGATAAATACAGAGTCGTACTGAGCGAGGAAAACGGCTGGGCGGATTCGTTCGGCGATGACTTCCCGATGTATGACGCGGACGGAAACAAATATGTCTACAGCGTCCGCGAGGTCGTCGCGGAAGGGACCGCTTGGAACTGGAACGCCGTGGTCACAGGCTCGGATGACGGAAAATCATTCACGGTCACGAACTACTATAAAACTTCGCTGACGGTCAACAAGGTCTGGCTCGGCACGCCGGGCGCGGATCATCCGAACGTCACGGTCCACCTTGTGGTCAACGGCACGAGGACCGAAAACACGGTAACGCTCGAAAGCGAAAACGGCTGGACCGCAACATTTGAGGGTCTCGCGTACTACGCGGAGGACGGCAAAACGCCGATCGTGTACACGGTCGAGGAAGACCGGATCGACGGCTGGCAGCTCCTTACCACCAGAGAAAACCCCGACGGCTCGATCACGCTCGTGAACACGGAGCTCTTCGACATCCCGGTCGAAAAGGTCTGGGTCGCGCCCAAGGGCACGGAGGTGCCGGGCTCGGTCAGAATCGGGCTTTCCGGTGACTACGGACCCTCGCACGAGCTGACGCTCAACGGGGCGGTGAACTGGCGCGGCGCCTTCAGCAAGCTTCCGAGATACGCGCTTGACGAGGAAGGTGTCGAGCACCTGATCAATTACACGCTCACCGAGCTTGACAGGGAAAGCTTTGCGGGCGAGTGGAAGCTCGCGGACAGCGGCTACAACGGTGAAGGCACATACGTCTTCACGAACACGAAGCTCACGGACGTCACGGTCAGGAAGGATTGGGACATTCCGGCGGGCATGAACGGCGTCGTTTACCCCGGGTCCGTCACGGTGACGCTGTATCAGAACGACAAGCCCTACGGGACCGTCGAGCTGACGGCTCCCACATGGTCCCACACGTGGGATGACCTTGACGCGAACGCGACCTACACGGTAGAAGAAACCGCGATCGACGGCTGGGTCGGCACGTACGGAGACGTCGTGATCGGCGGCAACAACGACACCTACACGCTCACGGTCAAAAACGCGCCCGAGACGACGAAGGTCCCGGTCGAGAAGAGATGGAACGTACCCGAGGGCACGGAGCTGCCGGACGAGGTCAGGGTCAACCTTTACAGATCCGACGATCCGGAAAAGGTGCTCGCCACGCTGACTCTCAACGAGGCGAACGGGTGGAAATCCGAATTTACGGACCTCCAGGTCGTTTACGACGCTGAAGGCAACGCTTACACGTACACGGTCGGCGAGGTCCCGGTCCCGGGCTATGAGATGAAGACGCCGATCGACGGCAACGCCGAGGACGGATTCGTCATCACGAACACGAGACTGACGAACGTCGTCGTCAACAAGGTCTGGACCGCGGAAGACGGGCTCGGTCATCCGGGCTCCGTCACGGTGACGCTGTATCAGGACAACAAGGTCTACGGTACCGCGGAGCTCAACGAGTCCAACGGCTGGTCGCACACGTGGGAAGGGCTTGACGCGAACTCGGAGTACAGAGTCGAGGAAGACAGGATCGTCGGCTGGGATGTTTCCGGCGAAGACGTGATCGTCAAGACAGAGAAGAACGGCGTCTACACGTTCACGATCGAGAACACGCTCGTGACGGTGGATATCCCGGTCGAGAAGCACTGGGTCGTCCCCGAGGGGACGAACACCCCGACGCAGATCACGGTCGTTCTCACCAAGGACGGCGAATTCTTCAAGAGCGCGACGCTCGACAGCGAAAACAGCTGGAAGCACACGTTCTCCGGTCTGCGCAAGTATAACGATAAGGGCGAGCTCATCGTATACGACGTACGCGAGCTCAAGGTAGACGGATACAAATCCGAAAAGAGCGGCAGCGCTGATGACGGATTCGTATTCACGAACACGAAGCTGACGTCGATCACGGTCGTCAAGGACTGGATCGCGCCTGCCGGCGAGGAGCTGCCGCACCTGACGGTCACGCTGCTGCGCGACGGGGCGGCGATCATGACAGCCGGAATGCCGAATTCGGACGGCGAGTGGATGTGCAGCTTCGACGATCTGCCCGAGGCGGACGCGACGGGGCACAAGTACGAGTACACGGTGACCGAAGCTGCCGCCGACGGTTACAGCCTCGACGGCTGGGACATCAACATCGACGGCAACGCGGCGGACGGATTCATCCTCACGAACACGAAGCTGACGTCGATCCCGGTCGAGAAGATCTGGTACACGGATGAAGACACGGTGATCCCGGACATCACGGTTTACCTCTACATCAACGGCAGCAGGTCGGATAAGTCCGTCACGCTGACGAGCACGAACAGGCACGGTGAGTTCACCGAGCTGCCCGTTGTCGACAGCGAAGGCAACACGATCAAATACGAAGTCAGGGAAGCGGACGTCGCGGGCTTCGCGTCGAAGGTCGAGCCCGACGGGAACGGCGGCTTCACCATCACGAACACGGAGCTGACGAACATCCCGGTCGAAAAGGTCTGGATCGCGCCCGAGGGCACGGCGCTGCCGGGCTCGGTGACGGTCAACCTCTACGCGAACAGCGAGCCGACGGGCGAAAGCCTGACGCTCGATTCGACGAAGAACTGGAAAGACGAATTTAAGAACATGCCGAAGTTCGACGGCAACGGCGAGCCGATCGTGTATACGGTCGACGAGGTCGCGGTCGCGGGCTATGAGATGAAGACGCCGATCGACGGCAACGCCGAGGACGGATTCGTCATCACGAACACGCGCCTCACGAGCCTTACGGTCGTGAAGGTGTGGAACGGCGCCGAGTTTGACGGCGAGCTCACGGTTTACCTCACGAGGGACGGCGAGCGGGTCGTTGACGAAAACGGCGAATACGTGACGGCGACGCTCAACGCCGAGGGCGAATGGAGCGCAACGTTTGACAGTCTCCCCGCGTGCGACGCGGAAGGCACCCCGTACGTCTACGACGTCGAGGAGCCGACGGTTCCCGGATGGGAGCTCACGGATCACAGCGAGGTCGTGAACGGCACGGTGACGCTGACGAACACGGAGCTCACCTCTATCGAGGTCACGAAGGCTTGGAACGTTCCCGAGGGCTTCACCGGGATGCCGGGATCGGTCACGGTAACGCTCTGGGCGAACGGCGAGCCGACGGAACAGAGGCTGACGCTCACGGCGGCTGACGGCTGGGTCGGCACGTTTGACGGACTTCTGAAGTACGACGGCGATGGCGAGCCGATCGAGTACACGGTCGTTGAAGACGCGGTCGCGGGTTACGTCACATCTGTCGGCGGCAGCGCCGAGGCGGGCTACACCGTTACGAACACGCCTCTCACGAGCCTTACGGTCGTGAAGGTATGGAACGGCGGCACGTTTGACGGCGAGCTCACGGTTTACCTCACGAGGGACGGTGAGCGGGTCGTTGACGGGGAAGGCAATTATGTAACCGCGACGCTTGACGCCGAGGGCGAGTGGAGCGCAACGTTCGGCGATCTCCCGCTCTGCGACGCGGACGGCAACGAATACGATTACGACGTCGAGGAACCGACGGTTCCCGGATGGGAGCTCACGGATCACAGCGAAGCCGTGAACGGCACGGTAACTCTGACGAACACGCGCCTCACGAGCCTTACGGTCGTGAAGGTGTGGAACGGCGCCGAGTTTAACGGCGAGCTGGTCGTTTACCTCACGAGGGGCGGCGAGCGGGTCGTTGACGAGAACGGCGAATACGTGACGGCGACGCTCGACGCCGAGGGCGAGTGGAGCGCAACGTTTGACAGTCTCCCCGCGTGCGACGCGGAAGGCACCCCGTACGTCTACGACGTCGAGGAGCCGGCGGTCCCGGGCTGGGAGCTCACGGATCACAGCGAGGTCGTGAGCGGCACGGTGACGCTGACGAACACGGAGCTCACCTCGGTCGAGGTCACGAAGGCTTGGAACGTTCCCGAGGGCTTCACCGGAATTCCGGGATCGGTCACGGTAACGCTCTGGGCGAACGGCGAGCCGACGGAACAGAGGCTGACGCTCACGGCGGCGGACGGCTGGGTCGGCACGTTTGACGGGCTTCTGAAGTATGACGGCGAGGGCGAGGCGATCGAGTACACGGTCGTTGAAGACGCGGTCGCGGGTTACGTCGCATCTGTCGGCGGCAGCGCCGAGGAAGGCTTCACGGTCACGAACACGAAGCTCACCTCGATCACGGTCGTCAAGGAATGGGACGTTCCCGAGGGTTATGCAACGCCCGCGAGCGTCACGGTCCGCCTGATGGCAGGCGAGGAGCAGGTAGGCGACGCGATCGTCCTCAGTGAAGAGAACGGCTGGACGTACACGTGGACGGATCTCGATCCCGACACGGAGTACACGGTCACGGAAGACGAAATGACGGGCTGGGTCGGCGCTGTCGGCGAGCCCGCGGCAAACGGGGACGGCAATGTGACGGTTACCGTCACGAACACGCCGGTATACACGACGGTCAACGTTGAGAAGTACTGGTTCGACGAGTTCCTCGACGAGATCGACGCGCCGGAGGGCGCGGAGATCACGGTCGTCCTCTACGCGAACGGCGAGGCGACGGACATCACGCTGACGCTGTCCGAAGAGGTCGGCTGGGCAGGAAGCTTCACGAATCTTCCGATGTATGACGCCGAGGGCAATGTGATCGACTACTCGGTCGAAGAGGTCGAGTACGACGGATTTGTCACGACGATCGAGCTGAACGACAACGGAGTGTGGGTCATCTCGAATACCGAGACTACGGATATCCCGGATGAACCGCCCCCGCTGACCGACATCCCGGACGACGACATCCCGACGACGAATATCCCGCAGACGGGCGATCCGAATTCGTTCTGCGGCTGGAGCGTGCTCCTGTTCGGTTCGGTGATCGGGTTGGCGATTATGACGGGCGAGCTCTTCGCGGAGAAGAAAAAGAAGTGATATAGGCTGAAAAGGAGGGACCCGATAGGGTCCTTCCTTTTTTATCTGTCCCCCCGGGCGGGGGCGGCGAGCGTGAGAGCCTCCCTTTCGCTAAGGAGGCGCCGGGCGTCGGCGGGGCGGAAGCTGACGCGACGGTTTTTGCCTCGGCGGTTTTCGCCTGTACCATTTTATATTCCTTGCTTCAAAGCGGGAGAAGTTCGTTAAGGATGGACCCCCGCGCGGCTGCGACAGCAGACGCCTCCCTCACTTAACAATCCACCCATGGCACAAGGGGGGATACCCCCCTTGTGAATCCCCCATAGGTGCTTCCTGTGAGATGCGGTGCGAAGCGTATGCTTCTCTCTCCCCGGTTCGTGGCGTCGACGCGAATCGTTCGTGCCGCGGCTGAACGCTGACGCGCCAACAGCGCCCGTGCGGGCGTATGCCCGCACCTAATCGCCGGACCGACAGCGGCGACTCGCGGTCGCGGAGCAAAATTGTTTCTTCGCAAGTGCGAACAGCTCCCTTTGACTTTTTCTATTGAACGCTGACGCGCCGACAGCTCCCGTGAGGGAGCACTTTGCGCCTATGCGCTTGACCTAAGGTTGAAAAAAGCGGGAAAGCGGTTAGAGATGAGGAAATCGTTAGCGGGCAAGCGGTTGCGTGCAGGGATGCGTTGACGGGCGAGCAATTTAGATAAAACAAGTCGTTTTACAGACGCTGTCGGGCTGGCGTGTATGTGTAAAACAAACGTTTCACGGAGCTGTAAGCCGCGTCAGCGTTCAAAAGGATAATAAAAAAAGTGCTGTTCGCACTTTCGAAGAGACGGTTTTGGGCGCAACAAATAGTAGACGCTGTTGGGCTGGCGAGTAGGTGCAAAGCATACGTTCGCACGGGTGCTGTCGGCGCGTCAGCGTTCAGCCGTGGCACGAACGGTTCGCGTCGACGCACGAACCGGGGAGAGAGAAGCATACGCATCGCTCCGCAGTTTACAGGGAGCACCTATGGGGGATTCACAAGGGGGGTATCCCCCCTTGTGCCATGGGTGGATTGTTAAGGAGGGACCTCGGGGGGTCCATCCTTAACGAACTTCTCCCGCTTTGAAGCAAGGAAAATAAAGAAGATCAAGGCAAAGAAAAGACAAAAACCACGGGTGGATTGTTAAGTGAGTGAGGCGTCTGCTTCGCAGCCGCGAGGGGGTCCATCCTTAACGAACTTCTCCCGCTTTGAAGCAAGGAAAATAAAGAAGATCAAGGCAAAGAAAAGACAAAA
>CANQMS010000050.1 GCA_947624995.1 uncultured Clostridia bacterium
CGGGAAAGCCCGAAAACACGGGCTATACCGACATTTAAGAACTTCTAAAGAGATAATCAAAATTCCTATCTAATTTTTGATAAAAAACGTGAAATTATCGCTGACGGCGAGACGCTGCGGCTGCTGGTGCTCCGCCCGGCGCGGGCGCCCGAGGGCGGCAGTGCGCCCGGGGTACTGTGGATCCACGGCGGCGGGTATATAACGGGCATGGCACGCATGGTATACATGTCGCGCGCGCTGCCGCTCGTCAAAAAATACGGCGCGGTCGTCGTGTCGCCCGAGTACAGGCTGGCGAAAAAGGCGCCGTACCCGGCGGCGCTCAACGACTGTTACTCTGCGCTCTTGTGGCTCAGAGACAGCGCCGGGGCGCTCGGCGTTGACAGCGGCAGGCTCATGGTCGGCGGCGAGAGCGCCGGGGGCGGACTCGCGGCGGCAATATGCATTTTAGCGCGGCAGAGGGGAGAGGTGAATATCGCCTTTCAGATGCCGCTATATCCCATGCTCGACGACAGGGATACCGCCTCATCCGCGGACAACCACGGCATCGTGTGGAACACGAGGCTGAACCACATCGGCTGGCGCGCGTATCTCGGCGGAATTTACGGCGGCGACGTCCCGGCGACGGCGGCACCCGCGCGCGAGACGTGTTATCGCGGGCTGCCGCCCGCGTACACGTTCGTCGGAAAAAGGGAGCCGTTTTACTGCGAGACTGCCGCATATATAGAAAATCTGCGCCGCGCCGGAGTCGAGGCGGACATCGACGTCTATGACTCGGGGATGCACGCGTTCGACATGTTAGCGCCGTGGCGCGGCGTAAGCCGGCGCGCCGCACGCGAATTTGAGAGGCGATTTTTATATGCGGCGGAAAATTACAGAGCTGAGCAGACAAAACGGGCAGAAGGGGCAAAAACGGTTCGAAAGGAAGAATAAAAAATATGAAGACAGGAGTTATTGACGTCGGCGGAGGGCTGCGCGGTATCTACGCGGTCGGTATATTTGACTATTGCATGGAGCACGGCATAAAGTTCGATCTCGGCATCGGCGTGTCGGCGGGAAGCGCTAACCTCGTGTCGTTTTTGGCGGGGCAGCGCGGGCGGAATTACAAATATTACACGGAGTACGCGTTCCGCCCGCAGTATATGAGCATGCGCAATTTTATCTTCAAGGGCTCGTTCGTCGATCTCGACTATGTATACAGCACGCTCAGCAATTCGGACGGCGAATATCCGCTCGACTACGATGCCATGAACGGCAGCGGCGCGGAGCTGTACATCGTCGCGGCAAACGCGCTGACCGGCGAGGCGAAATATTTTGACAAGTCCGACATCGGGCAGGACAACTACGACGTCTGCAAGGCGTCCTCCGCGATACCGTTTTTCTGCCGCCCGTATGTGATAGACGGCGTCCCGTACTATGACGGCGCGCTCGGCGATCCTGTCCCGGTGAAAAAGGCGTTCGAGCTCGGGTGCGACCGCGTCGTTTTGATATTGACAAAACCGGAGGCGGAGATACGGTCGCCGAAGAGCGACGAGCGGGTCGCCGCGCGGATCCGCGGAAAATATCCCGCAGCGGCAGAGGCGCTCTGCCGCCGCGCGGAGCGTTACAACGCGGGCGTCGCGCTCGCGAGAGAATACGCAAAGGAGGGCAGGGCACTCATCCTCTCGCCTGACGATACGTGCGGTGTCAAGACGCTGAAAAAGAACAGGAACTCGCTCGAGCGCCTGTTCGTCAAGGGCAGCCGCGACGCGGAAAAGATATTGGATTTTTTAGACAAATGAAAAAACACGGGGAGACGCGGAGGGTAAAATGAACTTTCTGAAGGTGTACGAAAGGGAACCCGTCAAAAGATCATATGTACCGTCGCTGGCGGAGAGCGTTCACTTTGCGCTGTCGCGCGGGGGCGGTGAGATGGTGCCGCTCAATTCAAATGTCGGCGTGCTCTACGCGAGCGCGGAGATATCGGAGCACGGCACGATACTCGAGCGCAGGCTGCGCGAGCCGCGCATATACAGGCAGGGCGGCGAATACCGCGTCGCGGCGAAGTATGTCGACGGTGACGGCGACGAGCCGCACCCGGAGATGCTGTATGTGTGGAGCACGCGGGATTTCCGCCGGTTTGACGAGGTGGGGCTCGTCACGTGCGCCGATGTGCCCGACGCGTCCGACGCGGTGGAAATTTCGGACGGCGAGGCGGATATGATAGAAGCCGCGCTGCCGACGGTGAGGTCGGAGGCTCCCGCGCCATTCCCGATGATCGAGGGCTTTGCCGACCCCGATGTCATGGCGAGGAACGGCAGATATTACTTTATCGCGACAAACGACAGAACGGGGAACGTCGGGCTTTATGCGTCCGCGGCGGACACCGTCGAGGGACTGTTCGCAAGGGAGAATGAGCCGGTCTGCATACTGCCGGAGAGCGACGAATGGGACATGCACAGCACGTTCTGGGCGCCGGAGTTCCACGAGATCGGCGGCGAGCTTTACGTTCTATTTGCCGTCGGCGGCAGGCAGTTCTCGCCGCAGTCGCACATGATGAGATACAGGGGAGGGAACATCCTCGACCCATCATCATGGGAGCGCCCGGTGCGCGTGCAAAAGAAAAACGGCGAGCCGCTGACGGCCCGCGGGATCACGCTCGATATGACGCACTTCGCGCTCGGCGGCCGCTCATACCTTGTGTGGTCGGAGAGATATAATATCGGTTCGCCCGAAGACTCGGGCTCGATGCTGTACATAGCCGAGACGGACGCCGGGCGGCCGTGGAGGCTCAAAAAGGAGCCCGTGCTGCTGTCGCGCCCGCTGTATTCGTGGGAGAATCAGTCCGGCACGATAAACAACGAGGGACCGCATCCGTTGTTCGCAGGCGAAAAGCTCTGTCTTTCGTTTTCGGGAGGCGCGGCGGGCGGCTATTCGTACTCGACGGGCTGGCTCGTGATCGATACGGACGCCGACCCGCTCAATGCCGCAAACTGGTACAAGGTGCCTTATCCGGCGCTCGCATCCCAATATGTGAACGGCGTCGAAGGTCCCGGGCACATATCGTTCTTCCGCACGTATGAGGGAGAAGTTATGATGGCATATCACGCGCAGCTCCCGGGGCGGAACGGAAAGCGTGCCTCGTCCGTGTCGCGCGTGCATATTGCAGAATGCGCCCTCCCGCGGCTCTATCCGCTCACATGATAACAAACCGCAGTTTAAATATAAATAATACCCCTTACATCAAAAGCAATAAAAAGTTTTGAATGAGGGAGATATCTCCTCACTTCGTTCGGAGCTATGGCACGTTTTCGCTGCGCGAAAAGTGCGGGTCCGGGGGGAGGAACCTTTTCAAAGGTTCCTCCCCCCGGTGGCTATTATATCTTACAAATGTGACTCGAAAAATGACAGCAAGGAGGTTACGGCTTGGGCGAGGGCGGGGCCGGTGAAACCGTGACCGGCGCCGGGGAGGACTTGCAGCTCGGCGCGGCTGCCGTAGGCTGCGACGGCGGCGTCGATATATTTTCTTGCGACGAGCGCGTCGCGGTCGCCATAGACGATGAGGACGTCCTTTTTAAAGCTGCCTATTACGGCGAAGGGGTCGAGCGCGCGTATTGATGAGATGTAGAATCCGCCTATCGAGTAGCCCATCAGCGGCGTGTGCCTTGCGGGCGCGCGCCTCCAGTCGTCCGGGATGTTGAGGGCGGGGAAGTACATGGCGACGGCGGCGACATCGTCCCGCACGTCCGGGTCCGCCGCGGTCATGGCGGTGACAAATCCGCCCTGGCTTCCGCCGAAGAGGAAGATGCGCGACGCGTCGACGAAATCGAGCGTTTTTATGTAGGCGACGGCTGCCTTCAAATCCTCAATCATCGTGTAGGGCGTGTATTCGTCCGCCGTCCTGCCGACGCTGCGTCCGCCGCGCTGCGCGCCGCAGAAGTCAAAGGCAAACGTCAAAAATCCGTGCGCGGCGAATCTCTCGCACTCGGCGGGAAAATCCGAGAAGTGCCCGTTAAAACCGTGGCAGAGGATCACGGCGGGATGCCTGCCGCTCGTCGCGGGGGACGTGATCTCGCCGTACAGCTCGATATTCCGCCCGCGCGAGTCCGTGTACGCGAGCGTGTGCGGCTGCTTTGATACTTCGCTTGTTTTGTTCATAAAGTCTGCCGTATGCCTCCTTTGATCTTGCCCTTATGCATTGGAGCGATTTTGCGGAATGTGGCGCTTCATCATGAGGATGTGGAACGGGATAGATATCACAAATGTAAGAAGGTCCGCGACCGTCTGCGTAATTTCGATGCCGGTGAGTTCGATAAAACGGGGCAGGATGAGGATGAGAGGGATAAAGAATATCCCCTGGCGGCACGAGGCGAGGAACGTCGCGGGCGCAACGAAGCCGAGCGACTGATATAGCTGATTTACAAATGTCGAATATCCGAGGACGGGGAGTGAGAGGCTGAGGTAGCGGAGCATGCGCCCGCCGATTTCGATGACGTCCGTGTCGCCGGGGCGGAAGATCCCGATAACGTTTCCGGCGAAGGCGAAGAGCAGGACCCCGACAGTTACGCCGTAGAGCGTGCCGAGGAGGATCGCGGAATTGAACGCTTTTCTGACGCGGTCGTAGAGCTTTGCGCCGTAGTTGTACCCGGCGACGGGCTGGAACCCCTGCCCGACGCCGATGAGCATGCTGCGGAGCAGCATGTATATCTTGTTCGAGATGCTGACGGCGGACATGGCGGTGTCCCCGTAGGGGCGGACGGCGCGGTTCAGAAGCGTCGTCGCGATGCTGCCGAGGCTCTGACGGAAGACGGTCGGCAGCCCGACGCGGAAGATGTTCACATAGTCTTTTATATGGCGGCTCGTGCGGAATATGTTTATCTCAACGATCGACCTTTTCGCGAGGAAGAACGAGAGCAGGATCAAAAACGAGACTATCTGGCTTAACATCGTCGCGACGGCGGCGCCCGCGACACCCATCTTAAAGCCGAAGATGAACAGCGTGTCAAGCCCGATATTGAGTATGCCTCCGCTGCACAGCCCGATCATCGAGAGCGACGCCTTTCCCTCCGCGCGCAGGATGTTGTTCAGCACGAAGGACGAGCAGAAGACGGGCGCGCCGAGCAGTATCCAAAATCCGTAGTCGCACGCGAGCGGAAGCGCCGTGTCGGTCGCGCCGAAAAGATTCATGATGAAGGGAATGTCGATGAGCCCGAGCAGCATCAGCATCGCGCCCGCCAAAACGGACGCGACGAATCCCGAGGTCGCAAAGAGGTCCGCCTCTTCCTTGTTCCGCTCGCCGAGGCGGCGCGAGATCAGGCTCTGCGAGCCCATGCCGAACCCGTACCCGACCGCCTGTATTATCGACTGGATCGAAAAGACGACGCCGACCGCGCTCGTCGCCGCATTCCCGAGGGACGAGACAAAGTACGTGTCCGCGAGGTTGTAGATGGATGTGATGAGCATGCTGAACGTCGTCGGTATCGACAGCCGGAGGACGAGCCCGAAAACGGGCGACTCGGTCATGCGCTTATATTCTTTGTTGTCGCTGCTGTTTGCTGCTTCTGTATATGGCATTTATTTCCTCTGAATTTAACGTTTGCGGTCCCTTTTCGCGGACCGAGAATATTATACATTATCCTGCCGCCGAATTCAAGGCTGCCGTGGCGCGAGGTGACGAAAAAAGTTTTTCGGAGATAAAACAGGCAGCCTATTGACAAGATCTATACTTCGTGATATGATGTATATCATGAGAGGAGGTATAGCGTGGATATTCAGTTAAAACGAGGTCTGCTCGATGTGTGCGTGTTAGCATCAATTAAGAGCAAGGATTCATACGGTTATCAGATAATTAAAGATTTGAAGCCATATATCGAACTCTCGGAATCGACCCTGTATACAATTCTGAAACGATTGGAAACGGCAAATATGTTGACCGTTCGCACCGCAGAGCACGACGGTCGGCTCAGAAAATATTATCATATTACCGGGGCGGGGCTTAAGCGTTTGGAAGATTTCAAGGGCGAGTGGGGAGAGATCATGTCTATATACCGCTTTGTGATCAGGGAGGAGGATGAAAATGAATAAGCAGGAGTTTCTTGCACAGCTCCGCTGCGGTCTGTCCGGTCTGCCGCAGGATGATATAGAAGAGAGAGTTATTTTTTACGGTGAAATGATAGATGACCGCATGGAGGAAGGGGTTTCGGAAGCCGAAGCGGTGAGCGCGATCGGAAATGTAAGCGATGTTATTTCTCAAATTTTGGCAGAAACACCGCTCACAAGGCTGGTAAAAGAAAAAATCAAGCCGCGCAGGGTTCCGAGACCGTGGGAGATACTGCTTATCATACTCGGCTTTCCGGTATGGTTTCCTCTTTTGATCGCCGCATTTGCCGTTGTTCTTGCGATTTATATTGTTGTGTGGTCGGTGATCGTTTCGCTGTGGGCAGCCGAAGCGTCACTGTGGGCAGGCGTGCTCTGCGGGATCGTCTCGGCGGCGGTCTTCGCCGTTCGGAGAAACGGACTTACTGCCGTTTTAATGCTTTCGATCGTTCTTTGCTGCGCCGGGCTTTCTGTTTTTCTTTTCTTCGGGTGCAAGGCGGCGACTAAGGGGATATTGAGGCTGACGAAAAAAGCGGGCTTATGGGTCAAATCTCTGTTTGTCGGAAAGGAGGCAGCATAATGAGTAAAACAGTAAAAATATGGCTCGTCGCGGCAGCGGCGCTCATCCTGATCGGCGGGATCCTTTTTGCGGGCGTGATGTTTGTAAACGGCTGGGATCTTCATAAGCTCGGCACGGTCACATATACGACAAGCACTTATGAGGCGGACGGCGATTTTCAGAGCATATACATCAACGTCGATACGACCGAGGTCGAGTTTGTTTATACAGACGGCGAGCAATGCAGGATCGTTTGCTTTGAAGACGAAAAAGTAAGGCACTCCGCCGCCGTACAAAACGGCACGCTGGTGATAGACACGGTCGACACACGTAAATGGTATGAATACATTTCACTTTCATTTGACAGACCGAAGATGACCGTATATTTACCGCAGAATACGTATAATTCTTTGCGTATAGAAACAGATACGGGCAATATTACGGTCCCGAAGGAGCTTTCTTTCGATACGCTTATAATTGACGGCGATACTTCGAATGTGAATTGTTTCGCATCCGCCCGGCAGAGCATGGAGATCAAATTGAGCACCGGCGACATCAGATTGGAAGCGATCGCGGCAGGACAGCTGAAGCTGAAAACGAGCACGGGGCGGATCCATGTGAACACGGCAGACGTCGGCGGGGATATCAGAATTGAAACGGACACCGGAAAAGTGGAGCTTGCAGATACATCCTGCGGCGATCTTTATGCGGAAAGCGATACAGGTTCCGTAACATTGAAAAATGTCATCGGATCGGGAAAATTTACGATAGAGAGCGACACCGGCAGTATCATGTTTGAAGATAGCGACGCCGCTGAAATTTCCGCCGAAACGGATACGGGCAATGTTACGGGCACGCTGCTTTCCGATAAGATTTTTATAGCCGAGACGTCCACCGGCAGGGTCGACGTGCCGAAAACATCGACGGGCGGTAAATGTGAGATCAAAACTTCCACCGGAAACATAAGAATAACGGTGACGGATCGGAAATAAGCGCAAGGTTTCATCCCCCCGGTCTTTTGAAAGCAGCATACAGAACAAAAAACAGAACGCTCGAACAGTATCGGGCGTTCTCTTTTTTTCGCGATCCGGGGATCGAGTCCCCGTTCCTTCTGAAAAATACTTATTAAATCAGCCAAACGGGTACGTACCAGTTCTTTTCGTCCAAAGGCAAGAGGTCGTTTGCCATACAGACCACACTTCCGGTCCCGACCCCGACCTTCAAGGACTCTAAACCTCCGAAAGCCGATTCCTCGGTCACCGGTTCCAATACATGAAAGTTTTTAACGGCACCCCTGCCCGGCGACGCTGACTTTTTGATCTCTATCGGAGAAAGAACACCGTTCTGATAAAGCAGCAGGTCTATTTCTCTCCGGTCCTTATCCCTGTAATAGAAAACAGGAGGCTCTTTTCCCGCGTTCAGATAACTCTTATAAATTTCCGAAAAAACATAGCTCTCAAAGAACGCCCCGGACATGGCACCTCTTTCGAGTGCCTCGGGATTGCCCCATCTCAAGAGGTACGCTGCCAAACCGGTGTCCAGAAAATGAATCAACGGCATCTTTACGACCCGCTTGAGCGCATTGTTGTGATAAGGCTGCACGAGCGCAACAATATGAGACGATACCAAAATAGAGAGCCATTTCTTTGCCGACGGGGCTGAAATGCCGGCGGCACTCGCCAGTTCCTCATAGACAACGGGTTTTGAGGTATGCGCGGCGACGACCGTCATAAAATTGTAAAACTGCATTTCGTCCGCAACCTGTGCCAGATCCCGAATATCCCTTTGCAGATAGGTATCAACATAGGAGCGGTAATAAGTCTCCCAATCCATATTTTCGTCTGCATAGAGCTCCGGCATGGAGCCTTTGAATATCCTTTGGTAGATCTCATTCAAGTCTCGTTTGCTTTTTACGGACAAGCGTTTCATCAGATACCCCGGTTCCGTCCGGAAAGGCTCGCTCGGTTCCCGGTAGATCTCAGCATCGGATAATCCCAACAGGTTCACGATCCCGACCCGCCCTGCCAAGCTCTCGCTGACATTTTTCATAAGGCGGAAAACCTGTGACCCTGTGATCCAGAAATCGCCTTTTCTTTTGGAACGGTCAACGCTCATTTTGATGTAGGGCAAAAGCTCTGTTGCGTACTGGATCTCATCAATCAGTACCGGCGGAGAATATCTCTCTAAAAACAGAGAGGGATCGCGTTTTGCCAAGTATCTGACATCGGGATCATCGAGAGTGACATATTTGCGTTCTATGCCCTCGCCTTGCTGCGCCTCCGCCATTTTTTGCAACAAGGTCGTTTTCCCCACCTGTCGGGGACCGGTCACAAGCAGCACCGGAAACATTCCGGACACCCGTGCGACAGTGTCTTCCGCGGCTCGTTTTATATATGCGATGACGATCACTCCCTTCGTTTATGAAAGCGTCAAATTCGGTCTGAAATCCGACTAAACTAAATTGCAATTTTATTATAGACGGAATTCGGAGCTTTGTCAATGAAATTTATGCCCAAATCGAGAATTTAAAAAAATTTTGCTTTCAGAGGAAGAGAGATGACATGGATGACATGAAAGACATGTGAGATCGTTTTTATATTTTAGCTATTTATTATGCTTTCTATGCCGCGGTTCATCCGGACAGCCCGATCCGTCAAGCAACGCACTTACGACCTCCCGGATATCCGCGTTGAGAATAATGCTTTTGTCTGCGATCTCTTTCGGGCAGGACGCCTCCCCATAATTCACGCACGCATATGTCGCCATCGGGTTCTCCGCCGTCATGCGCCAAAACGGGTATTTGATGATGCCGGGGGTGTTATATCCGACGCCGAGTTCGAGGAAGAGGACGCGGCTGCCGCGGTGCGTTTTGATAAATTCCGCATAACGCGCAGCCGCTGCGTGCCAGCCGTCATCCTCGACAAAGCGGTCGTCGGAGCGGAGATTCACCGTCAACGGACGCCCGCAGTGCGGGCAGACGGGGAGAAGCTCCGTCGGGATGCGCATATCGCGCTCGGCGGCGATCATTTTCCGGATCGCGTTTTCGTTGTCAAACGTCTTCCGGCAGCAGGGGACGGAGCACTGAAACAGACCGTAATCCCCCTGAGTATAGAAAAGGCGGCTCTTGTCAAACCCCGCCTTCTGAAAGCAGTGGTCTACGTTCGTTGTGATGACAAAACAGTCTTTGCCGCGAAGAAGCGACAAAAGCTCACTGTAGACGGGCTTCGGCGGGTCCTCGTAGCGGTTTATGAATATGTATCGGCTCCAGTAGCACCAGAATTCTTCCGGCGTGCCGTACGGGTAGAAGCCGCCGGAGTACATGTCGTGAAAGCCGTACTTCGCCTCGAAATCGGCAAAGTGCGTGCGGAACCGTTCGCCGCCGTAGACGAATCCGGCGGAGGTCGAGAGCCCCGCCCCCGCGCCGACGACGACGGCGTCCGCAATGCGGAGAGCCGAGCTCAGGCGCGCGATATCATCGGAGCAGTTTTTTGTAGATCTCAAGATCGGCGTCCTTATAGACATTGAATATCACCTCCACGCCGCCCCTGTGTTCCTTCACGGTGCGGACCGCGATCTCTGCCGCCTCCGCGTTCGGAAAGCGGAACTCGCCCGTCGAAATGCACGGGAACGCGACGCTTTTTATATTGTTCTCCTTCGCGAGCGATAGGCACGAGCGGTAGCACGACGCGAGACCGTCCCGCGCCCTTTCCGTGACCTCGCCGCGAACCATAGGTCCGACCGTGTGAAGCACATAGTCGCACGGGAGGTCATACGCCGGCGTCAGCTTTGCCTGACCGACCGGCTCCCCGTGCTGCTGCCGCTCCATTATTTCCGCGCACGCGAGCCGCAGACGGACCCCGGCATACGTGTGGATCTCGTTGTCTATGCAGCCGTGGCAGGGGTAGTAGCAGCCGGTAAGTCCGCTGTTCGCCGCGTTTACTATCGCGTCGCACACAAGCGTTGTGATATCTCCCTGCCAAAGGTAAATACCGTCCGCGACCGGCGCGAGCTCGGACGAGCGGGTCATACCTTTTGCCGCCGTCACCGCCATCAGATATTCGTCCTGCACCGAGAGAAATTCGGCGCTGACCGGGCGCGGCGGGCGCACGTTGAAGAGCGAGCGCAGAAGGCGGCGCTGCTCCGCCTCGCCCGTCGGTATTTTTATCCCGCGGTATCTCACATCCTCCGCGAGCAGCGATTTTATGAGATAGAGCCGTCTTTCATCCTGAGTCATACCGCGTCCCCCTTACCGCATAAGATTTTACACCGGCGCGGGGAAAAGCGCAAGAGCGCACATTTTTGTAACTGCGAAAAAATCCGCCGCCGTTATTGATTTTTCCGCGCGGCGGCAGTAAAATAAAATAAAACAGCCCCCGCCGGATCGAGGCGCGGGGGAAAAACAGTGTAGCGAGGTTGACAGAGATGAGAGTACTTATGATAAACGGCAGCCCGAGACCTCACGGGAACACGTCGGCGGCGTTCGATGAGATGAAGCATGTATTCGAAAAGGAAGGAATCGAGGTCGCGGAATACCGCGTGGGCTCCGAGGCGATACGCGGCTGCATCGCGTGCGGCACGTGCGCCGGGACGGGCAAGTGCGTATTCGACGACGCCGTAAACGAGATAGCGCCCGTTTTTGAGGCGAGCGACGGGCTCGTCGTCGGCAGCCCCGTCTACTACGCGTCCGCGAACGCAACGCTGGTTGCGCTGCTCGACAGGCTGTTTTACAGCACGCACTTCGACAAAACGATGAAGGTCGGGGCAGCCGTCGCGGTCGCGCGGCGCGGCGGTCTTTCGGCGACGTTTGACGAGCTGAACAAATATTTCACGATCTCCGGCATGCCGGTCGCCTCGAGCTTTTACTGGAACAGCGTACACGGCGCGGCTCCGGGCGAGGCGGAGAGGGATGCGGAGGGAATATTGACCGTGCGCGTCCTCGCCGAAAACATGGCATTTTTGATGAAGAGCATCGCGCTCGGAAAAGAAAAATACGGCTTGCCCGCGAAAGAAAAAATCACGCGGACGAACTTTATTCGCTAAAACTGCCCGCATCTCAATTATTGCAAATAGCAAACGATTTTTCTTAACCCCCATCAATAAAAAGTTTTGAAGAGGGGGGACCGGGGGCAATGTCATTAAGTTAATGAACCCAGAAGGAAAATAGCGGGAAAAAGTTTCAAAAAAGTTAGAAAAAAGTATTGACAAAAGGGAAAAAGTGTGCGGCTGCACTAATTAGCAAAGCTAATTAGTGCAGCCCTTGTAAATAGGTAAAATTTGCCGTTTGCAAGGAGTAAATCGCATGAAACACACAGCCGTAAGTATTAAAAAAACATTACTGAAATGTATCGACAACCTGTCCGCAGCACCGGAATTGTATGCAAAAAATCCAAAAAAAGACTTCACAAGAAATCGTAAACTTCCGTTTTCTCAAGTTGTGAAGATTTTCCTCTCTATGTCGGGAAAATCTATTCGCGGTGAACTCATAGATTTTTTTGATCTTAAGCCGACAACTCCAACTCCGTCTGCTTTTGTCCAACAAAGAGATAAAATCAAAAGCTCCGCGTTTGAAGTGCTGTTCCATAATTTCAATGATACTGTTGATGTGAGAAAACTGTACAAGGGATACCGCCTTCTTGCCGTAGACGGCACTGACCTTCATGTCCCTACAAATGCGAATGAATCCGATTCCTTTTTCAAAGGTATTGATGGCGTCCGTTCATACAACCT
>CANQMS010000051.1 GCA_947624995.1 uncultured Clostridia bacterium
TTGTACGTTACCGTGTAGTGCGGATCATCTTTGTCGTCGATGCCGTTGCCGTTTCTGTCTTCCGCCCAGACTGCGGTATATATCGCGTTAGCCGTGACGGTATCTGCAACCTCAGGCGACCATTCCTTGAAGACGTAGCCGGCGCGCTTGGGGGTTCCGTCCTTGAACGCGGGCGTCTCAAGACCCGTCAGAATATCCTCGTGGACTTCGTCCTCGAAGACATCGTCGTCCACGCCGTCTTTGTACGTTACCGTGTAGTGCGGATCATCTTTGTCGTCGATGCCGTTGCCGTTTCTGTCTTCCGCCCAGACTGCGGTGTATATCGCGTTAGCCGTGACGGTATCTGCAACCTCAGGCGACCATTCCTTGAAGACGTAGCCTTTGCGCGTGGGGATTCCGCCCTCGAACTCAGGCGTCGGAAGTCCCGTCAGGACATCCTCATAGACTTTGTCCGTGAAGACTTTGCCGCCGACGCCGTCTTCGTACGTTACCTTATAGTGATCCTCCGTCGTGTCATCGACGCCGTTGTTGTTTCTGTCTTCCGCCCAGACTGCGGTATATATTGCGTCAGACGTGACAGTCTTTTCAACCTTCGGAGACCATTCCTTGAAGACGTAGCCGGCGCGCTTGGGGATTCCGCCCTCGAACGCGGGTGTTTCAAGTCCCGTCAGGACATCCTCATAGACTTCGTCCGCGAAGACTTCGCCGCCGACGCCGTCTTCATACGTTACTTTATAGTGATCCTCCGCCGTGTCATCGACGCCGTTGTTGTTTCTGTCTTCCGCCCATACTGCGGTGTATATCGCGTCAGCCGTGACAGTCTTTTCAACCTTCGGAGACCATTCCTTGAAGACGTAGCCGGCGCGCTTGGGTTCATCGCCTGCGAACGCGGGTGTTTCAAGTCCCGTCAGGATGTTTCCGTGGACTTCGTCCTTGAAGACCTCGCCGTCCGCGCCGTCACTGTACGTCACCGTGTAGTGCGGATCATCCTTGTCGTCGACGCCGTTGTTGTTTTTATCCTCCGCCCAGACTGCGGTGTATGTCACGGATTTTGTGACGGTCTTTTCAACTTCGGGTTTCCAGCCCTTGAAGATGTAGCCTTCGCGCTCAGGGTCCTCGCCCTCGAACGCGGGAGTCGGAAGTCCCGTCAGGATGTTTCCGTGGACTTCGTTCTTGAAGACTTCACCGTCCGCGCCGTCGCTGTACGTTACCGTGTAGTGCGGATCATTCTTGTCGTCGACGCCGTTGCCGTTTATGTCTTCCGCCCAGACTGCGGTGTATGTCACGGAAGCCGTGACGGTCTTTTCAACTTCGGGTTTCCAGCCCTTGAAGATGTAGCCTTCGCGCTCGGGTTCTTCGCCCCCGAACTTGGGAGTCTCAAGACCCGTCAGAATATCCTTGTGGACTTCATCCGTGAAGACTTCGCCGTCCGCGCCGTCACTGTACGTCACCGTGTAGCGCGGATCATCCTTGTCGTCGACGCCGTTGCCGTTCTTATCATCCGCCCAGACTGCGGTGTATGTAAAGGAAGCCGTGACGGTATCTTCAACCTCGGGCGTCCATCCCTTGAAGACATAGCCCTCGCGCGCGGGGGTTCCGCCGCCGAACGCGGGAGTCTCAAGTCCCGTCAGGATATCCTCGTGGACTTCGTCCTCGAAGACGTCGCCTTTCGCGCCGTCACTGTACGTTACTTTATAGTGATCCTCCTCCGTGTCGCCGATGCCGTTGTTGTTTCTGTCCTCCGCCCAGAGTGCGGTATATGTCGCTGATTCCTTTACGGTATCTGCAACTACGGGCGACCAGCCCTTGAAGACGTAGCCGTCGCGCGTTGGTTCTTCGTCACCGAACGCGGGCGTCGGGTTCGTTGAATATGTATTATAAATTTTGTCCGTGAAGACTGCGCCGTCCTCGCCGTCTTTATACGTTACGGTGCATTTCTTCGCGTATGCGAATTTTGCGACGACAGCGGGGTGATCCGAGAGAGGGGTCTCGTTATCTTTGAGCTCTACGTTTTCCAATTCTTTCAGACCGATCTGATAATCGCTCTCCGTGTTGTTGACGTAGATGATCTTGTCAACGATCTCGCTGTTGGTCGATTTATCATCGGCGAGCGTTTTGGAACCGAATTCGGGATAAACGCCGTGCAGCGTAGTCTCTACCCACGCGTCTTTTGCGTAGAGGTTATCCTCGGCGTTGAGAGTGCCTATCAGGTACGAATGGACATCGTCGCGCGTGTAGCGGCAGTTCGTGTCGCCCATGATGATTATCGGATTTTTCGTATTCGTATTGACGATGTACTCCGCAAGCTGCCTGAGCTGAGAAACGCGCGCGTTGTTGTCGGCGGGGCTGCTTTCGGCATCCATATGCATTATATAGACGTCGACCGTCACGACGCCGTCGACCGTTACCTCAAAGCGGCGGAAGCCCTTCGTGATAAGCCCGTCCGCGCCGTTTCCTGTGGGGAGATCAATATTAAATCCCCCCCAACTAAAGTGATTTTCATCAGGGGAATAGTGGGTCATCCACTGAACGAATTCCTTCTGATCTGCGGTAAGCTTCTCATTTTTGTAGAACAGTGAGAGTCCATCCGTCTTGAATGGATTGAAATTTACAACATCAGCTACCGGTACACTGGTGGGTATTTTTGTATTGTTGTTTATCTGACCATAACCCTTGAGGGATGAGGCAAGTTCAGTGTGATATGTGAAGTTCTCTGAAACGCCGATGATGTCCCAGTCCTTTGCTGCGAGAGCCGCGCTGAGCTTTTTTGTTCCGCTAGCTCCGGGACCGCCATCATTTATTGTGGCAGTATAAAGAGGAAAACCAAATATTCCTCCTGATGTTACTTTTATTTCCGGAGGAAGTCCGTCGACGTTGAACGTCGCGGCGGTGAATGTTCCGTCGCCGTCGCCCGTAAGCTCGGGAACGTCTTTATAAAGCACGGGAACATTGTCCGCCTCGCTCGCAACGGATTCCCAGCCGCCTTCCTTAGCGAGCTTGTAGACCTCGCGGGAAGACAGCGCGGTCGGATAGATTACGACGTCGCTGTAAATACCGAAGCCCCAGAAACCTTTCTGTCCGCCGTTGGGACGACCGATAATAATAGACTTGAAGCTCTTTATCTGCTCCGCCGTGAGATGTGCAGTTTTTTCGTAAGGAGTATTTTCGGATGAATTGACGAGCGCGCCGTCGCAGTAAACGAGCACGCGGTTCGATTCAATGTCATATGTCACCGTGACAGTGTGCTTCTCTTCGTAGGGAAGAACTCCTCCGAGCGAGCCGTCAAGCCACGCGCCCTTTTGGTCTCCTTGGGAATTAAACGGGTGCGTTGCAGTGCCGATATTTCCGTTATAAGATGCGTAGAAGGATGCTGCTTCTCTGTTCTCAAACTCCCCTATCTCACCTGTAATATCATTAGCGGAGAAGGAAAACAGTATTTCCGACCACTCGTCGCCCGGGTATTCGCTCTTGTTCTTCGTTATGGTGAGCGATACGGTCAAGCCGTCGATGTCACTTTCGTCAACGCTGTCGAAAATGGTGGCGGGAAGCTTGAAGAAGCCGTTTGCAAGCTTGATGCCTTCAGGCTTAGCCCAAGCTCTGCCCGAGTGGGACGTCGGCTGCAATCTGTCTTCGTCTTTTCTGCTTTCGGGGTCTTTCTCGTCCTCGTAGTCGAGTTCGATGTCGGGGTTATTATTGCCCGACTTGTCTTTGAAATCATTGTCTTTGAGGCTGTACGCTACTAACGGCGTATTACCCCCCCCCGCAGCCGTTGCCATCGGAGAGCTGCCCGCTCCCGATCCGATCTGAGCCGCCACAGCGGTGAATGAGAAGAGCGCGGCTGCAGTCAGGACGATTGCAGCAAGTCTTCTGAAGTTGTGCTTCATGTTCGTTTCTCCATATTGCACAATTTTTTATGACTGTATCTTTACAGCATTTCCACAATTTGAATTATACCATAGTGAGAAGTCGTTGTCAACAGCACTTTCACAACTGTATTAATGTGATTTTTTCAAGTTTTAGTTCGTTTTTTACATCAAGTTTCGCATCACTGCGTCGCGGAGATATTCCGGGCAGTGAAGCATCCCGGCGTCGCGGATATTTCATACAACCGCACAGCGGGCGTTCTCTGCCCTACCGAAGATCCGTTTACGGTAAGATAACGATCCTTCAAATTAAAATGATCCGCCGTGCTGCCCGCGGCGAACTTTTTCGATTTTTCAATTAGATGATTTTTCCATTCATAATAACGCGCGGCGGGATAATAATAATGACAGAGGACGCGAAACGCGGACTCAATTATATAGATCACAAGATAAGGGCGGATTGATCATGCCGCGTTTCGCGTCACGATATATGATGCCCCGAAATCAGGAGAATCAAAAATGGCATCGAACAACAGCAACAGAAAGCTCGTTCCCGAAGCGAAGGAAGCTCTCGACAAGTTCAAAATGGAAGCGGCCAATGAGGTCGGCGTGAACCTTAAGGAAGGCTACAACGGCGATCTGACCTCCCGTCAGGCGGGTTCCGTCGGCGGCCAGATGGTCAAGAAGATGGTCGAGAAGTACGAGAACGATATAAAGTCCTCCAAGTAAGTAAAAGCGGCTGAACGCTTTTGCCGAAGAGAACACGCGCCCCGCGAAATTCGCGGGGCGTACGTTCTTTTTCAAGCTCCGCGCCAAAACTTTCGCGCGGGGTACAAAAATACTTTACATTCTCATCCGCTTGTGCTACAATGACAAAAACAGCACTACATCCATCGGAGAATCATTTCTATGCATATCGCCATAACGGGGAAGCTCGGCAGCGGGAAAACGACCGTTTCGCAGCTTTTATCATCGCGGCTCGGATTTGAGATCTACTCGACGGGCAGCATCCAGCGCAAAGCCGCCGCGGACATGGGCATATCGACGCTCGAACTGAACCAGCGCATGATGAACGACCCATCGTTCGACCATGTTATCGACGACACGGTCGCCG
Source organism: uncultured Clostridia bacterium (assembly GCA_947624995.1). Lineage (GTDB taxonomy): Bacteria > Bacillota > Clostridia > Oscillospirales > CAG-272 > DTU064. The sequence continues at coordinate 4,978 of CANQMS010000051.1, forward strand.
CCGTCTCGCGCGAGCGCGACCGCATCATATTCGATTCGCGCATGGCGTGGCACTTCGCCGTGAACGCTTTCCGCGTTTTCCTCACTATCGAGACGCCGGAGGCTGCCCGGCGCGTCTACCTCGCGGAGCGGGGCGCCGTTGAAAAATATTCGACCGTCGAGGAGGCGGAGGCGGCGCTCGAGGAGCGGTGCGCGCTCGAACGCGAGCGGTTCAGGACGATATACGGCGTCGATTATACCGACCCCGCGAACTATGACCTCGTCATAGACACGACGCACAAAACGTCCGACGAGGTCGCCGACGCGATCATATCGGCGTACAAAAAGGCAGCCGGGGAAAATTGACACAGATAAAAAATTTATGGGAGGGACGCGGACATTATCCGCTTCCCTCCCGTTTTTTCAGTGTCTTGTGACGGCTCCCTCGTCGCCGCGCCAAATGCGGCGCTGCGTCCAGTCGCACGGTTCCCCCGACCAGAACTCCGATGATCCCGGCAGCCCGAGCGGCAAAAACACGGTCAGACAGAGATAGAGGCTTCCCGTCGAGATATAGCCCTCTCCGATCCTCGGCTGATACCCGTTTACACCGACCGTCAGCCACCCGTCCGGGTCGAACATGCCGGGGGCGGAGATAACGCGGTCAATGACCGCGGTCAGCGCGCACCGAACGGCGGCGGGATCTATATCGTCCGGCAGATATCCGCCGAGCACGGCTGAGGCGAGCGCGTGAAACGCGCCGAACCTGTACGAGGACGACCTGCCGAGCACGGGATAAGTCCCGTTCGGCGCGATCATCGACTCGAGCGCCGACGCGAATCTGCCCGCGCGGGCGATTACCGTGCCGCGCATTTCCGCCCAGTCCGGGTATACGTCGCCGACCGTGTTTATCACGTCGACGAGCATCGGATTTATAACATAGCTGTTGTAATAATCGAGGTGGAATTCCGGTCCGTCGCCGTAAAAGCCGTCACCGAGATACCACTGCATGTGCTGCCGCAGCGCGTAGTCAACGCGCATCGGATCCCAGTCCGGTTCCCCGGCGTAGTACAGAAACGACTCTATGATCGCCGAGAACAAAAGCCAGTTGCTCGCGTACGGCTTGCGCGAGCGCGTCTCTTTCATGCGAGATATGAGCTCACGCTTTACGTCGTCATCGAGCATTCCGAATAGCTCCTCCGGCGCGCGCAGAATGCCCTCCGCCAAAAACGCCGCATCGACTATCGGTTGCCCGCCGTATGTGAAGTTCATGAAATCGGGAGAGCCGGGCATTACGGCGGCGCGTATCGCCGCGCGCGTCAGCTCAGCGTACTTTCGGCGCAGCGCCTCCTCTTCCCCGTCCTCCGCCTCGTGCGAAAGCCAAGGCGCGATGCCGCAGACGGTCCGCCCGAGAGCCTCAAGATACGTATAGTTCGCCCGATCCGAATCGGTCTTCAACTCCGCGCGGCAGTCCGGCAGCGCGTATACGGGCATTTCCGCCCGCAGCCTGCCGCGAGCCGCCGAGGCGAGCACCGGTCCCGCGATCCCGAGCATCGCGTCAAGCCATTTTTTCCGTGTTCCGTTCATGATCTCTCCCCCGCTGCCGCCCGGGACGCCGGGCGGTCACTCGATGACCTTGATGTCGTAGCGGTCAAAATCCGCGTATCCGCCGGGCTCCTTTGTCGCAAAGCAGCAGAGCTCGTAGCGGTAGCCCATAAAGTGATCAAGCGTGTAAAGCATATGGAGCTCGCCGCCGAGCTTGACCCATTCGCCGTTCTTTTTATAGAAAAATTCCGCCGTATCGGTGTTCTCCCGGAAGTCGCACCGGATCATGAGCTCCGCCGCGTCCCCCTCTAACTTAACGCGCGCCTGCTCGGTGCCGGGCAGCCTGTCGCCCGGGCGCGGACGACCGTGAGCGTCCTTCTCCGGCTCGGATCTGTAGAGCAGCACTATGTAGTTGCCGTCCTCCTCGCGCGTGACGGCGAGGAAACCGTAATTGCTCTGCATCGCGCAGATGCCGGCACAGTCGCCGACCGAGAGATGCGAGACGTCGAGCTTTACCGACCCCTCGCAAACCGGACCCATCGTGCGCTGTCCGAGCGAATTTCTGGCGAGCGTGACGTTCGGGATGGGCGCCCCGGTCCGCAGCCTCAAAAAGCCCGGGCGCTCGGTGACGCTCCAGAGCGAATTATCCGGGATATGGTTCCACTGCCAAGCGTGGTGCAATTGCTCGCCCGGCTTATAGTCGAAGTCGTCGCATACGACGATAGGTTCATATTCATATCCGGGTCTTGTCGGGCGCGGCTCGACATAGTGCGGGACCTTGCCGTCCTCGCCGAGGACCGGCCAGCCGTCCTCGTCCCACCTCATCGGGACGAGCACCGGGATCCGCCCGACCGCGCCGTGATCCTGGAACAGCATCGCATACCAGTCGCCGTCCGGCGTGTCCACGATGCCGCCCTGTGCGACGCCCGCGTTGTGGTACCCCATGTCGTCGTTGACGATGTTGCCGAAGCGGTACGGTCCGTCTATATTGTCGGACATGAGGCACACCTCCGTGCGCCTTTTTGTGCCGTAGCTGAGCCAGTGGATCATGAAGATGTAGTATTTGCCGTTTATCTTGTACATGTGCGAGCCTTCGCACGGCAGCCCGACGTATTCGGTATCGTTGAAGATTATCTTGTCGATGCCGCCCGGCAGCGGCGCCGACAGGTCGGGCTTCATCTCTACGAGGCGCACCCTGCCGCAGCCGGAAACGATGAACGGGCGGTCGCCCTCAAAATACAGCGAGCAGTCGTGATAGAAGCCCTCGATCTTCCGCTTTTCCCACGGTCCCTCAATGCGGTCCGCGGTGAAGAGGAACGACTTGTTCTCCGCGCGAGTATCGTTCGCGACGAAGATAACGTAAAATTTCCCGTTGTGATAGCGTATCGTCGCCGCCCACATTCCGGCGCCGTAAATGCCGTGTCCGTCCTCGAGGCGGGCGCCGGGGGAATTTTCGAGCACGTCGTAGATATACGTCGCCGTCTCCCAGTGGACGAGGTCATAGGAGCGGAAGATGACGCCGCCCGGCATCAGGTGCATCGTCGTGCTTATCATGTAGTACGTGTCGCCGACACGGATGATGTCGACGTCCGGGATGTCCGCCCAGATGATCGGATTGTTCTTTTTCTGTTCCATTTTTAAAGTGTCCTTTCCCGCAAAAGCGTGGGACTTTATACATTTACATTATATATCATGAGCGCCCCGGACGCAAGTCCGAAAGGAACTTTTTCTTTGAAAAAGGTTTCCCTACCACGCGGAAAAGGTTTTTCCTTCGGAAATGGTTTTTCCTTCGGAAATGGTTTTTCCTTCGGAAAAACGCACAAAAGGAAAAAAGCACGGGGCATCCGTGCTTTTCCGCTTTTGAATTCTCGGGATCCGTTTGTCAAGGGTCACTCGGCTTCTTCTTCCTTTTTGGGAATCTCACGGAACAGAGAGAAGCGGAACAGCTTCGACTCATCCGCATGATTCTCGCAGCGGAGCGTGGCGTTCGAAATAAGACCGCCCTTGATGATCTCCGCAAGTCCGAGGAGCTGCGAGAGACGTGATCTCAAGTTGATGCAGTCGCCTTCCGGCGTTTCGAGGTAGACGTCGCCTTCGCATCCGTCAAGCGCGTGGATGAACTCGGCGATATCGACATCATGCATCTCAACTTCTTTTGATTTAATCATAATCTTCGCCATCCCTTCCGGGTTTATTTGACACGGGAGCTTTTCCCCTGTCACTTCTATTATACTATATAAACGAAAATTTGCAACCCCCAGTTTTGATAAAATTAATTTTTTCTTATCTTTTGCGTTTGTGCCTTTCGCACAATTCGCTCTTAAAAAATTATTGCATTTGAGCTTGATTTTTGTCCGCGACAAGTTTATACTGTTATACGGAAAAAATTCCGCAAGAAAGGGAACGCTCTATAATGAAAAAAACAAGCGTTGTGCTCGTCGGCATCGGCGGGTACGGTTCTCTCTACGTAAATGAGGTGCTGAAGCCCGAAAATTCAGGCGTTTTCGAGCTTGTCGGCGCCGTTGACCCATATCCGTCCTCGTGCAGAAGGCTGCCCGAGCTCACGGCGAGGTGCGGGCAGCCGTATGCCTCGCTCGACGATTTTTACCGCGAGAAGACCGCCGACCTCTGCGTTATCTCAACTCCGATACAGTTTCACACCGAAAACATCATATCGGCGCTCCGCCACGGCTCCGACGTGCTCTGCGAAAAGCCGCTCTGCGGCGACGCGCGCGACATCGTGCGCCTCGCCGAGGCGGAGGCGTCATCCGGGCACCGCGTCTCGATCGGATATCAGTGGTCGCACAGCGAGGCGATCGGGAAGCTGAAATCCGACGTCGCGGCGGGCGTATACGGCGAGCCGGTCTTTCTTCGGACGCTCGTGCTCTGGCCGCGCGACAGAAAATATTTCGGGCGCGGCACGGGCTGGGCGGGGCGCATACGCGCCGCGGACGGCTCGCTCATATATGACAGCGTCGCGAACAACGCCGCCGCGCACTACCTGCACAATATGCTCTACGTCACGGGGAGCGAGACGGACGGCGCGCGCCGCGTCACGGACGTCAAGGCGGAGCTCGCGCGCGTCAACGACATCGAAAATTTCGACACCTCCGTCATCCGCGTGACGCTCGAGGGCGGCGCCGCAGCGCTGTTCGCCGCATCGCACACCGTCGCGTGTACCGTTAACCCGGTGTTCGACTATCGGTTTACGCGCGGGCGCGTCACCTTCTCTCAGGACGCGCCGCCCCCGTCTCTTGACGGAACATATACGCCCGGTCACATCGTCGGGGTGACCGACAGGGGCGAGACGCGCGACTACGGCGACCCGTTCATCTTCCCGGAGCGGAAGCTGCACGTCGCCGCCGCCGTCGCGCGCGGGGAGCTCCCCGCCCCCGTCTGCGGCATCCGCGCCGCCTCCGAGCACACGCGCCTGATAAACAGGATCGGCGAAGAATTCCCCATCGGCTCTTTCGACCCCTCCCTGATCCGCGAGCGCGGCGAGCTTCTTTATGTAGACACGCTCTCCGAGCGCCTCATCTCCGTCTACAACGGCAGCGTCGACGGCATCTCCGACATGCTTATAAGGTAATAAAAGCTTTTGAAAAAAGGGTGCGGGGAAGAAAGTTTTCCCGAAAAGTTTCTTCCCCGCGTATTTTTTTAAATGTCTGTTAAAACGTCACTCCGCGAAGACGTCTTCCGCCGCGAACGTTATATAGTCCTCCGGGTCGACGGAGACGCCGCCTATCTTCAGCTCGAAGTGGAGGTGCGACTCGTCGGCGAGCTCGCAGAGAGCCGTGTCGCCGACGCTGCCGATGAGCTCACCCGCGAGCACTTCTCTGCCCTCGGCGAGTGATTCTGCGGATTCGCGCGAGAGATTTTTATATATGCTCACGGCGTCGCCCTCGTGGCTGATCGCCGCGCACCAGCCCCACATCGGGTCCTCCCACACGTCGGAGACGACGCCGCCGGCAGCCGCTTTCACCTCGGTGCCGACGTCGGCAAGGATGTCGACGCCGGAATGGGTCCTGTAATCATTCATCGTCATCGAGTAGACGAGCACCGTTTCGCTGTGTCCCTTCGAGACTGCGCCCTCAGCGGGAGCCATGAATTCCGGCGGCTCGGACGGAGCGTCAACGTCGTCTGAGGGTCCGTCCGTCGCAGGCGGCTCCGTGTCCGTCGGCTTTTTGCTCTCCTCCGTATTCGGCTTCGAGGGCTTTGACGGCTTTGAAGGATCGGCTGCCGAAGGACCGTTCGGGTCGTGCTCCGCCGTGCCCGGGTCGATCTCGGCTCCCGTCGTCACGTCCGGGGTCTCATTTCTGCGCGCGCGTCGGCTGACTACGCCGGTAATGACGACGAGCGCCGCCAGCACCGTCAGGACGAGTATGAGCGCCGCGTATACGATCCTATTTTCGTTTTTCCTGTTTTCCATAATGTAATCGGTAACTCCTTTTTTTACTTGGCAAGCTTATTTTTGCCCGAAATCCGGTTTTTATTCACGCGCGGCGCGATTTATATTGACTTTTGCGCGCGCGTTAATATATAATGAGGGAGTAGACAAGCGAAAGAAGGTATTCGATATATGCTGCGTACCGAAAGATGGGCGGTAATGAACTTTGACGGCGCGATCCGCGGGGCGCGCAACCCGATGAACAGTTGGGCGCGCTCCGACAGCTATTTTGATGAAAACGGAAATTTCGTCCTCGGTGAAAACGATCTGTCTCTCGCGCAGCGCCTGCGCCGCGCCGGCAGCGACGACAGGAAATTCATGCGCCAGATATTCGTCACCGTCGACATAACGGGACCGCTCTATTGGTGGAAGGAGTTCGACACGTATAAGGTCGGCACCGTCGCGAACTCGACCTCGACGATGCACAAAATACACAGTAAACCCTTCTCCCGGGACGATTTCTCATGCGACAGATGCTCGCCCGGCGCGCTGTCGACGCTCGATCTTGTAATAGAGCGCCTCGAGGCGACGCGCCTGCGCTTTCTTGAAACGAAGGATAAGGGCGACTGGTACGACATGATACAGCTCCTTCCCTCCTCGTACAATCAGATGCGCACGGTCACGATGAACTACGAGAACCTCGTCAATATGTATTTCGCCCGCCGCAATCACAAGCTCGACGAGTGGCACGTCTTCTGCGACTGGATCATGACGCTGCCGTATGCGCACGAGCTCATCGCCTGCGAAGAGCAGCCGTCCATATAAAATTATATGAAGACACACGGAAAAACGCCCGCTTGCAGAACTGAACTGACCCCAAAAAGTTAGACAAAGTTTTTAAGAAACGCTGTAAAAACTGAATATTAAGCAATTAAAATGGCTT
>CANQMS010000052.1 GCA_947624995.1 uncultured Clostridia bacterium
GCGATGATCTCGGCGGCAAGTAAAGCGGCATTGACCCCTCCGTTTATCGCCACAGTCGCCACCGGGATCCCGGAGGGCATCTGTACCGTCGACAAGAGGGCGTCAATGCCGTCAAGTACGCTTGATTTGCAGGGTATGCCGATGACGGGCAGCGTCGTGTTCGCCGCGAGCGCGCCCGCAAGGTGCGCCGCCATCCCGGCGGCGGCAATGATGACGCCGAAGCCGTTTTTCTTCGCGCCGACGGCAAAATCGCGCGCCTCCTCCGGCGTCCTGTGCGCCGAATATACGTGTACCTCAAAGGGCACGCCGAGCGAGGCGAGCGTGTCCGTTGCTTTTCTTATTACAGGCAGGTCGCTGTCGCTGCCCATGATGATGCCGACTTTTTTCATGTGTTATTTGTTCCCCCTGTTTATGCGAATTTTCGCGCCGCTTCGGCAAAATAAAAAGGCACACTCAGTCTCGTATGAGGTGTAAGTGTGCCCGGACGGTCGGCGATTTCAGAGATTCCTTCACTCCCGCCGGCTCCGCTTTCGTAAGCTCCGTTTTCCCCGTCAAAAGTACGGCGGCAGCATAATCGTCTTTACTTATTTATTATACCATCCGCCCGATTTCGTGTCAAGTGCAATAAGAGAATTATTGCCCGAAATCACTTCGTTTCCGCCTTTGTATCGCAGTAAACGCAGCGGTACTCTCCGCGCTCTTTGTCAGACAGGCGGAAGACGTGCGGCAGCTCCTGCTCGCATGACGTGATGCAGCGCGGGTTTTTGCACTTGATGACGTCGACGAGCCTCTCCGGCATCTCTATCGTCCGCTTTTCTACGAGCACCCCGTCGCGTATCACGTTGACGGTCGCGCCCGGATCGACAAAGCCGATCACGTCCGTATTGACATTGACGGGCGCGTCTATCTTGATTATATCCTTTTTCCTGAGCTTCCGGCTCGAAACGCCGAGCATCATCGCGACGGGAACGCCGAGGGAGCCGAGGTCGAGCTGCTCGTAGAGCAAGAGCCCGCACCCGGCGGTGATATGGTCTATGACGATCCCGTTCTGTATCGAATCAACGTTCATACTCCGCCCTCCTTATCGGACCTCTATGCCGAGCAGCATCAGTATCAGCGCCATGCGCATATATTTCCCGTTCGCCGCCTCTCTGAAATACGCGGCGCGCGGGTCCCGGTCGACGGCGACGCTTATCTCATTGACGCGCGGCAGCGGGTGGAGCACGCGCATATCGCGCCGTGCGCGTGCGAGCTTTTCCGGCGTGAGCACATAGCTGTCCTTCAGGCGGACGTAGTCCTCCTCGTTGAAGAACCGCTCGCGCTGGACGCGCGTCATATAGAGCACGTCGAGCTCCGGCATCGGGTCGTCAAGGCTCGCCGTCTCGGTATACGGTATGCCGCATCTGTCAAGAATATCGTTTTTGACGTAATCGGGCAGGCGAAGCTCGTCCGGCGAGATGAGCACGAACCGGACCCCCGGGTAGCGCGACATCGCGCCGATCAGCGAATGCACTGTGCGCCCGAACTTGAGGTCGCCGCACAGCCCTACCGTCAGGTCGCTGAATCTGCCGAGCTCGCGGCGTATCGTCAAGAGGTCCGCAAGCGTCTGCGTCGGGTGACAGTGCCCGCCGTCGCCCGCGTTGATGACGGGGACGGACGCGTTCTGCGCCGCGACGAGCGCCGCGCCCTCCTTCGGGTGCCGCATCGCGATTATGTCCGCGTAGCACGAAACTATCTTCGCCGTGTCGGCGACGCTCTCGCCCTTCGACGCGGACGAGGTCGCCCCGTCCGTCATGGAGATGACGTTTCCGCCGAGCTCGTACATCGCCGCCTCAAAGCTCATCCGCGTGCGCGTCGACGGCTCGAAAAACAGCGTTGCAAGCTTTTTTCTCCTGCACGCGTCCGCGTATTTGTCCGGGTGCTCTATGATGTCGAGCGCAACATTTATAAGACCTTCAAGCTCGTCCGTCGAAAGGTCGAGTATATCAATGACGCTTCTGATGCTCTTCACCGTCTGCCACCGTCCCACGCAGACTGATCCGTCGGATTGTCGCGGAACGCCATGAGGCGCTCGATGTCCTCGGGGTCGATGTAGCCCTCCTCCGCCGCGACCTTCGCGACGACGTCGAAGTCGGTGAGCGAAACGTTTTTCACGTTCGCCGCCGCGAGCCTGTCGATGCTGAACTTCATCCCGTATGTAAAGATCGAGACGATCCCGAGCACCTCCGCCCCGGCGCGGCGCAGCGCGCGCACAACGTCAAGGACGCTGCCCGCCGTCGAGATCAGATCCTCGATGACGACGACCTTCTCACCGGCGGTGAGCTTTCCTTCGATTTGGTTCTTCCTGCCGTGGTCGCTGACGCCCGGGCGGACATATCCCATCGGCAGCCCGAGCATATGCGCGGCGATTGCCGCGTGCGCGATGCCGGCGGTCGATGTGCCCATCACGGACTCCGCCTCCGGGAAATTTTCGCGTATCGCGTCCGCGATGCCGTCCTCGACGTGCCCGCGCACCTCCGTGTCGGACAGAGTTAAGCGGTTGTCACAGTAAACGGGGCTGATGATCCCGCTCGCCCACAAAAACGGCTCGTCCGGTCTGATAAAGACCGCGCCGATCTTCAAGAGGTCCTTTGCGATAAGCACACTGCGTTCCATATCTCTTTCTCCTTTTTGTTATATTTTAAAGCTCCCGCATAGCGGAGGCACGGCTCACTTGCCGGCGCCGTTGACAGCGAGGTAATTCTTTATCCTTGCGACGTTTTCCCCGTTTTTCGGGTCCTCTTCGAGATATTCGATTATGTCGTAGACGTCGACGACGGAGTAGACCGGGAAGCCGAATTCCTCCTCGATCTCCGCCATTGCAGACTTCTCGCCGCGCCCCTTTTCCTTTCTGTCCACCATGACGAACACGGCGGCAACGTCGACCCCCTCGAGGTGCGAGAGGTTCGCCATGCTCTCCCTGATGGCGGTGCCCGCCGTGATGACGTCCTCAACGATGACGACGCGCTCGCCCGCCTTCGGCACGTATCCGACGAAAACGCCGCCCTCTCCGTGATCCTTTTCCTCCTTGCGGTTGAAGAAGAACGGCAGATCGAGCCCGCGCCGCGCGAGCGCGACGGACGCGGAGACCGCTATCGGGATCCCCTTGTACGCGGGACCGTAAAGGCACGTGCGCGCATCTCCGAGCTTTTCGGTGTACGCCTCGGCGTAAAATTCACCGAGCCTTGATATCTGCTCCCCCGTCTTGATGTCGCCGGCGTTGATAAAATACGGTATCTTCCGCCCGCTCTTCGCCGTGAAGTCGCCGAACTTCAGAACGCCCGCGCCCTCAAGAAATTTTATAAATTCTCTCTTGTAGCTTTCCATACTCTATACTCCTTCTGTTAACCGACAAATTCGGCGACGCACCTTTCATACGCCGCGACCGGGTCATCCGCCGCCGTTATCGGTCTGCCGACGACGATGTAATCCGAGCCGATCCTCCTCGCCTCGGCGGGCGTCATGACGCGCTTCTGGTCGCCTATGTCGCCGTCCGCAAAGCGGACGCCGGGCGTCACCGTCAAAAAGTCCCTGCCGCACCTGCCGTGGACAGCCTCCGCCTCGCGCGGAGAGCAGACGACGCCGTCAAGCCCCGCGCGCTTTGCGCACTCGGCATAGTGCATCACGACATCCGCCATCGGCTCCTTTATGAGCAGGTCGCGCTCCATCGCCTCCTGATCGGTCGAGGTGAGCTGCGTCACCGCTATGAGCAGCGGGCGCGTCCCGTCCGGGCGCGTTAACCCCTCGAGCGCCGCCTGCATCATCGCCGTCGTCCCCGCGGCGTGCAGATTGCAGATATCAACGTCGAGGCGGGAGAGCACCGCCATCGCCTTTTTTACCGTGTTCGGTATGTCATGCAGCTTCAGGTCGAGGAAAATCTTGTGTCCCCGCGCCTTTATCTGCCGCACTATCTCCGGTCCCTCCGCATAGTACAGCTCCATGCCTATCTTGCAGAACGGCTTTTTGCCCTCGAATCTGTCAAGAAACGCGTATGTCGCCTCCGCGGATGAAAAATCACACGCTACGATAACGTCGCGTCCCATAAGTCACGCACCTCCGATTATGTCTTTTATCTCGTTTATTCCGTATTTGTCGAGCGCCGCCGGCAGCGCCTCTATTATGTCGCGGCAGGCGTACGGGTCGCGCAGATTCGCCGCGCCGACGCCGACCGCCGTGGCTCCGGCGAGCATCATCTCTATAACGTCCTCCGCCGACGAAACGCCGCCCATGCCGACGACGGGCAGCCCGACCGCCCGGCTCACCTGATATACGCAGCGCAGCGCCACGGGAAATACCGCCGGTCCCGAAAATCCGCCCATCACGTTCGCGATGACCGGCTTTTTCCGCCGCAAATCTATCCTCATGCCGAGCAGCGTGTTTATCAGCGATATTCCGTCCGCCCCCGCCGCCTCCGCGGCGCGCGCGATCTCGGCGATATCGGTCACATTCGGCGACAGCTTAACGATGACGGGCTTTTTCGTCACGGCGCGAACCGCCCCCACGACCTCGCCGGTCGCGCGGCAGTCCGATCCCGTGACGGCGCCGCCCGCGTGAACGTTCGGGCAGCTTATGTTTATCTCGAACCAGCCGATCGAGTCCTCGCCGTCGAGCGCCGATACAGTGTACGCGTACTCCTCCGGGGAAAAGCCGCCGACATTCGCCATCACCGGCTTGTGAAACACTTCCTTCATCCGCGGCAGCTCGTGCGCGATGACCTCGTGAACGCCCGGGTTTTGCAGCCCGACCGAGTTTATCATCCCCGCCGTACACTCCGCGATGCGCGGGAGCGGGTTGCCGAATCTCGGCTCCTTCGTCGTCCCCTTGAACGAGAACGTTCCGAGGATGTTTATATCGTAATACTCCGCGAACTCGTACCCGAAGCCGAACGTCCCGGACGCCGGGATGATCGGGTTGTCGAGCTCGATGCCGCAGAGGTCGACTGTCAGCCTTCCCGGGTTTACCATAGGATCTCCTCCTTTGTGAGCACGGGACCGTCGCGGCAGATGCGCTTGCAGCCCGTGACAGTCTTGCATGAGCAGCCGAGGCACGCGCCGAAGCCGCACCCCATCCGCGCCTCAAAGCTGAATTGACCTCCCGTTTTTATCTTTTTATATACCGCCTTCATCATCGGCTCGGGACCGCACGAATACGCATACGTGTACTCCTCCGGCATCCCGTCCGTCACAAAGCCGCGCACACCCGCCGTCCCGTCCACGGTCGCGACCGCTGTGTCGACTCCGAGCGAGCGGAGCTCGTCTGTACCGAAGACGTCGTCCGCGGACGCGAAACCGAAGACTGCGGAAACGCGCTTGCCCTCGGCTATGAGCTTTTTCGCGAGCATATACATCGGCGCCGCGCCGAGACCGCCGCCGAGGAGCAACGGGGTGTCCCCCGACACAGACGTGTCAAACCCGTTTCCGAGTCCGGAGAGGACATCGAGCCGCGTACCCTTTGCCATGCGCGACATATCCTCCGTTCCGCCGCCGACGACCTTATATATTATCGTCAAGGCGTCGCCGCTGGCGTCGTGTACCGAGATCGGGCGGCGCAGGTACTTGCCCTCGAGCGCGATATTTATAAACTGCCCGGGAGCCGTTATCATAGAGGTGTCGCCGCACAGCTCCATTCTGTATACGTCGCGCGCGATCTTCTCGTTCCCCGCGACCGTATATACCGTTTTTACCATTTTCCGTTCTCCAAAAGTGCGGGTTTCGCTCTTATCACTCCGCGTCTATCGTCGAGATTGTGAGCGTCGTTTCCTCTAAAACGTCGAGCAGGACGCGGACCGTGTCGAGCGAGGTAAAGATCGTGACATTGTTCTCCGTCGCGCAACGGCGGATCGCGATGCCATCCTCAAGGTGGACGCCGGACATGATGCCGCGCGTGTTGATGACATAGCTCACGTACCCGGAGCGGATCGAGTCAAGTATCTCGGTGCTCCCCTCCGAAATTTTCCCGCGCACTCTCGTGCGGATGCCGTGCCCCTTCAAAAACGCCGCCGTTCCCGCCGTCGCCTCGATGTTGAAGCCCATGTCGTAGAACCGCCTGATGAGCGGCAGCGCCTCCTCCTTGTCCTCGTTCGCGAGCGTGACAAACACCGTGCCGTAATTCTGGAGCGTCATGCCGGAGGCGATCATCGCCTTGTACATCGCGCGGTGCAGCTTTTTGTCGTACCCTATCGTTTCGCCCGTCGACTTCATTTCCGGCGAGAGGTACGCGTCGAGCCCCTTTATCTTGTTGAACGAGAAGACGGGCACCTTTACGTAGAATCTCTCCTTCTCCTGCGGATAGAGGTCGAAGATGCCGAGCTCCTTCAGCGACTTGCCGAGGATGACCTCGGTCGCGATATCGGCGAGGCTGTACCCCGTCGACTTCGAAAGGAACGGCACAGTTCTCGACGAGCGCGGATTTACCTCGATTATGTAGACGTTGTCTTTTTTGTCGACGATGAACTGAATGTTGTATATTCCGACGATGCCGATGCCGAGCCCGAGCTTCTTTGCGTATGTGAGGATCGTTCCCTTCACGCGGTCGGAAACGCTGAACGTCGGGTAAACGGAGATCGAATCTCCTGAGTGGACGCCGGTGCGCTCGACGAGCTCCATAATGCCGGGGACAAAGACGTCGCGCCCGTCGCATATTGCATCGACCTCGAGCTCGCGCCCCTGTATGTATTTGTCGACGAGCACCGGCTTGTCAACGTCGATCTCGACCGCGGTCTTGAGATAGTGCCTGAGCTGCTCCTCGTTCGCGACGATCTGCATCGCGCGCCCTCCGAGCACGAAGCTCGGGCGGACGAGCACCGGATATCCGATGTCCTCGGCGGCTTGGACGCCGTCCTCGATGTTCGTCACCGCCATGCCCTTCGGCTGCGGGATGCCGAGCTCAACGAGGACGTGCTCGAACGCGTCTCTGTTCTCGGCGCGCTCTATCGCGTCGCAGTCCGTGCCGATGATCTTCACGCCGCGCTCCGCGAGCGGCTCCGCGAGATTAATCGCCGTCTGCCCTCCGAGCGAGGCTATGACGCCGTCCGGGTTTTCAAAGTCGATTATCGCCATCACGTCCTCCGGCGTCAGCGGCTCAAAGTAGAGCTTGTCGCCGGTCGTGTAGTCGGTCGAAACCGTCTCGGGGTTGTTGTTTATGATGATCGCCTCGTACCCGGCGCGCTTTATCGTCTGTACGGCGTGAACGGTCGAGTAGTCGAACTCGACGCCCTGCCCTATCCTTATCGGACCCGCGCCGAGGACGACGATCTTCGGCTTGCCGGTCAGCCGCGATTCGTTCTCACCCGTATATGACGAATAGAGGTAGGCGATATATTTCCCGGTGTGGAGCGTGTCCACCATTCTGAATATCGGCGTGATGCCGTGCTCGCGGCGGGTGCGGTATATTTCGACCTCGGGGATGCCCCAGAGCTGCGAGATGTATTTGTCCGAGAACCCGAGCTTTTTTGCATCACGCAAGACGTCCGTGTTCCCGACGTTTTCGGCAACGGTGCGCTCCGTCTCGACTATCTTCTTTATGGATTCGAGGAACAGCTCCGTTATCATCGTGACCCGGTGCAGCTCCGCGACCGATACGCCGCGGCGCAAAAGCTCCGTTACGGCGAAGATGTTGTCGTCGCGGAACTCGGAGATGTATTCCGTTATCTCCTCTGTCGTCATTTCGTCAAACTTCGGCAGATGCAGGTGGCAGACACCCGTTTCGAGCGAGCGGACGGACTTGAGGAAGCATTCTTCGAGCGAGGAACCGATGCCCATGACCTCGCCCGTCGCCTTCATCTGCGTTCCGAGTGTGTTCGGCGCCTCCGCGAATTTGTCGAACGGGAAGCGCGGGAATTTCGCGACTATGTAGTCAAGGGACGGCTCGATGGCGGCGGTCCCGCCCGCGACCGGGATATCCTCGAGCGCCATGCCGAGCGCGATCTTAGCGGTCACGCGCGCGATCGGATAGCCGCTCGCCTTCGACGCGAGCGCCGAAGAGCGCGACACGCGCGGGTTGACCTCGATCAGGAAATATTCGCTCGTCTCCGGGTGGAGCGCGAACTGCACGTTGCAGCCGCCGTGTATCTTCAGCTCGCGGATGATCTTTATCGCCGAATCGTTGAGCATTTTGAGGTCGTGATCGTTGAGCGACAGTATGGGCGCGACGACTATCGAGTCCCCGGTGTGGACGCCGACGGGGTCGACGTTCTCCATGCCGCAGATCGTGATGCAGTGGTCGTTCGAGTCGCGCATGACCTCGAACTCTATCTCCTTATAGCCCTTGACAGACTTTTCAACAAGCACCTGTCCGACGGGCGAGAGCCTGAAGGCGTTCGTCGCGATGTCGACGAGCTCCTCCTCGTTATTCGCAAATCCGCCGCCCGTTCCGCCGAGCGTGAACGCCGGGCGCAGAACGACGGGATAGCCGATGTCGAGCGCCGCCCGCTTTGCCTCCTCGACGCTGTACGTTATCTCGGACGGGATGACCGGCTCGCCTATCGACTCGCACATCTCCTTGAAGAGCTCGCGGTCCTCCGCGCGCTCGATGGATTCGCGCGGCGTTCCGAGCAGCTCGACGCCGCACTCCTTGAGCACGCCCTTCTTTTCGAGCTGGACGGCGAGGTTCAGCCCCGTCTGCCCCCCGATGCCGGGCACTATCGCGTCCGGGCGCTCGCGGCGCAGTATGCGCGCGACGAATTCGAGCGTTAAGGGCTCCATGTATACCTTGTCCGCTATCGTCGTGTCCGTCATTATCGTTGCGGGGTTGGAATTGACGAGGATGACCTCGTACCCCTCCTCCTTCAGCGCGAGGCACGCCTGCGTACCCGCGTAGTCAAACTCCGCCGCCTGACCGATGACGATGGGACCGGAGCCGATGATAAGTACCTTTTTGATGTCTGTTCGCTTTGCCATTTTCGAAATGTCTCCTTGTGGATTTGTATATCCCTTTATGCTTATATTTTGTATGCCTTGTATGCCGCTCTCCCGCCGCGCGCCGTAAGCACGCACGTGCCGTAAAACCGCCGCCCCGAAAACGGCGTCGACTTCCCGAGCGACAAAAATTTGCCCGCGTCGACCTCCGCCTCATCCGACAGGTCAAAGACCGTGTATTCGTCGGGCGAATACGGTATGCCGAATCTTTTCCTCGGCGCGACCGCCAAAAGCTCAACGAGCCTTTCGAGTGTGACGACACCCGCCTTCACGAGCCCCGTATAGCACGCCGGGAACGCTGTCTCAAGCCCGACGATGCCGAACGCGCTGCCGGCAAGCCCGCGCGATTTTTCCTCGGCGCTGTGCGGCGCGTGGTCCGTCGCGATCATGTCGACGGTCCCGTCGGCAACACCTTCGAGCAGCGCCTCCCTGTCCTCCCGCGCGCGCAGCGGCGGATTCATCCTGAATCTGCCGTCCTCGCAGAGGTCTCCCTCGTCGAGCAGCAGATAGTGCGGCGCCGTCTCGCACGTGACGTCGACGCCGCTCTTTTTCGCCTCGCGTATGAGCGACACGCTCTCTTTTGTCGAGATGTGGCAGATGTGCAGCGCGCACCCCGTCCGCTCCGACAGCTTTATATCCCGCTCGACCTCGCGCCATTCGCTCTCGCTCGAAATTCCGCGGTGCCCGTGCTCGCGCGCGTACGCCCCGTCGTGTATGTACCCGCCGAAAAGCAGGTCGTTGACCTCACAGTGCGCGGCGATAATCTTGCCGAGCGACCTTGCCGTCTCCATCGCGTCGCGCATCATATCTTCACTTTGAACGCCGCGCCCGTCGTCCGAGAAGGCGATGACGCCGTCTGCCATGTCATCCATGTCCGAGAGCGCCTCGCCGCGCTCGCCGACCGTTATCGCTCCGTAAGGATAGACGGCGACCTCGGCGTCGCGCCCGATTATTTCAAGCTCTTGCGACAGATTTTCCCTCGAATCCGGGACCGGGGAGAGGTTCGGCATAGCGCAGACGGCTGTATAGCCGCCGTGCGCGGCGGCGAGCGTCCCCGTTTTTACGGTCTCTTTATAAGAAAAACCCGGCTCTCGAAGATGTACATGCACATCGCAGAAGCCGGGAAAAACAATATATTCGTGACCGTCAATGAAACGGGCGGACCGCAAAAGCTCCGCGTCGGGCGCGGGGGTAAAGTCGCCGTATTTTTTGTGACTGAATATCGTATATTCGCTCATGGGTCCACCGAAATAAAGAAAAAGCCCCGCCGCGCGGGGATATGCGTGCGCCGCGCGCGAAAAGCCGCCGCAGCCGCACGATCTTGCCGACATCTCCGCACCGGCTTAAAGATCACTGTCCTGTTAGAATAGTATACCATAGCGGCGCCCCCTTGTCAATCGGATTTTCGCCTTTTTTTGCCGTTCTGCGATTTTGCAAAATGACGCAGCCCTTGATTTGGCGGGCGGAATATGATAAAATATGCGGGAAGGAAAAGAAGCGGGGTGAGACATTTGCCGATACGCATACCGAACGAGCTTCCGGCAACGAAGACGCTGCGGGACGAAAATATATTTGTTATGACCGAGGATCGCGCCGTGAGTCAGGACATACGTCCGCTCGAGATCGCGATACTAAACCTCATGCCGACGAAGATCGTCACCGAGACGCAGCTCGCGCGCCTCCTCGGGAACACGCCGCTCCAGGTGCGTTGCGAGCTCGTCAAGACGGCGACGCACCGGGCGAAAAACACGTCCGAGGAGCACATGCTGGCGTTTTACAAGACGTTTGACGACATATGCGAGAGGACGTTTGACGGGCTCGTCATAACGGGCGCGCCGCTCGAGCATCTCCCGTTTGATGAGGTCGAATACTGGGACGAGCTCTGCCGCATAATGGAGTGGTCAAAGACGCACGTGACGAGCACGCTGCACATCTGCTGGGGCGCGCAGGCGGCGCTCTATTACCATTACGGCATAAAAAAATACCCGCTTGAAAAAAAGCTCTTCGGCGTCTTCCCGCACACGGTCGAATACAAGCGCTCGATACTTTTCCGCGGGTTTGACGATGTGTTCATGGTGCCCCATTCGCGGCACACGACGGTGCGCAGGGAGGACATTGAAGCGTGCCCCGCGCTGCGGATCCTCGCCTCGTCGGAGGAGGCGGGCGTCTACGCCGTCATCGCCGAGCACGGCAGGCAGATCTTTATCACCGGGCACTCCGAGTACGACGCGGACACGCTCGGGCGCGAGTACCGCCGCGACCGCGACGCAGGAAAGCCGATATCGCTGCCGGTAAACTATTATCCCGATGACGATGAAACGAAGGAGCCTGCCGTGACGTGGCGCTCGTCGGCGAATCTGCTCTTTTCGAATTGGCTGAATTATTTCGTCTATCAGGCGACGCCGTATGATATCAAGACCGTCACCGACCCGTCGGCGCATACGGGTGTCCCGGGCTGACACCCTTGTCAAAAAGCCTCCCTTTGCGCAAGGAAGGCGGCGTGCGTGAGAGCCCCCCTTTG
>CANQMS010000053.1 GCA_947624995.1 uncultured Clostridia bacterium
CAAGGGGGGAATCCCCCCTTGTGCCATGGGTGGATTGTTAAGGAGGGACCTCGGGGGGTCCATCCTTAACGAACTTCCTCATGCTTCGAAGCAAGGAAAATAATTATAAAGCTGTGCGTAAAAAATCAGCTTTGAAGCAAGGAAAATCAAGAAGTATAAAGAGAAGGAGCTCATCGCCTCCACGGCGAGGGGGATACGGGTATCAGCCCCTACGGAACACGGGCATGTACCCGAGAGGTGCGGGGATGCGGAAGCGCTCCCCTTCGCTGACGAGAGCCTCCCCGCCGCCCCCGACCGGCGCCCACCTGCCCGCCGGCAGGTACACGTCCCTCTCACGCGCACCGTACTCCGTCACCGGCGCGACGAGATAATCCGCGCCGAACATATACTCGTCGTCAAGACGCCAGCATTCCGCGTCCTCCGGAAACTCCATATACATCGCGCGCATCATCGGCAGCCCCGTCTCGGCTGACTCATCCGCCGTGCGCTTTATGTAAGCGCGCATCGACTCGCGCAGGTCGAGATACGACCTGAGTATCTCATATACCTCCTCGCCGTAGCTCCAAAGCTCGTTCGGCGAGCCCGACGAGCAGAACCCGCCGCCCCTGTCGGTACCCCACGCGAGCGCGCCGATGTTCGGCTGCCTGTCCCCGTGCATGCGCAGCACCGGCGAGAACGTCGCCCACTGGAACCACCTCACGAGCAGCTCGCGGAGGACGGGATCGTTCACGTTCCCGCCGTAGAATCCGCCCGTGTCGGAGATCCAGTACGGGATGCCCGCCGCGCCCATGTTCAGCGCGTTTCTGAGCTGTACCTTCATCTCGCGGAACGATGATTCGATGTCCCCGCTCCAGACGAGCGCGCCGTACTTCGGGCTGCCGACCCACGCGCAGCGGACGAGATTCAGTATGTCGCGGACCCCGTCCCGGCGCTGACCATCGTATACCATCATCGAGTGCATGCGCGGATAGATGTTGCCGATTTCGAGCGAGGAGCCGATGTAGTGGCGGTAGTGATCGTAGTCCGTCACCGTGTACTCCGGCTCCGCCTCGTCGAGCCAGAACATGTCGATGCCGTACTTCCCGTAGTTCTGCTTCAGGATCCCGTACGCGAACTCGCGCGCGCCCGGATTCGTCGCGTCATAGATGCCGACCTGCCCGTTGAAGTCCATGACGGCGGGCATCCCGCGCTCCGTGCGGATCAGATATCCGCCGTCCGCAAATCCGCGGTAGTTCTTTGACCGCGGATCGACCGTCGGCCAGACGGACACCATCAGCCGCGTCCCCATCGACGAGAGCTCGTCGACCATCGCCTGCGGGTCGGGCCAGTATTCGGGGTCGAAGTCCCAGTCGCCCTGATATATCCAGTGGAAAAAGTCGATGACGATGACGTCTAATTTTATGCCGCGGCGGTGATATTCGCGCGCGACCTCGAGCAGCTCCTCCTGCGTGCGGTAGCGCAGCTTGCACTGCCACAGCCCCAAGAGCGACTCCGGCAGCGGGGACGCGTGCCCGACGGCGTCCGCGTATTTGCGCATTATCTCCGCCGGTGTGTCCCCGGCGCAGATCCAGTAGTCGACGGCGCGCGTCGACTCCGCGTACCACTCGGTCACGTTTTCCGCGAACGTCGCCCGCCCGATCGCGGGGTTGTTCCACAGAAAGCCGTATCCGCGCGAGGAGATGACGAACGGGACCGATATCTGCGAATTGCGCTGTGCGAGCTCGAGGGACGTTCCCTTCAGGTCGCATTTTGCGTCGCGGTACTGCCCCATCCCGTGGAGGATCTCGCCGTCATAGGCGGAGAACCGCACCGTCGCGGAGAACGTGTTGCCGCCCGTGTGCGTCCTGTACGACCTCGTGCGCAGGCGCAGCGACCACGGATAGGACGCCTCCTCAAAGAGCGTCCGCCCGTCCTTTGTGAAGCGGAGGTGATCGCCGTGGACCTCGCAGCGCAGCCCGCCGCACTCGACATAGACGCCGTCCCCGTCATTGCCGTCCGAGACGCGGGCGTCCTCGGGCGGGAGCTTTTCGGTGAGCGCGAAATCCCGGTCGGGGATCTCGCCTATCGGCACGGCGCGGACGCGTATGCCGCCGCACCACGCCTCGATCTTGATATTCTCGTGCCCGAAATTCAAAAAGAGCGAGCATTCGTTTTTCGTTATCATAAGCATATCCTTTCGTGGGGAGCGATATATATGGAATTGTACCCCCATGTAATATTTTACCGCGCCGACGCCGCCCGTGAATAGTACAATATGAAGCAGATACATGCATATATTGAGTTTTTTCGGAAGCGCTCCCGGAAAAACTCACGGAAAATCGCGGCTGTTTGCGGAAAAATAATATTGACAACGAAAAAACGTTGCGGTATAATTATGTGTGTGTCGGCTTTTTTGTATTTTCGATTTAATATATGAACGGAGCGGGAGAATGAAGACGCTTATCTTGAGCTGTAATACGGGCGAGGGACACAATTCCGTCGCCCGTGCGATAAAGGAATACTACGACGGGATGGGCGAGGCCTGCGATATCGAGGATTCGCTTCGCTTCGTCTCGCCGAAAGTCTCGCGCCTCATCTCGAAGTGGCACGTCCGAATATACCGCTACACGCCGAAGCTGTTTGACAAGGGCTACAATCTCTTGGAGGATCACCCGAGCCTGTCCGGCGACCGCTCGGCGATCCATAAGCTGTTCGCCACGGGCAGCGGCAAGCTGACGCGGTTCATCACCGAAAACGGATACGATTCCGTGATCTGCACGCACGTGATCTCCTCGACGATCCTGACCGAGGCGCAGCGCCGGTACGGGCTCCGCCTCGCGTCCACCTCGCTGATGATCACGGATTACACGTGCCACCCGATGGCGGGCGACAGCGGGCTCGACATTTGCTTCATCCCCGTCTCCGAGATAATCGACGAGTTCGTCGAAAAGGGCGTCCCGCGCGACAGGATCGTCGTCTCGGGGATCCCGGTCCGCCGCGCGTTCTTCAATAAAACGGACAGGGCGGAGGCGCGCGAAAAATTCGGCATCCCCGCGGACTGCCGGCACCTGCTCGTGATGTGCGGCAGCATGGGGTGCGGTTCCGTCCGCGCCCTCGTCCACAAGGCGGCGGAGCTCTTGACGGAGGACGGGTACATGACCGTCATCTGCGGCACGAACAAAAAGCTGTATAACGAGCTCGTCTCCGCGTACGGCGCGCGCGGAAACATCCGCGTGCTCGGATTTACAAGGGAGGTCGACGCGCTGATGGACACCGCCGACCTGTACCTGACTAAGCCCGGCGGCATCAGCACGACCGAGGCGGCGGCTAAGCACCTGCCTATGGTTTTCGTCAATGCCGTTGCCGGCTGCGAGGACGGGAACCTCCGCTTCTTCGTCGAACACGGCGGAGCCGTCACGGATAATGATATCGACGCCCTCGCCAAGAGATGCGTCTCGCTCCTCTCGGATGAGGAGGCGCTCCGCAAAATGTCCGATAACCTCCGCCGCCTCGGTCTTTCCGACGGCGCCAAGATCATCCACGACAAAATGTGCGAGTCTGCGGAGGTTTGTGTGTGAGGGTTTTTACGCGGGGGGAGAAAACTTTTTCAAAAGTTTTCTCCCCCCGCGCCCCCCTTTTTCAAAACTTCCTATTAACTTTTTTATTAGAGAAAGCACGCAGAGCGGCGGCGACACGTTTCGCTTGACAAAACGGGGGCGCGGGGATATAATGTAGGCGGGATCGGAGGTGATGCGCCGTGGCAAACGCCGTGTCGAAGAAGAAAAAGCCGGACGGCAGGCTGATCGCGCAGAACAGGGCGGCGCGTCACGAATATTTCATCGAGGACACGTACGAGGCGGGCATCGCGCTCTTCGGGACCGAGGTCAAGAGCATCCGCGCGGGCGCCGTCAATCTGAAGGACTCGTACTGCCGCATCGAGCGCGGCGAGATCTTCGCGTTCGGGTTCCACATCAGCCCGTACGAGAAGGGGAATATATTCAACCGCGACCCGCTCCGCCCGAAAAAGCTGCTCATGCACCGCCGCGAGATCGAAAAGCTCCACGCAAAGGTGACGCAGCAGGGGTACACGCTCGTCCCGCTGTCGATTTATTTTTCCGGCTCGAACGTGAAGATGGAGGTCGGTCTCTGCCGCGGCAAAAAGCTGCATGACAAGCGCGACGCGGAGGCGGAGGCTTCCGCCAAGCGCGAGATGGAGCGCTATACGCGCGGTCGCCCGGAGTGGTGAGCTGCACCGTCCCGCAACACGGGGGCGTAAAGGTTTCGACGGGGGATCCGAGATATGATAAGCGTGCAGAGCATGGGGCAAGCTCTCAAAAACGGCTCCGATTAAATTTTAAACGCTAACAACGATTTAGCTCTCGCTGCCTGAGTGCGGCGCGTCTGCCTTCGGGGGTACCACGACCCGACCGCGGGCGTCACTACCGTGGTGAACGTGAGCCGCAGTTTCGTGCTTGAAGCGGCCACGCAATAAAGCGCTGCCCCGTCCGCGCCGCGTCCGCCCGACGCGCCCGGGGGAGAATTAAAGGCGAACTACGCACGTAGAAAATCATAAGGAAGGTCCTTCGGACAGGGGTTCGATTCCCCTCGCCTCCATATATATAGGGCACCCCGGCGGGTGCCCTATATATATGGAGGCGAGGGGGAAGTAAGAAGTAATAGTGAAGAGTGAAGAGTGAAGAGGTAAAAGCGAATAGTGAAGAAGTAATAGTGAAGAGTGAAGAAGTAAAAGCGAATAGTGAAAAAGCAACTAAGCCGCATACGGATGCGGTCATGGAGGTACAAAATGATCAGGACTGCCGATCTGCGGGATTTTAACGTTTTAAAGGAACATGACAAGCATATTTCCGAGTCCGAGTTGAGACGAGTCATCTCCGCAAACAGAATTCTCGTCATGTATAAAGGGGACGATTTTATCGGGTGGCTGCGGTTCGGACTGTTTTGGGACAGTATTCCGTTTATGAATATGCTGTATATTCTGGACGGTTACAGAGGAAAAGGATACGGAACGGAGCTTCTCTCGTTTTGGGAAAAAGAAATGGCAAAGGCGGGTCACGGAAAAGTTATGACATCCACACAGTCGGATGAAAAGGCACAGTTCTTTTATCGGAAAAACGGATATACCGAATGCGGCGCGCTTTTGCTGCCTAAGGAGCCCTTGGAGATCGTTTTTATCAAAGATCCGGCGCGGTAAGATCCCGCCGGTCGTAAATTCTGTAACATATCAGCCGCGAAGCTGTCGGGCGTCCCCGACAGCTTCGCTGTTTTCGGTTTCATCAAAACCCGGCGGATTTTGTAAATATTTTCGCAATATCGAATATTCGGGTCCAAAATGCGACGGGTGGGGGAGTGAGCTTGTTTTCGCGTTTCCGCGGGTCCCGTGTGGCGCGGACATGCCGTATAAGTGGTTTTTATAACAAACGACCGCCTCGGCGCCGCCGCGGGGGCGGGCGCGCCGGCGCGGATGACGCGCGCCGACAGCGGGAGGCGAAAAAGCGCGAAAAATCCCGCAAATGCGGTGATATGCGGTTGACTATATTCGAACGGAACGTGTCGAAAAATATTATGCAAACGCGGAAAATACTGTCGGGATCACATACTTTTTCGTCGGATAATACCCCTTGCCGACTGTTGACATTTCAATATTGAGGCATGTATAATAAATACGTCACGGCGGCTTTTCGGCAAAAGCCGACAAAGACCGCACGAACGTTTTTGTGAGGTAAAGCATGGTTTTTTCGAGCATGATATTCGTCTTTTGTTTTTTGTTTCTCTGCCTTTTGTCGCACAATTTATGCAAAAGCATAAAAGCAAAGAACGTGTGTCTGCTCGTCTTTTCACTGATCTTTTACAGCTGGGCGGGGCTCGGCTTCACGGTGATCATGCTTGCCGACGTTCTGATAACGTGGATATTCGCCCTTCTGATCGGGCGGACGGCAGGCGGGGCGCGGCGCGCGCTGTTTTTTGTCTCCGTCGCGCTCGTGCTCGGCGTCCTCGGCTTCTTTAAATATACCGGCTTCGTATATGAAAACCTCGGCGCGCTCTTCGGCGTCGCGGCGCCCGAGTTCGTCTCCTCCATAGCGCTTCCGCTCGGCATATCGTTTTACACCTTCCAGCTCATCTCGTACACGGCGGACGTCTACCGCGGCGAGGTGAAGCCGCAGAAAAAATTCCACATCCTGCTCCTTTACGCGTGCCTGTTCCACCAGTGCGTCGCGGGACCGATCATCCGTTACAGCGACATCGAGCGCGAGCTCACCCGCAGAAAGGTCACGGCGGCGTCGACGTCGATCGGCATCAGCCGCTTCTCGGTCGGGCTCGCGAAAAAGGCGGTCCTCGCGAACTCGTGCGCCGCGATCGCGGACACGTATTTCAAGGGCGACGCGGCGGCGCTCGCCGCCGTCCCCGCCGCCGGGCTGTGGCTCGCGGGCGCGGCGTACATGCTTGAGATCTACCTCGATTTCTCCGCATATTCCGACATGGCGATCGGCATGGGGCTCATGTGCGGGTTCCACTACCGCGAAAACTTCAATTATCCTTATATCGCCGACTCGGTGACCGACTTCTGGCGCAGGTGGCACATCTCGCTCTCCTCCTTCTTCCGCGATTATGTCTATATCCCGCTCGGCGGGAACAGATGCGGGCGCGGGCGGCAGCTCTTCAATCTGTTTGCCGTATGGGCGCTGACGGGACTGTGGCACGGCGCGTCATGGAACTACGTGATATGGGGGCTGTACTTTTTCGTCTTCCTCGCCGTCGAGAAATTCGCGATCGGTGAGAGGCTGTACACCATACCGTCGGCGCTGCGCCGCGCGGCGGTGCTCGCGATCGTCTATTTTTCGTGGATCATCTTCCGCTTTGAGGACATGGGAGAGCTTTCGGCGGTGCTGCGCGGGATGTTCGGCGGCGGCGAGGGAGGCGGTTCCGCTCTTGCGGTGGCACTCGATCTGCGTGCGAATATCTTCCTCCTTATTATATCAGCCGTCGCCGTGACGCCGCTCTTCTCCCGCGCGTACGGGGCTCTGCGGCGGCGCGTGCAGGCGGTGTGCGGCGACGGCAGCAATGTCGGCGGCGCGGCTTTGACGGCGGTGTTCGGCATATTCGAGGTCGCCCATCCGGTGCTGCTGCTCGTCCTGTCCGCGACGGCGCTCGCGGGCAACAGCTATAACCCGTTTTTATACTTTATCTTTTAGCGGTGGCTGAAATGAGAACAAACGCACGCAACGCGGAATATATGAAAAATATGAAAAAAATGAAAAAAGAGGGCGGGAAGACCGCGGGGATAATGAAGCTGAAGTGCGCGGCGTTTTTCGTCTCGCTCGGCGTTTTCTTCGTGATCGGGCTTTTGTTTTCCGCCCGCCCGACCGTGTCCGAGACGGAAAAGCGCCTCCTGACGGAATTCCCGGAGCCGACCGTCCGCGGCGTTGTCGACGGCAGCTTCTGGCACGGCGTCGATCTCTGGTACTCGGACACGTACCCGCTGCGCGAGGAGCTGATAGAGCTCGGCAGCCTCGTGAAGTCGCTGTACGGCGAGCGCTCGACGCAGTTCATCCCCGGAGAGGGCGGACAGACCGCGGACGAGATCCCGGACGTCACGCTCCCGCCGCGTGACGAAACTGAGCCCCCTCCCGAAACCTCGCCGTGTACAGGCGAAACCGAGCCCCCCGGGACGGAGTCTCCCGGGACTGAGCCTCCCGGAACTGAGCCGCCCGAGACAACGGCTCCGCCGCCGGAAACGACAGCGCCGCCGGAAACGACGGCGCCACCGCCGGAAACGACGGCGCCGCCGTCGCTCGACACGGCGGCTCCGCCGGCGGGCGGGGACAAGCCGACTGGCGAGGTATCCGGCTCGCTCTACGTAGAAGGGAACCGCGCGTACGGGCTCTACTATTTCAGCCTGAAGAATTCGGAGCGTTACGCAGAGGCGGTAAACAAGGCGTACGGCAAGTTCGGCGGCAGCTCGGATATATACTGCATCATCCCGCCGCTCAATTCGGGCGTCCTTCTGTCGCAGGCGGTGACCGAGAAGCTCGGCGCGAGCGACCAGCAGCGCGCGATCGCATACATGTATTCGCTGATGGACAAAAACGTCCGCACCGTTGACGCGTTCGGCGCGCTGGCTGCGCACCGGGACGAGTACATATACTTCCGCACCGACCATCACTGGACGGCGCTCGGCGCGTATTACGCGTACACGGAGTTTGCGAAGGCAAAGGGCGTGACGGCGCACGGACTTGAAACGTTCACGAAATGGGAATTCCCCGGCTTCCTCGGGACGGCGTATTCGTCGACGCGGTCCCAGGCGATGAAGAACGACCCGGACACGGTCGTGGCGTACGTCCCGGTCGGGACGAACAAAATGATGATGACGCAGGCGGACGGAAAAGAGATCGCGTGGCGCGTCGTCAACGACGTCTCGGCGTACAACGAGAGCTCGAAATACAGCTGCTTCGCCGGCGGCGATCAGCCGATCGCGTACGCGCACAACGAGACGATAAAGGACGGCTCTTCGTGCGTCGTCGTAAAGGACTCGTTCGGCAACGCGATCGTGCCGTTTTTGATCGACCACTACGAGTACGTGTACTGGATAGATTACAGATACTATAAAGGATCGTTCGCCGACTTCGTCAAAAAGAACGGGATCGACGACATCATCATTTGCCCGAACATACAGAGCACCGGCGCGAACGGCTCGCTGAACCTGATCGAAAAGTTTCTCGCGAGCTGACGGGATGGGAGATGAGAAATAAGCGGGGGGAAAACTTTTCGGAGAAAAGTGTTCCCCCCGCGCCCCCTTTTCAAAAGCTTTTATAACTTTAGGTTATGAAAAAAATCGGCGCGGCTATTGAATTTGAGGGATGATCGGCGTATAATACGGGGTAGAAAAAAGTCGGGGGGATTTGCCATGAATGAGGCGCGGGAGATACTTCTTTTCGGACGCGATATATTGACCTCGCCGGGGATGAAGGCGGAGAGGCGGCTGATGCAGCACGGGCGCGTCAGCGTATACGAGCACTCCGTTGCCGTCGCGGCGATGTGCCTCACCCTTGCGGACGCGCTGCGCGCGGACGTTGACAGGCGCGCGCTCGTGAGAGGCGCGCTTTTGCACGATTATTTTCTCTACGACTGGCACGAGCCCGGACACGCGGGTCACGGATTTTCGCACGCGTTTCGCGCCGTGATGCTCGCCTCGCGCGATTTCGTCATAGGGAAGACGGAGCGCGACATGATCGCGCATCACATGTTCCCGCTGAACCCGCGCCTGCCGATGACGCGCGAGGGCGCGATCCTGACCGTTTCCGACAAGCTCTGCGCGCTCTCGGAGACGCTGTGCGGAAGAGGGAGGCGGTAGCTGTGGCGGCGCTTGAATTTTGCGAGCGGTGGTTTTTATATATAATGATATACAGCGTCGGCGGGTGGATATATGAGACGGTCATATGCTCGATCGAGGCGAGGCGGCTCGTCCCCCGCGGGTTCCTGAACGGTCCGTACTGCCCGATATACGGCTTCGGCGTGCTCTTTGACGTGCTCGTCATCGGCAGAATAAAGAGCGCGGCGCTTCTGTTCCTGTTCGGCGCGCTGCTTGACACGCTGCTCGAGTACGTCACGTCGTACGTGATGGAAAAGCTGTTCGGGGCGCGCTGGTGGGACTATTCAAATTACAGGTTCAACATAAACGGGCGCGTCTGCCTGCTCGGCGCGATCGTTTTCGGCATATTCTCGATGCTTGTCATAAAGTTCGTGCATCCGGCGGTCGTCGGGCTCGTCGGCATGGTGGCGCAGCCGTGGCTGCACGTTTTGTCTGGAGTTCTGTTCGTGCTCGTGACGGCGGATCTCGCCGTGACGGTGACGGGCATGGCGGGCTTCAACGACAGGCTGCGCGAGCTGACGGCGGAGCTTGACGCGGTGCGTGAGCGCGCCGTCGGTGCGATCCGCGCCGAGGGCGGCGCGCTCGCAGAGGAGATGAAAAAGAGGCTCGACACGGTGACGGAGGCGCGGGACCACGCCGTCGAGGCGATAAAATCAACGCCGGTTTATGAGGCTCTCGCCGAGGTTTTCGAGAGCTTTTCGGCGAGACTTAATGCGCAGCAGCAGCGCATGATACGCTCGTTCCCCCATCTTCGTTCCATGCCGTATGAGAAGACCCTGTCGGATCTGAAGCGCTTTCTCCACCTGAGAAAGAAGTAAGAGGGGAGTTTTTCCTGCCGCTGACGCCGCGGCGGGAGGGATTTCCTTTGACACGGAAATAGGATAGGGCGCCGTTCGAGGTTGCTTCCTTTGCCGTGGAAACGGCGGCTGACGCACAGCTGTTATAATTATTTTCCTTGCTTCGAAGCGGGAGAAGTTCGTTAAGGATGGACCCTCTCGCGGCTGCGAAGCAGACGCCTCCCTCACTTAACAATCCACCCATGGCGTTGCCTTTTCTTTGCTTTATCTTCTTTATATTCCTTGCTTCGAAGCCCGAGAAGTTCGTTAAGGATGGACCCCCCGAGGTCCCTCCTTAACAATCCACCCATGGCACAAGGGGGGATACCCCCCTTGTGAATCCCCCATTGGTGCGCCCTTCAAGCCGCGGAGCGAAGTTTAAATTTTTCTCTCCCCGGCTCATGGCGTCGACGCGAATCGTTCGTGCCGCGGCTGAACGCTGACGCGCCGACAGCGACCGTGCGGGCGTTTGCCCGCACCTACTCGCCGGACCGACAGCGTCTTCTATTTTATGCGCCCAAAACTGTCTCTTCGAAAGTGCGAACAGCACTTTTTTTATTTTTCCATTGAACGCTGCCGCGGCTGACAGCTCCGTGAAACGTATGTTTCAACCTATCCGCCGGACCGACAGCGTCTGTAAAACGACTTGTTTTATTCTGACCGCTTGCCCACGAACGTTTTTCTCATATCTAACCGCCAGACCGCGAACGTTTTCCTAATATCTAACCGCTTGTCCGTAATGTTTTAACCTTCGGTCAAGCGCATAGGCACAAGACGTGCTCCCTCACGGGAGCTGTCGGCGCGTCAGCGTTCAAAAGGATAATAAAAAAAGTGCTGTTCGCACTTTCGAAGA
>CANQMS010000054.1 GCA_947624995.1 uncultured Clostridia bacterium
GCTGAACGCTGACGCGCCGACAGCGACCGGGCAGGCGTATGCCTGCACCTACGTTCACGGGCGTACAGCGGCGCTTGCCGATGGCAAGTCAAAATTGTTTCTTCGAAAGTGCAAACAGCGCTTTTTTTATTATCCTCTTGAACGCTGACGCGGCTTACAGCTCCCGTGAGGGAACGCTTTGCGCCTACATGCTTGACCGAAAGTTGTAACATTACGGGTAAGCGGTTAGAATAAAACAAATCGTTTTACAGACGCTGTCGGTCCGGCGAATAGGGGTGAAACGTACGTTTCACCGGAGCTGTAAGCCGCGGCAGCGTTCACTTTAAAATAAAAAAAGTGCTGTTCGCACTTTCGAAGATACAATTTTGGGCGCATAAAATAGTAGACGCTATCGGTCAAGCGAACAGGTGCGGGCAAACGCCCGCACGGGCGCTGTGGGCGCGGCAGCGTTCAAAGGCGGAGCAAACGATTCGCGTCGACGCACGAACCGGGGAGAGAGAAATATCAACTTCGCTCCGCAGTTTGAAGGGCGCACCCACGGGGAGGATTCACAAGGAGGGGTTTTATTCCCCTCCTTGTGCCGGCAGGTGGATCCATAAGGAGGAGGGTCCGGAGTACCCTCCTCCTTATGACTAAATACTTTTGAGATAAAGAAAGAAATTTTTGAAAGGAAAGAAAAGGAACTGTTCCCCGCCCGGAAGGCAACTTGCATTAAAAAGACGAAATAAGCAAGGAAAGAAAAGGAACCCAGCCGCCGCCTGCAAGGCAATTATAGGCAGGATCATATAAGGGCGGGACACATCAGCTCTTGTGCCTTCTCTCTTCCCGTCTCCGCAGACGGGAGATAATATACTCGGCGGCGACGTCACCGCTGTGACCGAGATTATAGAAGTGGGAATTCTTCAGCTCGCGGATGCGGTCCCGGTAATCCTCCCCGTGGAGGATGAGCTCCTCCACCGCGTCGCCGGCGGCGGGAACCTCGCTCTTCTCCAAGGCTCTGCCGATCTTCGAGCGGGCAGTAACATCGAACGGTACGAGAGGGATCTTCTTGTAATCCTTGTTCACGACCTTCATCTCCGTGTTGATGAACAGCGACGGCTTATCCGTCGTGAACGAAAATTCATACGCTATATTCGACCAGTCCGTGATCAGGACGTCCGCCGTGTATACGGTCACATTCGACGAAAAATCCGTCTCTATCACGAAATCCTCCGAAAACCGCGGGCGGTACTTCTCGATGATCTCCTTCATCTTCACCGGGAAACGTCGCACATACTGCGGGTGCGGGCGGATCACGACGCGATACCCGCGCCCCGTCACCGCGTCGACAAGCGCGTCAAGGCACGAATCCATGATGTTGTCATACTGCCACGACGGCGCGATCAGGACCGTCTTTTTCTCGTTTTCCGTGTGCTCCACGGCGGCGTACGCCGCTATCATGTTGTCGAGCAGACCGTAGCCGACCTCGATGATGCGCTTTTTCTTTGTGTGCCGCAGCTTTTCCATCGCGCGGACCTCGATCGCCTGCTCGCGGCTCACGACAAATACCGTGCTGAACGCGTCAAGCGCGCCCGTCCTGTACGTCAAATTCAGACTCGAACAGCCGTGGTCGACGTAGATATACTCGATATCCTGCCGGACGCGCGAGCGCTTGATGTGATACTTGTCAAGGTCCGGCGTCGTCATAACGACGATGTCCGCCTCTAATTTCATCATAAGCGAGATGAGCCGCGTCTCGTCCGCGTAATACGCCTTTATGCGGGGCTCGCCCTTTTTAAAGATCGCGTCGTCCGGGTCGCTCGTCACGTAGTGGATCACGACGTCGGACTTTCGGAGCAGCGCGTCTATCATCGCCTCAAAATACTTGTAGTAGCCGCTGCCCTCCGCGTAGAAGACGAGGCGCATCCCGGAGATGTTCTCCGGCTCGAAAAATTCCTTATAATACTTTTTTGCCAGCGCGCGGCAGCGCTTTGCCTCCGCCTTTTCCTCGGCGGCGGACCGCTTCATCGCCTCGAGCGCCTCGTAATTTATATACTTCTTCGGCGAGTATATCGCGTTCACGAGATACATCACGCCGATCGAGAAGAGGTTGCCGAACGTCCAGTACAGCCCAACGCCCGCAGGGACGATGAACGCAAAAAACGTCGAAAACGCGATCATGAACGCGGTCATGCCCCACTGCGAGAGCTTGTTCTGCTCGATCTGGAGTACGTTTATGCGGTTCTGTATCACGCACATCAAAAGCGCCGACAGCCCCGCCAGGATCGGGACGATGATGACCGCGGTCGGGGCGGCGAGGTTCGGCGTCTCGGCAAGATTGAAGCCGAGAAAGTCCATGCGAAGGGACTGTACCGAGGCAATGACAGCATCCGCGCCCGGGATCGAGGCAAACGATTCCGGCAGCTCGCGCACCTTCTCGACGACCGTGAGCTGCGCCGTCGACCCGAGGTCCGCGACCGTCACGCCGAGGAGCTCCGCCGTCCTTGCCACGAACGCGTCCGCCGTGCCGGAGGCGACGCGGAGAATGTGCTTCAGCGGCTTATAGACGACGTCGAGCAGACCGAAGATTATCGGCAGCTGTAAAAGAAGGGGCCAGACGCCCGCCATCGGGCTGTAATGCTCCGCCTTATAGAGCGCGGTCTGCGCATCGAGGAACGCGTCCTTGTCGTCGACGTACTGGTAGCGGAGCGCGTCGAGCTGCGGCTTCATCCGCACCATCTTTATCGAATTTTTCTGCACGAGCAGCGAGATCGGGAACATTATCACCTTCGTCAAGAGCGTGAAGATGATGATCGCGAGCCCGTAATCGTGGAAAATGTTGTAGCACAGGCGCATCAGCCAGCCGAGCGGCGTGCCGATCAGGTTGTTTATCAGTTCCATGCGTCAGCGCCCCCGGTCGCCGGTGCAGACGTGGAGCGCCTGCTTCAGTATCTCGACGCGGCGGCGCTCGATCGCGAGCAGGCGGCGCAGCTCCCGGTTCTCGGCGAGCAGCCCGCCCTCCCCGCCAGTCTCGTCATACCTGTCGGGCTGCGGAGCGGGCGCGCCCGTGCCGTCAAAGTCTTCGAGCTCTTCAAGGTCGGGAAGATCGGGGAAATCGTCAGATCCGACGTCGGATTCTCCGACGTCGGATCCTCCGACGTCGGATTCCCCGACGGTGAATCCTCCTCCGCCGGATCCTGCTTCGGGAACCGTTGATGCGCGGACAGCCGCCGACACGGGGGCGGATCTCTCCGAAGCGGACACCGAGGCAGGCACCGACGCGACCGCTTCTGGCACCTCGGTACCCGAGGCGGGGATATCGTAGTCGCCCATGCCGGTGTCGTCATCGTCGTCCCAGCCGTCGGCGCCGTCACTGTAACCGTCAGCCGAGTCATCATCCTTTTTGCCGAAGCGGGAGAACGCGCGCTTTATGCGGCGGATGTAGAAGCCGAAGGCGGCGCCCGCCGCGATGGCGACGCCGGCGATGATCTGTATGATATACGTCATCGCGGACGGGTCGATGTACGCGATAACGGCGCGCGCGGCGCAAATATTCATGATCTGCATTTTTCCTCCTCCGCGTTAATGCGCGTCGTAGTACGGATATTTTATCGGCTCGCGGGAGACCTCGGTCCAGTTAGAAAAGTCGTTCGCGTCGCCGCGGATCTCGTAGGTGACAAATTCGACGTCGCGGTGGCGGCGCTCCTCGTCGGACGCCTGCATATAGAAGTACCGGACGACGTCCTCGTCCTCGCCGATCGACTCTATCGTGCGCCCGTACGGCGTCGGGTCGATGCCGAAATACGAGATTATCGAGGCGCGCAGGTTGTCCTGGCAGACCGGCTTTTCGGACGTCTTCATCGGCGCCGACGCGTCCGCGTGCGCGGGCTTGATGTAGAGCGCCGGGCAGCGTTGGCTAACCAGCTCCGTGATCGTCCCGGTGCGCGCGTGGTCGGCGGAGATGATCACCGTCGTCGAGTCATAGAGCCCCTTTGCCTTGAGCTCTTCGATGTAGTCGAATATCATTAAAAGGTCCCCCGCCGTCTGGCGGTAGAGGTCCGAAAGCTTGTACGATTTTTCCATTTCGTCGCCGTTTTCGTCCATTATATACGGCTCGTGCGACGCCAAGAGGTGGTAGAACGTGAAGGAGCCCTTCCCCTCCGTGACGGTCAGCCCCTCGCGGCGCCAGCGGCGCCAGAACGATGCGTCGTTCACCTTGTACGTCGAGAGGTCGGGTCGCTCGCTCGTTGAGACCTCCGCCATGTCGCCGGTGTAGACGATGAAATACGGCTTGAAAAACTCGGGCGCGTAAACGTACGCCGAGAGGTTCATCATGTAGCGGAGCATCAGACCCGTGTTCGTCGTCTGCTTGTTCGCAATGTAGTTGTCGGCGAGCCCGTAGAGGTTGTAGGCGGAGCCGACGGCGTACGACCCGTCCGTATATATGCGCGTGCCGTACCCGGCGGCACGGATGTCGGAGAGGAAGGTCGACTCCGACCACGCTTTTTTGAAGTATTCGTCGTACGGGATCGAGTAGTCGCACTTCACGCCCGTCAGAAGATATGCGACGGACGGCATCGTGCGGGTGTAGCTGCCCGTGAAGTTATGATAGTATGTGAAGCCGTCGAGCCCGCTCATGAGCTCGGGATAATCGTCGAGCACCTTCTCGGCGTAGAGGTTATCGAAGCGGTCGAGGAGGAAGAAGACGACATTGTTGCCGGCGGGGAGCTCGAAGAGCCCCGAATCCGAGGCGATGACGTCATCCGGGCGCTTTTTCGGCGGGGACGCGACGAGCGCCGCCGCGAGGGCGATAAGCTCGACCGCGATCAGTACGGCGGAGAGCACGCGGACCGTGTGCGTCCAGTATTTGCGGCTGAAATAAAGCAGGGTGAGGACCGCGGCGGGGACGGCGAGCCAAAAGATGAAATTGAGGGCAGCCTGCCCGGAGAAATCGGTCCAGTCGATCGCGTGCCCGTCGAGGGCGCCGTGGTCGATGTTCAAAAAATTGCGCTGTATGTAGCCGGCGGCGGTCACGGAGAAGACGGCGGTCACCGCGTAATTGTAGAGCTTGCCGCGAAAGAGCGACAGCACGGCGAAGAGCAAGGCGAAGGCGCCGAGCGCGACGAGCAGCATCGGCGGCGCGAAATCCGAGAACGGGAAGGTCAGGTAGCGCTCGCTGCCGAGATAGAGCTCGAACGGACCGAAGAGCAAAAACGTAAACGAGAACGAACCCGCCGCGAACGCCGCGGTCGAAAGGCGGACGGCGCGGTCACGCCTGTCCTCCGTCAAAAGGCTGAGCTTCTCCCGAGCTCCGCCGCGCGATCTCTCATTTTCGCTCATCTGCCACGCCTTCTTTCAGTTTGTTTCGATTTATCCGGCATCTGCCGCCTCATTTGCATATCGCGATTATTTTACCACCAAAACGTCCTTATGTAAACCGATTTCGAGTATTTTTCATTAAGTTCACAAACAGTTAACAATTTAAAAAAGCGCCCCCCTCTCCGCGTTTTCCGACGCGCCGGGAGCGCTTGAATTGAGCTTGGTTTACGGCTTGCAGCCGGCGTAATATATGTGCTCACTGCTAATAAGGCAATAAAAAGTTTTGAAGGGAGGGAAATATCTCCTCACTTCGTTCGGAGCTGTTTCCGGGTGGAAAGAAACCTTTTCAAAGAGGTAAAAAGAGTATAAAAAGTTTTGAAAGTGGGGGTCCGGGGGAGGAAACCTTTTCAAAGGTTTCCTCCCCCGGAAGTCATAACCCTATATCAGTGCTTTCTCCGCTTGCCGGTGAAGGCGAGGGAGGCGGCTGCGATGCCGCTCAGGAGCGCGGTCACAAAGAGCGCCGCGCTGTCCGTTGCGGGATCGCCCGTCTGCGGAGGCGTCGGCTGATCCGTCGACGGAGGCGTGATCGGATCGGGAGCCTTTACCGTAACGGCAAGCTCCGCAACCTTGCTCTCGTTTCCGGCGGCATCAACTGCCTTCGCGTAAACGGTCGCGGATTCGCTGAGCGTGAAGGTCCCCTTGTACTCGGTCCACGTCTTGCCGTCAAGACTGTAGTAAAGCGTTACATCTTCCTCTTCGGAAGTGACCTTGACGCCGTACTTGTCGTCAACCGCGATCTTCGGAGCCTCGGGCGCCGTCGTATCTTTGATAACGGTGAACTCGACGGTCTGCATCTCGTCCATCGTTGCGTCGTACATCTCGACGAGGATCTTGTTCTCGCCGTCCTCGAGGTCAACGGTGTACGCGAAGTCAACCGTTCTTCCCTCTCCCGTCACGTCGACGCCGTTGCTCTTGTAAGCAACGATGTGGTTGCCGTTGACGAATACGTTGACGAAGCCCGACATCGTGAAGACGTTTCCGTCAACCGCGAAGGTGTCTTCGTTCGTGTAGATGACGGCGCCGTCGCTGATCTTCTCATTGCCGAAGGTGAGAAGCGTCTCGCAGCCCTCGGGGAGATAGTAGATCACAACTCTCCACGTCATGTCTATCTGAGGATGAGATGTCGTGTAGTAGAGGACGTTCGTGCCGGGCTGAAGCTTGATATCAAACGATACCTTTCTGTCCGCCGTGAGCTCGGTCGCATCGTCGGGAACGGGGTAGCCGTTCGCAGTCAGGACATCCGCCCATTCGGGGTCGATCCAGAGCTTGCCGTCGTGTCTGACCTCAACGATGTAATCGGGAACGGTTCCGGTCAGGTGGAGGACGCCGTCCTTGTCAACCATATCGGACGTGACGACCACGGCTTCGGGCATTTCGGTCTCGCCGTCCCAGATAGGATCGAGATCGGAGAAGTTGATGTCCGCCTGATTGATCGTGTTGTTGTCCTCGCGGATGTCGGCGTCGCCGTATTCATGGAGATACGCTTCCATAGCGCTGTCGCCGCCGTTGAGCGTCAGCACATAATAGCTGGCATTTCCTGCCGCATCGTAAGCGATTACAGCGAGCCACTGATTAAGTGTATCGTAGGTGTAACCGTAGATAGACCAATCCTTTAGACGCTCGGCGAAGAACGGAACGTTAAGATCGTATACGCCGTCCTTGATATCGTTGGCGGTAAGCTCGAGCTCCTTGACCTTATTGGCTGCGGAACCCGTGACAGGCATATCGTAAGCGCCCATGAACATCGGGTACATGTTGAACGACATGTTGATGCTGTTCCATTCGGAATAGTTGATGTCGCCTTCGATCCACCTGAGCTTTACCTTCGTGAGCGATTCGTCCTCGAACTTGAGCCTTACGGGGACCTCGTCGCCGTCGCCGTAATCCGTACCGAATTCCGGTCCGAACATGCCGTTGTCGACGGAGTAGAGGATGTGATCCTCGTCCCACTCGCCGGTGTGAGCGGTGTCGGTGACCCAGCCGCTTATCGACGGACCCTGGAGGTCGACGAGAGCCTTGAACTCAACGCTTGCAAGCTCCTTGCCGTCCTTGTCGAACGCCTTCGCGGTTACCGTGTTGTAGCCGAGCTCGACGGGAACGGAAACGGTGAATATGCCCGTGTCCTTGATCTCTGCTTCAACGCCGTTTACGGTGAGCTTCTCGACCGTTCTTCCGACATAGCCGCGGAACGCAGCATAGATATCGGTGATCTCATAGTCTCTCATGCCGGTCTCAACACGCGTGTACGAGAGATCGGAGAGGATCAGATTCTCATCCGTGACGTCGACGTTCGTGAACTCGAACGTCGTCGTCGGCTTCGCGTTCGCATAGTAGAACTCGAGAGCCTCGTTGCTTGCAACGTCCATCGTCGCGACGGCGATCTCGTTGCGGGCTTCGGTATCATAATAATCGTTCGGAAGAACGACCGCGTACGTGCCGAAATCCTTATCGTAGTACTTGCTCGGCGTGATCTCGTAGTCGTGACCGTTGACGTAAATGATGACGTCATCAATAACGGGCGAAGAATCGCTGATCGAGAATTCAACGCTGAGCCCGCCGTTATTCGGGAGCGGCTGAACATCGGCGATCTTGATCTCGGGAGCCGTAATGTCAAGCGTCAGCGGGATGAGCGTCTCCTCGACCTTGTCGCTCCCGGGGAGAGAAGCTTTTATCGAGATGTAGTACTGCCCTTCGGGCGCGGCTTCGAATTCGCCGGTCTTCTGGTTGTAAAGCGTGCCGTCCCAAGAACCGGGCTCGCCGGGCATCGTGAGAGCCGTGTACGCGGCGCCGTTTACGGCGATATCGTAGCCGACCGTCTTGCTCTGCTCCGTGAACTGTTCGAGCGTGCAGAGCAGATCCTTGTCTGCATTGAGAACGTTTACGGACATGCTTCCGGCGGAACGGAGCATACCGAAGAGCGCCGAAACGTTATCAAACTCGCCGTCTCCGTTCGGGGAGAATGCGAAATAGCTCGGATCGAAGCTGTCAAGCTTCGTGAGCGCGTCTGCTCCGAAGAGTCCGAGGAACGTCGCGCCCTTCGAGCTGTCGCTGAGGAGCCACGTTGCGAGCGGGTTGCTGAGCAGACCCGAATAGAAGTTCGCCAGAACGTTGTTCTCATCGTATGCGGGGAGGTCGACTATGCGCCCCGCCTCGTCCCAGTCGCCGTAGTAGCCGAGGAGCGGCAGGCTGATGTCGATGTCGCCGTCGAGCGTTACAAACGCCTCGACGAAGTGGTCCTTCGCAGCCTTGTTCCCTATCGTGAGCGTGCCTTCGACCTCGGCGGTGCCGTCGGCGGGAACCTTCACGCTCGTCTTATCGTATGTGATGACAGCCTCATCCATTACGATATCGTAGTAGTATGCAGCACCCTTCGGAGCGTCCGGCACGGTGTAATCCGTGTAGACGGTCGTGGATGCGGGAAGATCGTACTCGGCATCTTCCGTGCCGTAGTTCGTAAGAGTTACGGTGAACGTCGTCTTGCCCGCCTTGACTTCCTTCAGCGTCACGGCTGCGAGTCCGTTCGATTCCGCGATAACGCGGTTGTTCGCGGCGGCGAGCGGGTCAACGAGACCTGCGCCCTGCTGGCGGACAGGATAAATGAATTCGCCGTTCATTACGACCGACGCCGTATTCATGGCGGACTTCTTGAGGAACTCGTTCATGCCGATGCCGTCGAGCTTGAGCTCGCCCTTCGCCTCGGCAGCCTTGAGAGCCTGGAGCACGATCGCCGACGCGCCGGACATATAAGGCGTTGCCATCGACGTGCCGCTCATGAAGCCGTAATTGCTGCCCGAAACGGTGGAAAGGATGTTTCCGCCGGGAGCCGTGATCTCCGGCTTGATATCGAGCGTTTCCGTCGGACCCCATGAGGAGAACACCGACATTATGCCGTCACCCGTGTAGATGACGCGATTCACAAATCCGGTAACGGAGATCAAGCCGCCGTCCTTGGCGACCGCGCGGAGCTTCTGCCCGAGGTTGCCGCTGACGTGGATCGCGGGGATCGTTACGTTGTCGCCGGCGCCGAGGCTGCCGGGGATCTCGTCCGTTGTCTCGTTATTGTAAACGATCGCGGCGGACGCGCCGTTCTTCGTGGCGTTGG
>CANQMS010000055.1 GCA_947624995.1 uncultured Clostridia bacterium
GACCATCTCGCCGCCCGTTTCCTCCGCGATCCACCGCGCCATCTGCTGCCCGTTGCCCGACCACGAGAAGTAGGTGACGAGAATTTTGCTGTCCCCGGCGACGTCCGCCTCCGGCTCGTTGTCGATTCCGCCGTGCGAGCCTCCGAAAAACTGCGTAACGATAAGCGCCGCAATAGCCACAACAATGACGACGATTCCTATAATAAGCCAGACTTTATTGTTCATATGCTGCCTCCGTGTATTTAAAAATTACTTTTACTTTTTACATCTGTTCTTCCCAAAACGCAACAGCGTCGTTTATCCAGCCCTCGGCGACCGTTCCCGTGCCGAGTCCGAAGCCGTGGGAAAGCCCCTCATATGCGTGAAACTCCGTCGGGATGCCCGCGGCGGACATCGCATTTATTCGGCTTTGCATCGTGCGCCAGTTGGCGATGCCGTCGCTCGTCCCGACGCAGACATATGTGGGCGGGTCGGTCTTCTGCCACTCGCTGTGACCCGTGTACTGCATGACGACGCAGCCCGCCTGCGGCAGATCGTCTCCGCCGAAATATTCCGTACCGTATGAGCCGACGTCCGCCGCCATCCGTGCGCCCGCCGAGCCTCCCCACAGCGAATAGCAGTCGGTGTCCACTTCAAGCTCATCCGCGTGTTCAAAGATAAAGTTGATCGCATGAGCAAGATCCTCCATCGCCGTATCCCAACCGGGGCGGTAGATAAGCGCAAAGGCGTTGTAGCCCATTTTGGAAAGCTCGAGCGCGTGCGGGAAGCTGTCGTGCATCGCGCCGACGTATGCAAACCCGCCTCCTGCATTACACACGGCAAACTTCTCGCCGGGAGTGCCCTTGAAAAAGAACAGTCCCGTGTCCGCCTTGTCGGGGTCGGCCGCCTTTTCCTCATCGGTATAAATATCGTAAAAGATAGTCTCGCCCGCCCGCGTCTGGGATTTCATGTAGTTGCAAATCTCCACCGTCTTGTCTGGGTCAATGTTCGAGTACCACGTCAGGCGAAGATCGCCGAGGGTTTTGCCGCTGTAATATCCGCTGTCGACGGGGAAGATCAGTCTGCCCCAATCTCCGA
This sequence comes from uncultured Clostridia bacterium, assembly GCA_947624995.1. Classification (GTDB taxonomy): domain Bacteria; phylum Bacillota; class Clostridia; order Oscillospirales; family CAG-272; genus DTU064. Next base: position 1,078 of record CANQMS010000055.1, read on the forward strand.
AAGCAGGGTCGTTTATCACGTCCGAAATTGCAGTGCCTGCAGTGTAAGGCTGACCTCCGCCGCTTTCCTGTTTTTCGTTCCTGCCCCAGAAAAACTGCAGACCGTTATATGTATATTCCATAGATGCGATACCTCCGTGGTTGTATCCCTCCTTGACCGAATAGGCAAAATTGCCGTCCGCCTCGCTTTTCCCCTCGGTAAAGCCCGGGAGCTTCCGCATGTTTTCCACGCGGCTGGTGTCGTAGGAATATGCGAAATCCTCCGTACCGGTGATGACCCATACGAAGAAATCCTGCCGCTTTTCCGCGGCGGCGTAGATGTCAGGGTCGGTCAGACCCGTGCCGCAGCTCATGGGGAGAAAATAGCGGAAATAATCGAGACAGTTTTGAAATGTCCTCCACGTCGCCACGCTGCCCATCGAAAAGCCGCCGAACCCCCTGTGATCGCGGGAAGCTATCAGGTCGTCGGCAGAGGTACTTGATGCGTAAGTGGAGTACCGGCTCTCCACTGCCGGGATCAGGTCGTTTATCAGTTCGTTGTGATAGTTTTGATTCAGCTGCAATGCGAGGCTGAAGCTGGCGCTGTCCTCCGGGCTTGTGTTGTTGTAGGTCGGGCAGACAATGATGATAGGACGAATCTCCCCGGCGTCGATCATATGGTCGATCACATTCTTGAATCCGGACGGTGACTCCGGCGTCCCGAGCGTCATATTTTCGTTGCCCCATCCGCCGTGCATCAGGTAAAAAATATCGTACTGACGGCTCTCGTCGTAACCGCTCGGAAGATAGACAACAGCGTGTTTCTCCATCGGCTGTGACTTCTGCTCATAGGAAAAGGATTCGTAAGTATCATAGTTCAAATCTACCAGCGTACCCAGATTCTCTGCCGGAGAAAAGTATGCTTCCGGGATTTCGGAAAGTTCTTCGGGGATGACAGCCTCACGCACATTTGCCGTATCACTGCCTCCCGGTTTTTCGGAAACGTCCGCTGTATTTCCTGTGGATGAACCGGGTATTTGTCGGTTGCCGTCATCGTTCACCGCCCGATTCCCGCAGGCGGCGAGCGATCCAGCAAGGAAAACGAGGGAAAGCGCTGCCGCGATAAATCGTTTCATAGACTGCCTCCTTTACTCCGCATCCCGAAAGAACAGCGGGAGCGCGTTGTAGAGATATTCCTGCACGGCGTTAAAATCGTGGTAGCCACCGTCTTTTTGATAGAAAACATAGTGTTCCGGCGTGAAGATATCCCGCGACAGAATTTCATCCGCCATCCCGATCGACTGGCTCTTGACCGCGTCCTCGGTGCCGACGGCGTGATAGATGAAGTACCCGCGCTCGTCAAGGTTTTCGTTTTTCACAAGCTGCTCGATGAAATCCACGTTGTCCTTAAAGCGGAAGTCACCGTATGTGCCGTAGTACCAGCAGGAACCACTCATCGGAAGAAAATAATAAATATAATCGTAGTCATAGCAGAACTGGAGCCATGTGGTCACTGAACCCAAAGAGAAGCCGCCGAACGCCCGATGATCGCGGGACGCTTTCAAATCTTCCGAAGACGTGGATGCGGCGTAGGTGTGGAACCGCCCCTCGACTGCGGGCATCAAGTGATTTTCAAAATCCTGATGAAAGGCGCGGAATTCTTCAATGGAGCTCGAAAAATCCGTGCTGCTGTTTTCGTTGTAGAACGTCGCCGACACGATGATGATCGGCGGAATATCCCCGTTCGCGATCAGGTTGTCAAACATATTTTTCGTCGCCGTGAAATCGAAATATTCTCCGGCATGACCGCCCCACCCGTGCATGAGATAGAGAATGTTGTACCTTGTTTCGGTGTCATTCTCGTCGTAGCCGTAAGGCGTATAAACATATGCGGTCTTTGTGATGGCGGCTCCGTTCCGCACATAGTCCTCGGACTCATAGTCGAGCCGAACGACATCTCCTTGTTCGGCTGCCGCCTGCGTGTACTTTGCCGGAACCGCCTCTGTCCAGCCTGTCTGTGATATTCCCATGTCATCACCACCCGATCCTTCGCCCACGACGGGCGTGTTATTATTCTCCGGCTCGCCGCCGTTTCCCGATTCAAAAGACGTCCCTTCCTCAGGTTCCGCCGAATCTCCGTTACACGCACAGAGAAACGTCAGGAGCAAGGCAAAAATCAAACATATCGCAAACTTTTGTTTCATTGTCATATCTCACTTTCGATGCGGTCATTTAGTGCTTACGCCATTATTATAAAAAAAATCGAGGCTTCCGAAGAAGTCTCGATTCGTTTATTAGTTATAACCTGCGGTTATGACTCAGAGAATGGCGTGTTTCCATTCGCCGTTTTCTTCAAAATAGTAAAACTCGTTTTTGCCCTCGTCCTCAAACAGCGGGAGCATTTCTGCCATATCGCGCGCAAGCTCATAACGCCCGAGCTCGTCCAGCTTCAGCCAAAACACGCGCCCCTCCTCGGAGGAACGGAGCGTGCCGTGAAAGCGGTCCGCGCGGTAAAGCAGAATGACGTACCGTGCGCCTTCATCGGTGGGAAATTGCTTGATCCCGCAAAGGCGCGGATTTTCGAGGCTATATCCCGTTTCCTCCTCCACCTCACGGACGACCGACCCGGTAAAGGATTCCCCCGGCTCCACATGTCCGCCGGGAAAGGCGATGCCCGGCCAGCGTCCGCCGACCCTCTCCTGAACGAGCACGCTGCCGTTTTCGTCGGCTACCATACACAGCGTGGTAAAAATTGCTTGCTCCATAAATCGCGCTTAAAATCTGACGGTGACAGGCGCGCTCGTGAAGGATGAGAACACAGCCGTGGCATTCTCAAAATACAGCACCTCCGTATTGTCGTCCGTCGGGGAGTACATCGCCCGCAAATTCGGATAGGCGTCCAGCATATGCTTTTTTGCCTCTACACGGTCGTCGCGCACAAGCCGACCTGAAAGCCGCAGCCATTTTTTGCCGTCGAAAGCGCACAACTCCACAAGCGGATTTTTTTCGATCTGCTTTGATACCTCCTTGACCTTGCCTGTTTGAATATACAGCTTTCCTTCAAACAGATCGACCGTGCCGAACGGACGCACGCGGGGCTGACCGTCCTCCACGGTCGCCAGATAATATGTGCCGACCTTCTTTAAAAAATCGTAGACTTCCTGCATGACAGATACCTCCTGTGTTTGATTGATTTTATCATAGCAGACCCACGCCCGAAACGGAAGGTCAAAATGGTTGACAGGTTATAACCTTCGGTTAGAACCTCCGGCCAAAGGTTAGGATTCCGCCAGCACTGTTTTCAGCGCAGAGAGAAAACGGCGGACAACTTCCGTCGGCTGGGGCGAATACAGGATCCCCACGGGCATATAATGATCCCACTCCACAGGAATCACCTTCATGAGCGGATGCACCACGCTCCAGCTCTTGATCACCACCAAAATGTCCTTGTTTTGCTCACACTGATTGAAAATTCCCACATCGTAAAGATCAAAATTCACGAGGTTTATCTGCGGATGGTTTTCCGTCAGGTCGTTGTGCAAATCGTCCATATGGCGGCACCACCCGCGATGCATCATCATCAGGTCTTTTCCGTAAAGATCCTGCACCGTCAGCTTCTCCTTCGATGCCAGCGGGTGATAGATCGACACCGCACAGCAGAGCGGCTCGTTTTCGATGAGCAGTCCCCGGCAGTTCCGTTGGCTCATCAGAAGCTCGTCCACAAAGCCGGTGACGACGTCGATGTTCTGTCCTAAGTTTTTCAGGATCCCTCTTGCATTGTCCGAGGTGTTTTCAAACGGAACGAGCTTGAAGCTGACGTCGTTGCAGTGCTCGTGTATCTTCGGCCACAGCTCCATCAGCATTTGAGCAGGCATGATGGGGGAGGTGCCGATGCGAATCACCTGATCCTGCTGCAGCTCCGCGCTTCTTGCACGCTCGACCGCTTCCCGACAGTAATCGGTTATGTATTTTGCGTCTTTGTATAGGGATTCTCCGGCTTTTGTCAGCGTCAGCCCCCGATGCGTCCGCTCAAAGAGGCGCACGCCGAGATCGTTTTCCAAGAGATTGATCTGCTTTATGAGCGCGGTGGACGTGATGTACAGATCATCGGCAGCCTTGTTGAAGCTGCCCGCCTCCGCGACACGGATAAAGGATGTAAAGTTGATATTATTAATGTTCATAATCAGCCGCGCCTCGATCTCTTATGGATATCTCACCGAAAAATTTTTGTTGCCACTAATATTATATGCGTTAACACAAACTTTTTCAAGGTCATTATAATGAAGAAAAGCCGAAATCTCTGTGAACGACAAAAACCGCTCGCAGTTCCATACGAATTGGGCGAATTTTTCGATAACTATAAGCGGAACCGTCGGTGCGGAATCCGAAACTTGCCGCCCCCGCTGTCGCGCCGCTGCAATCGGTGCTTTTGCACCAATTTCGCCCGACCTGCCACTGTGACAGGTCGCACAAAATAAAAAGGAAAAACGCCTTGGAATCTCTCGATTCTAAGGCGTTTTTCACAGGGGCAGGAGGATTCGAACCCGCGACCCACGGTTTTGGAGCAAATTTGTAATAAATTTTCTGATTTGTATTTTTTCAGTATTTGCAAGGATTTTTTGAGATGAGATATGAAAATAGGGCTGTTTTGCTGATATTTTGCTGATGTTGCTCGAAATTGATGTGGTTTTCTCCATAGATATGCGCGGCTGCCCGATTGCTGATAGGCGTGGGAGACGGTAGTTTTTTGTTCCCCCTGTCGTCAAAAATTGCGTCGCATTAAACAAAGAAAAGGAGTGGCGGCAACGCTGGTCAACTATACGGTTCTATGCCGCTCTATCCACCAAAGAATGTCGCCATACGCAAGCTTTCCCTCGGCTGTGCCGAGACCGAGTCTGATAAGTTCGCTTGATGTTGTTGTGACTGGAGCATTATTCATTTCAAGCGTAACGAGCATCGCCAAAACACCTATGCGCTTGTTTCCGTCAACAAATGCGTGGTTTGAGATAAGTCCAAAGCAAAGGCGCGCAGCTTTTTCCTCGATGGTGGGATATAGCTCCGTATCATCATATGCGGCGTTGACACTGTAAACCGCCGATTCCAAAAGGCCTTTATCTCTTATCCCCGCGCTACCGCCGTATCTCCCTATGAGCAGCTCGTGAAGATATATTATCTCCTCAACCGAAAGCACAGTCATTTCGCAAGCTCCCGAAACGCGTCGTCATACTTGTCCATGATGGATTCGGCAGCATCTGTCAGCTTTTTCTTTCTCGCTTCGATTGCGGAATGTATGCTCTCGTATTCGTCAAAGCCCACCACGATATATTTCGGCTTGTTATTCTTCAAAATCACCGCCATTCCTTCATCGTCAACGATACGAACGACTTTTGAAAAGTTCTGATTCGCGTCGGTCATAGCAACAAGCGCATTCGTGTTTACTGTCATGCATTTTTCCTCGCATTTTTCGGTTCTCTGATATTATTATACGCCATTGTTAGGATAAATGCAACCTATATTTCTGGAATTGTTGACGAAATTGATATCCCACCACTCCGCGCTCGTATTGTAATCGCATTCCCGAGAATTGTCAAGTCTCCGCGAAGTTTTGTTTCACCCCTCTTGACAAACATATGTTCCGTGTGGTAAAATGCTCTTACGCAATTAAATAGTGCCACCTTAAAACATACACATCAAGACTCGTAATACATAGGCACGGAACAACGCAAAACGAACTATCTCGTCCGTTTCTTTTTGCTATGCTCCGACCTGTGAATACGGGTCTTTTTTGATTTACTGTAAGTAAATCAAAAAAGACATCCCGAGAAAGGAGAGGCACAAATGAAAAACATGTCAAGATCGCCTGCATCAAATTTCTTTCCCCTGCCGAATGAAAAATTCAGTCTTGGGCTGTCGGCGGGAGAAATTGCAGTCTATACCTATCTGATGTTCTGTGAGGACAGAGGGACGTATACATGCCATCCGAGTTACAAGACGATCGGAGAGGCTCTGCATGTCAGTACGAATACCGTAAAGAAGTATGTGCGGCAGCTTGAAAGAAAGTCGCTGATCTCTACTAAACAGACTCGCATCCTCGTAAACGGTCGCTATCGGAACGGCAACCTGATGTACACTATCCTGCCGATTTCAATAGCGTCGGATGAGTATTTTCAACGCCAACTTGAGGCAACTTCACGCCGATTAGGGTAGGTCGATTTTTAAGCAGGATAAAGGCTCTGTTAAATTTCTGTCATAACGAGCCGATTTACACCGACCGGCAACGCCGTTCGGTATGTTCAAAATCTATTCAAAATCGGAGAGTTTGTTAGAAATCCTATTCAAGACAGCCGAATATACCCGCAGTCACAGGCTTTTTTATCTGTTAGAGGCTTTAATACAACAAAAACGGAGGTATCACATGAGCGACAAGAAAACAATAGGGATCTATCTCGAAGAATCAGTTATCAAAGATATTGATAACACACTATCACGAACAAACTGTTCCTCACGCAATGAATTCATACGAGCAGCCATCCGTTTCTACATCGCGCATTTGCAGAGGCAGGATTACAGCGACATCCTCACTCCCGCATATGAGTCCGTGATAAACGCACGGATCTCCGATACGGAAGAACGTATCGCTCGCGTCATTTTCAAACAGGCTGTTGAACTGTCTATGATGATGCACGTTGTCGCGGCGACAAATGACATCAGCGAAAACAAGCTCAGTGAACTTCGCCGTCAGTGTATCTCGGAGACATCCAAAATTAACGGTCAGTACAGATTCGAGAACGCTGTCAGGTATCAGAACGGCGAATGATCCGCCGTGAGCGATTTGTCGGCGGTTTGTGCGATGTTGTCAACCTCTACAGCATAGATGACCGTCGCAGACACAATTCACGCATGTGTGCGTTTGTGGGGTGATGTCGACGATTGCGGATTCTCAAAAGTATTTTCAAATTCACACTGGATATGTGCTGCAAACTGTGGTATTGTTTTGTGCTGCGATGATAGAAACCGATGAAAGGAAGATAGAGGGCATATGCAGAAGAAACTGCTCACAAACGGAAACATAAATCAGCTTGCCACGGGGCGATGGGTCGGCGTTGTGTGGTATCGTGATGAACAGGGCGAGCGTAAACGGCGGAGCTTTTCCGGCAAGACGAAAACGTCCGTAAGCAAGAAGATAACGGACTATATCGCCGATTTCAACGCCGCCATAGAGGAATCCGACGAGGCAAAGAAAAAGCTCGCAGACAGTATGCGGACATGGCTGCGAGTATTCAAATTCCCTTCGATAGAGCGGACGACATATGACAGATACGAATGTACGGCGGAGAATCAAATATATCCTGTCCTCGGAAACAAAACAGTCGGCGACATTACCGCCGCCGACATAAAGGGATTATTGAATCAAAAGATGCATGAGGACTATGCATATACGACCGTGAAGAAAGTATACTCCCTGCTGAACGAATACTTCAAATACCTTATGCAGCAAGAGGCGATTCCGAAGAATCCGATGCTGAGCGCGCCGATGATAAAGAAGGCGAACTTCTTCGCGGCACAGGACAAAGAGAATCTACCCATTCCCGAAACTGTTACGATATTCACGCCGGATGAGATCGAGCGTTTCAAAGCTGAGGCTTTCAAACGTTGGGGAACGGGAAAGCGTCTTTACCGCCAATCGGCGGCGTTCATCCTCATGCTGAACACAGGACTTCGCACAGGCGAGGTGCTTGGGCTGCTCAACAGTGACATCGACCTTGACAAACGCGTCATGCATATACAGCGAGGGACGAAAGAAGTCATATCCCGTGACGGGCTTGAAAATCTCCACCAAGGCTCGGAGATGAGGATAGGCAAGCTCAAATCTGCATCAAGCAAGCGTGACGTGCCGCTGAATTCGACCGCTGTCGCCATGATCGAGGACTTACGCCGAGAGGCATACTTCGGCGAGGACACGCCGCTTATCTGCGACGAAACCGGCGGTTTCACCCGCCCTATGAATTTCCGCAAGCGATACTACCGCATCCTCGAAGGCGCGGGGCTTGAAAAGCGAGGACTGCACTCGCTCCGCCATACGTTTGCATCGACGCTCGTGAATGGCATCAAACAGCCGGACGGAACGATACGGGCGCTCTCGCCAAAGCAAGTTGCAGATTTACTCGGGCACAGCACTTCGCAAATCACGGAGACTTACTATGTGAGAAAGGATACTTCAAGATTAAACGGCATAACGGACGGATTTGAGATGTAGGTGTGCAGCGTCCGCACCCTCATGTCTGTGTCGTATAATTTAAATAATTCCCACGGCAATCGCTTACGAAAAAGAGAAAAAAGGGGGAGCAGATATAGGCAAACGAATAAAAGTGTGGTATGATAAA
>CANQMS010000056.1 GCA_947624995.1 uncultured Clostridia bacterium
AACATCTCTTTTCAACCTCAAAATTTATCCGCTTAATCCCTCATTTTTCTCTTGACTTTTCATAGCTGGTCTCCTTTTTCTTATTTCGGGGAAAACAAAAAAAGACTGCCGCAAAAGGAACCTTGTCCCCTGCAACAGTCTTGCCGTCACGGCGCGATGCGCGCCGCTTATACCCGGGCGGGTCAAAAGACCGTACTGACGCCCGAAAGTCGCGTTTCCGCCGGCTACTCCCTGTAAAAAGTATTATATACCGCTTTTTTTCGGTTGTCAATAATTTCTTTAAAAAATTGCGCCCGTATTTAAAAAATTGCGCAAGTATGGCGACGGATGATGTCGCCCCCTCAGCGGCGCGGCATCATGGCGCGCCAGCCGAGCAGAGCTATTCCGACGGCGGCGATGACCGCCGCGGCTATGAGCAGAAGGTCCGGCTTCTGCTGTACGGATACGGCGTACGGCGACAGGTCGAATTTCGTACCTTGTACCGACGCCTTTGCAAATTCGGTGAATCTGCCGGCGGGGAGAATGTATCCGCCAGTGTCCTTCTGCTCCTTGTAGTAGACATAATCGCCCGCGCTCGTCGCGAAATATATGTATATGCCGTCGTCGTCCCCGTCTCCGTCAAGGCACCACACGTTTTCGACGCGCGCGTCTCCGGGGAGAATGCGCTCGGGGTCGCTGACTATATCGTACATCGAATTCCCGTCGAGACTCTTTTCGAGATTTTTGTCGGGCGGCGAGGTCTCGTCGCCGTCTATGCAGACGTAGCGGAAGCCGTCCGATCCTTGCATCATGTAGACTTGGGCTTTGACGTGCCCGTCTCCCGTGAGCGACGATATGGATTCGCCGTTTGCAAAGCCGTCGATGAAGCTGCCGCAGTATATGCGGATGACGTTGTCACCGCCTCCTAACAGTTTCTGCGTTTTGTCGCCGATCCTGAGCGAGTCGGAAAGTGAGGTCGCGGCGGATGCGGATATAAGCGCCGAAAGCAGCAGCGCGGAAATTATCGGTAATGACAAAAAACACGATATCCTTTTCATGATCTCCTCCGATTGGTCCCTTTAAATATATAGACGCGAAAAAGTACCTTTTCGTTTCACTTTTTTCGAAATTTTTTCAAAAAATTTTTGCAAAACCGCTTGCATATGACGCAGCGTCATATGTTATCATGACACCGTAAACGAGAAAAAACCGTCTTAGGAGGACAAAATGCAGATAAAAGAAGCTGCCGCGCGTGCCGCCCTGACCGAGCGCGCCGTGAGACTTTACGAGGAGCGCGGGCTCATCGCGCCGGACATAACGAACAAAAACGGGCGCGATTTCCGCGATTACAGCGAGGCGACCGTCCGAAGGCTGAAGGTCATATCGGCTTTGCGCCGCGCGCTTTATACGATAGACGAGATCAAAGAAATGCTCGATGACCCCGGGCGCATACCGGAGGTGACGGAGACTAACATGGCGCGCATGAGGGCGGATTCGGAGCAGCTCTCGTTTCTCTTGTCACGAATCGAGGCGGTGGATGTTTCGTCCGTGAGGGATGCGGGTGAGCTGTCGCGGGCGCTGTTTGCGCAGGATGAGGCGGCGCCCGATCCCGATGCCGACGGCGGGGCGCGCGATGAGTACGCCGAACGGTACCGGAGGATATACGACAAGTATTTTTCTGAGAACGCGGAGTGGGAGAGGCGGTATGAGGCGTCGCTCGGCGTCGGCGGGGCGATGTCGTCCGTGCGGAGATTTTTTGAACACCGCGCGGTCCGCGTGTGCGCGGTCGTGCTCGCGGTTGTGCTCATCCTCGCCGCCGTTTTGCCGAACGTGGCGGCGATCGAGAACGTCAGCTCCCAATTTGAGGGGCAGATATACGGCGTTACGGTCGGCGAGCGCGGGAATTTCACGCTCGGCGAGCATGTCGGCGGCGCGTCCGGACTGCTGCTCCGCGGAAAGATAAAGCGATATCTGTTCCGCGAAACGACGATAAACGGAACGCTCGATTCGAACACGGTGAAGAACGCCGCCGACCGTGACGACGCGCACACGTTCACATTCGGCGGAAATTTTCAGCCGTATGACGGCGGCGTGCCGGAGATGTACTGCACCGGTCTTTTCCTCTGCGAGACGGAGACGGGCGGCGTCCGTGTCTCGGAGATGTATTTGACAAACGAGCTTGACTGCGCCGTGATACTGATGTATCATACGCAGAACGAGCCGTTTAAAGAATCGGAAAAAGAAGAATATGTGCGCGGAGGGACCGTGAATTCGCTCTATTACCGTGTCGACGCGGAGGCGCTTGCCGTTGTCTTCGTCAAAAACGGCGAGGTCGCGTCGGATGAGCTCCTTCACAGGGCGTTCAGCGTCGCATTTGACGTTTACGGGAGCAAGTATCAGCAGGGGATCGGCATAAGATAAGGAGAGAAAATGCGAATAAAAGAGGTGGCAGAGCGCGCCGCCCTGACAGAGCGCGCCGTGAGACTGTATGAAAAGGAAGGGCTGATCGCGCCGCGGACAACGTACATGGGCGGGCGCGCCTTCCGCGAATATGACGACGGGGACGTCGAGAGGCTGAAAACGATAAGGATATTGCGGCGCGCGCTTTATACGGTCGAGGAGATAAAGGCAATGCTTGACGACCCGTCGCGGTTAGCGACGGTGTCTGCGGCGCACGACAGCCGTGTGCGCCGTGAATTTTCGGAGCTCACGGAGCTTTTGAAAAGGATGGAGGGCGCAGATGCAGTCGCCGCCGCGAGCGCCGACGAGTACGCACACGCGCTTTTCTCGGATGAGGGTGAGGACGCCGCCTCCGCGGATGCTCCCGACCCGGAGCCGTATCGGGAGGTATACGAAAAGTATTTCTCCGAGAACACGAAGTGGGAGAGGGGATATGAGGCGAGGCTCCGCATAAGAGGCGCGGCGAGGGCGGCAGGGCGCTTTTTCTCGCGCCGCGCGGTAAAGATCGCGGTCGTTTGCGCGGTGGTCGCATTCGTGATTGTGATGATACCGCGCGTCGAAACTGTGTCATACACGTATAAAGGCGGCGAGGTCGGCGCCGGGGCAGAGGCGGAATTTAAGGTCGAGGGCAGGTATGTGCGGCGCCTCTTTTTCGCGCCGCGATTCGAGGGCGTCATCGAAACGGAAAAGATAGGAAACGTGTCCGCGCCCGAGGTGCCCGGAAGGTTCTCGTTTTCGTGTCGGTTCCGTGAAGGGAAGGACGTCGGGGCACGGCTGTTCGATGTGCGCGGCGTCGACGGGACGTACGCCGTCGGCGCGTTTGACGGCGAGCCGATGGAGTCGCTCGTGCTTATCGTGTACGGGGATGACGGGCGGCGCTGTTTTTACCTGTCGCGCACGGATGACGGCGCGGCGGCGGAGTCGCTTGCCGGGGAGGTGCTCGAATTTTTTCCCGGGTGAGCGTTTAATCACAAAAAAAGCGTTTCCGAGTAAACTGATAGTGAGAGCCGGCAGGAAATTTATCCCGCACAAAAAGTTTCCCGCCTTTTGTTTATAACGCTCTCTCGGCGGCAATAATAGGTACAGAAGCCGCAAATAAGTTTAAAATCGGAGATATGCAAAATGAACAGTGTAAAGCGCGGAGATATATATTACGCGGATCTCTCCCCTGTCATCGGCTCGGAACAGGGCGGCATACGTCCCGTACTTATAGTCCAGAACGACATGGGCAACAGATACAGTCCGACGGTGATCGCGGCGGCGATCACGAGCAGAATGGGGAAAACGCATCTCCCGACGCATATCGGGATCGCCTCGTCGGAGGCGGGGCTCGCGAAGGACTCGGTCATACTTGCCGAGCAGATAAGGACGCTTGACAAGCGCCGCCTGCGCGAAAAGATAGGTCACCTCGACGGAGATGCGATGAACGCCGTAGACTCGGCGCTGTCCGTAAGCTTCGGTCTCGGCGCCGCGCTGCCCGGCGAGGCTGTGATGTAAAAGATAAGCGGGTGCCGTGAAAAACGGAGAATTTTTTCTCCGATTTTCACGGCACCCGCTTGCTGTGCTCCGGCGAAGCCGTAACATATAAAACTATTGCTGCATCTGCATCATCATTTCGATCATGCCGAGGACGAGCTTTTTGTCGCGCGCCGGCAGCATGTCGAATTTGTCGCTCAGCTCGGACTTGAGATAGTTTTCACCGGAAACGGCAGTCCCTGAGACGAAAACGGAAATATCGCAGTCAAGAATACTGCTGATCTCGGCTAAAAGATCAAGGCTTATCTTAGTTACGCCGCGTTCAACTTGGCTGACGTAGCCAACGCTGACGTCAAGCGCCTCCGCCATCATCTCCTGCGTCATAAGCCGCTCTTTCCGCTTTGCTTTTATTCTTGCTCCGATAAGTGCGTAATCAATATTCATAACTGTCACCCCCACCTTATTATTGACACTTATAACTTCAAAATGAAGACAGTAATAGATAAAATTTTAGTTATTAGTATTGACAGACGCTTGAAGTGATGATATAATGACCTCAAACAAAGATTTGTTGGAGGATAAAATGAAAAAGATTACGAAAATACTGCTGGCCGCTCTTTCAGTGTGCCTGATGGCGGCAATCGCTGCCGGCATATCTGTAACCGCCGCGGCAGCGGACGAAAAGAACGGCGAGTTCAACGGCTCACCGGCTCATGTTGATTCGAACGGAAATCTCTATGTCGACGAGGCAAATTTCCCGGACGAAATTTTCAGAGGATACGTCAGTACCGAATTTGACGCAGACAAAAACGGCGTCCTTTCAAAAGAAGAGGCAGCCGGGGTCACCGACATAGATATACGCGATAAAGGGATGCAGACACTCGACGGCATACGATATTTTACCTCACTTAAGACGCTTGATTGCAGCGGCAACAGCCTCACCGAGCTTGATGTCAGCGGGCTTACCGGACTTACAAAGCTTTACTGCTACGGAAACGATCTTACGGCGTTAAATGTCGGCAGCATTACAGGGCTTACAAGCCTTCATTGCAGCGATAACAGTCTCACCGAGCTTGATGTCAGCGGGCTTAAAGGGCTTATACAGCTTTACTGCTACGGAAACGACCTTACGGCGTTAGATGTCAGCAGCCTTACAGGGCTTACAAACCTTGCTTGCGGCAGCAACAGTCTCACCGAGCTTGATGTCAGCAGCCTTACAGGGCTTACAAGCCTTAGTTGCGACGGTAACAGTCTTACCGAACTCGATGTCAGTGATCTCGCGGCGCTGACGTATTTTTACTGCGCTGACAACGATCTCACCGAGCTCGAGCTTGGCAGCATAACGGGAATCACCAATTTTTATTGCAGCAACAACAAACTTACCGAGCTCGATGTCAAAGATCTGACCAAGCTGGAGGTTCTTAATTGCAGCAATAATGATCTTACCGCACTCGATACCGGCAAATTTACCGAACTTTCAGAACTTCGCTGCGACGGGAACAAAATAACAGCGCTTGATCTCTCCGGCTGTTCTCGCATCAGAACAGTGATACTCGGAAAATATGTTAATATTTCGGATGTGAAGCTCAACGAAAACGCAAAGCCGGAAAATATGAGTTTTGCAGTTAACTCGAGGTTTGACAGAGAGGAAAATGTTTGGAAGGTCTACTATGCCGAATATCTCGAATATATAAATAATATTTTGGATGCGTACAATGCTCCGATAGATGCAACGCCATTTTTGTCTGCCTCCGCTACTTATGAAGGAGAAGGCTATAGTGACAGATGGGGAAGCGGATGGATTATAGATTCAAATGATGAGAGCGACTATCCCTCGTCTTTTGATCCGGAAAGTGATGTCACATACTACTGGATCGACTATAAAGACGGTTCATTTATCGGTCAGAACCTCAATGATCACCCGGAGCTTGCCGATTATTATAAAAAAGAAGTTTCATTTATAGAATACAGTGCGTTGAAAACATGGCATTCAGATTCAGGGTGGTGGCAGGATCAGGAGCGACTTTACTTAACGGTTTACATAATTCCCGAGCCGTCGATTTCGGATGAGGATGTGGGAATAATCGCAGAATATCCGAAGACAGAGGATGATGTGTATGCAGGCGCGGTGCTCAACGCGGAAGAGCTTAAAAGCGGAGACGGGTTCGAGCTTTCAAAAAGCGCGTTCGGCGGGGAATACGGTAAATTCGTTCCGTATTCGATAACGCTGACCGACAAGGACGGCAAGGAGATCCCCGTTTCAAGCAAGCTGACCGTCAGGATCCCTGTTCCGGAGGGATGGGACGCGGATAAAACGCTCGTTTTCCGCGTCGGGGAAGACGGAAAGACAGAGAACATGAATGCGAAAGCGACAGAGGACGGCGAATATGTCGTATTCGAGACGACGCACTTCAGTTTTTACACCCTCGTCGACGCTTCATCTAAGATAACGACCCCCACACCCGGCGGGGAGACAAAGCCGAGCGAGGAGACAAAACCCGGCGGCGGTTCGGCAACTCCGCCGGAGACATCCGACAGACTGCCTGTCACGGTTTGGCTTGCGGTCACGCTTATTGCATTGACCTGTGCCACAGCGTCATATGCGTCCGTAGAGCGCGAGCGGTACACAAAATAAAATTTCCGCTGTCGGGGACGAGACAGTTTTCCCGACAGCGGCGCGATATCCGGCAATGCCGGAAAGAGCGGTCATGAGGTTATATAATGATGCCCCGGCGGGAACGCCTTTTCGGGAAAGGCGCTCCCGTCGGGGCAATTTACCGGCACGGTCGGTTTGATATGTTTTCGGTACAAAATTTTGCCGAACGCGAAAAAATCCTCTTGACTTTTGTTGCCGTATATGCGATAATATACGGGCAATCGAATACGGAGCGGTATCGAAGAGGTCATAACGGGGCTGACTCGAAATCAGTTTGCGTGCAAGCGCACGTGGGTTCGAATCCCACCCGCTCCGAATACAAAAAGGGGCGCGCAGCGCCCCTTTTTGTATTCGGAACAGGGCTGAGTGAGAGCACACCGGGTTCGAGCTCCATTTGGCTGTGCTAAATGGAGCTTCCCACACCGCTCCGAACGGAAAAACGGACGCATCGCGTCCGTTTTTTACTTTATTTTGTTTTTTACACCCGCTGCCTTGTATTTCTTTGCTGCGGGGGTGTTTAATTTATCCGAACGCCGAAGGACACGTGCGCGACCGCACGGAGGCTGACGATCCGGTTTTTCGCTTTGCCGCCCGTGCGTTCGGGATAATATATATGCAGAGGACCCCCCGCCGATTCTCGGCGGGGGTCCCGTGTATGTTTTCTGCGTCAGATTATTTCGGCTTTGATTATGTTTGTGGAGCCCGAATTTCCGTTCGGCAGACCGCCGGTGATGACGAGGCGGTCGCCGGGCTTTAAGTGATAGTTCTCCTTCGCGAGGCGCTTGGCGTTATAGAAGATGACGTCCGTCGAGTCGAACTGCTCCATGAGCTCCGGCGTGACTCCCCATGACATCGCGAGCTTGCGCCACGTGCGCTCGTTCGTCGTGACGCCGAGGATATCGACGGGACCGCGGAAGCGGGACACCATCCTCACCGTGACGCCGGAGCGCGAGCAGACGGCGATGAGCTTGGCGCCGATGTCGATGGACATCGTCGAGACGGCGTGCGATATCGCGTCAACGACGTTATGTATCGCGAATTCCGTGGAGGTGAAGCGCTTGTCGTATGGGATGTGGCGCTCTGTTTCGAGCGCGATCTTCGCCATCGTCGCAACGGCGAGAGCGGGATATTTGCCAGCCGCCGTTTCGCCGGAGAGCATAATGGCGCTCGTGCCGTCATAAACGGCGTTTGCAACGTCGGATATCTCGGCGCGCGTGGGGCGGGGATTGTTTATCATTGATTCGAGCATCTCCGTCGCGGTGATGACGAACTTGCCGAGCATACGGCACTCGTCTATGAGCTGCTTCTGCACGGCGGGCAGCTCCTCAAACGGGATCTCGACGCCGAGGTCCCCGCGGGCGACCATGACGCCGCTGCACGCGGAGGCGATATCCTCGATGTTGTCAACGCCGGAGCGGTTCTCTATCTTTGCTATCAGCTCGATGTTGTTCCCGCCGTTCGCGTCAAGGAACGCGCGGACATCGAGCAGGTCCTGCTTGCGCGAGACGAACGAGCAGGCGACGTAGTCAACATCTTGCTCGATGCCGAAGAGAAGGTCCGCCTTGTCCTGCTCGCTCAGGTAATCGTGGCTGAAGACGCGACCGGGGAAGCTCATCGACTTGCGGTCCGAGAGGTCGCCGCCGAAGATGACGCGGCACTTCGCCTCCGTATCGTTCGATTCGATGACCTCCATGACGACGAGCCCGTTGTTGATAAGGACCTTGTCGCCGGGCTTGAGCTCTTGGCAAAGCCCGCGGTAGCTGACGGAGACGCGCTCCTGATTCCCGACAACGTCCTCGCACGTAAGCGTGAAGATGTCGTTGTCATTCAGGGTGATCTTCCCGTTTTCAAACGTGCCGATGCGGTATTCGGGTCCCTTTGTGTCGAGCATGATGGCGATGGGGAGGTTCAGCTCCTCACGCACCTTTTTGAGAAGATTTATCGAGTTCAGGTGATATTCGTGCGTCCCGTGGGAGAAATTGAGCCGGGCGACGTTCATGCCCGCCTCGCACATCTCGCGGAGCGTCTTTTCGTTATCAGAGGCAGGTCCTACGGTGCATATTATTTTCGTTTTTCGCATGGCAGCGCTCTCCTTTGCGGCAGTGAAGGATGTTTTTTTATTCTTTATATTTTATAATATCGCAGAGCGGGCGCGTTTGTCAATGCAAAACTGTCATAATACATAAAAATTTTTGTAAAAAAGCCGTATTAAGGGCAATACATGACAACAAACGCCGTATACGGTTGATTTTTCCCGCGCAAGAATATATAATAGGATAAAATCAAAGCCTGACGGGCGGACGGGATTTTACGGGCAGTGAGCGCTGAATATTACCGTGAAAAATATTGATTATCTCAAAAAGCCTTGTTTTTACGGGCAGTTTCGCAGGGTAACAAGCCGGATTTACTACTCATTTACTACGTTTGAGGAAAGAGCCTTGATATG
>CANQMS010000057.1 GCA_947624995.1 uncultured Clostridia bacterium
CGGACATACACTTCGGGTAAATATACTTGAGGCTTTGAAGAAATTTTATGGTGCAGAAAAGGCGAGTAAAGACATCGAGGACGGCGTGCGCGCCGCCGAGAGCATCGGTTATCCGGTGCTCGTCCGCCCGAGCTTTGTGCTCGGCGGGCGCGCAATGCAGATCGTAGCGAAGGAAGACCAGCTTCGCCACTACTTGAAAACGGCGGTCGAGATCGACGTCGACAAACCTGTCCTCGTCGACAAGTATATACAGGGCCGCGAGGTCGAGGTGGATGCCATCTGTGACGGGCATAACGTCTTCGTACCCGGCATCATGGAGCTCGTCGAACGGACGGGCATCCACTCCGGCGACTCTATCTCCGTTTACCCGACCTTCAGCATTTCGAACAAGGTCAAGGGGACGATACTCACGTATGCGAAAAAGCTCGGGCTCGGCATTGGAATCGTGGGGCTGTTCAACATACAGTTCATCGTCGACAAAAACGACGACGTATATATTATAGAGGTCAACCCGCGTTCGTCGAGAACAGTCCCGTTCCTTTCAAAGGCGACGGGGTACAGCCTCGCCGACATCGCGACGCGCGTCATCCTCGGCGAGAGCCTGCGCGAGCAGGGCATATTCGATCTCTACCCGGACGAAAAGAAGAGATGGTACGTGAAGGTCCCGGCGTTCTCGTTTTCGAAGCTGAACGGAATGGACGCATACCTTTCGCCGGAGATGAAGTCGACGGGCGAGGCGATCGGGTACGACGGGAAGCTGCACCGCGCGATGTATAAGGCGATGATCGCGTCCGGAATAAATCTCCAGAATTACGGCACCGTGCTCGTCACGCTCGCGGACGAGGACAAGGAGGAGGCGCTGCCGCTCGTGAGGCGGTTCTACGACATGGGCTTCAATATCGAGGCGACGGCGGGGACCGCGAATTTCCTAAAGGGACACGGGATCAGGACAAGGGTCCGCAAAAAGATCTCGGAGGGGAGCACGGAGATACTCGATTCGATCCGCTCGGGATATGTCAGCTATGTGATAAACACGCGCGCGATCCTCTCGGGCGTACACTATGAGGACGGCGTCGCGATCCGCCGCTGCGCGTCGGAGAACAACGTCACGATCTTCACGTCTCTTGACACGGTCCGCGTTCTGCTCGACGTCCTCGAGGAGATCACGATAGGCGTGTCTGTCATAAACGAGTGATATTTCGACCGATAAAAAAGCGCTCGCCCAACGATTGACAGGACGCGCGCCCGGTGATATAATATCTTCGGTGGTATCGTAAAGGACCAACCTTTGTAAAACACGAAAGGAAGTACATATCATGAAAAAGTGGAGATGCACCGTTTGCGGTGAGATCGTCGAGTCGGATGTAAGACCGGACAAGTGCCCGCTCTGCAAGGCTCCGGGCGAGAAGTTCGTCGAGGTCGTTGAGGATGAGATGACATGGGCAGCCGAGCACGTCGTCGGCGTCGGCAAGAAGGACGTTCCCGAGGAGATAGTCGAGGGTCTGCGCGCCAACTTCAACGGCGAGTGTACCGAGGTCGGAATGTATCTCGCGATGGCGAGAGTAGCTCACAGGGAAGGCTATCCCGAGATCGGTCTTTACTGGGAGAAGGCGGCATACGAGGAGGCAGAGCACGCGGCGAAGTTCGCGGAGCTCCTCGGCGAGGTCGTCACCGATTCGACAAAGAAGAACCTCGAGATGAGAGTCGAGGCGGAGAACGGCGCGACGGCGGGCAAGTTCGAGCTCGCGAAGAAGGCAAAGCAGCTCAATCTCGACGCCATCCATGACACCGTTCATGAAATGGCACGCGACGAGGCCCGTCACGGCAAGGCTTTCGCCGGACTTCTCAAGAGATATTTCGGGGAATAATAAGCCTTTAAGCATAGGGTGCAAGGCGGGCTTTCGTCTGCCCTGCGCCCTTTCTGTTTCTATCGGCAAAACGGCGGCGCCTTTCAGCTTTTAATCCGCGGGTGCGCCCCGGCGCGCAAGATCCCGTACATAACGGAGAGGGTCGAATATAAATGGTATTTACAACGCAGATATTTTTATTCTTTTTCTTTCCGGCGGCAGTTCTGCTTTATGTCATTGCGTCGGCAGCCGAACGCGCGGTCGGAAAATTCAATATAAAGCTGCGCCTCCGCCTGAAGGATGCCGTCCTTGCGGCGCTCAGCCTCGCGTTTTACGCGTGGGCGTGCTTTGACGATGCAATAAAGCTGCTGATCTATGTCGCCGCGGTATATATCGCGGGACGCATCACGGAAAGAATGCGCGAGAGCGGCAAATATCTCATGCTGTACCGCGACGGTGACGGTGGAGCGGAAAAATGCGGACGCGTCCCGCTGAGCGCCTTTCCGTGGGCGGCGGCGGTCGCGGTCGTGCTCGCGATCCTTGCCGTGTCGAAGTATGCGGGATTTTTCGGCTCCGTCATCGGGACGCCGCTCGCCTCTTTTTCCTCCTCCGCGTCCGGGGCGACGGCGCCCGTGGCGATGCTGGGGATATCGTTCCTCTCATTTTCCGCCGTTTCATACATAACCGATATAAAGCGCGGAGAGGCGGCGGGCAGTCTTTTGGACTGTATTCTGTATATAACATTTTTCCCCAAGGTAATTTCGGGTCCCGTTGTTCCGTGGCACGATTTTTCGCCGCAGATAAAAAACCGTAAAATAACCGTAGACGCCGTTTCCGACGGACTGTGCCGAATAATGACGGGCGTCGCGAAGAAGGTCATCCTCGCGGACACGTTCGGCGGAGTCATAGCCGACATCGGAGCATACGACACGGACGGCATAACAGCTGCCGGGACCGTGCTTCTTTACATGCTTCAGATATATTATGATTTTTCCGGATATTCGGATATAGCGATAGGACTGTCAAAGCTGTTCGGCTTCACGTTTAAAGAGAATTTCGACTTCCCGTATCTGTCGCGGTCGATAACGGAATTCTGGCGCAGATGGCACATCTCGCTCGGGGCGTGGTTCCGCGAATATGTATATATCCCGCTCGGCGGGAGCCGCAGAGGCATGAGGCGGACGCTTTTCAATCTCGGAGTTGTGTTTATACTCACCGGATTATGGCACGGCGCCGGCTGGAATTACATTATTTGGGGCGCGGCAAACGGTGCGATAGTCATAATCGAGCGGATAATAAGGGAAAAGAATTTTTACAAAAAAACGCCCGACGCAGTCAAGTGGCTCATAACGATGAACATCGTGATGCTTATGTGGCAGCTCTTCCGCTTTGAGAGCTTAAGAGAGTGTGCGCGGCTGTTCGCCGTCATATTCGGATTTATTACGAACGGCTCCGTTTTCTACACATGGCAGCACTATTTCGACTCAAGGATAGTGACGTTTGTCCTCATCGGCATGGTCGGCGCGTCTTTGTTCGGACTCCCCGCGATACGCGAGCGCGCGCGGCGGTTCTCGGAGACGGCGGTCGGCAGCGTAATATATCAGCTCGGACTGACGGTCCTCTTTGTGATCTCGATCCTCTACATCGTAAATTCGGTTTACGTTCCGTTTTTGTATTTCAGATATTGAGAAAAGAGGGCAGGAATGAAAGCGATAAAGATAATATTTATCTGTATTTTTTGCGCGGTCATAATACTGCCGGCGGCGCTGTTCAATACGGAGGAGCCCGCCGTGTCGGAGATAGACAACCGTATGCTGACCGGAAATCCGTTTAAAGCCGTGGCGGAGAGGGGCGGGGACCTGACGGAAAGTATCGAAAACTACGTCAACGACAGGATAGGGCTGCGCGACGAGATGATACTCGCGTATTCGGTCATGAACGACCGCGTGTTCGGTTTGCTGACGCATCCTTCATACGTTTACGGAAAGGACGGATATATTTTCGGCAAGGGCACCGTTTTAAATGCAAGCTATTCGGAATTTCACGAGACATTTGTCGATATGACGGCGTCAATACAGAATTACTGCCTTGAGCGCGGAACGCCGTTTCTGTTCGTGTTTGAGCCGTCCAAGCCGGCGATTTTTCCGGAATATATCGAGGATGGGACGAATTATGACAGAAAATGGGTCGACGAAATGTTTTCCGCCCTTGACGAAAGGGGCATTCGATACGTTGACAATACGGTGACGCTGAAGGAAAAAACAAGCGAGGGCGAGGTCGTATTCAACAAAAAATACGACGCCAATCACTGGAACAGGCTCGGGGCGTATTACGGCACGCTGGCGGCGCTCGAGGAGCTGAAACGCGATTTTCCCTCGATATACACGATACCGTTTGACGAGCTCAATATATCCGAGGAGACGGTGACCTCACTGCTCGTATCGAAATTTCCCATCAATGAGCGCGTCCCTGTCATAACGTTCGACAGCGATTTTGAAAGCGGGAAAACGGGGATCTACAGCGACGAGCTGCGACTCGACCCGGAATTCCCCGACTTCGGATATTTTACGAGTGAGAGGCGCATGGAGGAGGGCGCGCCGAGAGTTCTTGTGTTCCAAGGAAGCTATATGAACGGCAACGGCTTCGATTTCTTTGCGAACGCCTTCGGGGAATATATTTACGTTTACAGCTACCAGAATGTGACTGATTTCGAGTATTATTATAATTTGTTCGATCCGGACTGCGTGATCTTCGAAGCGGCGGAATATACGATGAAAGAGGACTTTTACGGCATTGCGAAGATGAAAAGCATGAGGCTGAACCCTGTCAGAAGCCGCGTGACCGCCGAGGCGGAAAGCGTAACAAACGGCAGCTTCAACGAGGACGAGATAGAGATCGAAAGCGGGGAGATTCTGGCGACGCTCAGATTCAAAAAGAATATCGGCGCGGACTATATGTGGCTCGAGCTTGACCGCGACTACGATATGGAAAGAACGGACGACGGCTTCGAGGTCACGGTGCCGAAGGATATGATGGAAAAATACCTTGCGGAAGCGAAGATAACCGCAGCCGTCAACGACGGGGTGATAATATTCGATCTCAAAGGTATGCGGTAAAAAAGTAAAGGGCAGTTTAAAGAATACAAAAGGGCAAAAGATAAAAAGAGAACTTTCCTCCGGCAAAGTTCTCTTTTGTCTTAAAACAAAAATTACCGGCTGTCATGACACTTGGAAGATTTTTTATCCGGGAGTGAAACTTTTTTGTCCCGCGTTCTGACTTATCAGTCGGGAGGGCAGATGACACCCGGGAGGAGGGCGCGGTCATTTGTACGGATATGACGAATATGAGGGGGGATCGGTGTGGATGACGTAACTGACGTAACTGACGTGACTGACGCGACTGACGCGGCAGTGAAAAACGACGGGGAGATCGTGGAGCATTTCTGGCAGCGGGACGAGGCGGCGATCGAGTACGCACAGAGAAAGTACGGGAAGCTGTGCGCGTCGATATCGGCGCACATACTTGAAAACAGAGGCGACGTTGAAGAATGCCTTGACGATATGTACGTCGCCGCGTGGAACACTATCCCGCCGCAGAGACCCGAGTCTTTGAAATTCTATCTCTGCAAGCTGATACGGCGGATATCAATAAACCGCGCCGTATACTATAATGCCGAAAAGAGGGACCGCCGGAAGACGGTCAGCTTTGAGGAGATCGAGGAGGAGACGGGGAAATTATTCCGCGACGAGAGCGTGACGGAGGACGGCGGATTTCTGACCGACACGATCAACGCGTTTCTCGGCGGACTGCCGAAGGGGAGGCGCGCCGTCGTCGTGCTGCGGTACTGGTACGGGCTGCCGATCGCGGAGATCTCCGGGAGAACGGGGATAAAGGTCAATACGGTAAAGACGATACTTTCGCGTGAGCTCGGGAGGCTGCGCGCGTATCTGATAGAGAAAGGAGCGTACACGGAATGAGCCGGATACTGTACGGCATGAACGGTATATCCGACGAATTTATATCGGAGGCGGCGGAATACCGAAGACACGGAAGTCGGGGACTTTATTTGAGGCTTGCGGCGGCAGCGGCGTGCGTTCTGCTGACAGTCTCGGTCGCGGGCGCGCTCACAGTCGGCAGACAGCCGGGGAGCGATCGCCTGCCTCAGACGCCGGCGTCTGTTATATTCCCTCTCGGGGACACAAAAACGTGCCGGTTCGGCACGATAGAATACCGTGCGTATGACGAGAGGACCGTCACGCTCGGGATGAAAGCCGATTACCCCGGCGGCACGTACTGGTTCCAGATAGAGGCATATGTGCCCGTCGGCGTTGACGGGGCGGACGTGTACCATTTTATAACGCCGGATCATCCGATGTGCGGCGCGGAAAAATGGCTGACGGGTATGCTGCGCATATATATAGACGGCGAGCCGTCGGAAACGGTCTGTTTGGAGGGGGACGGAAAGATGCACGAGATAGTGATCGACTTCGGCGAAGTGATCGACGAGGGCTATCTCATCGGTCCCGTCCCGATATGGGCGATGGAATGCTTTTACGAGAGATGACCGGGAGCGAATAAAACATCAGGGAACGGCGCGCCGTTCCCTGATGTTCCGTCGGGATCATATCATGCAAAATATATCGGTTGAAAAATAACCTCAAAACGGCGCTTTACCGCTTTGAGGTCATTGTTTTTCGGATCTATTCGCGAAAATCAAACATTTTTGACGGGCTGACGTCAAGGGCGTCACATATTGCAAAAACGACATCAAGTGAAACAGCACAGTCCGCCGTTTCTATCCGGCTCATATGTGTGCGACTGATATTAATAAGCTCCGCAAGCCGGCTTTGAGAAAGCTGTCTCTGCTTGCGGTAATATGCAATGTTCAGTCCGAGCAACCTGTATTTTTCATGTTGATGTTCATGCATAACCCCACCCCACAATTATTCTATAACCGCAGGATATATTATGCAACAACATGAAATATAATATTTGCAACTTGACAGATTATAAAAATTATGATATACTTTAATTTGACGCAGGACAATAAATTCGATGACCTGCAAATATGCAGATATTTTATAGTTTCGTTCACGTCTGAAACAGCCGAAAATGCAATATAAGGGACATCGACAAAAAGAGGAAACCAAAAACTTGGTCTCCTCTTTTGTAATATTTCTTCCCATTTCTTATTTGCCGACATATTTCTTGACATTGGATGTTTCGGCGTTACAGAACAGTACACGTCCGCTCTGTCAACGCAAACCGGCATATACGCCTCTGCATCCGCAAAACTGAGATGCGGAACGCCGATATTTTTAGTCTTCGAACAGCTTTGATACCGGAATGTCGAGAGCATCCGCGATAGAGAACAGCGTTTCCATCGAGACCCCGAAAACGCGGGTAGGGCTTTCGATTTTTGCCAAGTACGACCATGAAATGCCCGCTTTTTCGGCAAACGCCTCCTGCGTCATCCCCCGCAGCTTGCGGTAATACTGCACCTTTAATCCGAATTTTATATATTCCCGCTCATATTTTGTCTTCATGATACCACCCTCTTTAGGGTATCATATTTTTGCGCCTTTATTTATGGCATATAATTGCAATTATTAGCAATAGAATGATATAATATAGCAAACAGAGCGCCGTTTGGCGGCAACTCGCGAAAAAAGGAAGCCAAGATAAATGACTGAAACGGAAGGATCAAAAAGAATAACAGCTTGCTTTACGGGGCACAGAAATATAAAAGAGCCGCTCCCGGAAGTCGAACGCAGGCTCACGGAAACGGTTGAAAAAATTATAAAAAGAGGGTATCTGTATTTTGAGGCAGGCGGCGCGCGCGGTTTTGACGCTTTGGCATCGGAAACCGTGCTGAAACTGAAAGCAATATATCCGCAAGTGTATCTTCGGCTTATATTGCCGTTTGACGAACAGTACAAACACGAAAAAGGCTGGTCTGACGCGGAAGTTGAACAATATTGTAAAATAAAAGAAAGAGCTTCCGAGGTCATTGTGCTTGCCTCGGCTTACAGTTCCGGTATTTACTATCGCAGAAACAGATATCTTGCTGACAGCTCTTCCGTCTGCATAGCATATATGAGAAGGTCTAACAGCGGTACAGCCCATACAGTGAACTACGCAAAGGCGATCGGCGCCGAAATCATAAATATTGCCCAAATATAAAAAGTTTTGAAAGAGGGGGCGGGGAGGAAACTTTTAAAAAAGTTTCCTCCCCGCATAAATTCTTACTTAAACCTAATTCTGACGACACGATCAAGATCGCGGTTTTGGCGGCAGTGGAGGGTGACCTCGGTCTCGCCGCCGCGTTCGCCGCGGATGTAGACGACCATGTGCCCGCGGTACATTTTGCGGTGCGGCTCGCCGTAGCTGAGAAGGTCCGCGATGTCGCCGTTCTCGATGCCGAGCAGCTCACCGCCGGTGACGTTGACGCGGATGTCGGGATGCGCGTCGCCGCCGTGTTCGGCGAGATTGCCGTCCTCATCGGTGAGCGAGAGCTCGATCTGCGCGATCTCGTCGGCGATGTCCCACGCGCCGTTTGAGAGCTCGCCGTCCCAGACGTAAGCGGAGAGCTTGGAGGCGGGACCGCTCGTCGGCTCGCGGAGCTCGACGGCGGTGCCGTCCGCTGCCTTGACGGTCACGGTGTAGACCGAGTCGAGCTTACATTCGGAGATGTCCCAAGTGCAGACGTAGTGCTCGGGCGTCATGACGCCGAGGGAAGTCCCGTCCGCGAAGAGTTCCGCCGAGACGCCGTTCGTAAAGCAGAACGCGACGGGGTTGTGAAGCTCGCCGTGCCTGCCGCGGCGCGCCTCGCGCACCGTGTGCAGGTGACCGGACAGCTCGGGGCGCCACATCACCTCTCTCTGGCGGTAACGGTCCGTCTCAAAGCCCGCGAGGTCGAGCAGCCCCTGACCGAAGCAGCGTATGGGCCAGCCCTGCGCCTCGCCGAG
>CANQMS010000058.1 GCA_947624995.1 uncultured Clostridia bacterium
CATGTAAGCTGTCTGCCGCGTCAGCGTTCAAAATGAAAATAAAAAAGTGCTGTTCGCACTTTCGAAGATACAATTTTGGGCGCAAAAAAATAGAAGGCGCTGTCGGTCCGGCGATTAGGTGCGAAACATACGTTTCGCGGGCGCTGTCGGCGCGTCAGCGTTCAGCCGCGGCACGAACGATTCGCGTCGACGCACGAACCGGGGAGAGAGAAATTTCAATTTCGCTCCGCAGCTTGAAGGACGCACCCATGGGGAATTCACAAGGGGGGTATCCCCCCTTGTGCCATGGGTGGATTGTTAAGGAGGGACCTCGGGGGGTCCATCCTTAACGAACTTCCTCAGCTTAGAAGCAAGTAATATAAAGAAGTATAAGCAAAAACCGCCGAGGCTAAAAACCGTATCGTTAGTTTGACAATCCCTCCGCCCCGCCAACGCTCGCCGCCTCCCCGGCGAAAGGGAGGCTTTTTTCGCCCGGCGCCTCCCTTGCGCAAAGGGAGGCATATTTACGCCCGGCGCCTCCTTGGCAAAAGGGAGAGTCAATTTAACGCGGGGGAAATGGGGAAGACGGGGAACGAATCGTTCCACACTATGAACGGCGCGCCGGCGTCGGTGAAATTGATCTTGAGTATCACATACGAGGACTTCGAGTAGTCGAACGGCTGCGACATCGGGAAGCCGCCCCAGCGGTCGGCGAAATAATAGTACTCGCCGCCGAGCGGCAGGACAAAGGCAGGCTGGCTGTGAAACGTCGTTTCGTCGCCGAAGGGGAGCAGCGGCGACCACGCGCCCTCCATTGCGTCGGCGGACGAGCAGCAGCCCTGATTCGGCGCCCAGCCGGTGCAGGCGGAGGTCAGCATGTGATATTTCCCGTCCCGGTAAAAGACGGCGGGCGCCTCGCGGAACTGCCCGGGGAAAAGGACGTTGACGAGCTTGTCGACGCGGGTGCAGTCCTCGGTCAGGCGGTAGATGTGCAGGTCGGCGTTGTCACGCGAGGCGGAGATGAAGTAGACGGCGCGCGTGACCGGATCCGTAAAAAGCGTGCAGTCCCGGCTCATGTACACGAGCGGGCGGAAGTGTCCGCGATACTCAAAATCACCGTCCGGCGTGTCACTAACGGCGACGCAAGCCGCCGCCTCCGTGTAGTCGGCGCCGTTTTCATAGTGCGCCCACATGACGAATTTGCCGGTCGCCTCACAGTATACGACCTTCGGGCGCTCGATGTTGACTCGGCGCCCGCCCCGGGATAGGTCCGCGGGGTCGCTCTTTACCGTCAGCACATGGCGGCGGAATTCCCAGCGATGAAGGTCCGCCGAGCGGTAGCAGGAGACGTAAAAATCGCGCCGCCTGTCCTCGCCGTACCAGTAAAAATATCCGCCGTGCCTGATTATATGCCCGCCGTGCGCGTGCAGCACGCCCCCGTCCGTATCGAATAAAAATCCACCGTTATTCATTATTATGCTCCTTTTCGTATGTTATTTGCGAGCGCTTCAAGCACTCCCGCCCGCACGTTCGCGCAGCGTAAAAGCTGCCGCTCCCGCCGAGAAAGTCAATAAAAAGTTTTGTGAGGGGGTCCGGGGGAGAGGTTTTTTCCAAAAACCTCTCCCCCGGTCAAGCTCACCTCCCAAACCTGATCTCATACAGGTCAAAGTCGCTGCCGGGGAGGAAGACGACGTTGACGTCGGCTATGCCGGCGGCGCCGGCGACGGGGACGGTGCGCTCGACGGGCGCATCCGTGCGGGTAAACTCGACGGTCGTGACGCTGTCGCCGATGCGGATCTCGACGGAATCGCGGTCGCGGCGCGTCATGCCCCGGACGGTGACGGTCGCGGCGCCCTCGCCGAAGTCGAGGTCTGTGAAGCCGACCGTCACATTGTTGCCGATATGCGTGATCGCGGTTTTTTCGCGGACGAAGGCGTCACCGTAGACGACGTCGCAGTCGGCGGCGCGGAGCGGGGAGAACGCGCGCGAGGGGGCGGCGAAGCGGAACCCGCCGAAGACGAGCGGCTGCGCAAAATCAAAGCGCAGGTCGCGCACGCCCGAAAGCCGGTGCGCGAGCGTGTATGACGATTCTCCGTACGTGTACCACGGGTGGTCGGCGTAAAACCCGAACTCGCCGAGCAGCTCGCCGCCTTCATTGCCTTTGCAGCCCTCGCCGCCCGCATTGCCGTCGGCGGCGGTCGCGTCGGTCACGTCCGTGACGCGGAACGGTATGCGCGGGTCGCCGTAGCGCATGAAATATACAAAAAGCGTGTCCGAGCCGACGGGACCGAAGTCGACGCGGCGGAACAGAGCGGCGGCGGGGGCGACAAAGCGGATGCCGCCCTCCTTCTCGCCCTGCACGTCGAGCGCCCCTTCCGCGAGCGCGCCCGGCACGCGGCGGTACGGGTCAAGGCGCGTCTCGCCGACGCCGGAGGCGGTGAGATGCAGCTCCGAGTAAACGGCGGGGTACGCGGTCCCGTTTTCCGAGAACGCGCGAAGGATAAATTCTCCGTCGCTCTCAGCCGTCACGTGCGCGGACGTGCCGTCGCCGTCCGCATCTATGCGGACAAATTCAGCCGGGACGCCGGTCGGCGTGAGCGCGCGCCATGAAACCGTGCGGTACGTCGCGTTTTCGGGGAAAATCCGCGCCGTCACCGCGACGGACGGGCGCTCGCCCGTCAGGGTGCGGCTGCCCGGGCAGTGAAGCGATATCTTCCGCTGCGGGATCTCGTCCGGGACGGGGGTATTTATACAGTTGTCGATTATCTCGATGCCGTCCGGGACCGAGGCGGGATCTGCGCGAAGCGTGACGGAGGCGGTCGGCAGCCCGGGCGAGCTCACCGTGACCGTGATGTCGCCGGGCTCCCCGTCCGAGGCGACGAGCGCCGCGAGCCTGCCCGAAAAGAGGCGGCGCGACGAGGTCTTATACTGCTCAAAGTCCGTGCTGTCGCCGTTGTCAAGCCCCAAAAGGCGACCGTGACCCGAGACGGAGACGCTCATCCGGCACCTCGCGTTCGCGACGAAGACGGAGTTTTCGTCAACTGTCGAAATGTTGACGTAGACGAGATCGCGCCCGTCCGCTGCAATTTCCGTGCGCTCCGGCTCGAGGACGATGCGCGCGGAGTCGCCCGGCGTGCGCACCTCGTCCCGCGCGACCTCGGCGCCGTTTTCGTCATAGGCAATTGCCGTTAAAATCCCGGGAGAGTAAGGCACCTGCCAAAATTGCGAGATCTTCATGCCGGAGACGTGGTCGTGGTCGAATTTGCCGACGGGGGAGCCGTTGCAGAACAGCTCGGAGCGGGCGGCGTTCGTATGGACCGTGACGTCGATGAGCTCGCCTTCGTTATAGTCCCAAAGGGACGGGGTGATGTGGACGAACGGCGACTTTTTCCCGTCCGTCCACTCGGCGCGGTACGCGTAGTACGAATCCTTCGGGAACCCGGCGGTGTCGAGCTGCCCAAAGTAGGAATTTTTCGTGTCATACGGCGTCGGCTCGCCGATGTAGTCAAAGCCCGTCCAGATGAACTGCCCGAGGCAGTAGCGCGCGCGGCGGTCCTCGGTGATGTTGTATTCCGTCGACCGCGACGCCCACGACGTCGTGCAGTTGAAGAGCGAGGAGCACTGGTGATCGTCGTGCGTGATCGCGCGCGAGGCGTGGGGGAAGTGGTAGACGCCGCGGCTCTGGAGCGTGGAGGACGTTTCGCTGCCGTATATGCAGAATTTTGAATATTTATTATGGTGCTCGTCGTAGAGGGACTCGGCGTAGTTGTAGCCGACGGCGTCGAGATATTTGCCGCACCGCTGCGCGTTTTCGCTGCGCATATGGTTCGAGCCGGACGTCAAAAACGCGTTCCCGCACGGGTCGTATTCGCGGACGAGGCGGCAGAGCTCGCGCGTGACCTCGACGCCGCGCGGCGAGGTCGTATCCCCGATCTCGTTGCCGATCGACCACATTATGACGCATGGGCGGTTGCGGTCGCGCGTGACCCACGCGCGGACGTCGCGTTCGTGCCACTCGGGGAAGAAGCGGGCGTAGTCGTATTCCGTTTTTGCGTGCTCCCACATGTCGAATGATTCGTCGATGACGAGGAAGCCGAGCTCGTCGCAGAGGTCGAGCAGCTCGACGGCGGGGGGATTGTGCGAGGTGCGGATCGCGTTCACGCCCATGGAGCGGAGCTTTTCGAGCTTGCGGCGGAGGGCGGCATCGTTGACCGCCGCGCCGAGCGCGCCGCAGTCGTGGTGCTCGCAGACGCCGTGGAGCTTACAGTGCCTGCCGTTGATGAAAAAGCCTTGCTCCGGGTCGAGGGCGAGCTCGCGGAAGCCGAAGGTATCGACGCTCTCGTCGAGCGGCTCGCCGTCGTCGGTGCAGAGCTCCGTTTTGAGCGAATAGAGGTATGTATCTTCCGGGTCCCAGAGGTGCGGATCTTCGACCGTGACGCTTGCCTCGGCGGCGCCGCCCGTGACGGGGGCGGTGAAGGCTGTGACCTCTCCGCCGTCACGGTCGCGGAGCGTATGGCGGACGGTGCCGCCGTCGGCGTTCGTTTCCGTCCTGACGGTGAGCGTCCAGCCGGAGGCGGTTTTCTTCGGGGCGATATAGACGCCGTCGGATAGGATGCGCGTCTTCGGTACGGTCTTCAGCCAGACGCGGCGGTAGATGCCCGCGCCGGAGTACCAGCGCGTGTTCGGGTCGCGGTACACGGCGCGAAGCGCGATCGTGTTCTCGCCTGGGACGAGAAAGTCCGTTATATCCGCCTCGAACGTGGTGTAGCCGTATTTCCACT
Organism: uncultured Clostridia bacterium; assembly: GCA_947624995.1. Taxonomy (GTDB): domain Bacteria; phylum Bacillota; class Clostridia; order Oscillospirales; family CAG-272; genus DTU064. The sequence continues at coordinate 4,761 of CANQMS010000058.1, forward strand.
CGAAGGCAACTGTTCCGTTGACAAAGAGCGTCGAGTCCATGTAGACGCCTTCGAAGCGGAGGACCGTGCGCTCGGCGCCGCGCGGCGTATGCGTGTATGTGCGGCGGTACCAGCCCTCGCCGGTGCGGTAGAGGGCGCGGGTGTCGTATATCATCCAGTCGTGGGGGATCTCAACGGGTTTGAATGATCCCCTTTGCATTATGTCCTCGTATTTTGTGCCGAGTGGAGCCTCGGTGAAGCTCCATTTATCGCAGAAGAGGCGGGAATGGGTCATTTTTTTGTACCTCCGGTACGTGGGGTTTACATCCTTATCTTACCATGATATGGGGGGATTGTCTATAGCTTTTTGTCGGGGAATGTTTGATTTTTCCGCTTACGCAGCGGCGGCGTGCGTGAGAGCCTCCCTTTCGCCAAGGAGGCGCCGAGCGTGAGAGCCTCCCTTTGCGCAAGGAGGCACCGAGCGTTGGCGGGGCGGAGGGATTGTCAAACTAACGATACGGTTTTTAGATTCGGCTGCTTTCGCTTATACCATTTTATATTCCTTGCTTCAAAGCCCGAGAAGTTCGTTAAGGATGGACCCCCCGAGGTCCCTCCTTAACAATCCACCCATGGCACAAGGGGGGATACCCCCCTTGTGAATCCCCCATAGGTGCGCCCTGTGAGATGCGGAGCGAAACGTACGCTTTTCTCTCCCCGGTTCGTGCGTCGACGTTAATCGTTCGTGCCGCGGCTGAACGCTGACGCGCCCACAGCGACCGGGCAAACGGGCGCTGTGTACCTAATCGCCGGACCGACAGCGGCGCTTGGCGGTCGCGGAGCAAAATTGTCTCTTTGAAAGTGCAAACAACTCCCCTTGTCTTTTCCTTTTGAACGCTGACGCGGCAGACAGCTCCCGGAGGGAGCGCGCTGCGCACCTACGCGCTTGAACGAAGGTTGAAATATTACGGACAAGCGGTTAGAGATGAGGAAGTCGTTCGCGGTCCGGCGTTTAGAATAAAACAAACATTTTATAGACGCTGTCGGTCTGGCGGATAGGTGCGGGCAAACGCCCGCGCAGACGCTGTCAGCCGCGTCAGCGTTCAAAAGGATAATAAAAAAAGTGCTGTTCGCACTTTCAAAGAGACGATTTTGGGCGCATAAAATAGGAGACGCTGCCGGTCCGGCGATTAGGTGCAACGCGCGCGCTTGCACGGGCGCTGTGGGCGCGTCAGCGTTCAGCCGCAGCACGAACGTTTTGCGTCGACGCACGAACAGGGGAGAGAGAAATATCGGCTTCGCTCCGCATTTTACAGGGCGCACCCATGGGGGATTCACAAGGGGGGAATCCCCCCCTTGTGCCATGGGTGGATTGTTAAGGAGGGACCTCGGGGGGTCCATCCTTAACGAACTTCTCCCGCTTTGAAGCAAGGAAAATAAAGAACAGATAATAACGAACTTCCCCAGCTTCGAAGCAAGGAAAATAAAGAACAGATAATAACAAACTTCCCAGGCTTCGAGGCAAGGAAAATAAAGAAGATCAAGAAAACATATAAGGAAATCTATAAAAACGCAGTTGTTATATGCTCTTTATGAGGCTCTGCATCTCGCCCCGCGTGGAGACTTTACGCGCCTTTGCTATAACTTTATCCTGCTCTTCATTTGAAAGCGCCGTAAACCTCGCGAGAGAGGCGGTGTCCTGCGCGAACGCCATGGCGAGCCCCGCGGGGAGCTCCCACGCGCCGTTCGCGGACGCGCTGCCGTCGGGAAATCTCGTGACGTCTCCGGAATTGATCCCGCCGTCGACCGGCGAATTTATATTTTCGTATTCTTTCATAGCTTATGTTCCTTTCCGGGGGACAAACATCGCCCCCCGATGTTATTTTTTCACACCGGGGGGTTCTGTATTCCGGATATATGTGGAAGCGCTTTTACAGAAATTTCGCCAAAAATTCCGCCATTCCGTCACCGACGAAGACGTGCCCGCCGCCGTGGACGGAGTGGACGAGGCGGTCGGCGGCGCCGAAGTTTTCGTATGCCGCGCGGGCGATCTTTACCTGAGAATATACGTTTTCGATGCCGGAGGCGCCGTTCAGTCCGTCGGCGGTCCCGGACTCGATAAAGAGCGGGCGCGGCGCCGCCATCGCGCCGATGTCGCCCATGTCGAAGTATTCGTAAAGCCCGGGGACAAAGTTGCAGCCGCAGTTGCCCGGCTGGCGAAGCAGCGCGTCACGGAAGCCGTAAAAGTAACCGCTCGTTATCGCCGCCGAGACACGGCGGTCGAGCGCCGCTAAATACAGCGTCTGCATCCCGCCGCCGCTCATCCCGGCGCAGGCGATCCGCCCCCCGTCGACGTATGGCAGCGCCTCGACGAAGTCGAGCAGGCGCTCAAGATCCCATACCATCGCGCTGAGCGGCGTTATCCCGAGGGAAATATACGAGTTCAGCATCTCGCGGTGCGAGTTCTCGCGCTCGCGTCCGTCGCCCGCGTGCGAGCCCTCGCGCCGCTCGCCGGAGCCGCGTGCGTCCGGGGCGGCGACGCAATATCCGAGGCGCGCGAGCGCGGCAGCGAACGAGTCGGGCGCGTCGTGAACCTCGCCGGACACGTCCGCGGTCTCGCCGGGGCGGAGCACGATGCCGACGTTTTCGTCCTTCCCGCCGCCGTGACCGTGCGGGTTTATGACCGCGCCGCCGTTCGGGCGGTCCGGGACGAGGAGATAAAACGGCATTGTGACGGACGGCTCGGTGTCGAGCTCCCAGCGCTCGCAGACGAACCCGCGGTATCGGCGGGACGATGTTTTCCGCGGCGAAGGCTCGGTGTCCATCATCCTCGGAAGCCCGAGGAGCTCAGACAGGCGAGCCGCCGCCTCTCTATACCATGCCTCGTGTTCTTCCTTATTCCGCGCACGGTACGCGAGTCCCCGACCGAAGCGGTCGTATCGCATTTTGATGTATTCTTCTGTTGTGTACATAGCGGTTTCCTCCGTGAGTTTTATTTTTTGTTCTTTATTTTCCTTGCTTCGAAGCTGAAACTACGCACAGCATAATTTATTTTTTCCTTGCTTCAAAGCGGGAGAAGTTCGTTAAGGATGGACCCCCGCGCGGCTGCGACAGCAGACGCCTCAGACCCCGCGGCAGCGGGTGTCGTGCGGCTGCGACAGCAGACGCCTCACTCCTTACTTAACAATCCACCCATGGCTTTTTCCTTTATTTATCTTGATCCTCTTTATATTCCTTGCTTCGAAGCCCGAGAAGTTCGTTAAGGATGGACCCCCCGAGGTCCCTCCTTAACAATCCACCCATGGCACAAGGGGGGATACCCCCCTTGTGAATTCCCCATGGGTGCTTCCTGTAAGATGCGGAGCAAAACGTACGCTTTTCTCTCCCCGGTTCGTGCGTCGACGTTAATCGTTCGTGCCGCGGCTGAACGCTGACGCGCCGACAGCGACCGGGCGAGCGTATGCCCGCACCTGTGCGCCAGACCGACAGCAGCGCTTGTCGGTCGCGGGGCAAAATTGTTTCTTCGCAAGTGCGAACAGCTCCCTTTGACTTTTCCTTTTAAACGCTGACGCGCCGACAGCTTCCGGAAGGGAGCGCTGTGCGCCTACGCGCTTGACCGAAGGTTGAAAAAAGCGGGAAAGCGGTTAGATATGAGGCAATCGTTTGTGGGCAAGCGGTTAGAATACGACAAACCGTTTTTTTGGTGCTGTCAGGTCAAGCGAATAGGTGCAAAGCATACATTTTGCGGACGCTGTAAGCCGCGGCAGCGTTCAAAGGCGGAGCAAACGATTCGCGTGGACGCCACGAACCGGGGAGAGAGAAATATCAACTTCGCTCCGCAGTTTAAAGGAAGCACCCATGGGGAGGATTCACAAGGAGGGGTTTTACTCCCCTCCTTGTGCCGGCAGGTGGATCCATAAGGAGGAGGGTCCGGAGTACCCTCCTCCTTATGACTAAATACTTTT
>CANQMS010000059.1 GCA_947624995.1 uncultured Clostridia bacterium
CGTCAGCGGTATGCGTGCCATTTTAGTTTTCCTCCTTAGTTTTTGTGAGATTTGATTATTGCACTTACGATTATCAAGACAGCTTCTGCAAACAGTGTCACGAGGACGCCTGCCGCAAATGGGTTTATATACATAATCGGGCCTCCATATTTGTGTTTACGGATTAGACCGCGCAGTCTGTTCAGGGCGATTTCGAGCGGGGAGGGCGGAGCGTGCTCGAGACATTCAAATGCCGCCCACCATATATCGTGTTTGCTTGTACTGCCCTTATGCCAACTTACCTCCGCCGTCTCCTCGTCAACCATTGTAATTATCCCCACGGTACCTACCGCCGGGAAATATTCCGGATTGTTTCGATGTAATTCAGCATCGTTAAAAATTACCTTGTCGCCTTTTTTAAACGTTCGGTTCATCTGTATTCTCCTTCTTTTTTACCGTCATGCGGTACTGCGTGGCGGGCTTTGCGTACTTATCGAGCAGTCCGTCCGCCTCAAGCGCATCTTTGTCAACGGTGACGCATTTTGTCCGCGAGACCGTCCAAGTGTACGTTTTTCCCTTGACTTCGACCGCCTTATCGGTATCCCGTAACTCGGCAATTGCATTCTGCTTTATTGTTTCTTCCGCTTCTGCCAACTCCTTTACCTTTTTTGTGATTGCTTCTTTTGCGGCTTCAACCTCTGAGCGTAACTTTTCTGCGGCGGCAATCTGTTTGTTCATCACATCCAGCGACAGGCGGCGTATGCTCAGAGCGTTAAGGATCTCGGCGTCGCGCTTCTCGTCATAGTCAGGCGAAATACCTGTCTCAACATATTCGCGCCACCAACATGTCGCTTTATGTATCAGCATTTCCATGTCGGGGTAACGCTCCGAGACCTTGAACTCGACGGTAATCGTATTGCTCGCCGACGGAACAAACGCCTCCGGATGATCGTAGTCCTTGCCGTTAAGAAACGACGCGACCATGATGACGTCATCCACGCCGAGCAGGTACGCATACAGCGACGCCTGTAATGCATAATACTCCGGCACATCGCGAGCCCAGTCTTCGCTGCGTTTTGTAGTCTTGAACTCCAAAACCGTTTCGGGCTTGCCGTCTGCATCGACCAAAAGCGAGTCCCACATACCGCCGAAAATCGGAGTATCCGGGAAGAAATCGCCGTGTGTTCTTTTGAAGTAGTCGGCGCCATATATGTCCATAGGGGATCTCAGGTTATCCATCGCGTATGCCTTTCTCATATATGCGATCTGTTTCGGCTCTATGGTTTTTCCCGCAATCGTGTAGATCGTGTCCTCAAACGGCTTTTCATACGTTCGGGTGACGGCGCACCATATCTCAAACGGAGTCGCCCACGGATTCTTGCCGAGTACGGTCGCGAAGCGTGTCGCCGTGATCTTCTTCGGCCGCGTCGGCGGCGTTATCTCAATGTGAGTGCCGATCCAGTTCATGTTGCTTCACCTCCTTTCTAAAATGGTAAATCGTCATCGAAATCATTCGCAACAGCTTTAGGACCTTCTTTTTCGCACAGCTTTGACACACCGACCAGGATCTTTTCGCAGTCTTCCTTCGATATCTCTGTGAATCCCGCTGTCTTTAAGCCCAGTTCGGTTATATACGCCTCTTTTTCGGGGTGAGCTTCTCTGAGCTTTTTCAGAGCGTCTTTGAGCTGCCTGATCTGCAATGCAGTCGCGTTGCCGCTCGGATTTGTAAGCTCGCTTTTGACCTTGTCGCGCTGTGCGGGCGTAGCCGGCGGTGCTTTCCTTGCAGGAGCTAAATCGAATCCTTCTTCGATCTCGTCCTTCTCGGCAAGGTCAAGTGCAAGCGAATAAAGATATCTGCGATAGTAGGTCACGGTCGCACCCATCGCCTGCACCGGCGTGACGGCGGCATTTCCGAGATACTCTCGCATGGGGATCGTGAATGTCAGCCGATTGTCCGGATCGGTAACGTCAACAATATCAAGCCTTCCTTCGTCTTTTGTGAACGACTCGATAGGCAGCATCCCGTGAGCGTGAAAGATCGGGCGAGAAGTATTCACGATGTCGTCAAGAGTGAAATATTTGCTCGAAAGCTGCATATTCCTGCCGTTTTTCTCGATGCCTGTTTCAGCGAATTTCTCGCGAATCGTCAGAAGTATCTCGTAGATCGTCGGCTTTTTCGTTATGGCGTCATCTTTTGTCTCCACCGTCGGCATCGTTTCTGTCGTTGTAAGTTCCATTTTGAGTTGCCTCCCTGTTTTTTGATCGGGCTCCTGCCCTAAGAAATCGCTGATTCGTTTTTTGGCGATGTCGATGTAGAACTGCCTGTCTACATCATTGATCGTGAGTTTATTGTCGTTGTCGATTATGCAGTGATCCGGGAGCATTTCGATTTTCGCAATATTGCCGTTTTCCGATTTGACTTTATACAGTCTCCCATATCGCGGATCTTTCGTTGTATAGACACGATTGACCTTTTGGACGGGTACTTTCGCGCCGTCGACGATTTGATACGCCTCCCGGTACTTGCTTCCCGCTTTGGCGATAAGCTGATAGTCAAAAATGTCTCCGTCGGCGTTCACCGTATCCTCGACCGGCGTGCCGTTCACGAGATATTCGACAATAGCTTTCTTGACAACGACCATACTGTTATTGATTGCCCATGCTCCCTTGACCGAAACCCCGTAGTTGAGATACCCGCCGACTTTTTTGACAGCGCCGCCAACCTTGACGATGAGCAGATTGTTCACATCCTTGATCCACACCCGTTCTATATCATCGGTTTCGAGTTCAAAACGTGTTTCCTCCTCCCATTCTCGACAGATATCGTCCACGATCGGCCGTTCGGATCTGTCGACCGAATACATGATTCCGTCCGTGTTGATGTTAAGGAGTTTGATGGTCTTGCTGCCATTCAGCAAACGCATGACAAGTACAGTCAGGAAAAGCTCACCTGAAATGCGTAGGCTGCGCGTCGGGAGCGGGTCGTAGAGGTCGTTGTATGGGTTCTCCTGCGCGCCGGAGACGGTGTTGAGCGGCAGCTTCAGGTCGGTTGCCGTTTGTTTGTCGCCCTCGTGTTTTGCCCGGAGGCGGTCGCGTCTGAGAACATAGAACATCTCCGGATCAGGGACGTTCCTCGACAGGTAATTGTACTGCTCGATGAGCGACGGATACAGGCTTGACACGTCGCGGTTTTGGATGACTCGGTCGGATGTCGCTTCTTCATAGTAGGTGGTCAGACTTCCGTGCACGCCGCCCCACGCATACTTGCAGGGCATCCCACCGATCTCGATTTCCAGCGAGGTTTTGAAAAGCTCCTCATCCGGAGTAGACTTATCATGTATCGTCTCGAAAAAATCGAGCACCGGTTTCGGAATGTCGGTCAGAGAGAGGTTTTCAGGGTAAACGTAGTCGCGCCCGTCGTTCCATTCCTTACGCTGTGCCCTCAGCATCATGGCGGTCAGCTTGGCGTTCGTGGCGCTCAGTGCCTTGACCTCACCGATGCCTGCCCTTTTCCCGAGATTGAGCTTTGTTTTTAGATAATCCCTTCTTATTTCGACAAGCTTTTCAGCAGCATCGACATCGTGTTTGCAGTAGAAGACTGTTTCGCTCAGTTCCGCTTCAGTCAGCGGGCGGTCGATTTCAAAGGACACGGTGCTCTCACGAATATCCATATTGAGATGCCCTTCGATTGCTTTGAGGGACAGTCCCTGCTGTACATCGTCTCGAATGTCAATGTTGTTGAAATCGAAACGGATGCTGAGCAAGGAAGGATATTCCCACCCCTGTCCGCCGTCGATAAGATAATCGCTCAGCGCTTTGATCTCCTGCGGCGTATTTCCGAGCGCGATCGCCTTGATGATGAACTGATCGTAGTGCTTACTATTAAATCCACAGTAGATGTTGTCGTCGGATATACATGCTGTGAGGGCCTCGTTGTCGTTGTGAACAACGGTGTATTGTCCGGTTTCTAGGTCTTTGAAAACGACGATCCAGTCGAACGCGAACACTTCGCAGTCATATGTAATGAGGTTCATATCTCGATCTCCTCCTCACAATACTCCGGCAGATTTGCCCGCACGAGTGCGGCGGGGACCGGCGGCGTCACCGCGTTGCCGCAGCGGGCGACCTGTTTTGACTTAGGATAAGGCGCGCCGTCTGCGTCTACATCGATTATGTAATCGTCCGGGAATCCCTGCGCCCGGAACAGCTCTCTCGGCTGAAGCATTCTCATACGGATATCCGTGATGATGTACTTCTCGCCGTGGACCGTCACGACCGCAAAACGGTCTTTCGTCGTGATCGTATCGAGCGGTTCGTGTACGGACGCCGCCGAGCATGTCGCATAATATTTGACGAGAAACGCCTGAACCTCCGCGTGATGCGCTCCGCTGCACGATACTGTCGTCAGCGGTTCGTCCGCTTTCTGTCCGTCCATGTTGTGCCGCATCGTCATGATGTGCGCTGTGACGAGGCTGTTGTGATCCTTTGCGGTCACTGTGTCGAGAGGCTCGTCCGCCGAGCTTCCGGGTCCCGTATAGCCTCCGGCGTAGTTCTTCATGATGTGCGCGCAAGCGAGCGCGTACCGGTTTGACGTGTCGACCGTCATGATCGGCTCGTCCATGCGCTGACCGCGCACCTCGTCTTCATTCTGCTCGCCGTGATACTGTACAAGTGTCGGGGCTACGAGGTAGTGACTTCCGACAGTCGTGATCGTAGACAGCGGGCGCTCGACGCTCTCTGGGGCGTTGTCAAATTTGTAATTGACAATAAACGGCTCCGGATTTTCGATCACGAATTTCTGTATGCCTCTTGCGATTCTCCGCAGCGTGTTTTCGGCGAGAGGCTTTTCCCGCTCGAATATGCTTTGAGCCGGTATATCCCAGTCAATACATTCCGCTGCTGTGCGGTAAGGACGCTTTTCGCCGCGCCTTACGGCGTCGCTGTCCTTCGGCGCGTGCGTCGGCTCCGGCCAGACGATGGGACGGTTGTCACACCGTGCGATCAGATAGAACCGCGTCCGCGTTGTCGGCGCGCCGTAATCGCATGAGCGCAGCGTCCGCCATTCTGCCTTATATCCGAGTCCGCGCGTCAATGCATCCGCCGTCAGCGAAGTTTCCGCGATAGAGAGCGCCGCGCACATCTCAGAGAATGCCGGATGATCTCGCGGAATGCCGCTTGTCAGAGCGAGGATGAAGCCCTCGAAGGTTTCGCCGCTTCGCTCCTTTATCGGTTTGTTGTCCTCGCCGAGCGGCCCCCATGTCTGTATTTCCGGCACGTTCTCGAGCATAATGCATCGGGGACGCACGGTATATGCCCATCGGATCGCAACCCACGCGAGCCCGCGGATGTTTTTGTCGACCGGCTTTCCGCCTTTTGCCCTTGAAAAGTGTTTGCAGTCCGGCGAGAACCATGCCAGCGCGACTGGATGCCCCCGGCAGGCGTCTGCGGGGTCGACCTGCCAGACGTCTTCGCAGTAATGACGTGTCGCAGGATGATTGGCTTTATGCATCGCTATCGCGTCCGGGTCGTGATTGATTGCAATATCAACACTTCGCCCAATCGCCATCTCGATCCCGGTAGACGCGCCGCCCCCGCCAGCGAAGTTGTCGATGAATAATTCTCTGCTCATAGTTACATCTCACCTTCGTCCTCCACGAAACAGCACCCGTTCTTGCGGTACACGGCACAGCGTTTTCGGTAGCTCCTGACGAAATATCCGATGTCGTCGACATAATCGTAGCAGATCGGTTGTGCCTTCCCTTCAGCCGTCCGAGCAATCCTGCCGATGCTCTGCGTCACGACGGCGTAGTCCTTCTGAGGTGTCGCCATAAACAGCCGTTCAAGGCACGGAATATCGAGTCCTTCCTTCGCGAGCGAATACGTCGCGAAAAGGTACTTTTTCCGTCCGTCCCTCATGTCGTCGAGCGCCCGCTCGCGCTCCTCCTTGCCGCGCTTCGTCGTCATTTTCCCGCTTATCATGACCGCCCTCTCCCGCATGGGCTGCGGCAAAGTATCCAGTATGTCGCGCAGATGCTCGAGCCTGTCCGAGAGGATGAGGCACGGATGCTCCCGCTCTCTGATGAGATCCTCGACGATAAGGCGAGTCCTGTCTTCATGACGGCAGAGATATGATATCGTCGCCGTGTAGTTGAGTGTGCCGTCAGTATTGAGACATTCGCGCGACAGCTTGACGTTTGTCCCTACAGGTCGTATTCCGACCCGCATCACGCTGTCGGCAACATCCTCGTCGGGGACAGTGTAAGCCACAGGTCCGAGCAGAGCGTATGTCGCCGCGATCATGCCGTCCGCCCTGTGGACTGTCGCGGACAGTCCGTATTTGTGACGCGCCGCAAGCGCGTTCAGAACCTTGTAAAACTGCGTTACGGCTGTCGGCGTTCCCGCCGCACGGTGGCATTCATCGACGATTATTACGTCCCACATGTCGCGGTACTGCGAGAGGTCAAGCTTGCTCATCGTCTGCACTGTCGCAAACGTGATGCCCTCTCCGATATCTACCTTGCCGCCCGTGATCGTGCCGATCAGCGATTTGTCGATATATCGCTCCGCCCTCTCACGGCTCTGCGCGACGAGGTCGAGCGTGTGGCACAGCCACAGCGCGCGGCGTCCGTACTGCTGTACAATGGCAAGACCCATCTGTGTCTTGCCGCTCCCTGCCCGGCTCTGAAGGATGCCGTATTCGCGCATCATCATCGTATCCACTGCCCGCGACTGGTAGTCATACAGCGGTATAGGCTCGCCGTAGTCGACCTTGGCGGGGTCGGAAAATGATATTGTAAGCGCGGTGCTTTTTATCAACGGCGCTATGCTCCGCAGGCAGCCGAACGGCAGGATGAGCGCGTCGCCGCGCCTCTCGTAGAGCGACAGCGTCTCGGGTGTGTTGCCTGTCCAGTATCCCATCCTTCGCTTTTTCGCATACTCGGGATTCGGCAGCTCAAGGTTTTTCCGGCACCAGTCAACAAGGCTGACCGTCGGCGCCGTAACGGTTATTACGTTAGATATGTCTACAAACATATGACCTCCTTTACCCACACGTTAAACGGCTGTGATACCTCAAGAATGGTGTTTCTGTCGAAACACGGGAAACAATTGCGGCGCCGCCATTTTGAAAAAAACGAATGAGGTATTATTCTGACCTCGTCGTCGAGTTTCAGCGCGAACCAACCGACACCGTTGCCGCAGTCTCTCCACAGACACATTGCCGCGTCCTGGTTCTCTTCGATTCGGCGAGTGTCAAATTTACCGTTCGCGCACACCTTGCAGTCAATGAGATATGCCCTGCCGTTCTTTACGGCGATAATGTCTGCCGGCTGACCGCTTGCGGTCTGAGCGATATTGTGTACCCAAAACCCGTGCACGGCGAGCATGCTGCAAAGCTCTCGCTCAAAGGCGATACCCGATAATCTGTTAGTCATCGGCCGCCTCCATGAATGCGCCGAACAGTAAAAAACCCGATATCGTCTCTATCACGCCCTGTATAAGTCCGACATCTCCATATGCGAGCGCGCCCGCGGAACCGAAAGCGAAAACAAGAGCCGCGGCGGCAAGTCCGTAAAATATGGTTCCTCTTAACCGTCGCCGCATTTCGTATCCTCCTTTTCGGCGAGCACAATACCCGCATCGCGGCACAGCCCGCGCACGACCATCTCCGGCACATCTACCGCACGGGCGATATCGTCCGCCGTGTGTTTTTCGAGCGCGAGCAGCAGGATCCGTCCCCGCTGCTGCCCAGTAAGATCAGCCTGCGTCATGACAGCCTCCTTTTTCCGAGGCCGTCGGGGCACATGACCGAAAAGACGCGTCTCTTCTTGTCATCCTCGGTGAGAGGACGCTCCTTGAAATCGTTGTCTGCGTCCGTCATGCGCCTGTTGTAACGCTCGCGTTCCGGCGCGCCGAAATACCGCTTGTAATCCTCGACGAGGACGCGCCCCGAAATGCCGAGCCTGTCTCCGTACTTGAGCCGGATATTATTGATAATGATGTTCGCGGTCGTCCGCGATACTGCCAAAAGCTCCGCGACCTCGGACGACGTCAGTGCGTCCTTCGCGAATATCGCCTCGCGGCGTTCGTATGTCATGGTCTTGCCCCCTTTCA
>CANQMS010000060.1 GCA_947624995.1 uncultured Clostridia bacterium
TGCTTGCGTTTCCATCAACCCCTATGTGAAAAATATTTTTCACGTAGGGGTTGACTTTTCATAGTTGGTCTTTTTTTTGAAATTTTTTCTTCTCAAGACTTCTTTGTCTAATAGTGCCGAAAACGTCATAAAATGCTCGGTCCCGAGAAAAAATTTTTTCAAATTTTTTCAAAAGATTTTTTATGAGCTCTATATTCGAGTATATTATGAAAAATGTGGGTTCGCATTAAATTGCCGTCTTGCAATAAAAAAGTCAATAAAAAGTTCTGAAAAAGAAAGGGGCACGGGGGAAGAAAAAACTCTTTCAAGAGTTTTCTCTTCCCCCGTTAAAACACCTTACCCTATCAGCCTTCTTATCGCCTCGACGGCGATGCGGATGGCGCCGTCCGTGTCGTGGCAGTCCGGGTCGTTATACCCTGCCGCCTTTCGCTCCTGGTTCCAGACGCATGAAAGCACCGTCCCGACTCTGACGCCGAGGGCGGCGGCGACAGTGAATATCGCAGCGGACTCCATCTCGCTCGCGAGCACGCCGAGCCTCTTCCACGCCTCCCATTTATACTGCAGCTCCGCCGATACGGGCATACGCCCGGGAGAATGCTGCCCGTAAAACGAATCCTTGCACTGGACGACGCCGGTGTGAGCGCGCATACCGAGCGACCGCGCCGCGTCAACGAGCGCGCGCGTCACATCAAAATCCGCGACGGCAGGGTACTCTATCGGCGCATATTCGCGGCTCGTACCCTCCATGCGGACGGCGCCCGTCGCTATCACGGCGTCCCCCGCTGTGACGTCCATGTTTATCCCGCCGCACGTTCCGACGCGGATGAACGTGTGCGCGCCGAGCGCCGTCGCCTCCTCCATCGCGATAGACGCGCTCGGTCCGCCGATCCCGGTTGAAAGCACCGAGACGGGGACGCCGCCGAGCGAGCCCGTGTATGTCGTGAATTCGCGGTTCGTCGCGACGTGACGCGCGCCGTCAAGGCAGCGCGCGATAAGCTCGCACCGCCCGGGGTCTCCGGGGATTATGACATATTCTCCTATGTCCCCCTTGCTGCACGCTATGTGATACTGTTTTTCGTTGACTTCCACTTTCGGCTCCTCCCGTTTTTAAAAATCAAGGGGAAAAGCCGGTGCAAGGCTTTTCCCCTTTTAGCAGTCAAATATTCAGTCCGCGTCCGAGAAATGCTTGTTGCAGGCGGGGCAGACCATGTCCTCCGGCTCGATGTCGGAATCAAAGCAGACCGTTTCACCGCAGTGCGGGCATTCCGCCTCATAGTAATCCTCATCGCATCCGTCGCATTCTTCGCAGTCACAGTCGCAGTCGTCATCGTCCCAATCGTCATCGTCGTCGTAGTCGTCATCATCATCGTCATCGTCACATTCGAAAACGTATGATTCGACGTCGCCGAGATCGTGGTCGAGCTCCTCGACGTATTCGTTCAGCTCCGCGATGTCGTTCTCCCTGTCCTCAAGCTCTTCCGCCATCTCGCCGACGAGCGTGATGAGCTCGGAGATGAGCTTTGACTCGGGCTTTGACTCGTCGAGAGAAAGACCCTCCGCGAGCCCCTTAATATATGCGCATCTTTCCTTTATCGTCATTTCGTACCTCATTATTTCGCGCGCTCGATGTACTCGCCCGTCCTCGTGTCGATGCGGAGGACGTCGCCCGTGTTGATGAAGAGCGGAACGTTGAGCTGAGCGCCTGTTTCAAGCGTGCATACCTTTTTCGCGTTCGTTGCCGTGTCTCCCTTAACGCCGGGCTCGCAGTCGACGACCTCGAGAGTGACGAACATCGGCGGCTCGACGGAGAACACCTTTCCGTTATAGGAAACGAGCTTGCACTTGTCGTTTTCCTTTACGAATTTAAAGGTGTCGGGCAGCAAGGAAGCGTTGATCGGGATCTGCTCGTAGGACTCGGGGTCCATGAAGTAGTAGAGATCGCCGTCGTTGTAGAGATACTCCATCTCGTTGCGCTCGATGCGTGCGTCCGGGAATTTGTCAGTCGGGCTGAAGGTGCGCTCGATAACGGCGCCCGTCATCACGTTGCGGAGCTTGGTGCGGACAAATGCCGCGCCCTTACCCGGCTTGACGTGCTGGAACTCGATGACCTGAAGGACGACGCCGCCGTCGTCAAACGTGATACCGTTTCTGAAATCGCCTGCTGTTACCATAATAAATTATAAAATCCTTTCGATTTGTCCATACGTTTTAATTATAATACGAAAACTGTTCTTTTGCAAGACTTTTTTTCGCCAAAAAGGGTCCCAAGCGCTTTTTTATGCAAAAGGTACGGTTTTTTATATGTCGAGCTCGATAAGCTCCTTTGGGCAGTCGGTGAGGAGCTTCGCTCCGCCCTCGGTTATGAGCATCATGTCTTCGATCCGGCAGCCGTACTTCCCCTCTATGTAGATGCCGGGCTCGACGGTGACGATCTGCCCCGCCCTGAGCACCGCGTCCCCCGCGGACGTCGACAGGCGCGGCGACTCGTGGATCTCGAGCCCGACGCCGTGACCGAGACCGTGACCGAAGCAGCCGTGATAACCGGCGCCCTCGATGATATCCCGCGCGGTCCTGTCCGCGTCAAAGTTGCGGTACCCCTCGGTTATGACGGCTTCTGCCGCGAGCTGTGCCTCAAGGACTGTGTTGTAGAGGCGCTTCATCTCGTCGTCCGCCTTGCCGATGACGACCGTGCGCGTCATGTCGGAGTGATAGCCGTTCACGAGCGCGCCGAAATCAAACGTGAAGAATCCGTCCTCGATCGGTACATTGCGCGGGACGCCGTGAGGCAGTGCGGACGCCGAGCCGGAAACGGCGATAGTGTCAAAGCTCTTGTCCTCCGCACCGAGCTTGCGCATTTTATATTCGAGCTCGAGCGCGACCTCCGTCTCGTACATACCGCGCCTGATCTCCGGTATCAGCTCGGCAAACGCACGCTCCGCGATCCTCTGCGCGCGGACGATGTCCTCTACCTCGCCCGGCTCCTTATAGAGGCGAAGCTCCTCGACAAACTGTCCCGCTGGCGTGAGCGTAATGCCGGGGAGACGGTCGACGAGAGACTTGTACCCGGCATACGATATCGAACCGTCCTCGAACCCGAGCTTTTGGACGCCGTTGTCGCGGCAGAGCTCGTAAAGATAATTGCCCTTCTTTGCCGTTATGATCTCGTAATCGCCGACGACCTTGGACTTTGCGGCTTCGAGATAGCGGAAGTCCGTTATCACGTATGACTTGTTTTTGGTGATGAGCACCGAGCCGTCCGTAAAGCTGAAGCTTGTGACGTAGCGCTGGTTTATTTCTGATGTGATGTAGACGGCGTCAAGCTCGCGTTCCGCAAGCTTTGCGCGCGCGCGGTCAAGTCTTGTCATTTTTGTTCTCTCCTTATTTTTCGGTTTTGCATTACCAGTGGGTACACATATAGTCAAAGACCTTTCGGCACGCCTCCGGCGTCCCGTGGACGCCGTCGCTCGAATAATTCGCCGGAAGATTTCCGTATTTGTCCGACAGCGCCTCTGCGACGTTTACGAGGTGAAGATTTTCTTCATACGCCATCTTTGCGATGAGTCTGTCAAGGTTTTGTACGCGGTCGTTGCCCATCTCCGGGCGTGACTGCCAGTAAGCGACCGTTACGGGAAATACGTTCAATATGTAGATCTCTGCGTTCGGATTGACCTCACGGATCAGCGCAACTACCTTTTTATATTCCGTTATGAATGCTTCCGGATACGGTCACGAAAGCTCGTTTATACCGAACATCAGGTAGCACTTGTTGAACTTTGTCATTCGTATTGCGTCCGCTACCGTGACCTTGCTGCCTCCCATATCTACGGCTTTCGTTGTGAAGACCGTGACAGCATTTAGCGCCACGACGCTGTAATCCGCTGCGACCTGCGGTTTTGCGTAGAGCATTATCCCGGCAAGCCTCGAGTCGCCGACGAAGATCGCGTCGGAGAAGAAGCCGTCCGGTGTGTGCTCTCTTTCCGGGAGCGCATTTTCGAATTCGTACATTTTATCCGAATAATAGGTGTCGTCGAACGTGGGCACCGTTGTCTCCGGCGACTGCGTCACGGGCGGCTCGGTCTGCGGCGGGTCAGTCTCGGGAGGAGGCGCCGTCTCCGTCTGCGGGGGCTCCGTTGTCTGCGGTGTTTCCGGCGGCGCCGTTTCCGTCTGCGGTGGCTCCGTCTGCGGCAAATCTTTATCTGCCGTTCCCGCTGTGTCACGGTCGGCGGATGTCTCCGCCCCCGTATCGCTTTCGGGCGGACATTCGGTCACGTTTCCGGTGCTGCCGCCGCTGCTTTCATTGTTTTCCGGCAGAGGCGGAAGCATGTCCGGCGAGTGCAGACATTCCCGCACCGTTTCGAGGATATCGTTTTTGTCCTTTGAAACTATCAGAATTATAAAGCCGCTCTCGTCACCGATATAGGCGTTTTTCAGATTGGAGACGTCCTCGGGACTGTAAAGCTCGTATATGCGCTCCTCCTCTTCAATGTGGCGGCGGAGCATTCCTTCCATTTCATTCCTGTCACCGTCTTTTTCGGGAACTACGACTGCAATCTCATCGGCACAGATGCCGGATGAAACGGCAAACGCCATATCCCTGACCCGAGGCATGTCCGTATGATAAAAAGATTCGAATCTGTCTCTGAAATCACCGTCGTCGGATCCGAAAATGAGATCCGGCGAGTCAAATCCGCCGAGCTCAAGCACCCCGTAGAGCAGTTCCTCCGCTGCTACCGTTTCCGGTACTGCCGCGCTTTCCGAAGCGCAGTCCTCGGACGCTTCCGGATCTTTTCGTGCCGCACCCATATCGGCAGAAACGATCGACGGAATAAGACATATTGTGCAAAGGATCATTGCAATGACTTCAACAGACGCGATCCTTCTTATGAACGCGTGTATCATGAATGCCCGCTCCCTTCGGCTTTATTCCGGTCCGATCGGGCGGTGTGCCTCCGTGCCGTCACGAGCCGGTGCCGCCTGATTTTTCCCTCAGATATTTTTTCATAAAAGGGCGCTCTATCGCGCGCTTTACGCGGAACAGCGCCGTCATTTTGTCCTTGATCGGAGGCACGACAATGGCTCTCAGCCCGAAACGCTTCGCGGACATGACGTCTGTCAGGAGTTGGTCACCGAGAAAAACAGTCCCCCGCGGGTCGCTCCCCATTGCTCCTATCGCTGCGCGGACGCCCCTTTTCGAGGGCTTGCCGCATTTTGCGAAAGCGGGCACACCGAGCGGCGCCGCAAAGGTCAATACTCTTTCCGGCTCATTGTTCGAGACGAACGAGATCGGGATCCCCGCGTCCTTCAGAGCTCGGTGCCAGTTCAGCACAGGCTCCGTCGGCAGAGGGTCGTCATACGTGACGAGCGTGTTGTCAATGTCGCAGATCAGTGCCGTTATGCCGTGCTCCCGGCAGAACTCCGGTGTCACCTCGGAGTATGTGTCGAGGATAAAGTCGGGTCTTAAATACCTGTCAAGCACGCAAGCCTCCGGCAGAACAAAAAATCAACAGGATATATTGTACCACGGCGAGGTATTTTTTTCAAGGTTTTTTGAATCAAAAAGTCCAGCTCTCGGAAAGAAGCCGTTTTTTCGCGGAAAATATTATTCTGTTTTGAGCGATCTTCCGCTTTTTTTCAATTTTTAAAGAAATCAGTTTTTTAATATAATTACGGTTTCGCCCTGTCCTACACAAAAATTAATAAGCGTGATAAAGAAAATTTCAAAAAAATTGTCCTTAATCAATGAAAATTTCAAGCAAATTCATTGACAGTTTATCAAAAATGTTGTAATATATTATTATGTTCGTATTATCAGTATAACGGACAAAATCTAAAGAAAGTAGGCGCAAGACAGATGGAAAAGCTGGAATTACGTGGAATTAGACCTGAAAATGTCAAGAGTATCTTTATTGATATTGCATCCCGGGACAATGCCGCCCGTGCTTCTATAGCGAAGGACACGGGGCTCAGCGTTATGACCGTCGGTAAAGTCGCCGACATTCTTCTCGAAGCCGGACTTCTCGATGAGCAGAAGACAAAAAGCATGGGTGCGGGGCGCCGCGCCGGAATGCTCTCTCTCCGCAGCGAGCGCTATTCCGTTGTGCTCGACCTCTCGGAGCGCGCTTTCTGTCTCAACATCATCGACATGAAGATGAATTCCGTAAACTTCATGCAGTACACATACAGCTATAAGCGGTATTATGACGAAAATCTCCTCTCCTTCCTGAAATGTGCCAAAGACAACTTCGACGTTTTCCCGAATCCTAACGAGCTTTACGGCTTCGGAATTTCCGTTCCCGGAATATATCTCGGATCGAGCGACCGCATCGTTTCAACAAAGATACCGGAGCTTGAGACGATAAAGGTAAAAGAAATGGCTGAGGAAGTGTTCTCCCGCCCCGTAACGCTCATAAAACGGAATGTTGAGGCGGCGGCGCTCTCATACGCAGCCGAAAACGATCGCGTCAACACCGGAGTGATCGTCTATATGTACATGGGAGAAAGCGTTGACGGCGCCGTATACAGCAAGGGTCATTTCGAAGGCGGAGCGCACGAGTTCGGCTGCGATTTCGGCAGGATGATAACGCGCAGCGGCGTGACGCTCGAGGACAGGATCGGCATGTGCAGAAACGATTATGCAATCGCCGACGAGATCGCCGACTCGATCTACAATCTGATCATGATATTCGACCCGGATGTTTTTGTTATAGAAAACGATTTTTTGCGCGAGCCCGAGCTGTTTATAAAGCGCCTTGAAAGCAGGCTCCGCGACGTTTACAAGATCCCGAAGGAAAGAATGCCGTTCTTCCCCGCCGTCAGGCGGAAGATCCGCCACAGCGCTAAAGGCATCGCTATGCAGATGCGCGATATGTGGGTCGACAAGATCATTTGCTGAAGTTACATATCAGACAGCGCCCCGCCGCTCCGGCAGCCTTAAAAAAGTAATATAATGTAAAAAAGGACGGTATGGTTTTTGCCATGCCGTCCTTTTGCCGTCCTTTGACGTACCGGTCTACTTGCCGTATATGTCGTAATATGAGCCTGAGAGCCCGAGAAACTTTATGATCGAGTTGTATTCGGATATGTGTTTTTCCCTGTCGGCAGATTGGCGGCGGCGCGCGCGGATAAGCACGTTTTTCGGCGTCTCGTCCGGGTCGATGAGCTCGACCGTCTCGACCCTGTACCCTTCGACCTCGAGCATTTTCACGCGCAGCCCATCCGTCACGGCGTCGGTCAGCTTCTGCGACAGCATCGAATGAGACGTGATAAACGAAAGCGGTGCGGAATTTATTTTTCCGTACAGCTCGTGGTGGCAGCACGGAGTTGACATGATCACGCGGGACGACAGCTTCACCGCACGCCTGAGCACAAGGTCCGTCGCGATGTCGCACGCGTGCAGCGAAACGGTGAGGTCGACCTCGCCGTCCCGACCGAACATGGGCTCGTAAACTGCTCCGTCAGCGACGTCGGCGGCGACGAAATGAAGCCCGTCCGCCCCGATCGCAGAGGCGACGCCGGCGCAGTATTCGATGACGTCCCGTTTTCTGTCGACGGCAAGCATATTGACGCGCCTGCCGCGCTTTTTCGTCAGATATTCGTAGACAGCGAAGCTCAGGTAGCTTTTCCCGCAGCAGAGGTCGCATACTTTAAGCTCGCCCTCCTGCGGCAGCTCCCCGTAAACGTCGTCGAGAAGCTCGGTGAAGCGGTTTATTTGACGGAATTTCGAGCGGCGCTTGTCGTGGACGCGCCCGCTCTTGTCGCTGATACCGAGCGCGATCAGCCACGGCTCGCCGCCGTGCCAGAAATAGCGCTTCTCGCTGTCGACGCCCTCCGATATTTCCGCAGAGCCCGGCTGAGAGGCGAGCGCATCACGCAGAGAACCCGCGCCGCTGACGGTCACCTTTCCCTTTTTTGAGACGATGTACTGCGCTTCCCTGCCTCCGGCTGAGAGGTTTCCCTGTCTGTATCTGAATTCGGCTGCAAGCGAGGAGAGATATTCGACCGCGTCATTTTGAACTGACCCCAAAAAGTTAGACAAAGTTTTTAAGAAACGCTGTAAAAACTGAATATTAAGCAATTAAAATGGCTT
>CANQMS010000061.1 GCA_947624995.1 uncultured Clostridia bacterium
GGAGGGTACTCCGGACCCTCCTCCTTATGGATCCACCTGCCGGCACAAGGAGGGGAGTAAGACCCCTCCTTGTGAATCCTCCCCATTGGTGCGCCCTTCAAGCCGCAGCGCGAAGCGTATGCTTCTCTCTCCCCGGTTCGTGCGTCGACGCGAATCGTTCGTGCCGCGGCTGAACGCTGACGCGCCCACAGCGACCGTGAGGGAGCGCTGCGCTCCTATGCGCTTGACCGAAGGTTGAAAAAAAGCGGGAAAGCGGTTGGGAATGAGGAAGTCGTTCGCGGTCTGGCGGTTAGAATAAAACAAACATTTCATGGATGCTGTTCGGTCAAGCGAATAGGTGCAAAACAAACATCTTGCGGACGCTGTCAGCCGCGGCAGCGTTCGAAAGGATAATAAAAAAAAGTGCTGTTCGCACTTTCGAAGAGACAATTTTGGGCGCATAAAATAGTAGACGCTGTCGGTCA
The DNA here is from genome assembly GCA_947624995.1 of uncultured Clostridia bacterium. Taxonomy (GTDB): domain Bacteria; phylum Bacillota; class Clostridia; order Oscillospirales; family CAG-272; genus DTU064. Next base: position 465 of record CANQMS010000061.1, read on the forward strand.
AGCGAATAGGTGCAGGCATACGCCCGCACGGTCGCTGTCGGCGCGTCAGCGTTCAAAGGCGGAGCTAACGATTCGCGTCGACGCACGAACCGGGGAGAGAAAAATATCAATTTCGCACCGCAGCTTAAAGGGCGCACCCATGGGGAATTCACAAGGGGGGTATCCCCCCTTGTGCCATGGGTGGATTGTTAAGGAGGGACCTCGGAGGGTCCCTTCTTAACGAACTTCCCCATGCTTTGAAGCAAGGAAAATAATTATAACAGCTGTGCGTCAGCCGCCATTTCCGCGGCAAAGGAAAACATCATCATAGCTGTGCGCCAGCCCCCGTTTCCGGGCAAAGGAAAAACATCAAGCCGCCGTTTCCGCGGCAAAGGTTTCTCTTATAAAACCTTATCTTACCCCAAAGAGAAGGTCTCCGTACGTGGGGAACGGCCAGAACTCCTCCGAGGTCAGAGTCTCCGCCTCGTCCGCGACAGCGCGCAGCTCGCTCATCGCGCAGAGCACCGTGTCACGTATCGCCCGAGACTCGTCGATGATGTTCTTTATCTCATCGCTCTTGAGGTTCATGACCGCGACCTCGAGCGTGTCGGTCTTCTCCGCCAGCTGATCTATCAGGAGCGACAGCTTCGAGACCAGCGTGCTCTCATACGTACACGCGAGCTCCGGCACGACGGCGCGCTTCGCGGCCGCAGCCCCGGCGACGCTCGCCGCGTACTTCTCGACCGCGGGCAAGATCTGCTTTCTCACCATGTCGACCATGGCGTTCGCCTCTATCTTCAGCGTCTTGCAGTAGTTTTCGAGCATGATCTCGCAGCGGGACTCAAGCTCCGCGCGGGAGTATACGCCGTGGCGCATCAGCATCTCGACGTTCTTGTCGTCGAGCAGGTGCGGCATGCAGTCCGGAGTCGTGCGGTAGTTGCAGAGACCCCTTGCCTCCGCCTCGCGGACCCACGCCTCGTCGTAGCCGTTGCCGTTGAAAATTATGCGGCGGTGATCCTTTATCGTCTTCTTTATCATCCCGTTCAGCGTCGCCTCGAAATCGTCCGCCGCCTCGAGCCTGTCGGCGTAGATGCGGAGCGATTCGGCGACCGCCGCATTCAGCATTATGTTCGCGCACGCGATCGAATCCGACGAGCCGACGCTGCGGAACTCAAACTTGTTGCCCGTGAACGCGAAGGGGGAGGTGCGGTTGCGGTCCGTCGTGTCCCGCGCGAAGTCGGGCAGGACGTCGACGCCGAGCGTCAGCGTCTTCTTTTCGGATCCCTTGTACGGGCGGTCGTTCTCTATCGCGTCGAGGACGGCGTCGAGCTCGTCGCCGAGGAACATCGAAATGATCGCGGGCGGCGCCTCGTTCGCGCCGAGGCGGTGATCGTTGCCCGCCGTCGCGACGGCGAGGCGGAGCAGATCCTGATAATCGTCGACCGCCTTGATGACGGCGCAGAGGAAGAGCAAAAACTGCGCGTTCTCATACGGCGTATCGCCCGGCTTTAAAAGATTTATCCCAGTGTCCGTCGCTATCGACCAGTTGTTGTGCTTGCCGCTCCCGTTGACGCCCGCAAACGGCTTTTCGTGCAGGAGGCACACAAGACCGTGTCTTGCCGCGACCTTCTGCATTATCTCCATCGTGAGCTGGTTGTGGTCCGTCGCTATGTTCGTCGTCTCATATATCGGCGCGAGCTCGTGCTGCGCGGGCGCGACCTCGTTGTGCTCGGTCTTCGCGTATATGCCGAGCCGCCAGAGCTCGCGGTTCAGGTCCTCCATGTACTCGGCGACCCTCGGCTTGATCGCGCCGAAATAGTGGTCGTCCATCTCCTGCCCCTTCGGCGGCATCGCGCCGAACAGCGTGCGCCCCGTGAAGATCAGGTCGCGGCGCTTGTTGTAGAGGCTGCGGTCTATGAGAAAATATTCCTGCTCCGGTCCGACCTCGGTGCGGACGTACTTGACATCGTCGTGCCCGAAGAGGCGCAGGATGCGCAGCGCCTGCCTGTTCAGCGCCTCCATCGAGCGGAGGAGCGGCGTCTTTTTGTCGAGCGCCTCGCCGCCGTATGAGCAGAACGCCGTCGGGATGCAGAGCGTGTTCCCCTTTATGAACGCGTACGACGTCGGATCCCACGCCGTGTAGCCGCGCGCCTCAAACGTCGCGCGCAGACCGCCCGACGGGAACGAGGATGCGTCCGGCTCGCCCTTTATGAGCTCCTTGCCCGAAAACTCCATTATGACGCCGCCGTCCGGGGACGGGGTGATGAAGCTGTCGTGCTTCTCGGCGGTGACGCCGGTCAGCGGCTGGAACCAGTGCGTGTAGTGGGTCGCGCCGTGCTTCGTCGCCCACTCCTTCATCGCGTTCGCGACGGCGTACGCGATCGAGGGGTCGAGCGGCGCGTCCTCGTCGATGGTGCGCTTGAGCGATGCATACACCTTCGCGGACAGCATGGACTTCATTACTCTGTCGTCAAATACGAGCTCGCCGAAGTAATCAGGAATGTTTGTCATGTCGATTCTCCCGTTTTATGAATTTTTCCGTAAACGAAGATAAGGCGTCTTCCGGGTTGCCACGGAAGACGCCTTTGCCTTCGATATTGTCATTATATCGCCGCGGGTGAATTTTGTCAACCGAAAAGTTGCACAAATATGCTTGCCCGCCTCCTATAAAACGTGTAAACTGTCACAAAACGGGCAGCGCGGCGCGCAAAGATTCAGAGATAGTACCCCTCGACTGCGACGAGCGTCCTGTGCGTCATGCCGTCGCCGCCGATATAGATCTCCACCCTGAACTTGACGTTGAACGTCGTGCTGTCCCCGCGCGACGTCGCGTAGGAGAAGACCGCCTCGTCCGCGCCGGCGAAGCCGAAGAACCGCGTCGGCAGCCCGTATCTTTTGACGATGTCGGCAAAGCTGTCGCCCGCGTTCACGTAGGCGGCGGCGCTCAGCGTGTTTTTCGGGTCCGTCGGATATTCGGCAAGCAGCCCGACGTCGATCTGTCCTTTTTCGAAAAAGTACGTGCCGATGACGGCTCCGTCGCCGTCGAGCAGCAGCTTCAGCATTCCGTCCTCCGTGCGGTAGTTCACCTCGGCGGAGGCGTTCGGGTCGTACGGATCGGCGTCCGTGCCGTACGGGATGCCGAGCAGAGCCAGAAGCTCGCGGTCCGTGACGCCCGCCTTTATATAATGCGCCGCCCCGGCGTCGGCGAGCTGACCCGAGCCCGTCATCTCCCACACGTCGGTGACCGTGAGCTCGTCGCCGCCGTTTATGTCCCACTCGCCGTTTTCGTCATATCCGCCGAATTCGAGATAAAGGCTGACGGCGCCGAACCCCTCTGTGAAATATGCGACCCTTGAGAAATCGTATGTGATGTTCGGCGTCCCGAGCTCGCCGACGAGCTCGCCGTACGTCATCCCGACATGTATTTTATCAAGGAGTTCGTCCGCGTCCGGCAGATCGCCGCCCGGCACGTATCTTATCTCGGAGACGGTGTCGAGCGAGACGACGGAGGAGTACCCGGCGCTGATGTATTCGACAGCGGCAAAGCCGCCGTCGAGCTCGTATTCCGCGACGGTGCCGAGGATCCTCTGCGGCGCGCCGAGCGCCGTCTCGACGTCGTGTGCCGTCAGCCTGCCTGCATTCTCCCGCATTTTTTCGATCAGCGCGCGTATATCCTCCCCGGTCGCCTTCCCGCCCTCGACGGCGGGCACGCCGTGCCACTTATCGACCGCGCCGACCGAATACTGCGGGCTGCCGTTCGCGCCGAATTCGTACGAGACGTCGATCCCGGACTCGCCGCCCTCGCAGACGTAGCGCACGCGGAGCGGATCTATCCTGACGATCGAGGCGGGCTTGCCGAGCAGCCCTGCGACGTCCTGCCAGTTCATCCCGACGGTCACGCGCTCAGCGTCCGACGCGGAGATGAAGTTTCCCGCGTCGACCTCGAGCATCTCGCCGAGCAGGCGCGCGTCCGTGTAGGAGATGTAAAATTCGCAGGACGCCCTGTATTCGGCGCCTCCCGCGCCGTGCGCCTCGGCGTTTATCCTGTATCTGCCCGGCGGCAGCATCCCGTAGAGCGAGCGTAAATTAAGGGTGACATACTCCACCTTATTGCTCCCGATGACGGTCGTCTCCCCCGGCTCCGTCTCCTCGCCGTACGGCACGGAGCGCCAGCCGTCCTCCGTCTGCTTTTCGAGCTTGGCGAGCGGCAGCAGCTCGACGTCCTCGGGCGTGCTGTTGTAGAAAATGAATCTGAGCTTCGTCTCATCGACGGAAATGATGTCGTCCTCCCCGTCGCCGTCCGCGAGCGTGAGATCGACGCTGCCGTCATAGTCGGGGAGCGCGTACGGCTCGCCGAGATCCGTGTTGAAGCGCGTCAGCTCCACGTTCGAGACGAAATATCCGTCGCCGACGCGGCGCGTGCTGTATATATTGAAGAAGCCCGCGTCGCCCTCGAGAATGTATCTGATCTCATATAGACCCGAGCCGATGATATAGCCCGGCTGCCCGAGGACATCCACGACCTCGGAGAGCGGCATCCCGGGCAGTATCATGTCGGCGGCGCTCTCGCTGATGCGGTTCAGTATGTCCGCCGTGATCTCTATATCCTCCGTGCCGCCGCTGCCGCCGTTTTGGTCCGGATCCTTCGGCGCCTCCGTGGCGGGGGCGCTGCTCTCCGTCCCGGGGACGGATGCGCCCGGCTGCGCCGAACGTGACGTCAATTTTATTACGTGCGCCGCCGTCGGGATCAGGATCGCGACGGCGAAGACGGCGGCGCAGGCGAGCGCAAGATAGCGCAGCACGGCGCCGTCACGCCTTGCCTCCGGGGATGCCGTGTACCTCCCCGCTTCGGCTATATATTCGTCGCATATACCCGACATCGCGTCGGACAAAAGCTCGCGTTTCATTTTATATATCCCTCCTCTGCCAGAAATTCCTTCAGCTTCTCGCGGGTCCTGAAAAGCCTCAGCGAGACGGCTCTGCCCGGCTGCCGCGTCGCTTTCGCGATCTCCGAGACGGAGTCCGAATAGTAGTAGCGGCGGACGAACATCACGCGCGTCGTCTCGTCGAGCCTGCCGAGAAAGCTGTCGATCCGCCGCGACAGCTCCTCCGCGGAGACGGCGCTCTCGACGTTCTCGCCGGAGTCGAGCGTTGCCTCGAGCTCGTCGAGGGCGCGGTCGTAGCCGGTGCCGCGCCGCTTCTTCGCCGTGTTCTTCCTGTGCCTGCTGACGGAGACGTTGCGCACTATGCGGCAGACGTAGGCGAGCAGCTCGCGCGGGTTCTCCGGCGGGATCGTGTTCCAGCAGGCGAGGTATGCGTCGTTGACGCATTCCTCGGCGTCCGGGCGGCTGCCGAGGATGTTTTCGGCGACGCGGAGGAGCGTTTTCCCGTATTTTTTCTGGAGCTCGGACAGTCCGTCCTCGGATCTGTGCCACAAAAGCTCGATTATTTCGGCGTCATTCAAGCGGCAGCCTCCTCCTTTCGGTCTTTATTTTGTCCCTTCACGATATTAAGTCGCATTTTTTGCGCGGATATTTCGGCTTCCGGCGAAAAAATTTTATGAAGGCGGAAAAATTTTTTTGAGGGCGCGAAAATTTTTCGTACGCGAAAAAAAGATTTCGCAAAAAAGTGGCAAAAGCCGTGTTTATGTGATAGAATGTTATGAAAGTTTTTTTGCGGGAGGCTCTGTCTTATGTACGGTACGATCATAGTGTCGCCGACGGAGAAGCTCTCAGAGGCGCTCAGAGGCGTGCTGCCGCCCGGCGATTTTTCGCCGATCACGTCCGTGTCGACCGCCGCGGAGGCGCGCGCGGAGGCGGAGAAGCACGTATATGAGCTCTACTTCATCAATTCCGCGCCGCACGACGGCGAGGCGCGCAGCCTCGCCGTCGACGCCGCCGAATCCGGCGCCGCGGTGCTGCTCATCCTCGGCGGCGACGACTACGCGCGCGTACACGACGCGGTGCGTCCGCACGGCATTCTGGCGGTGAGAAGACCGATATCGGTGCCGATGCTCGCGCAGGCGGCGGACTTCATGTGTACGATAGCGGAGCGGCAGATGCGCCTCTTCCGCCGCACCGCCTCGGCGGAGGAGAAGCTCGAGGACATGAAGCTCGTCAACCGCGCGAAGTGGCTGCTCATCGACAATCTCAAGATGACGGAGGCGGAGGCGCACCGCTATATCGAGCGGCAGGCGATGGATAGGTGCGTTACGAAACGCAGTGTCGCGGAAACGGTGATCAAGACGTATAAGGATTCGTGAGGCATCCTCATTCTCTGCCCCGCAAAGCCGGGTGGGCTTTATATTCCTTGCTTCAAAGCGTGAGAAGTTCGTTAGGGATGGAACCCCGTGCGGCTGCGGCAGCAGATGCCTCCATTACGTAACAATCTATCCATGGCTTTTGTCTTTCTTTATCTTGATCTTCTTTATTTTCCTTGCTTCGAAGCTGAGGAAGTTCGTTAAGAAGGGACCCTCTCGCGGCTGCGAAGCAGACGCCTCCCTCACTTAACAATCCACCCATGGTTTTTGTCTTTTTTATCTTAATCTTCTTTATATTCCTTGCTTCAAAGCGTGAGAAGTTCGTTAAGGATGGACCCCCCGAGGTCCCTCCTTAACAATCCACCCATGGCACAAGGGGGGATCCCCCCTTGTGAATCCCCCATGGGTGCGCCCTTTAAACTGCGGTGCGAAATTGATATTTCTCTCTCCCCGGTTCGTGCGTCGACGCGAATCGCTCGTGCCGCGGCTGAACGCTGACGCGCCGACAGCGACCGGGCAGGCGTTTGCCTGTACCTATCCGCCGGACCGACAGCGTCTTCTATTTTTTGCGCCCAAAAGCGTCTCTTCGAAAGTGCGAACAGCACTTTTTTTATTATCCTTTTGAACGCTGCCGCGGTTGACAGCGTCCGTGCGGGCGTTTGCCCGCGCCTGTTCGCTTGACCGACAGCGTCCGCGAAACGGCTTGTTTTATTTTAACCGCTTGACCGTAATGTTACACCCTTCGGTCAAGCGCATAGGCGCAAAGCGCTCCCGCCCGGTCGCTGTTGGCGCGTCAGCGTTCAGCCGCGGCACGAACGATTCGTGTCGACGCACGAACCGGGGAGAGAGAAAT
>CANQMS010000062.1 GCA_947624995.1 uncultured Clostridia bacterium
CACGAACGATTCGTGTCGACGCACGAACCGGGGAGAGAGAAATATCGACCTCGCTCCGCGTTTTGAAGGACGCAGCCATGGGGAGGATTCACAAGGAGGGGTTTTATTCCCCTCCTTGTGCCGGCAGGTGGATCCATAAGGAGGAGGGTCCGGAGTACCCTCCTCCTTATGACTAAAAACTTTTGAGATAAAGAAAGTAAGTAAGTAAAGAAAGAAAATTCAACTAAAGAAAGAAACGGAAACCTTCCGCCGCCCGGAAGGCAATTTACATTAAAAAAGGATTTTTGGAAAGACGGAAACGGAACTGTTCCCCGCCCGGGAAAAGCGAAAACTCCGGGAATTGAAAAGGGGCATTACTGCCCCTTTTCGATCGCGTCAGCGGTAGCGGTGAGCCACTCATACGGCGTAACTTCAAGCTTCCCGGCATCGCAGAGCCTCGCGAGCTCCGGGCTCACCGGCATCCTGTCGAGGAGGCGCAGTCCCGCCTCCTCGGCATACGCCTCCGTGCGCCCCTCGCCGAACAGCGGGATATGCCGCCCGCAGTCCGGGCACTCGACATAACTCATGTTCTCGACAAGCCCGATGACGGGAATATTCATCATCCGCGCCATGTTCACCGCCTTCGACACGACCATCGACACGAGCTCCTGCGGGCTCGTGACTATTACGATGCCGTCGAGCGGCACCGACTGGAATATCGTCAGCGGGACGTCTCCCGTCCCCGGAGGCATGTCAATGAACATTACATCCGTCTGCCCCCAGATAACGTCCTCCCAGAACTGGAGCACCGTCCCCGATATGACGGGTCCGCGCCAGACGACGGGCGCCGCCTCCTCTTCGAGCAGAAGATTCACCGACATGACCTTTATCCCCGTCGCCGTCGTTACCGGGATGATCCCGTCCTCGCTGCCCTCGACGCAGCCGGGGCGCAGCCCGAACGCGCGCGGGATCGACGGTCCCGTTATATCCGCATCCATGATTGCGACGCTCTTCCCGCGCCGCCTCATCGTCAGCGCCAAAAGCGAGGTGACCATGCTCTTGCCGACGCCGCCCTTGCCGGAGACGACGGCTATCACCTTTCCTATCCTGCTGTCCTTGTTCGCCGGGCGCAAAAGCGACTCCGGCTCCCCGTTCCTTGACGGGCAGTCGACGCCGCAGGTCGAACAGTCGTGTGTGCATTCCTCAGCCATGATCTTCACCTCCGGGCGCTTGCCCGGAGCCTTCCTCCTTTATTTTTTGTCCGAATATGATCCTCGATACCTCATATGCCGCGAGCAGCCCGAGCGCCGGGACGGTCGAGACCGCGAGGGACGGCGCGTCCGGCACCGCGAGCATGAGCGCGCCGGCGGCGCCCGGTATGACCGTTATCGCCACGGTCACGGCAGCCACGGCGGCGGCATACAGCAAGGGACCCGCGCGCAGGCAGCGCTTTTTCGAGAAGACCGGGTACCGCGAGCGGTGCTCGCCGCAGACGACGACCGAGCCGAGAAGCGCCGAAACGAATATCACGGTCCCGCCCGCGCCGCCGCCGACGAGCAGCGGCGACAGAACGGTGAGCACAGCCCACAAAAGCCCGAATGCCGACGTTTTGCCGAGCTTTGACAGCGGGCGGCGCAGCCGCTCGTACACCGTCGGCGCGTCGGCGAGCGATGAGCTGTCCGGCGGCTCCGTCGCGAGCACGAGAACGGCGAAAAAGTCAAATATCAGACCCCACAGAAGGATCCCCGGCGCGTCGAGCGCGCTGTTTTTCATCAGGACCGTCAGGAGCACCGCGAAGATGCGCGCCGCCTGCGAGGTCAGCATATAGTCGGCAATCGCGGAGATGTTGCCGTATATCCGCCGCGCGTACGCGACAAGAGACACGGCGGAGCGTATGCCGCCGCCGTCCCCGGCGCACGGGACCGCGGCGTCCGCGTGCATTTTGAGCGTGTCCGCCGCGAACTTCTGCCCGCCCGACTCCGACAGCGCGAACGCGGCGTCCGCCGCGCCGAGCGCCGCAAGCTCGCCCCGCATCTCGCGGGTGCGAACCGCGACGTAACCGACGCGGTCCCCGCGCGACCGCAGCGCCTTTATGAACGATACGGTCGCCTCCCCGTCAAAGCCGAGGCAGAGGCGCGCCTCGCGCGCCGCGTCCGCCCTCTCCTCCTCCGTCATCGTGAGGAACCGCTTTCCGTTCAGGATCCCGTCCCTGCCCGAGATGATCCCGGCTCTGTCCGCGATCCTCGCCGCCGTCGCGCCCTCTCCGGTCATGACGACGCGTATTCCCGCGCCGCGGCACGCGTCGACCGCCCCGACGGCGCCCTCCGCGAGCGGCTCGTATATGACTATTATGCCGAGCAGCTCCATGTCGCTCTGGGTGAACATCACCCTGTCGCGCGACGGGAACGGCGTTTTTTTGCGCGTCACGGCGATGGCGGACGCGCCGCGGCGCTCGTGATGCGCCGCAAATCCCGCGATCCCCGAGCGGAGCCCGTCCGTCATCGGGAAGCGCTCGCCGCCCTTGCAGACGAAGGCGCAGGCGCCGAGCGCCCGCGACGCCTCCGCGCACGAGACGGACATATATCCTTCATCCACCGCGTAGACCGACGTCTCAAACGGGATCCCGCCGTCGGCGCCGCAGTCGTAGATCCTCTGCATCCCGTCCGGGATCCCGCCCCCGAAGCCGGTGGCGGCGATATAGCCCGAGAGCGTCTTCGCGCTGTCGGACGGCTCGTGATCTCCGGACTGCGGCAGCGACGCCGCCGCCCAGCGCAAAAGCCCGTCCGGCGCGTCCGCGCCGCCCTCGTCAAACTCCGCGACCTCCCCGTCGTAGTAGACGGCGAGGCACTCGACGCCCTCGGACGCGACAACGCCCTCCGACGGGACGATCAGCACGTTTATATCGGACGCCGCCTCGACCGTGCCGACGCCGCGGACGGCGCACTTCTCTTTCTCTGACAAAAGATGCGCGCCGACCGCCGCGGCGATGTCGCCGATGGCGGAATAATATTCGCACGCAGCCGCCGCGGCGAGCGACAGCCCGAGAAAAAACACGTCGTAGAGCCCGCGCTCCCCGACGAAAAGATCGAGCACGGTGACGGCGAACGCGAGCGCCGCCATGATCGCGCCCCACTTGCGGCTGTACGAGTCGAGCAGCCGCGACAGCTTCATCCTGCCCTCCTGCGGGCGGAAGCGCCCGCGCGTCCGGACGAGGAGCGTGTCGGCGCCCGTGTAGATGACGACCGCCTCCGCCTCGCCGGAGATGACGGAGCTGCCCGCGTAAACGGTGTTCGCGCGGGACTCGAGCTTTGCATCCTTGCGGACGGTGCCGGGGACGCCGGACGCCTGCTCCTCGAACACCGCGAGCGACGACGAGGTGAGGAGGCGGCAGTCCGCCGGGACGATGTCGCCCGCGGCGAGCCTTATCACGTCGCCGCGCACAAGACCGCGCGCGTCTATCCTCTCTTCCTTACCGCCGCGGAGCACCGTCGCCCCCGGCATGACGGCGGACGCCGTCATGCACGCCTCGAGATACCTTCTCGCCGCGATGTACGCCGCCGTGCGCAAAACGATGCTCACGCCGAGGATCGCGACGACGATCCCGACGGACTCGCCCTCGCCGAAGAACGACGCGGTGACGGCTGTCAGAAGGAGCAGAAGCAGTAACAGGTCGAAGCTGCAAAAGCCGACATAGCGCAAAAGCGACGTCCTGCTCTCGTCGTATATCCTGTTCGCGCCCGGGCGGCGTCGCCGCACCTCGCGCGGGGAAAGGCCCGTTTCAACGTCGACGCCGAGGATCCCGGTGACCTCTCCGAGCGGCGTTTTATACGTTATCGCGGGCCCTACAAACTTCGCCATATTCAGTGCAGACCGAAGGTTTCGACGGTGAGCGCGCCGTCGCTGCCGACGCCGACCTCCGCCTCAAAGATCCTGTGCTCGCGCGCGTTTATGATGCGCGTCGCCAGCTCGTCTTCTATATTGCGCTCGATATAGCGCCGCATGTTGCGCGCGCCGTACTTCTGCGAGTACGAGTCGTGCGCGATCTTTCGGAGCGCGTCCTCGCTGAACGTGAGCTTTATGTCGCGCTCGGCGAGCGCGCGGGCGAGGTCCCCCGTCATGATGCGGGCGATCCCGACAAAATCGTCCTCCGAGAGCGAGCGGAACGTCACGACCTCGTCGACGCGGTTGATGAACTCGGGGCGCAAAAATTCCGCGAGCGCCTTTTCCGTTTTCTCCTTCGCGAGCATGTCGACGGACTCGGTGAAGCCCGCCGGGCTCGACGAGAGCCCGGAGCCCGCGTTCGTCGTCATGACGATGACCGTGTTCGCGAAATCGACCTTTTTGCCGTGCGCGTCCGTGATCTCCCCGTCGTCGAGGATCTGCAGAAGGATGTTCATGACGTCGGGGTGCGCCTTCTCTATCTCGTCGAAAAGGACGACGGAGTACGGGCGGCGCCTGATCTTTTCCGTGAGCTGCCCCGCCTCATCGTAGCCGACATATCCCGGAGGCGAGCCGATGATGCGCGAGACGGAGTGCTTCTCCATGAACTCGGACATGTCGAGCCTGATCAGCGTCTCCGGCGAGCTGAACAGGTCTGCGGCGAGCGTTTTCACGAGCTCCGTCTTGCCGACGCCGGTCGGTCCCGCGAAGATGAACGACACGGGCTTCCGCTTGTAGGAAACGCCCGCGCGCCCGCGCCTGATGGCGCGCGCCACGGCAGACACCGCCTCGTCCTGCCCGACGATCCGCGAGCGCAGACGGTCCTCGAGTCCCGCGAGCCTGTCAAATTCGTCCGCCTTTATTTCCGTCGCCGGGATGCCGGTCCATATCTCTATGACCTCGGCAAGATTCGGGATCGTCATCTCGACGGTCTCGCACTTGCGGTCGAGCTCCTTCAGCTCGTCCTCGAGCTTGTATATATCGCTCTTAGCCGCCGCGAGCTCCTCGTAGCGGCGCTCTATCTCCTCCTCGGTGTTCTCCGCCTGCTCGGAGGATTCGAGCGCTTCGTATTCTTTTTTCTTTTTCTCGACCTCGTCCCTGACCTCGAGGCGCCTGTTGATCAGATCGGACGACAGCGCGACGTGGGACGCCGCCTCGTCGATGAGGTCGATCGCCTTGTCGGGCAGGTACCTGTCCGTGATATAGCGCTCCGAGAGCGTGACGGCGCGCTCGAGGATATATTCGGGGATCTTTATCCCGTGGAAGCTCTCGTAATAGTGCGCGATGCCGCGCAGGATCTCGATCGTCTCGGCGACGGAGGGCTCGTTCACGGTCACGGGCTGGAAGCGGCGCTCGAGCGCCGTGTCCTTCTCTATATACTTTCTGTATTCGGACAGCGTCGTCGCGCCGATGACCTGCACCTCGCCGCGCGAGAGCGCGGGCTTCAGTATATTTGCCGCGTTCATGCTGCCCTCGGCGTCTCCGGCGCCGACGATGTTGTGTACCTCGTCGATCACGAGGATGACGTTGCCCGCCGCCTTGACCTCACCCAAAAGCCCGAGCACCCTCGACTCGAACTGACCGCGGAACTGCGTCCCCGCGACGAGCGCCGTCAAGTCGACGAGCTGGACCTCGCAGCCGCGCAGGCGGTATGGGACGTCCCCGTCCGCGATCTTCTGCGCGAGCGCCTCCGCAATCGCGGTCTTGCCGACGCCGGGCTCGCCTATCAGGCACGGGTTGTTCTTCTGCCTGCGGCAGAGGATCTGGATGACGCGCGCGAGCTCGCGCTCGCGCCCGACGATGCGGTCGAGATTGCCGGCGGCAGCCTCGGACGTCAGATTTTTCGTGTAAACGTCGAGATATTTGCGCTTCGGCGCGCGCGGGCCCTTTTCCTTCGCGCCGGATTTTCCCTTTTCCGCCGTGCCGCTGCCGTCCGTCTTTCCGGACTGGGAGCGAACGGGACCCGCGAGCCCGCCGCGGAACAGGCGCGGGATGTCGATCGGGGGCGCGCCCGCGTCCTCGGTCTCGTCGCCTCTGTCGCCCTCGTCCGTCTCGGCGAGTCCGTTCGAGAGGATGCCCTCCATGTCGTTTGAGAGCCTGTCGACGTCGTCCTCCGAGATGCCCATGCGCGACAGTATGTCGTCAACGGGCTTCAGCCCGAGCTCCTTCGCGCACTTGAGGCAGAGCCCCTCGTTCTTCGTCTCCCCGTTTTCGATTTTTGTAATAAAGACCACAGCGAGCCGCTTGTGGCACCTTGAACACATTTCCATCCGATATCAAGACCTTCTTCAAAAATTAAGTATTGATTTCTTCCGCCTCAGACGCCCGACGCCTCTTTGATTATGTCGCGCAGCATCGACAGGCGCAGGCCCGAGAACAAACGCACAAGATACGTGCCCTCGACCGCGGCGGACGAGAACATGTCGGGGTCGAACACGGCGAGCATGCCGATGAGCTCGACAAACACGTTCGAAAGCACGATCGCGTAGAAAATGCCGACGGCGGCGCCGAACGCGAGCCCCGCGAGCTCGTTGCACTGTTTGAGCACGGGCAGCTCGAACGCGACGCCGATAACGGCGGTAACGACGCGGAGGATCACCGTCACGAGCACGAATACGGCGACAAACGCTATCGCCGAGGACACCATCGCCGAGATCGGCGTCACTATCGCGTCCGACATGTCGGCGACGAGCTTTTCCGTCGCCGGGGCGGTCGAGGAAAATTTCGCGACGAACGCCTGCGTGTCGACGCCGAACCGCTCGAATATCCCCGACAGCGAGGACGGCATATCGGCAAACAGATCCGCCGTCGTGCGGGCGGCGCCCTCAGCCCTTACGGCGAGGAGCGACGAGAGCGTCTCGCTGACCTCCGAGGAAAGGGCTCCGCGGATGAAATTGTCCGAAATGAACGGACCGAGATGCGGCGTGAAGAACACGGCGGCAAAAAACGCGAGGATGCCGGAGGCAAAGTGCATGACGGACTTGACAAGCCCGTTGTGCCAGCCGGACCAGAGCGAAAGCGCTATAACGGCGAGTATGACAACATCAAAAAGTATGCTCATTTTTTCTGTCCCCTTTCATTTTTCCCTATTTTCCGGACGACGGCGAAGCCGCCGTCATCGACGGCGAAGCCGCCGTCCTTGTATAATGTATTTAGGTTGTTGAAGGTAACCCATAAACCTGAAATGACCTTGCTCAATGTGCCTCAGG
>CANQMS010000063.1 GCA_947624995.1 uncultured Clostridia bacterium
CTGTAAGGCGTGCAGCTGACCGATACTAATTGACCGAGGGCTTGAACTTCCTATATGAGTTCATTTCTATCAGTGTTATGTTCCCGATTCTTCTCTTTTCGGTCGAAAAGATTTGCACCATTAGCTCAGTTGGTAGAGCAACTGACTCTTAATCAGTGGGTCCCGGGTTCGAATCCCTGATGGTGCATATTTTTCTTTTTTTATTTTGTATACGCCTCCTTAGCTCAGTCGGTTAGAGCATCTGACTGTTAATCAGGGGGTCGTTGGTTCGAGTCCATCAGGGGGCGTAGAGAGAAAGATCCGTCGGTTTTGACCGGCGGATCTTTCAGTTTCTTTTCCTTTATGATTTAAAGCGGATAAAATTAAGAAATCTATGTGGAGGTGCGTATGGCTGCTGCGCTCATAATTGTCGGCGTGATCATAATATTCGTGCTCATATTTGTACACGCCTTTTCGTATTATGCGTACAGGATCGCGTTTTACCACGTGCCTCGTGCGGACGATGATGTTTACAGGCTGCCTAATGGCGAACAGTACGAGCGCGGGCGTGAGCGGATGACGGCGCTGATCGCTGAGCTCGACAGCATCCCGTTCGAAGAAGTGACGATAAAAGCGCATGACGGGACAAAGCTTTTCGGACGATATTATCACGTCGCCGACGGCGCGCCTCTCGAAATACAGTTTCACGGCTATCACGGCGCCGCGATACGCGACTTTTGCGGCGGAAATAAGCTCGCGCGGGAAGCGGGGGAAAATACGCGGCGCAATACGCTTTTAGTCGATGAACGCGCACACGGCAGAAGCGGCGGGAAAACGATCACCTTCGGCATAAAGGAGAAATATGACTGCGCCGCGTGGGTCGACTATGCCTGCGAACGGTTCGGCTCAGGGACCCGGATCCTGCTCTCCGGCGTTTCGATGGGAGCGGCGACGGTGCTGATGGCAGCGGGACTTGATCTTTCGCCGAACGTCATCGGCATAATGGCGGACAGCCCATACTCATCTCCCGAGGCGATAATATACAAAGTATGCCTTGACCGGGGCTTCCCGCCGAAGCCGACGATGGTGTTCATACGTTTCGGCGCGCTGCTGTACGGTCACTTTCGCCTCACCGGCTCCGCGACCGAAGCGGTCAAAAAAGCGACGGTCCCTATCCTCATCGTACACGGCGAGGACGACAGGTTCGTTCCGTGCGAAATGGCGCGCGAAATATACGATGCAGCTCCGGACAGAATAACGCTCGAAACGTTCCCGGACGCGGGGCACGGCATATCTTACATTGCCGATACCGGGCGCTACGCTGCCGTCACCGAAAAATTTGTCTCAAACTGCATAAAAAAAGCTGCCGTCCCCGACAGCCGCTAACATCTTTTTCACCTCGAAATAAACCGAAAAGATCAATAAAAGCTTTTGAAAAGAGGTACGGAGGAAAACTTTTCCCGAAAAGTTTTCCTCCGTGTTATTATGCTATTCTATCCTTTTTCGCTGTGAGAGCGAGCCACACGACGGCGACTGCGAACAGAATAATGCTGATGAACTGCGATGTTGACAAAAGCCCGCCGAAAACAAATCCGCGGATCTTATCCCCGCGCAGGAATTCATCGAAGAAGCGCAGCGTCGGATAAAGGATCAGGTACAGCGGGAACAGCTTCCCGCACAGCGGATGCGACGGCAGCTCCGTCGTCTCGCCGCGCAGGCGCGGGCGCCAGATCTTCACATACAGCATCTCAAGGATGAAGAAGATCACAAATTCGCCCGCCGACTCAAGGAGCTGAACCGGAAACCGGCGCACACCGTTTATCTCCGGAATGTACGGATTGTCGTGGACTACGACCCCGAAATCCGACTCGATCCCGTAGCAGCAGCCGCCGAAGAAACAGCCAATCCTCGCGAACCCGTGAAACAGCGGGATCAGCGGCGCCATAGCGTCAAGATAGACGACCTTGTCAAGCTTTTTGAATACGGCGTAGAGCCACCCGGCGAACGTGCCGCCGAGAAAGCCGCCGTAAAAAACCGACCCGCCGAACAAGAGACCAAGATATTTCGTGAACTCCTCAAACGAGGACGCGCCAATCAGATCGGGGAGATACTTCAGATTCGTGATTGCGTACAGGAGCGAGCCGCCGGCGAGGACGCCTATGGCGACGATCAGAAGGAGCACTATCGCGTCATTGTCGTCGAAGCCGAGCTTCGAGATGCGGCGGCACAGCATGACGCCGACGAGCAGCCCGGCGGCGATGGCGATCAGCGCGTAAATGCCGATGACCTTGCCGAAAACCGTGATTTGCGGAAACATTTTTTACCTCATGAAAGACATATAACAAATAACGAGAGAGCCGGAGGCAGAAACGCCTCCGGCATGAGTCTCTTTTGATTTTCCGAACCTAAAATCAGAACATGCTGCCGGCAGCACCTGCGCTCGCGCAAATAGCGGCGGTGCAGACGATGGAGCAGAGCAGCCCGAGGACCGCGAACGCAACGCCGATGACGCCGAGAACGAGACCCGCGGTAGCGAGGCCGGAAGCCTTGCCGTAAACGAGCGTTGACTTCTTGCGACCGATGACACCGAATATAAGACCGAGAATCGCAAGAACCGTCGTGAAGTATGTAACGATCGGAATGAATCCGCCGATGATGCCGAGAATACCGCAGACGAGAGCGGCGATCGACATTCCTTTACCGTCGTTCACAGGACCCATAGGGGGCTGCGGCGGCATGTAATTGGGATTCTGGAAGTTGGGATTCTGGTAATTCGGATTCTGGAAATTCGGATCCGGATTCTGGTTGGGATTCTGATTCTGGAAGTTCTGATTCTGATCCATGATATCCTCCTTGCCTGAAATACGGCAAACAAAAAATTTTCGATACGCAAAGCAAGGGGGATAAACCCGCGATCCTTTTTCCCCGCATATCAACAGTATTATATTACACCGTTTGCGGTTTGTCAACCTGTTTTATTCAAAAAGTTGTCACAAAATTATCACAAAAGGATGTAAATGGCAGAAAAAGGATCATATCAACGCCCGCACATTCACTTTTGCCCGGAAATGACGGGCAGCGCCCGCAGTATCATCCTGATACCGCGCCGCTCCTTTGCGGGATCGTATGTAAAATTATTCGTGACGAAACTCCGTCACCTCGTCGAAAAAATCAATGTTGTGTCATCTCAGTTCATCGCGCGACGAAACGATCACCCGATGCCGCTATAAAAAATGCAATTATTACTTGACAATACAATGAACGATGTATATAATGTTGTTAGATATTATTAAAACATCGGTTAAACAATCGGTGAAAAAGCAAAGAGATCGGCGCATGCTGCAGTATGCCGCTTTGCGCTGACCGTTTTGCGGCGAAACTGAGACGAACGGAAAACAAGGAGGACAAGAAGGACAACATGAAAAAAACGGCAGAACGAATTATTTGCACATTAGTCGCTGCGGTGATGCTGGCGGTGACTCTTGCCGGGTGTACGCTGACGCCCAAAGAAAATAATCCCGTAGGAGATGCGGGATCGCAGGATGCAAGCAAAACAACGGCGGCGGAAAAGGCGCCGACAGATTTTTCCACCGACGGAAAAACGACAGAACCGGGGACTGATACCGCAGCCGTAGACACGACACCCGGGTCGGAGACAAATGCCGCAGACACTGCGGACGGGATCGACACCGGCGAGGAAACGACAGGGTCTGAGACAGAAGCCGCAGACACGGTATACGGGATCGACGCCGAATTGTGGGCATCCCTCCCGGAGGAGCTTCGGAGGCAGATCGAAGAATTAGGCGAAAGGCGCGGTTTTGATGACGAATATTCCGGGGAGGCTTATACATTCTGTGAGATAAGATTTTTCGTTTATCCGTATTTTAATGAAAAAGAATATACAGTCCTTGATTTTAAAGAAATTGAGGACTGTACGGGCGTTAAATTATATAAGGAAGGGGGCGACGGCTTCTTTGACGGTAACGGATGGATCATCGAGCTTTCTTCGGATTCACCGAGACGCGTACATGAAATCCTGCAAATACTCAAAAAACGACCTGATATTTGTGCCGCTTATCCGGGGGAGGGCTGGGTTCCGCAATAATGGCAATTAAGGTAAAGCAAATGAAAAAGAAAAGCAAAAAACTCGGCAGACTTATTGCAATTATTTTTTGACATTTTTCACAGTTGCTTCTTTTTCCGTTGTGATTGTCTGAGCGTTAAAACCACAGAAAAAAGCGCATGGGAGGAACTTTTTCAGAAAAATTCTTCCCATGCAGCCAATAATGTAAGATAAATTGGTTACTCTCCCCCGCCGCACATTCACTTTTGCCCGGAAATGACGGGCAGCGCCCGCAGGATGACGCGGATATCGCGCCGCTCCTTTGCGGGATCGTATGTAAAATTGTCCGGCACGTCGTCGAAAAACTCTATATGCGACATCTCCGAGCACTCCGGCAGCTCGCCGACGGACGACGCCTCCGCGAAGAAGACGCGCCCGTTGTTGCGGTACCGGCTGCGGTTCGACGTGTACTCATAGTCCCACATCGGCGTGAGGACGGCGTCTCTTATACCCGTCTCCTCGTACAGCTCGCGGCGGGCGGCCTCGAGCGCGGTTTCACCGCGCTCGACGTGACCGCCGGGGTGCTCGTAGCTCCCGCGGCTGCGGTGGAACGCATAGACCCACCGCCCGCGGTAGCGGGTAAAGATCGCAACATATCTGATATTGTCAAGCCTTCCGGCGGGAAATTCCCTGACCATGGCACACGCTCCTGATGATGACAAATTGGAGAATTGGAGAATTGGAGAATTGGAGAATTGGAGAATTGACGAATAACGAAATAACGGTCGCCCGAAAAAAACGCGTACGGGTGAAGCGCTCCTCAAGAAAAGCGCTTCACCCGTACTTAATTTTATTTCATTGCTTCCTCGACAGCGACCGCGACGGCGACCGTAGCGCCGACCATCGGGTTATTGCCCATGCCGATGAGACCCATCATTTCGACGTGCGCCGGAACGGAGGACGAGCCTGCGAACTGCGCGTCGGAATGCATTCTTCCCATCGTGTCCGTCATACCGTAGGAGGACGGACCGGCAGCCATATTGTCGGGATGCAGCGTACGACCCGTGCCGCCGCCGGATGCGACCGAGAAGTACTTGACGCCGTTCTCGTTGCACCACTTCTTATACGTGCCCGCGACGGGATGCTGGAAGCGCGTCGGGTTCGTCGAGTTGCCGGTGATGGAAACGCCGACGTTCTCAAGCTTCATGATCGCGACGCCTTCGGGGACGTTGTCTGCGCCGTAACACTTGACGTCTGCGCGCGGACCCTTCGAGTACGGGACCTCTTTCACGACCTTGACCGTTTCGGTGTAAGGGTCGAATTCGGTCTCAACGTACGTGAAGCCGTTGATGCGGGAGATGATGAACGCCGCATCCTTGCCGAGACCGTTCAGGATGACGCGGAGCGGTTTATTGCGGACCTTGTTCGCGTTGAGCGCGATCTTGATGGCGCCCTCTGCGGCAGCGAACGACTCGTGACCGGCGAGGAAGCAGAAGCACTCCGTCTCGTCGGAGAGGAGCATCGCGCCGAGGTTGCCGTGACCGAGACCGACCTTGCGGTTTTCGGCGACGGAACCGGGGATGCAGAAGCTCTGAAGCCCGACGCCGATCTTGGCGGCGGCATCGGAAGCCTTTTTGCAGCCGGATTTTATAGCGATAGCGGCGCCGACGGTGTACGCCCAGACAGCGTTTTCAAAGCAGATGGGCTGCGTCGAGCGGACGATGGAATCAACGTCGATCCCCTTTGCAAGCGTGATATCACGGCACTCGTCGATAGAGGAAATTCCGTATTCCTTGAGAACGCCGAGGATCTTAGCCTCGCGTCTTTCGTAACCTTCAAATGTTGCCATTTCGATTTCCTCCCTTTATTATTCTTTGCGCGGGTCGATGTACTTTGCGGCTTCGTCGAATCTGCCGTATGTACCCTTGGCTTTCTCGTACGCTTCGTTCGGCTCCATGCCCTTCTTGATGAAGTCTGTCATTTTGCCGAGGGAGACGAACTCGTAGCCGATGACCTGACCGTCTTCGTCGAGAGCCATTCTCGTGCAGTAGCCCTCCGTCATCTCGAGATAACGGACGCCCTTTTCCTTCGTTCCGTACATCGTGCCGACCATGGAGCGCGCGCCCTTGCCGAGGTCCTCCATGCCCGCGCCGATGACAAGACCGCCGTCCGAGAACGCGGACTGCGTTCTGCCGTATACGATCTGTAAAAACAGCTCGCGCATAGCGGTGTTGATAGCGTCGCAGACGAGGTCTGTGTTGAGCGCCTCAAGGATCGTCTTGCCGGGGAGAATTTCCGCCGCCATAGCCGCGGAATGCGTCATGCCGGAGCAGCCGATCGTTTCGACGAGAGCCTCCTCGATGACGCCGTTCTTGACGTTCAGGGACAGCTTGCACGCGCCCTGCTGCGGTGCGCACCAGCCCACGCCGTGCGTATAGCCGGAAATGTCCGTGATCTGCTTTGCCGCGATCCATTTGCCCTCCTCCGGGATCGGAGCGGGATCGTGACGCGGACCCTTGACCACGACGCACTGATGCTGAACTTCCGCGCTCATCGCGTACGGAGCTTCGCTTACATTGCTCATAAAATATGTGCCTTCCTTTCGTGTATAGAAAATTCGAGTATTAAGCCCGTCTATCAGTATATCACGTTTTTTGCCGCTTGTAAAGGCGGGGAACGTCGAAGTTTTGAAAAAAGTGACGGGCGAGAGGGAAACTTTTGAAAAAAGTTTCCCTCTCGCGCTCTCCTTTCAAAACTTTTTATACCTCTTTGAGATCGGGAAACTTTATTCAAAAATGTGTACCCGTATTGACCGCGGGCGGAGAATATAGTAAAATACAAAAAAAGACCAACTATGAAAAGTCAACCCCTACGTGAAAAATATTTTTCACATAGGGGTTGATGGAAACGCAAGC
>CANQMS010000064.1 GCA_947624995.1 uncultured Clostridia bacterium
CTCGGGCTTCCGCTCTCGCCGACAGCTTTGTTAGTATACCACTTCTTACCCCCTCTTGTCAACACTTTTTTTCAAATTATTTTGATTTGTGAAAGATTACCGTTCGGAGTCGGATTTCGGCAATAATCTTATGTGAGCTTTGCTGCAAAAATCGTTGAATCGTCAACCGAACAGGCAAAATTCAGCTCGTCTCAAGTCGATTTTCGCCGGATTTCGCCTTTAACAGCTGCGTCGAAAAATGACGCCCACGGCGCGCGCAGGACATCCGCGCAACGTATATCGAACAGGCGGTTTTTATCTTCAAACGGGACGCTGCAAATCAAAATGTCCCGTAAAGCACGGACGCCGTCTTCCCGAGCTCAAAAAAAGCCCGGCTGAGCCGGACTTTTTTTGAGCAATATTTTATTGCCTCTTTAATCCTACCCGACAGGATTTGAACCTGCGACCTACAGAGTCGGAGTCTGTCGCTCTATCCAGCTGGGCTACGGGTAGTTATCTTCGAGCAGTTGTATTGTATCACAAACGCCCGAAAATGTAAAGCATAAATTTCACCTCCGCCGAAAATTCAGCCACGACAAAAATGTCGAAATATAGCACGGACGTCTTGACATAAAAAGGCGTCGGATGTATTATATATATAGTGATCTCATACAAATTAGGGGAGGTTTTTATGCTTAGAACAATTTTCCCGTTCAGTTACCGTGCAAAAACAGTCGGAGGGCTCGTCATTACCGTTCTCTGCTACCTTGTCGCGGGCGCGCTTGTATCGTTTCTCTTCTCCTGGCTCGCCTCGCTATGGCTGATCGGATGGGTATTCAATATCGTTTTATCTGTCATCGACCTGTACTTTTTCGCCGGGATCATCGTTTCAGTCCTCGTTTTTCTCGGCATCGTCAAATAGTCGGACACATTATATAATATAAAGGAAAGGATAACACAAACATGACAAACATCCCGAACGTAAAATTAGGCATCATCTCCGTCTCGCGAGACTGCTTCGTCATCACGCTGTCCGAATCCCGCAGGCACGCCGTTGTCGCCGCCTACGAAAAGAAATACGGCGAGATATACGACTGCTCCGTGACCGTCGAGTCCGAGCGCGATATGCTGCGCGCCGTCGACGAAGTCAAAGCAGCCGGCTGCAACGCGCTCGTCGTCTTCCTCGGCAATTTCGGACCGGAATCTGCCGAAACGCTTATAGCCAAATATTTTGACGGTCCCGTAATGTACTGCGCCGCGGCGGAGGAGAACGTCGGCGTCCTTACCTCCGACAGAGGCGACGCGTTCTGCGGTATGCTCAACTGCTCATACAACCTCGGGCTGCGCAATCTGCGCGCGTTCATCCCCGAATATCCCGTCGGCACCGCCGACGAAGTCGCCGACATGATCGCAGACTACGTGCCCGCCGCCCGCGCGATCCTCGGGCTTTCCTCACTGAAAATAATCACGTTCGGTCCGCGCCCGCAGGACTTCCTCGCGTGCAACGCGCCGATAAAGCCGCTCCACGACCTCGGCATTGAGATAGAGGAAAATTCCGAGCTCGACCTGCTCGTCTCATACCGTGAGCACGAGGGCGACGCGCGCATCCCCGCCATAATCGAGGAGATGAAGGGCGAGCTCTGCGTGCGACCGTCGATGGAAGGCATCCTGCCGCGCCTCGCGCAGTACGAATGTACGCTGCTCGACTGGGCAGACGCACACCGCGGCGCTTCCAAGTATGTCGCTATCGCCGGAAAGTGCTGGCCCGCGTTCCAGACGGAATTCAAATTCTGCCCCTGCTACGTCAACTCTCGCCTCACCTCGCGCGGCATCCCCGTTTCATGTGAGGTCGACGTTTACGGCGCGCTGTCCGAATACATAGGCATATGCATCTCCGGCAAACCGGTCACGCTGCTCGACATAAACAACACGGTCCCGCGCGATATGTACGATAAGGAGATCACCGGCTACCGCCAGAGCGAAACGTTCATGGGCTTCCACTGCGGGAACACGCCTGCGTGCATGGTCAACGACCCGACGATGAAGTACCAGCTCATCATGAAGCGCTCGCTCGAACCGGACGGCGAGCCCGATATCACGCGCGGCACGATAGAAGGCTCCATCAAGGCGGGCGACATCACGTTCTTCCGCCTCCAGGGGACGGCGGACGGAAAGCTGCGCGCATACGTTGCGAACGGCGAGGTCCTGCCCGTCGACCCGTGCTCCTTCGGCGGCATCGGCGTCTTTGCGATACCGGAGATGGACCGCTTCTACCGTCACGTGCTGATCGAAAAGCGTTTCCCGCATCACGGCGCCGTCGCGTTCGGTCACTACGGCGCGGAGATCTTCGAGGTGTTGAAGTATCTCGGCGTCGCGGATATTTCGTACAACCGCCCGGCGGGCGTCCTCTACCCTACCGAAAATCCGTTTAAGAAAAGATAACACTCCTTAGCTGAGCAGCTACCGATCAGTCGGACAGCCTGCCTCTAACACCACCGGCGTACCGTTCGGCACGCGGCGATTCTGTCACAAACAGCAGATAGACTTGTACGCTTCGGATATGTCACGATATCCGCGGCGTGCAAGTCTTTCATTTGTGACGGGATACGGAACAATAAAATCCGCAAAACGTGAGGGCGAAAATAACAGACTCCCGCACATCCGGCAGAATCAAGTCGCCGCGGTCACATCCGATGCGGCTTCTTTCTATATGACTGTACCGTTTTTAGATTGCCCGGTGAGCGACAGCGAATCCGATCACAAATTACCGAAATACGGCGCGGCATCGAAATGCCGCGCCGTATTTTTCCCTGATTTAACAGGCTGTGAAAATATCGCGAAGATACTTTATATTATACTCAGTCGTCGCCTTCCCCGTCTTCGCCGTTCTCTTTCTTCCTGCGGTCTGCGAGCTTGAGTACCGCAGCACCGGATACGGAGAGTACCGCGAATGCCAACCGGGCACAGAGCATGAAGCCGTCGCCTGTCGTCGGCGGGACGACTGTCATCGGGATGTCGGCATCGGGAATTTCCGTCATCGGGATATCGTTATCCGGGATGTCGAGGTAACGAACGCTCGTGATATTGATCACGCCGTCGATGTTGGAAGATACTGTTGAGTTCCAGCCATCTACGGATACCTCTTCGACGGTGTAAACACCTCCGACTCTGAGATCTGTCCATGTGTAAGTCCAGCCCATTGCCGCCGTCAGTCTCACGCTGTCGATGAGTACGCCGTCGTTGTAGAGGTTGACTGTGATGTACTCGGGCAGGTCCTCAGTCGCTTCCGTGCCGTCATCCTCGAGCCAGATCTTGTTGACGGTAAGGCTCGTCACATCCGTGGCGGGAGTATCCGTACCTGTCTCCGTTTCGTCGTCTATGCCGTTGCCGTTCCTGTCCTCAGCCCAGACCGCGGTGTATGTCACGGAAGCCGTGACGGTTTCGGAAACTTCGGGATCCCAGCCCTTGAAAATGTAGCCGTCGCGTGTGGGTTCATCACCCTCAAACGCGGGCGTCTCAAGTCCCGTCAGGATATCCTCGTAGACTTCGTCCGCGAAGACTTCGCCGTTTGCGCCGTCTTTGTACGTTACCGTGTAGTGATCCTCTGTCGTGTCGTCGGTGCCGTTGCCGTTCCTGTCTTCCGCCCAGACCGCGGTGTATGTCACGGAAGCCGTAACGGTTTCGGAAACCTCGGGACTCCAGCCCTTGAAGATGTAGCCGTCGCGTGTGGGTTCATCGCCCTCGAACGCGGGCGTTGCAAGTCCCGTCAGGATATTTTCGTGGACTTCGTCCGCAAAGACTTCGCCGTTTGCGCCGTCTTTGTACGTTACCGTGTAGTGATCCTCTGTCGTATCGTCGACGCCACTGCCGTTCTTATCCTCCGTCCATACAGCGGTGTATGTAACAGAAGCCGTGACGGTCTTTTCGACTTCGGGATCCCAGCCCTTGAAGATGTAGCCGTCGCGTGTAGGGCTTCCACCCTCGAACGCGGGCGTCTCAAGACCCGTCAGGATGTTCCCGTGTACTTCGTCCGCAAAGACTTCGCCGTTTGCGCCGTCTTTATACGTTACCGTGTAGTGCGGATCATCTTTGTCGTCGACGCCGTTGCCGTTCCTGTCTTTCGCCCAGACTGCGGTGTATATCGCGTCAGCCGTGACGGTTTCGTCAGGTTTGGGCGACCAGCCCTTGAAGACATAGCCGGCGCGCTTGGGTTCCCCGCCCTCGAACGCGGGCGTCTCAAGATCCGTCAGGATGTTCCCGTGGACTTCGTCTGTGAAGACTTCTCCATCAGCGCCGTCTTTGTATGTTACCGTGTAGTGCGGCTCCGTCGTGTCGTCGACGCCGTTTCCGTTCCTGTCTTCTGCCCAGACTGCGGTGTATATCGCGTCAGCCGTGACGGTTTCGTCAGGTTTGGGCGACCAGCCCTTGAAGACATAGCCGGCGCGCGTGGGCTCCCCGCCCTCGAACGCTGGAGTTTCAAGATCCGTCAGGATTTCCTCGTAGACTTTGTCCGCGAAGACTTCGCCGTTTACGCCGTCCTTGTACGTTACCGTGTAGTGCGGCTCCGTCGAGTCGTCGATGCTGTTGCCGTTCTTATCCTCCGCCCAGACCGCGGTGTATATCGCGTCAGCCGTGACGGTCTTTGCAGCTTCATTATCCCAGCCCTTGAAGATATAGCCTTCGCGTGTGGGTTCTTCGCCCTCGAACGCGGGCGTCTCAAGTCCAGTCAGGATGTTCCCGTGGATTTCGTCGTCGAAGACTTCACCGTTAGCGCCGTCCTTGTACGTTACCGTGTAGTGCGGATCATCTTTGTCGTCGACGCCGTTGCCGTTCTTATCCTCCGCCCAGACTGCGGTATATATCACGTCAGCCGTGACAGTCTCTGCAACTTCGGAATCCCATCCCTTGAAGACGTAGCCGGCGCGCTTGGGCTCTTCGCCCCCGAACGCGGGCGTCTCGAGTCCCGTCAGGATATTATCATAGACTTCGTCCGTAAAGACTTTGCCGTTCACGCCGTCTTTGTACGTTACTGTATAGTGATCCTCCGTCGTATCGTCGACGCCGTTGTTGTTTCTGTCTTCCGCCCAGACTGCGGTGTATGTCGCGTTATCCCTTACGGTCTCTGCAACTTCAGGCTCCCAGCCCTTGAAGATGTAACCGGTGCGCTTGGGTTCTTCGCCCCCAAACTTGGGCGTCTCAAGACCCTTCAGGATGTTCCCGTGGACTTCGTCCGCGAAGACGTCGCCGTTCACACCGTCTTTGTACGTTACCGTGTAGTGCGGATCCTTTTCGTCGTCGATGCCGTTGTTGTTTCTGTCCTCTGCCCAGACTGCGGTGTATGTCGCATCAGCTGTGACGGTTTCGTCAGGTTTGGGCGACCAGCCCTTGAAGACGTAACCGTCGCGTTTGGGCTCCTCGCCTGCGAACGCGGGGGTCTCAAGTCCAGTCAGAATATCCTTGTGGACTTCGTCCGCGAAGACGTCGCCGTTTGCGCCGTCTTTGTACGTTACTGTATAGTGATCCTCTGTCGTGTCGTCGACGCTGTTGCCGTTCCTGTCTTCCGCCCAGACTGCGGTGTATGTAACGGAGGCCGTGACGGTCTTTTCAACTTCGGGATTCCAGCCCTTGAAGACGTAACCGTCGCGCGTGGGTTTCCCGCCATCGAACGCGGGCGTCTCGAGTCCCGTCAGAATATCCTTGTGGACTTCGTCCGTGAAGACCTCGCCGTTCACGCCGTCTTTGTACGTTACCGTGTAGTGCGGATCATCTTTGTCGTCGACGCCGTTGTTGTTCTTATCCTCCGCCCAGACTGCGGTGTATGTCGCGTTATCCCTTACGGTCTCTGCAACTTCGGGCTCCCAGCCCTTGAAGATGTAGCCGGCGCGCTTGGGTTCTTCGCCCCCGAACGCGGGCGTCTCAAGACCCTTCAGGATGTTCCCGTGAACTTCGTCCGCGAAGACGTCGCCGTCAGCTCCGTCCTTGTACGTTACCGTGTAGTGCGGATCTTTTTCGTCGTCGATGCCGTTGTTGTTTCTGTCCTCTGCCCAGACTGCGGTGTATGTCGCGTCAGCCGTGACGGTTTCATCAGGTTTGGGCGACCAGCCCTTGAAGATGTAGCCGGCGCGCTTGGGTTCTTCGCCCCCGAACGCGGGCGTCTCGAGTCCCGTCAGAATATCCTTGTGGACTTCGTCCGTGAAGACCTCGCCGTTTGCGCCGTCTTTGTACGTTACTTTATAGTGATCCTCCGTCGTGTCGTCGATGCCGTTGCCGTTCTTATCCTCCGCCCAGACTGCGGTGTATATCGCGTCAGCCGTGACGGTCTTTTCAACTTCGGAATCCCATCCCTTGAAGACGTAACCGGCGCGCGTGGGTTTCCCACCCTCGAACGCGGGCGTCGCAAGTCCCGTCAGGATGTTCCCGTGGACCTCGTCCGTGAAAACTTTGCCGCCGACGCCGTCTTTGTATGTTACTGTATAGTGATCCTCTGTCGTGTCATCGACGCCGTTGCCGTTCTTATCCTCCGCCCAGACCGCGGTGTATGTCGCGTTGTCCCTTACGGTCTCTGCAACTTCGGGCTCCCAGCCCTTGAAGACGTAGCCTTTGCGCGTGGGGATTCCGCCATCGAACGCGGGCGTCTCAAGACCCGTCAGGATGTTCCCGTGGACCTCGTCCGTGAAAACTTTGCCGCCGACGCCGTCTTTGTATGTTACTGTATAGTGATCCTCTGTCGTGTCATCGACGCCGTTGCCGTTCTTATCCTCCGCCCAGACCGCGGTGTATGTCGCGTTGTCCCTTACGGTCTCTGCAACTTCGGGCTCCCAGCCCTTGAAGACGTAGCCTTTGCGCGTGGGGATTCCGCCATCGAACGCGGGCGTCTCAAGACCCTTCAGGATATCCTCGTGGACTTCGTCCTCGAAGACATCGTCGTTCACGCCGTCTTTGTACGTTACCGTGTAGTGCGGA
>CANQMS010000065.1 GCA_947624995.1 uncultured Clostridia bacterium
TGGGTGGATTGTTAAGGAGGGACCTCGGGGGGTCCATCCTTAACGAACTTCTCCCGCTTTGAAGCAAGGAAAATAAAAAGGTATAGGCAAAAACAGCCGAGGCTAAAAACCGTCCCGTCAGCTTCCGCCCCAGAGGAGGGATCCGGGGGAGGAACCCATTTTCAAAGGTTACCTCCCCCGGGGAGAATTGATTTTATTTCAGTGTCTCTTCCGCTTACCTGTGAAGGCGAGGGAAACTGCTGCTATGCCGCCGAGGATGGCGGTCACGAGAAGCGCCGCGGTATCGGATGCGGGATCGCCCGTCTGCGGAGGCGTCGGATTCGCGGGCTCTGCCGCGCCGCAGACCTTGCACTTGCCGTTCTCGTAGACGTGCTCGCCCGTCGCCTTGACGACCTCGGTCTTCGTCTCACCGCAGACCGTGCAGGTATACGTCTTCACGCCGTCGTCGGCGCAGGTCGCCGCCTTTGTCACCTTTCCGGCGTCCCACGTGTGCTCGCCCGTCGCCTTGACGACCTCGGTCTTCGTCTCACCGCAGACCGTGCAGGTATACGTCTTCACGCCGTCTTCGGCGCAGGTCGCCGCCTTTGTGACCTTGCCGGCGTCCCACGTGTGAGCTGCCTTATCCTTTATGCGCTCGGGGCAGTTCTCGTCCGAGCACTCGTACCAGTGGTTCTCGGAATCGTGCTTCAGCGTGTAGTCGTGATCGTGTGCGACGACCTCGATGATGAAGTGCGCGCTCACGTCCGGATTGCTCTTCGAGCGGACGGTCACCGTCACGATCCCGACTCCGTTCACGGTCACGACGCCGTTTTCGTCAACGGTCACGACGCCCTCGTCCGAGGACTCCCAGATCAGATCGTCCGGGAGGTCTGTCGGCTCGCCTTCGCCGTCGACCGCCTCGACCTCGAGCTGATACTCGCCGTCAAGCTCGCCGAGCACGAGGCTGTTGCCGACGCCCTCGATCGTCTCGGCGTCCCCGTCGATGACAGGGACGAGCTCGACGCTGCCGTCCGTCGGGACGGGGTAGACGACGATCGCCCATGTGACTTCCTCGTCGCCCGCCTTGTTCGTCGCGGTCACATAGTATGTGCCCGGCTCGGTCGCCTCGAACTCAACGGAGTTCCTCGAGTCGTCCTCGATCGCGGTGACGGTCACCCTGTCGGACGCGTCCTCGCCGCTCGCATCGACCGCGGTCCATGTGAACGGACCGTAGAGGGATTCGATGTCGCCGCCTTCATCGTACGTGGGCGGCGTGTAGCCCGCGGGGAGAGAGGTGCCGTTCGAGTTCGGATCGACAACGCCGTCCGCGTGGATCACGAGCTCGGCGCCGGAATACGGCAGGTTGTTGACCGTAAGCTTGCCGGTCGTGCTGTCAAACGTCCACTGCTTATAATATTCGGTATTATTCTTCGGCGTGTAGCTGTTCCCGTCCGTCCTGTGAACGCCGACGTGCATATCTTCCTCGGCGGGGAGAGTGAATCCCGGTCTTGCGAGGATGTAGCCGACGAAGTCGTATGAGCCTGCCTCGCCCTTCTCGGGAACGATGTAGAGACCCTCGGACAGATCGTACTTCATGCCGGTGTCTTCCCATCTTGTCTCGTCGAAGCTGTAGCCGTCGGCGGCGCAGACCTTTATGTCAATGAGAGCTGCCGGAGGCTGGTGGAGCTGCGGGTTCGAATACTGAGCCGCGAGCTCTGCCGTATCGCCCACGTACATGTACTTCGTCATCGTCTGCGTGTAGTCGGCGGACATGAGGTAGTCCTCGCCGTCGTCCGGGATCGCGTAGTGGATCTTCGCCGTCTTCGTGCAGCCGTTGAGCGTGACCGTCAACGTTGCGATGCCCTCGGTGCCCGGCTCATAGTACGAGCCGTAGCCCGCCTTGAACGTCACTGTCGCGGACTTCTGATAATATGCCCTGCCGGGGATGTCGTTGACGGTGACTGTGAACGGGTCGCCGCCGTCGTCGTAGAACTCCCAGTTCGGATCGTGTACGGTCCACTCGGACTCTTCGAGTTCAAGTCCGTTCTCACCGTTAAAGTCGAACGGGACGATGTCCTCCGCCCTGATCTCGACGGAGTAGCCGGGGCGAAGCACGCCGACGTCGTTGAGCGAGAAGCTGAAGTCCGCTATCTCTTCGGGCTTTTCGCGGACGGTTATGACGACCTTCGCCGTCTTGCCCGCCTTCGTGAGCGTTATGATCGCGGTGCCCGGTCCGACGGCGGTGATGACGCCGTCCTCATCGACGGTCGCGACATCCTCGTCGCTCGACGAATATGTGACGCTGCCCTCGGCGCCAGTGTTGTCGACAACGGTGACGGGAGCCTCGTCGCCGACGTAGAGGTCGCCGTAGTTCCAGACGGCGCTGAGCTCGCCGTCCTTCGAGGACTCGTCATTGATCGAGAAGACGTACGCCGCGTCGTTCGCGCCGTAGTCGCCGCAGAAGACGTAGACCGTGCCGTCCCAAGTGTAATCGTAGTACGCGTCGATCGAGTTGACCGGCGTGTGGACGTATTTTTCGCTCGGGTCGGGGAGCTTATACGAGAACTTGTACGTGTGCGCGTCCTCGTCGAATATGAGCTCGTCCTCGAACGGCTGATACGTGTCCATCCTGTACATCTCTTCTTCAAGACCCATCGACTCGGCGTAGCCGCGGTACTGTTCCTTGAGCGTCATCTTGACGTAGGGATATACCGAGACCGATGCGATCGAGCCCTTGCCGTCGTCAAACGTGCCCTCGAAGAGGATCGTGCCGTCCGCCTGCTTTATGACGGATGCCGCACGCCCGACGAGCGTCGGCGCGTCGTTGTCGATCAGGACGTCGTATTTTATGATGTCGCCGGTCATGTCCATCGGGTGACCGTTGAACGTGGGCCACGTGTCGGGGTCGCAGACGTAGATGCCGCTGACGTCCGCGACCGGGAGACCGATCTCCTCATCGACCGCGTACTCGTAGTCGCCCTCTCCGAACGCGCCGATCCTGAACTCGAGCTGCGTGCCGGAGGGGAGAGCTTCGAGCTCGCCCGTAATATCGTCTACATAGTCGCCCGCGTATTCAAAGCCCCACGAGGTGAGCTGGAGCGAACTCGGGAACGGAATATACGTGTTCGCCGTTTCATAGTACATGAAGGAAGTTCTCGGGAAGCACGGGATGTACGTGCGGTAGTAGATGTCGCCCGTGTCCTTGTCCGCGACCTCGAACATCATGATCCTCGCGTCGCGGAGCTGGTAGAGCTCGAAGTAGTTGATCGAGTCGATGTGACCGTCGCCGTTCGGGGAGATCGTGAAGTTGCCCATGCCGAACGGACCGTAGTTCGTGATCTGCGTATAGTCGGTGTCGAACGGGTTCATGCCGAGCAGCGTCGGGATGGCGTCAAACTCGCCCATGTAGCCCGACATGCCGTAGTAGAGACCGTATTCCTCCGAATTGAAGACGGTGTCCTTCAGCTTTTCGCTCGGATCGCCGTTCTCGTCCGTGAGCTCCCACCACTCGACGTTGTCAAATGTCGGGGCTGCAGTCCAGTCGCCGGCGAAGCCGAGGAACGGGACGGTGAGGTCGGGAATGTCCTCGTCGACAGGCTTCAGTATGATGTAACCCTCGATGTAGGTCCCGTTCGGGGACACGGCTTTGATCGCTTTCGCGTCGTATTCGATCTTGCCGCTTAGCTCCGTGTCCTCGTTTATGCCGCCCGCGACCTCGACCTTGCCGAGGTCGACGCGCTTCAGCACCTCATCGTGCGTCGTGTAAGCGGTCCTGCCGTTCGACGCCTTTGTGACCTCGGGCGTCATGATCACGAGCTCCGCCGTGTACGTGTGCGGGCGGGGCGTCGTATTCTTGATGTTTACCGTGAAGTCGAAGCTGCCGGACCAGTCCGCGTCGTCGAGCAGCTCGAGCTTGCCGACGTTTGCGCCGTCAACATAGACGAACGCGGGCGTCTTTATCGCGGCGCCGCCGTTGACGACGCCGGCACCCTGACGGCGCGGCGAGACGAATCCGCCCGTTTCCGAATCGGCGAGCGGACCCGCCGTCGAGACGAGAAGGTGCTCGACGAGCGTCGCCCTCTGTGCCGTGCTTATGTTCTGATAGAACGGGTTGTCGCTGTCGGAGAGCGCCTGCGAGACGAGCGCGGCGATGCCCGCGATGTGCGGCGCCGCCATGGATGTCCCGTTCATGTATTCGTATGTACCGTTGTAGTCGGTGTATGCCCCGGGTTTATACTGCTTGTTGTAAGACGCATCCGGGATCGCGGAATAGACCATTCCGCCGGGAGCCGTGATGTCCGGTTTCAGCTCGAGACCGGGTCCCGCGCCCCACGACGAGAAGCTCGACATCTCGCCCGGCTGATCTATGTCGTCGGGTCCGACGGGCCATTCAGCCGCGTAGTCCGCGGGGTCGACGAGCTTCAGCGTGACGGGCTTGCCGGCGTCGATCGCCGCCTTGATAGCCTCGCCGTCCGCCTGACTGATCGAGATCGCGGGGAGATTATCGTTGTAGCAGCCCGTGAGGTCCATGCCGATCATGCCGTCTTCGTTGTTATATACGATGATGCCGCGGATGCCCTTCACGGTGCCGGTCATGTAGTCGTATTCGGAGAAGCCGCGCATCGCGTTGTTGACCTTGTCGGTGAAGCTGAGATTGCCCTCGCCGCCTCTTTTGACAAGCGCGAAGCCCGTGTACTTGCCGACTGTCTCCGCCTCGTAGTTCGGCGGGTTATGCACGGTGCGCTGCCACTCGACCTTTTCGTAGTCCTCGCGCGTGCCGAAGCCGCAGTCGTAGATGCCGTTGTTCTCATCGAGCCTGCCGGAGATGACCTCGCCGAACAGGCGCTTATTCGGGTCCGTGCCCGAGTCGATATACTGTATTCTGTATGTTTTGTCGCCGTCGCTCCACTCAAGGTACTTGACGGAGTAAACGGTCGTGTTCACGGCGGCGACGCCGAGCACCGAGCTGTATATCGCCGGGCTGCTCGTCATCGTGATGTCGGGGTTCTCCGTGTACGCCATGCCGTCCGAGCCGGAGTTCAGCTCCTGCGAGGTGCCGCTGTTGCCGTTCGAAACGGAGGCGATGACGCCGAATTCTTCGAGCATCTCGAAGAAGATCTCCTGCGCGTCATCCTCGTAGACGAATCCGTTGTCGGAGCCGAGCGAGAGGTTGACGACGTCGGCGCCGAGATACGCCGCGTCGTTCAGCGCCGCGAGGAGCGGCGTCGTCGACGTCATCCTGCCGTCATCGTCGAACACCTTCATGAAGAGGAGCTGCGCGTCCGGCGCGATGCCGGAGAATTTGACGGCGCCGTCCGCTTTCTCGGCGTAGCCGAGGATCGTGCCGGAAACGTGCGTGCCGTGCGTCTCCTCGGAGCTGACGTTATTGTCGATCCTGCCGTCGCTCTCCATGTGCGAGTAGTCGACGGCGAACGGGACCTTCAGCGTTTTGTACGCGTCCTTGCCGACGAAGCCGGCGATGAGGTCGTCGGAATTTACCGCCAGCATTTTTTCCATTGATTTCGGCGTGTACGCGACGAAGGAGTAGGGGTTGTCCGACATGAACGAGTCGTCGCGGAACGCTTCGTGGCAGCCGCGGACGCCGGTGACGTTTGCGTTTGCACTGTTGTCCCACCAGCTGCCGTATTCTATATCAAGTGACGTGTCGAGAACGGCAACGACCATTCCCTGACCCGTATATCCTTCTTCCCAGAGTCCGTTTACGCCCGCCTGAGCGTAACCGTACTTTTCAATGCCGCCTTCAAGCGGCGCGATCTCCCCGTCGGTCGGGACGGAATACGTCCTCTCGACGTACGCGGTGCGGACGCCGTCAAGGTTCTTCACCGTCTCGAGCAGTCCGTACGGCATCTTCACCGACATGGCGTTTATGACGCCGGTGAAGTTGGCGACGACCTCGACCTCTGACGGGAGATCAGCCATCGTCACGATGCCGCCGCACGCGTCCGCGTCCTCGGCAAGGGCTTTGATCGCATTTGCAAGGGTGTTTTGCTGCGCTCTGTTCTGCTGCGAGATCCTGAGCGCCTCATCGCTCGACAGATACGTTGCGAGCCGCGTACCCGCGGAGTATGTTTCGTATTCCGCCGCGTCCGCTTCGGTATAGCGTTCCGCCGCGGAGGGCGCGTCGAGCATGACGATGACGGTCACCGTATCGTCAGGCGAATAGCTTACCCCCCCCGGTTCGGGCGAGCGAGGATGTCTTCGGCGCCGTTTGTGTCCTTGGCGGGGCGCTTCGCGTCCGTCTCGATGCCGAGCACGGTGCGCGCACCGTCAACTCCGCGCGAGTCCCCGGCAAAGATGCCGGCGCTCATCGGTCCTGCGACCATTGAGAGCGCGAGAAGCACAGCCATGAAGGCACAAATTCTGCCTTTTCTTCGGTTGATTTTCACTTGTTTCCTCCTATAAATGGGTATAGTACGCCCACTATATTGATTTACCTTAAGGGTATCATATAATCAGTGAAGGGTCAATTCACAATTCTGTCAAAATCATGCGGCGAAACAGCGTTTTTTTTGAGTTTTTTCACAAAAAGAGAAAGAATGACGTACGTATTGATTCATTCTTTAGACAAACGTTGGTTTTTTGGCGGAGGCTCTGCCTCCGTGCCGCCGTTAGCGGCGAGCGTGGATATGCCTCCCTTTCGCCAAGGAGGCGCCGTGCGTCGGCGGGACGGAAGCTGACGTCGCGGTTTTTTGCCTCGGCGGTTTTCGCCTGTACCATTTTATTTTCCTTGCTTCAAAGCATGGGGAAGTTCGCCGTGCGGCTGCGGCAGTAGACGATTCAGACCCCGCGACAGCGGGCGTCGTGCGGCTGCGAAGCAGACGCCTCAGACCTTACTTAACAATCACCCTTTTTTTATCTTAATCTTTAGCCCCGAGCGAAATACAAAAAGATCAATAAATACAGGGTAAAAAGCGTGCTCGGGAAAAGACTTATCACCCCA
>CANQMS010000066.1 GCA_947624995.1 uncultured Clostridia bacterium
CCGCTGCCGATCTCGCTTGCGCACAGGCTGTCTAAGCGCCTCACCGAGGTCCGCAAGGACGGGACGCTCCCGTATCTGCGCCCGGACGGCAAGTCCCAGGTGACGGTCGAATACGGCGAGGACGACAGACCCGTCCGCGTCGAGGCGGTCGTCGTTTCGACGCAGCATTCGCCGGAGGTGGAGCTCGGGACGATCCGCGCCGACATCATAAAGCACGTGATAGAGCCGGTGATCGACCCTGCCCTCATGGACGGGAACACGAAGATCTTCGTCAACCCGACGGGCAGGTTCGTCGTCGGCGGTCCCGCAGGGGACAGCGGGCTGACCGGACGCAAGATAATCGTCGACACATACGGCGGGTACGCGCGCCACGGCGGCGGCGCATTCTCCGGCAAGGATCCGACAAAGGTCGACAGGACCGCGACATACGCCGCGAGATATATCGCCAAAAACATCGTCGCGGCGGGGCTAGCAAAAAAGTGCGAGATACAGATTGCGTATGCGATAGGCGTCGCGCGCCCGGTGTCCGTCAGGATCGACACGTTCGGGACCGCTGCCGTCGACGAATACGAGCTCGGCGAATACATCCGCGAGCACGTCGACCTGCGCCCGGCGGCGCTCATCGAAAAATTTGACCTGCGCCGCCCGATATACCGCGCGCTCGCGTCGTACGGGCACATGGGCAGGGAGGACCTCGGCGTCCTCTGGGAAAAGCTCGACCTCGCGGACGAGCTGCGCGCAGCGTTCGGAAAGTAAAGAATATATGGGGGACCGCGCGTCCCCCTTTTTCACAAAAAAAGATAGGAGGGCTTGATGGAAAAGCGCGGCGAGCGGGAGCTTTTGACGGTGACGGGCGTCGTCGAGAACGTCATATACAAAAGCGACGACTCCGGGTATACCGTCATGGACGTCGAGACGGACAGCGGCGATTTTCTGACTGCCGTCGGGATAATGCCGCACATCGGCGAGGGCGAGGCGGTCAGGCTATACGGGTACTGGACGACGCACCCGAGCTTCGGCGAGCAGTTCCGCGTCGAGAGCGCGGAGGCGTGCCTGCCGGTCGGCGCCGTCGAGATCGAGCGTTACCTCGCCTCCGGCGCCGTTCGCGGCGTCGGTCCCGTCACGGCGAAGCGCATCGTCGAGATGTACGGCGAGGACAGCTTCGACGTCATCGAGAACCACCCGGACTGGCTCTCCGAGGTGAACGGCGTTTCGAAAAAGCGCGCGAAGGAGATTCACGACAGCTTCGTCGAGGGGACGGGTTCGCGCTCGGTCATGATGTTCTGCCGCGACTTTTTCGGTCCGGCGACGTCGATGCGGATATATAAGGAATGGGGCGCCGCCGCCGTCGACATAATTAAGGCGAATCCGTACCGCCTGTGCGGCGAGATATACGGCGT
This sequence comes from uncultured Clostridia bacterium, assembly GCA_947624995.1. Lineage (GTDB taxonomy): Bacteria > Bacillota > Clostridia > Oscillospirales > CAG-272 > DTU064. The sequence continues at coordinate 1,401 of CANQMS010000066.1, forward strand.
CGGATTTGAAAAGGCGGACGAGATCGCGCTGTCGCTCGGGATGGCGCGAGACAGCGGCGAGCGCGTCGAGGGCGCCGTCGCGTACATACTTTCGCGAAACGCGGCGCTGCACGGGCACGTGTTCCTGCCGCGCGCGTCCGTCGTCGGCGGGGCGGCGGAGCTCTTGTCCGTCCCGAGGGAGGCGGCGGAGGCAGCCGTTGACAGAATGGCGTCCGCGCGGAAGCTCTGCACGGACGAGGTCACGGTCTCGGGGCAGAGGATGCAGGTCTGCTATCTTGACAACTACTACCGCGCCGAGTGCGAGGTCGCACGGCGCCTTCGCGTGCTCGACAGGATGTGCCCCGCGATCGGCGAGGGCGACGCCGGGCGGTTCATCAAGCTGCTCGAGCTGCGGTACGATATCGAATACGCCGAGGCGCAGAAGCGCGCGATGACGGACGCGCTCTCGTGCGGCGTTATGGTGCTGACGGGCAGCCCCGGGACGGGGAAAACGACGGTCGTGAAGGGGCTGATCGAGATCTTCCGCTCGATGGGAGTGCGGAAGATCGAGCTCGCCGCGCCGACAGGGCGCGCGGCAAAGCGCATGTCCGAGGCGACCGGCGAGGACGCGCGGACGATACACCGCCTGCTCGAAATGGAATACAACGAGAGCGCGTACCCGCGCTTCACGAAAAACGAGCACAACAGGCTCGACGCGGACGTCGTCATCATCGACGAGTCGTCGATGATAGACATAATGCTTGCCGATTCTCTGCTGCGCGCGCTGAAGCCCGGGACGCGGCTGATCCTCATCGGGGACTCGAACCAGCTCCCGCCGGTCGGCGCCGGCAGCGTCCTATGGGACATCATAAATTCCGGCGTCGTCCGGACCGTGTGCCTGCGGGAAATATTCCGGCAGGCGAAGGAGAGCTCGATCATCACGAACGCCGCCCTCGTGAACGAGGGGCGACCCCCTGTGCTCACGGAGAAAAAAAGCGACTTTTTCTTCCTCCCGCGCAAAACCGACATCGGCATACGCGACACGGTCGTCGAGCTGTGCTCGCGCCGCCTCCCGGCGGCGTACGGGGAAGATGCGGCGGCGGGGATCCAGGTCATAACGCCGTCCCGCAAGGGCGCGGCGGGGACCGAGGTCTTAAACGGCGCGCTCCAGGCGGAGCTCAATCCGCCCGCCCGGGATAAGCGCGAGCGCAAGTCGCGCGACATCACGTTCCGCGAGGGCGACCGCGTCATGCAGACGCGGAACAATTACAAGCTCGAGTGGTACCGCGACGGGGAGATACCGCTCGGGGATGAGGACGAGACGGACGGCATCGGTGTCTTCAACGGCGACATCGGCGTGATCGAGCGGATCGAGCCGGAGCGGGAGAGGATGGTCATCCTCTTCGACGATAGGCGCGTATATTATGAATTCTCGATGCTCGACGAGCTCGAGCTCGCGTACGCGGTCACCGTCCACAAAAGCCAGGGCAGCGAATACCCCATCGTCGTGATCCCCGTCTACAACTGCCCCGAGCGCCTTCAGACGCGGCACATGCTCTATACGGCGATCACGCGCGCCTCGCGCATGGTCGTCCTCGTCGGCAGGGAGGACATAATCATGCACATGGTCGCCTCCGTCTCGGACGACAAAAAGTATACGGCGCTCTCGGAGAGGCTGCGGCGCGAGTTCTTGTCCGATGCTGCGGGGTGCGCGGAGGCGTCGGATGGATAAAAGAGATAGGCGGCGGGTGACGTTTTTCCGCTGGGCGCGGCGCGCCGTGGGAGAATACCTCTACCCGGCGCGCTGCATCTGCTGCCGCGAAAAGCGACCGGAGGGCGGCAGCGCCGCGGATTACGCGATGCTCGCCGACCCGGACTCGCGCCTGCGCGGCGTCTTCTGCGCGGAGTGCCTGCGCGACTTTGAGCGGTCGTGCGGCGCGGTCTGCAAAAGGTGCCGCCGCCCGGCATACGAATGCGAATGTGCGCCGGACGGTCTGCGCGCCTCCGGCGTGCGCCGCGCGTACGCGTGCTTCACGTATGAGAGGGGGCGGCGCGAGAGCGCGTCATCAAGCCTGATCTTCTCGCTCAAGAACGGCAAAAACCGCGACGCCGTCAACTACGCGGCGCACCTTTTGCGGCGGCGCATCCGGCTCTCGGGCGTTTTCGGCGGCGACCTTGCGGGCGCCGTTTTGACATACGCGCCGCGCGGCAGGAAAAACAGCCGCCTTTACGGCGACCACATGATGCGCGTCGCCGAGCTGGCGGCGGAGCTTGTCGGCTGCGAATTCGAGGATGTGTTCGAAAACGCGTCCCCGGGCGAGCAGAAGAAGCGCGGGCTCTACGAGCGCGAGCACGACGCAAGAAGTTCGATCTATATAAGACCGGGCGCCGACGTTTCGGGACGGCGCCTTCTGATCGTCGACGACGTCATAACGAGCGGCGCGACGCTCGGCGCGTGCGTCGATCTGGCGCGCGACGCGGGCGCCCGCGAGATCGCGGTTTTCGCCCTCGCGAAGACCGCGCGCTGAAGGAGATCGGGGAAAGCGAGCCGGGAGGACGATACGGCGGAGGAGCGGCAGCGCGCGTGAGCGCGGGGGCGGGAACGGTAAACCGCGACCGCGAATACCGCGGATTTGAAGATCGGTCTGCGACCGAGAAAACATGCCGGCAACCGCGAAGAGCTGCCTGCGACCGCGAATACGGCGGATCAAAGACCGCGGACCGGTCCCGAATTGGTCGGAATTGGCGTCCCCTTTGGGTATTGCATTAAAGACAGTTTTAATATATAATCTTATATAGAGAAGTATGCGTCGTGATATCGGCGCTTTCCATATATATCGGCACGCCGCAAAAAGCGGCGCGGAGGGGCATTTAATGTTTTCAAGGGATATAGGCATAGACCTCGGCACGGCGACCGTTCTTGTCTACGTTCGCGGCAAGGGCATCGTACTGAAGGAGCCGTCGGTCGTAGCGATAGATAAAAACACGGACAAGATACTGAAGGTCGGGCGCGAGGCGCAGCAGATGCTCGGCAGGACGCCGGGCAACATCGTCGCGATCCGCCCGCTGAGGGACGGCGTTATAAGCCAGTACGAGATCACGCTGCGCATGATACAGTACTTCATCCGGCAGGCGAGCGGACCGATAATTTTCAAGCCGTGCGTCATGATCTGCGTCCCGAGCGGGATCACGGAGGTCGAGGAGAGGGCGGTCGTCGACGCCTGCAAGCAGGCGGGCGCGAAGAAGACCGTTTTAATAGAGGAGCCTGTCGCCGCGGCGATCGGCGCGGGGATCGACATCTCGGTCCCGAACGGGAACATGGTCATCGACATCGGCGGCGGCACGACGGATATCGCGGTGATCTCGCTCGGCGGCGTCGTCGTCTCCGAGTCGATCAAGGTCGCGGGAGACAAGTTTGACGAGGCGATAATCAGATACGTGCGCAAGAAGTATAACGTCCTGATTGGCGAGCGCACGGCGGAGGCGATAAAGATCGCGATAGGCTCCGTGTGGACGCGCGAGGAGCGCAAGTACATAGACGTCAAGGGCAGGTGCCTGATACAGGGGCTGCCGCGCATGATAAGGGTGTGGTCGGACGAGATGATAGAGGCGCTCGACGAGCCGATAACGGCGATAGTCGACGCGGTGACCTCCGTCATCGAGCGCACCCCGCCGGAGCTCATCGGGGACATCGTCGCAAACGGCATCGTCATGACGGGCGGCGGCAGCCTGCTCTATGGGCTCGACTATCTGATCACGAACGTCACCGGCATCCAGACGCGCGTCGCCGACAAGGCGGTCTCCTGCGTCGCGCTCGGGACGGGGAAATCGCTCGATCACATCCATCTCTTGCCCGAGGGCGCGATCAATATTTCTCGCTCGCGCAGCGAGCAGCTCGGATAAAGATTTGCGCTCGCGCGTGCATGCACGTGATTTTCATCATTTTTATCAATTTTTGTTGACATTTCGGTTCGCCGGGAGTATAATGTTCTTGTTGATAAATCAACCCAATGAAATGAAGGGGAGAAGGGCGAAGACAGGAACGATGAACAACAGATTTGAGAATTTTGTCATTTCGGTTTTGAGGCTCAACAAGATAATCACGAAGATCAAGCTCCTCGAGATGGAGGAATACAAGCTGCGCGCGGTTCACGTGATGTGCATATACTATCTTTCCGAGAGCGAGGACGGGCTGACGGCGACGGAGCTTGCGAGGCTGACGCTTGAAGACAAGGCGGCGATCTCCCGCGCGCTCGGCACGCTGCGAGAGCGCGGGTACATAACGTACGATTCGAAGAAATACAATTCGAAGGTACAGCTCACGGACGAGGGCAAAAACGTTGCGGAATTCATCAACGAAAGGGCGGAGAATTATGTAGACGCCGCCGGCGGCACGCTGTCCGAGAGCGATCGCGAGGCGATGTACCGATCTCTCGCGACGATAATCGCGAGGCTCGAGGCGTATTATGAAAGTCTCGCCCGCGAGAGGGGAAAAGATCCGGAGCAATGACATAATGGGGAGTTGTTACGCGGCTCCCCCTTTTTTATCCCCCCGCTGCCGCAGGTCCTTCACGGCTTTCAGACTCATATATTTTCGCTTATACTTCTTTTATTTTCGCTTATACTTCTTTATATTCCTTGCTTCGAAGCTGGGGAAGTTCGTTAAGAAGGGACCCTCCGAGGTCCCTCCTTAACAATCCACCCATGGCACAAGGGGGAATACCCCCTTGTGAATTCCCCGGGCTGCGTCCTTAAAAATGCGGAGCGAAGTCGATATTTTTCTCTCCCCGGCTCGTGCGTCGACACGAATCGTTCGTGCCGCGGCTGAACGCTGACGCGCCGACAGCGACCGTGCGGGCGTTTGCCCGCACCTACTCGCCGGACCGACAGCGTCTTCTATTTTATGCTCCCAAAATCGTCTCTTCGAAAGTGCGAACAGCACTTTTTTTATTATCCTTTTGAACGCTGACGCGGCTGACAGCCCCCGTGAAACGTATGTTTCACCCCTAATCGCCGGACCGACAGCGTCTGTAAAACGATTTGTTTTATTTTAACCGCCAGACCGCGAACGATTTTCTCATCCCTAACCGTTTTCCCGCTTTTTTCAACTATCGGTCAAGCGCATAGGCGCGCAGCGCGCTCCCTCACGGGAGCTGTCGGCGCGTCAGCGTTCAATAGGAAAAGCCAGAGGGAGCTGTTCGCACTTTCGAAGATACACTTTTGCTCCGCGACCGTGAAGCGCCGTTGTCGGTCCGGCGCTTAGGCGCGGGCATACGCCCGCCCGGGCGCTGTCGGCGCGTCAGCGTTCAGCCGCGGCACGAACGTTTCGTGTCGACGCACGAACCGGGGAGAGAGAAATTGGAATTGTCAAGAAAAGTGCAGTCTAACAATCCCCTAAGAGAATAAACGGTACCGATGCATCCGAATTTCCGAAG
>CANQMS010000067.1 GCA_947624995.1 uncultured Clostridia bacterium
CAAGGGGGGTATCCCCCCTTGTGCCATGGGTGGATTGTTAAGGAGGGACCTCGGGGGGTCCCTTCTTAACGAACTTCTCCTGCTTTGAAGCAAGGAAAATAAAGAAGTATAAGCGAAACCAGCCGAGGCAAAAAACCGTGACGTCAGTTTCCGCCCCGCCAACGCCCGGCGCCTCCCTTGCGCAAAGGGAGGCTCTCACGCCCGCCGCCTCCCCGGCGCAAGGAGCGATCATCCCGCGGGGGGATAAAATAAGGGGGAGCCGCGCAACAGCTCCCCCTTATCCCTCACTCCGCCTCGTAGCCCGCGGCAGCGACCGCCGCCACAAGCGCATCATGCGCCGCGTCGCCGCGCACAACGGCGACACCCTTCTTCGCACTCGCCTCCGCCGAGGTGACCCCCGGCACCGCCTCGAGCGCCGCCTTCACGCGCGCCTCGCAGTGCGCACACATCATGCCCTTGACCTTGAGCGTCGTCGCGCCCGACGTGCTCTCGCTTTTTCCGAAACTGATCTTCATTTCCTTTTTCTCCTTTTTATTATTAAAATTTTTCTTGTGGAGCTTAGTAAAATTGAGCCGCAGCGCGTTCGACACGACGCAGAAGCTCGACAGGCTCATCGCCAGCGCGCCGTACATCGGGTCGAGCCTCCAGTTGAGCACAGGAATGAATACGCCCGCCGCGAGCGGGATGCCGATCACGTTGTATATGAACGCCCAGAACAGATTCTCGCGTATGTTCCGGAGCGTCGCGCGCCCGAGATTCAGCGCCGCCGGGACGTCCGACAGGTCGGACTTCATCAGAACGACCTCCGCCGCGTCGATCGCGACATCCGCCCCCGCGCCGATCGCGATCCCGAGATCGGCTGCCGTCAGCGCCGGCGCGTCGTTGATCCCGTCGCCGACCATCGCACACCTTCCGCTCTCGGAGAGCTCGCGGATCACGCGCTCCTTGCCGTCCGGCAGAACGCCCGCGATCACCTCGTCGACGCCCGCGGCGTCTCCGACGGCGCGCGCCGTCCGCTCGTTGTCGCCCGTCAGCATCACGACGCGGACTCCCATCCGCCGCAGCTCCGCGACCGCCCCCGCGCTCGTCGGCTTTATGACGTCAGCCACCGCGATGAGCCCGAGGCACCGCCCGCCGAATGTGAAGCAGAGCGGCGTCTTCCCCTCCGCGGACAGCGCGTCCGCGCGGCTGCCGAGCGCCTCCGGTATGTCCGCGCGCCCTCCGATGTAGCGGACGCTGCCGCCTTCAATTACGCCTCCGGTGGCGCACAGCTCATCAAATATACCCCCGTTTCCGTCTTCGGTGGTGCAGCCGCCCTCCGAAACGCGCGCCTTAACGCCGTTTCCGGGCAGCGCCTCAAATTCCGTGACGCGCGCCTCGCGCGCCCCGATCTCCTCGGCGTACGCGACGACGGCGCGCGCGAGCGGATGCTCGCTCGGTCTCTCGACAGACAGCGCGAGCGAAATAAGCGCCTCCTCGCCGACGCCCTCCGCCGGGATCACGTCCGTGACGCGCGGCTCCCCGGCGGTGACGGTGCCGGTCTTGTCGAGGACGACGGTATTTATTCTCCCCGCCGCTTCGAGCGAGGCGGCGGTCTTAAACAGGATCCCGTTCCGCGCGCCGACGCCGCTGCCGACCATGATCGCGACGGGCGTCGCGAGCCCGAGCGCGCACGGGCAGCTTATGACGAGCACCGCGATCCCGCGCGAAAGCGCGGTCCCGACGCGCTCAAATCCCGCCCCGGGCGTGACCGCGAGCCACACCGCCGCCGTGACGAGCGCGATCGCCATAACGGTCGGGACGAACACCGCCGCGACGCGGTCCGCCAGCTTCGCGATCGGCGCCTTTGTCGCCGCCGCGTCGCTGACCATTTTTATTATCTGCGAGAGTGTCGTGTCCTCGCCGACGCGCGTCGCGCGGCACGTGATGAACCCGGAGCGCGAGTGCGTTCCCGAAAACACCGCGTCGCCCGCCGCCTTGTCGACGGGGACGCTCTCCCCCGTCAGCGACGACTCGTCGACGGCGGTCTGCCCGTCCGTGACGACGCCGTCCGTCGGGATCGCCTCGCCCGGGCGGACGACGAAGATGTCGCCGACGCGGACCTCCGAGGCGGGGACCGTCGTCTCGACGCCGTCCCGGATGACGTTCGCGGTCTTCGGCGCGAGCGAATAAAGCCCGCGCAGCGCGTCCGTCGTCTTGCCCTTTGAGCGCGCCTCGAGCGTTTTCCCGAGAGTAATAAGAGTGAGGATCGTCCCGGCGGACTCGAAATAGAGCTCGTTCATGTAGGGCGCCGCCGCGTCCGCGCCGCCGGAGGTCACGGCTGCCGTCATCGCGAACAGCGCGACCGTGCTGTAAAGGAACGCCGCCGACGCGCCGAGCGCGACGAGCGTGTCCATGTTCGGCGCGCGCCTGACGAGCGCGGTGAAGCCGGAGACGAAGAATTTTTTGTTGATTATCATGATCGCGACGGTCAGGAGCAGCTCAAAGAGACCGACGCCGACGTGGTTGCCGGAAAGGAACGGCGGCAGCGGAAAGCCCCACATCATGTGCCCCATCGAGACGTACATCAAAACGAGCAGGAACGAAAGCGAGGCGAGGAACCGCCCGAGCAGGCGGCGCGTCTCCGCCTTGCCGGAGAGCGAGTCTGCCTCGTCGGCGGCGGATGCGCCTCCCGCGCTCCCCGCGCTTCCGGCGTTCGCCGCGCCCGCACCCCCCGCGCCTCCCGCCGCGCTGCCGGCGAGTGAGGCGCCGTAACCGGCGGCGGTGACGGCGGCGATGACGGCGGCGGGGTCCGCGTCGCCCTCGACGCCCATCGAATTTGTGAGCAGGCTGACGGCGACCGATCCGACGCCGGGGACGGCGGCGACGGCGCGCTCGACGCGTGCCTGGCACGCGGCGCAGCTCATGCCCGTGACCTTGTATTTTGTCATTTTGTTCATTTTACCGTGCTTACTCCTTGCAGTGCTTACTCCTTGCAGCGCTTGATCCTTGCGGTGCTTGCTTCTTGCGGTGCTTGCCCCTTGCAGCGCTTGCTCCTTGCGGTGCTTGCTCCCCGCAGCGCTTGCTTCTTTCAGTGCTTGCTCCATGCGGTGCTTGCTCCCTGCGGCGCTTGCTCCTTGCGGTGCTTACTCCTTAAAAGATCGCGCCCCGTCACTTCATCAGCTTGCCGAGCGTGTCGATGAGCTCGTCGATGACGGCGTCGTCCCCGGCGCGGATTTCGCGGACGATGCAGTGCCTGATGTGCGAGGCGACGAGCTGTCTGTTGAAGGCGTTCATCGCGGCGGAGACCGCCGCCGACTGGATGAGGATGTCGTTGCAGTACGCGTCGCGGTCGATCATGCCGATGATGCCCCGGATCTGCCCCTCGATGCGGGAGAGCCTGTTTCTGAGGCTGCGCCGCTCGTCGTCGCCCCGCGCCGTCGTCCTCCCCCCGCAAGCGGCGCATCCGGCTGCGTCAGCGGCGGCGTCGGAGTCAGCGGCGTCGGCGGTTGCGGCGTCAGCTGCGTCCGCGACGGTGTCGGCAATCATGTCGGCTGCCACAGCGGTGTCCGCCGCGCCAACGGCGTCGTCGGCGGTGGCGGCTGTGACTGCGTTCGCGGTCGTGACGTCTGTATCTTTAATTATGTCCATCATTTTCTCCTTTGATACCCGGTACAGGTATATCATCGGTGATATTATATACCCGCCCACGGTATTTGTCAACATCTTTTTTTGCAAAAACTTGTAAACATCTTTTTTGCAAAAAAAAGATGCGCGGAGAGCTCTCCGCGCGAACGCCGCATCCGCCGTGTGATGCGGTAAAAAAGGTCCACACCGCCTGTAAGCCGGGTTCTGTCGAGTGCCGCCATCTATCTTTGCCGCTCGTTGCCGCGCGGCTCGCGGTCCGGCGAGCCGGACGCGCTGCCTCTTCGCGCCATGCACCGGGCAGGTGACTCGGCGCCTTGAAGAGTTGCTTCGGATAGGGTTTACAGGGCTGCGCGGTCACCCGTACAGCCGGTGAGCTCTTACCTCGCCTTTCCACCCTTACAGGGGGGATGTTCCCCCTGCGGTATATCTCTGTTGCACTTTCCCGGGAGTCGCCTCCGGCGGACGTTATCCGTTATCCTGCCCTATGAAGCCCGGACTTTCCTCACGCCGAATCAACTCGGCGCGCGGCGGCACAGCGGTGTGGAGTTTCATTATACCCCTCACGCGCCCCGTTTGTCAATGTTTTGGGGAATTTTTCCCCGCCGGTTTCGCTCGGCGTCGTGCGGCTGCGGCGGCAGACGCCCCGGGAGAGTGTTCCATCCTTAACGAACCGCCCCGTCATCGAACGGCATCGAACGGCATCGAACGGCATCGAAGCCGGGAATATAAAAAGTATCCGGCGCAGAACGGAAAAACGAAATTTTTCAACCTCGCCGGGAGACGGTCACTCTCCTTGCGCCTCAACCAATTCCCACATCTGGGAAGATACGCCCTCATAGCGGCGGTGCGCGACGCCGTCCTTCAGCGAGGTGACGGCGAGCGACGCATGAGCGGCGAAAATGCGGTATTTCCCCTCCGCCTTCGCGGGGGCGAAAACAAACCGCTGCCACGCCTCGCCGTCGTCGGCGCCGACGACGATACGCGTGTTCGAGACATACGACCCGTTCCTGACGCCGAGCGTCAGCCCCGTGCCGACGTTGACCACCGTGTACATCCCGCCGCCCGCGTGCGTGACGCGCCACCTCTGCGCATCCGACCCGTCGGCAGCCGCGACAGACACCGCGCCGCCGCCCGATGACGTCAGCACGCCCGAGCCGTCGCCGCAGGCGATAATATATACGCCGTCCGCGACCTCTCCGCCCGGCAGCGCGGCATTGACACCGCTGCCCTCTGGGTCATTATATAAAAGCGTGCCGAACCCTGTCTGATCGAATGTCGACGCGTGCCCGCCGGGACCGCCCTCGCAGGGCTGCCGTTCGAGAGCGCGCGCGATATTCGGCGCCTCCAGCCCGAGCCTGTTGTGGTAGTGATTGTATATCATCGCCCAGATCGGGCGCGTGTGCCCGCGGCTCGCGTCCGAGATGACGGTCTGCGACTGCCAGTCGCCGCGCTGCCCCGACGCCCACTCGTACCGCGAGAACGGCACGTCGTCGCCGTTGTTGTACCGCGCCACGTACTCGGCGGCATAGTAGAACCGCTGCCCCGCCCAGCCGTAGAGGTCGTCGCCCTGGCTGTATGCCATCTCGCAGCACGATACCATCAGCCCGATGCCGAGCGTCGCGTGCCCCTGATCGCGCCCGGACTCCTGCCACTGCGCGAGCTCTTCATCTTCATATAAAAACGGTATCGCGTTGTACACCGACCCGTTCCCGAGCCCGTACATGAAGTAGCGGACGCCCGTGTCGTAGATGTCGCGCCTGTCGCAGAAAACGCCTATCGCGATCGTCGCCGCCATGTTGGCGAGATCCCAGTTCGCCCAATAATTTGTGATGCACGCGTCGTTGTGGTCCGCGCCGAACTCGTTTGAGACGAGGAACCGCTCGCACAGCGGCTTATAGAAAACGTTTATGAGCATATCCTGCATCCGCTCGAGCTCAAATCCGGGGTAATCGCGCATGAGCTCGGCGGCGTTCGCCAATTGGTAACCGTACAGCCCGGAGGCGAGGTAGCGGTCGGCATTCCCGCCGACGTTCTTGAGCGTCGCGCTCCACGCGTTCAGGATGTCGCGCGCGCAGTCGCCGAATTTGGTGTCGCCCGTGAGCCGCCAGTAGATCGCGCACTGATACGCCCGCGCCATGTCGCGGTAGAGGACGGCGCAGTTGTCCCCGTTGCCGCCGCGATTTATCGTTGCAGCCGCGCGCGGAGATGCCACGGCGCAGAATTCGCTCTTCCGCAAAAGCTCAAACGACTTCGATATCTCGCGGTCCCCGGACGCGATGGCGTCCGCCGTGCGTTCGAGCGTCTCTTTTGTGTGGAGCAGCCCCGGGTGAACGAATTCGCGGGGTCCGTCATCGACGTCCGGGACCTCCGTCTCCGTCGCCGCCGCGCTTTCATTCGCATCGGCAGTGTCTGTCACGTCGGTGACGTCTCCGCCGCCGCGCGCACATGCGGCGAGGCACGGCAGCAAGATCGCGCCACCGAGAATGATACAAAGGAATCTTTTCATAAAGACCTCCGTTTTATCTCTCACCCCGCCCGTGGTGAATTCTGTTTTTACACTGCGGCGTCTGCTTTTGTTCTTTATCTTATTTTCCCTTTCCTTAAATGGCAGGATGGAACAAAGCAGTGACCTACTGTGCGTAATTATATCACGGAGCCTGACGGATCGCAATAGACCTTGTAATTCTTTTACAAAATATGCCGAAATCTGCTACAATTTCTGTATTTTTTACATCCGGCGTTTTTTGCTTTTTTATCTTGATCTTCTTTGTTTTCCTTGCTTCAAAGCATGAGGAAGTACGTTAAGAAGGGACCCTCTCATGCGGCTGCGGCAGCAGACGCCCGGGACCCCTTACTTAACAATCCACCCATGGCTTTTTCCTTTTTTTATCTTGATCTTCTTTATTTTCCTTGCTTCGAAGCCCGAGAAGTTCGTTATTATCTGCTCTTTATATTCCTTGCTTCGAAGCGGGAGAAGTTCGTTAAGGATGGACCCCCCGAGGTCCCTCCTTAACAATCCACCCATGGCACAAGGGGGGATGCCCCCCTTG
>CANQMS010000068.1 GCA_947624995.1 uncultured Clostridia bacterium
GCCTCGCTTGCTTCTCGAATAAACACCTAAAAAGCTGCGCGATGCTGCGTTGCTCCTCGCCGCCTCCCTCGCCGTAGATACACTACGGCTTCGGGCAAGCGGCTGCGGTGCGCCTTGCCTCGCTTGCTTCTCGAATAAACACCTAAAAAGCTGCGCGATGCTGCGTTGCTCCTCGCCGCCTCCCTCGCCGTAGGTACACTACGGCTTCGGGCAAGCGGCTGCGGTGCGCCTTGTCTCGCTTGCTTCTCGAACGAACACCTAAAAAAGCTGCGCGATGCTGCGTTATGCTTGGCGTAACACGTAAAAATTATTTAAAAGGAGCGCCTTTTCTTGAAAGGGCGCTCCCTTTGATGTATTTGTTTGTGCCGTCACGCGGACTGACCCTTCAGCGTTGCGAGCAGCTGAGTGAGAACATCCCCGCCGCCGCAGAGGTTGATGTTTCCGACGTTCTCGCAGATGCGCTCGATATATTCGAGCTCCTTGAGCTTGTAGAGCGTCTCGTTTTCGTCCATCAGCTTTGCCGTGTTGAGCAGCGAACGAGTGGAGGCGACCTCCTCGCGGCGCGTGATGACGTTTGCCTGTGCGCGTTTTTCGGCGACGAGGACGGTGTTCATGATGTCGCGTATCTCGCCGGGGAAGATTATATCCTTGACTCCGGCGTCCTCGATCTTGATATAGAGCTCGCCCTCCTTCTCGCGGAGCCTGTCGCGGACGTATTTCGAGATGCCCTCCTTATCGTCGAGTATCTCGTCGAGCCTGTATTTCCCGACGTAATCGCGGAGCGCGAGCTGGGACGCGATGTGCAGCTCCGCCTGATAGTCGCCGACCTCGGTCTGTATCTTTACGCAGTCCGCGATGCGGTAGCTGCACGTGAAGTTGATGCGGACCGGGATCTTATCCTGCGTTAAGATCTCCTGACCTACAATGGAGGCGGTGGTGAGGCGCATGTCGACATTTTCGACCGTGACCTCGACGCCGGTGACGTTTTTGCTCCAGAAGTAATATGTACCCGGCTCGAGCACGCGCACGAACCGCCCGCCGAAGAACAGCCGCCCGCGCTCATATGCGGAGACCGTGAACTTTTCGACGGGTCCGCCGAGGGAGAGGATGTCATATATGCGGCGCGGGACGTCGTCCGCGATCTCGGGCGTTTCGATGTCCGTTAGGATGAGCTCGTGACGGTGAACGACGTTCCAGAACGCGTACTTGCCCCGCATGAGCGCGGAAGAATACCTTCCGTCCCGGAACAAAAGCCCGAGCTTGCCGTCCGGGATGTCGGCGACGAATGCGGCGTTTGCCGCCGCCCTGTCGGCGAGCAGCGTTTCAAGCGGGCACTTTCCCGAGGCGAAGACGAACTCGTTTTCCGTCACCTCTATCTCGCGCCCGAACGCGCACAGATATTTTCCCGGTCCGAGCAGACCCATGTACTTGCCGTTCCGAAAGAGAAAGCCGTGCTGCTTTTCGTTGATAATGACCTTTTTCATATTGCAAAACCTCCGTTAAAAAATTACGTTTTTCGGTTTGCGCCTCCCCGTGCGGGGGGAGCGGACGGGCGCTTGAGCGCACCGGTCGGAGAGCGGAGGTGCTCGGCATCTCCTCGCGTATGCGCGATATCCGCACCCGTGCAGGGCTCCGCCCGCACTCTTTGGGGACTCGCATTCCGTTTTCCCGCTGTTTCGCCGCTTTCGGCGGCGAAACAGCCTCAGTTTTGCGCCGCCTTAGGCGGCGCATGATGCCCAATCCACCGGGTTTTCACCTTGACAGGATGAAAAGCAGGATTCGAACCTGCGTTGATCGTGGGGATTTGAACCCCGTCGCAAAAAGCGATTGCCGTGCCGCAATTCGCCGGGACCGGAATACGCTTTGGAACATCCTCGCGCACCGCGGTGAGGGAATACACCCGCCCGCCTCCTTGCGAGTATAATTTTACCTCATACAGCGCGCGCAATCACGGAAAAAAAGCTGCGAGATCTCAGATCCCGCAGCTTTTTTGTGCTCTCAGTCTTTCTTTTATCAGCTCCGCGAAGCTCTCCGGCTCTATGACCTTTGCAAACGGTCCGAACGACAGGGTGCGTATCAGAAGCTCGGTCTCGTCGTCGGCGGAGTATCTGACGGTGAGGCGGTATTTGCCGCCGCCGAGCTTTTCGACCTCCTTTTCGAAGTGCGCGAAGTGCAAAACCGCGCGGTCGAGAGCTCTCCTTGCGTCCGTGATCTCGAGCACGAGCGTCCGCATCTCCTCCCGCACCTCCGCGCGCGGGCTGAACGTGCGCCCGCCCTCGTACGGGGCGCAGCGCGTCACGCGCCCGAGGTTGATTATCCTGCCGTTTCGGCAGCCGGACGTGTAGAGGCGGAACTTGTCGTCCTTTTCCGAATATTCGAGCCGCCGCGGCATGACGACGGCGCGCACCGCGGCGCCGCGTTTGTTCTTAATGTCAACGGCGAGCGGCGTTTTGCTCTTCAGCGCGCGGAGTATCACGCGGAACCTCTCGATATAGCCGGGGTCGCCGTACGGGTCGCCGTCCGCGTATTTGTCGAAGACGTATATGTCCTCCGGCGTGAACAGCGGCTCCGTGTCCTCGAGCCCCGCCGTGTCAAAGTCGAAGAGCTTCACCCTCGGATCGAGGGACACGGACTTGAGCCACCGCTTTTCAAGCTCCGTCATCATCGGGGTCGGCGGATTTTTTATCGGCGTCGTTCCGTCCGGGCGCAGCAGCCGCCAGCGCCCGCCGAAAAGCGCGGACTCGATGACGGGCGCGCTCTCGGCGAATGCCTCCTGCCGCGCGATCTGCCGGACCTCGCGATGCGTTACCGGGCGGGTGACGGCGGCGCGCAGTATCGCCGCGACTGCGCGGTAATATGCGCCGTAGATCTCACTGTATATCACGCCTCGCCGCCTCCTTTGCCCTCTTTGCCTTTTTCGCTTTCCCCGTCGCCTTCACCGTCAAGACCGTAGAGCGCGTACATCGCCTCAAGGTCGCGGCGGAATTTTGCATCCTTGCGCTTGTCGGAAAATTCGAGCTTTGTTATCCTGCATATAAACGTGCGGATGAAGGGGAAAAGCTCGTTCGCGTCGTAGACGTCCGCCTCGAACCGGGTGTGGTTCTTATCGAGACGTTCGACGCTGCCGCACCGTTTTTCGCGTTCGAGGCGGGCGGGTATATGTTCTTCGTCATCCCTGTGGTACACGGTGAACGAAACGTGCTCGAGACGGGCGCTCCCCTGTGTGTCCACGCCCCATATATGCGGCAGCATCCGGTCAAGGATCGCGCGCCGTGCATCAAAATCCGGGCATACCTCGCCCGCATCAGCGGAGATGATGTTGTCGAGCCGGAACGGCAGTACGCGGCGGCTGTTTATGTCATATGCCAAAAGATATTCCCTGCCGCCGCCGGCGCTGATGAATATGCGCAGCGGCGTCACTTTGTCGGAGTATGTCTTTTTTGACCTTGAAGGGCGGGAGCTTACGGTGACGTCGCGCTTTTCGTGCATCGCGGACAAAAGCTCGCACATGATCCCGCTGTCAAGCGTGCCCGTTATGTAGTGATGCTTGAACGTGAAAATCCCGTCGCCGTTGCCGTCTCCCCCGCCGTCGACCACGTCGGGCAGGAATGAGCCTATGACGCCGCAGGGGGCGACCTCCGAGAAAAACGCGGCGGCGTCCCGCCCGCCGGCGCGGCACTCGGGCGCGCGGCGGTAATATAGCGCCCTCCCGCGCTTTTCGGCGAGGATGAGACCGGCGTTTATATATTCGCCGAGCTTTTTGCGGACGGTCGAGGCGTCCGGCGTGTGCGTGGACGGAAATTCGGCGAGGTATCCGTCGACTCGCTCCGTTATCTCCGAGAGCGTGAAGGAGAGCTCCGGGTCATTGAGAATATCGAAAAGTATGAAATGCAGCGTTATGTCGCCGTCCGTGAATGCCGCCGTCTGCCACACGCGGAAAAGCGGGTTTTTGCGGTACGCGCGGCTGTCGATCCTGAGAAAGACGTTTTTGCCGTCGGGCGTCTGCCTTGTGCCGATGTGACCGCCGAGCCAGCTCTCGACGCGGCGGCGCTCGTCGTCATATGAGCGCCCGCTCTTCTGGCTAAAGTCGCCGCGGCTCTTGAAGCCGAAGACGTAAAAATCCCGCAGATAGCCGCGTATGTTTTCGAAATTTTTCAAAAGCTCGCTGTATGCCACGTCTCCGTCTCCTTTTCGACTTTGTTTTACATAATTATATATTAAAAATGCGGGTACGTCAACACCGCGCGCCGCGAGGAGCTCGTGCCGGGCGGTTTATCGGGAACGGTTTGTCCCGGATGATTTTTTCATTTGGGTAATTTTGCCGGTCCGGGGCGCCTTTGAGGGCGCAAAAACAGATTGACACGGGCGGGGGGAGGGTGTATAATATAAAGAAAATTGTGAGGCGTGCGGGTGGCTGTGATGGCGGACGTCGTACCGATTTCGATATGCGGAGCGACCGCGACCGGCAAGACGGCGCTGGCGCTCATGCTTGCCGCCGAATACGGCGGGGAGATAATCTCCTGCGACTCGATGCAGATATACCGCGGCATGGACATCGGCACCGCGAAGCCGACGGAGGCGGAGAGGGCGCGCGTACCGCACCATATGATAGACATAAAGGAGCCGACAGAGCCGTATTCGGTCTCCGACTATAAAACGGACGCGGAGGCGGCGGAGGCGGACATAGTCTCAAGAGGGAAGACGCCGATATACTGCGGCGGCACCGGGCTGTATCTCGACGCCGTCATATACGGCAACAAATACAGCGACGGCGGCGGGGATAGCGAGGTGCGCGCAGAGCTTCTGCGGTTCGCCGAGGAGCACGGCGCGGACGCGCTTTACGGGCGGCTCTCGGAGATCGACCCCGAGGCGGCTGCCTCGATGCACAAAAACAACGTCCGGCGCGTCGCCCGCGCGATCGAGATATACGAGACGACCGGGAAGCGGAAGAGCGAATGGGACGCGGAATCGCGGACGGGCGGTCGGCGGCGGATGGCGGTCATAGGGCTGCGGTTCGCGGACCGCGGGCTGCACCGCGAGGCGATAAGGCGCAGGTGCCGCGAGATGATGCGCGGCGGACTGCCGGAGGAAGCGAGGCGGCTTTACGGTGCGGGCGCGCTTTCGGACGGGATGCCGGCGTCGCGCGCGATAGCGTATAAGGAGCTTTTGCCGTATCTTTCGGGGCTCGAAACGGAAGCCGAGGCGGAGGACAGGCTCTTTTACGCGACGTGCCGGTACGCAAAGCGGCAGGCGACGTGGTTTTACAAAAAGGACTATATAAGCTGGCTCGCCGTCGACGGCGTGTATCTCGGGGAGGAATCTCCGGGGGCGCTTTTCGGGCGGGCGAAGGAGATAATAGAAAATGATCTGAGCGAAATAAAGAAATAAAAAAATCGTAGCAAGAAAAAACGGGACGACAAAAGCCTCCCGAAGAGG
>CANQMS010000069.1 GCA_947624995.1 uncultured Clostridia bacterium
GCACTTTCGAAGATACAATTTTGGGCGCAACAAATAGAAGACGCTGTCGGTCAAGCGATTAGGTGCGGGCATACGCCCGCACGGGCGCTGTCGGCGCGTCAGCGTTCAGCCGCGGCACGAACGATTAACGTCGACGCACGAACCGGGGAGAGAGAAGCATACGCTTCGCTCCGCATCTTGAAGGATGCAGCCCGGGGAATTCACAAGGGGGGAATCCCCCCTTGTGCCATGGGTGGATTGTTAAGGAGGGACCTCGGGGGGTCCATCCTTAACGAACTTCTCCCGCTTTGAAGCAAGGAATATAAAGAAGATGAAGATAAAAAAGGAAAAAGCCATGGGTGGATTGTTAAGTAAGAGGAGTGAGGCGTCTGCTGTCGCAGCCGCGATAGGGTCCATCCTTAACGAACTTCCCCATGCTTTGAAGCAAGGAATATAAAGAAGTATAAGCAAAAATAGATGAATCTAAAAACCGTATCGTCAGCTTCCGCGCCGCCAACGCCCGGCGCCTCCCTTGCGCAAAGGGAGGCTCTCACGCCCGCCGCCTCCCCGGCGAAAGGGAGGCACATCCGCCCCCCTGTGCAGGGGAAGCTTCACCCCCTGATGGGGAACAGCCCCGACAGGGCATAATTTGCCGCCCAGCGGCGGACCTGGAACAGCGCCCCGGCGTCGGCGCCGCCGACCGCCTCCGGCAGGAGCATATACGTCGCCGGCGCGATCTCCCCCGCCGACGCGAACACGTGCGCGAGATCATAATACGCCGACCCGAAAACGACGCCGATCATGTCCGCCGACGACTCGAACCGCACAGTGTTATAGAGATGATATTCCTCATACGCGTCGCACATGAACCCGTACGACGCCGCGCCGAACGCGCGCAAAAGCGCCGACGCACCCGGCGCGTCCGTCGTCGACACCGGGACGGCAAACACGAGCGACGGCTCCGTGATGAGCCCGCGGTAACCGTCCCCGCCCGGCGCCGTCCGCGGCACCGGCAGAACGCCCCACGCGACGGGGCTCCCCGCGAGCGCGTTCATGTCGCCGAGCCTGCCGAACGCAAAAACAGCGCTCCCCGCCGCGAACGCATCCGCCGCCGTCGACTCGAACACCCTCCCGTCCGCGAGCACGCGGCGGCAAACGGCGAGCACATCGTCAAATCCCTCGGGCATGACGGCGGCAGGCGCCTCGCCGCGCCTGTTCATGACGAATTTCAGTCCCGCGGACGCCGCCGCGAGCTCGCATATGCGCGCGACTCCGCCGTCGCCCGCCCCGCCGTCGACGGAAATTTTGCCGCCCGCCCCGTCGGCGAGCGCCGTCATCTCGTCCCACGTCCACGTTCCCGCGCGGACCTCGGACTCGACATTTTTTGTGATCTTCGCCGAATCGTAAAATACGCACGGGACGGCGTCCGGGTCGACAGTCGCGAACGAAACGGACGCGTACGCGTCGTTCCCCGCCGCGAGGTCGGACGTCATCGTGCCGAAATACGGCGCATCAAGCTCGAAAAACGGAAGCGAATAGAGGCTCAGAAGCAGCCCCTCCTTCGCAAGGTACGTCATGTCCGCGCTCGGAACGGCGAGCAGATCGGCGTAATATCCGCCGTCCGAAACTGCCGCGCGGATGTCCGCCGCCATCTCGGGGAGCGTCGTGACGCTGTGGTTTATCCTGCATCCGAGCGAGTCCTCGATCATGCGGAAACGCTCGTAACGCGCGACGGAATACGCGTCCGTGTCCTCCTCGGAGAACGAGCACAGCCGCCCGATCCCCGCCTCGTCCGTCGACCTGATGAAGACGCTCTTCCCGCCGAAGTCGTAGTCGACCGTCGCGAGCATCGCCTCCGCCTCGTCCCTGCCGCCGTACACGTGTGCGGCGGGCGGGACGAACGGCTCCTCCTCTTCCGGCTCCGTGCCGCCGGACGGCTCCGTGACCGGTGTGCTGTCCGCCGCGGAGGTCTCCGCCCCGTCCGTGTCCTTCGGGGAAAACCGGTCATAATTTATCTTTATCACCGAACACGACGAGAGCACCGTCACCACCGACAGCAGCACCGCGACGGCTCCCGCGGCGCGCCCGGCAATTATGCGTCTGCCTAATGTATGTTTGTACACCGTCTTTTTTCCGCAATTGCATAACTTTTCGCCGTCCCACGACCTGATGATTCGGCAAATGTCTTTCATTCCGTTTCTTCCCCCTCTGTTTCCGTCGCCGCGGCGGATGTTTCCCAAACTGCGGAGACGATGAATCCGTCTATATTGTCGCCCGAGACCGTATACGCGGCGCCCTTCGGCACCGGGACCGCGGTCTCCGCCTCCTCGCTGCCGACCGCGCGGACGCTGTATATGACGTACTGCGTCCCGTCCTCGGCGGCGAACGTGTACGGTTTTTCGTACGTATACGTGCGTATCAGCTCGATATATTCTTCGAGGCAAAGGTTTTCCTTCATCATTATTTCGGCGTGCGGCTTCCCGACGTAGCGGTAGTGCCAATACTCGGACGAGATGCCCGTAATGGCGACCTTGTCGGCGCGGTAGCGCTGCACGAAGCCGAAGTGCCAGCAGTTCTCGGTCAGCCATGCGCTATTGTAATTTTCGCCCCACGAGGCGATGTCCATACCGAGCCCGGTGTGGTGCTCGCTCTGCCCGGGGAGGGCGACGTACTTGTAAGCTTCCTCCTCGCCGTCGCTGGCGATGCGGTCGTCGAGGATCTGCTGCTGCGCCTCAAACGAGCGGTACCCGCTGTTGATGACGACGTTTTCGTCTCCCGACGCCTCGGAATAAGCGTCGAGAAACTCGTTCAAAAACGGCAGGATCGACCGCTCGCACGCGATATCGGACGTCGCGAGCCCGTAGCTCGGGCTTTTGTCCTCGTTGTGGTAGAGCGCGACGACATCCTCGCCGCCGAAGGAATACTCGTGATCCTTGTTGACGAGGATGAGATATCCGTGCGCGATATCCGCGTTTGAGAAATTGACGCGGGCGGTCAGCTCCTCGGGGATGAGTGACATCTCCTCCGTTTCGGGCGGAGGCGGTGCGACCTCGGGCAGGTCCTCCGCCGCCGTGTCGCCGCTCCCGCGCAGCGGGAACGCGTTGCACGCGAAGTAAACGGAGAGAATGACAACGGCGGCGAGGAAGATCGCGAGCACTGTCATGCCCGACGACATAGACGGACCGAAGCGGTCGTTATAACGCGTAACGCGGCGTTTCATGCTGTTTTTTTCCTCCCGCAATTCCTTTTTTAAGCGATATATTTTTTCCTTAGCTGTAAATGTTGGCTGACGCACAGCTCTATATTTGTTTTCCTTGCTTCAAAGCGGGAGAAGTTCGTTAAGGATGGAACCTCTCGCGGCTGCGACAGCAGACGCCTCACCCATTGCTTAACAATCCACCCATGGCTCTTACCTTTTTTATCTTGGTCTTCTTTATATTCCTTGCTTCAAAGCGGGAGAAGTTCGTTAAGGATGGACCCTCTCGCGGCTGCGACAGCAGACGCCTCACCCATTACTTAACAATCCACCCATGGCTTTTGTCTTTTCTTTATCTTGATCTTCTTTATTTTCCTTGCTTCAAAGCGGGAGAAGTTCGTTAAGGATGGACCCCCCGAGGTCCCTCCTTAACAATCCACCCATGGCACAAGGGGGGATACCCCCCTTGTGAATCCCCCGGGCTGCCTCCGTCAAGCCGCGGTGCGAAGTCGATATTCAGCGCTCCCCGGTTCGTGGCGTCAACGCGAATCGCTTGCTCCGCCTTTGAACGCTGACGCGCCGACAGCAACCGTGCGGACGTATGCCCGCACCTAATCGCCGGACCGACAGCGTCTCCTATTTTGCGCACCCAAAATTGTATCTTCGAAAGTGCGAACAGCTCTCTCTGACGTTTCCTTTTGAACGCTGCCGCGGCTGACAGCTCCGTGAAACGTATGTTTCAACCTATCCGCCGGACCGACAGCGTCTGTGAAACGATTTGTTTTATCTTAATCGCTCGCCCGTCAACGCGTCCCCTGCACGCAATCGTTTGCCCGCAAACGATTGCCTCATTTCTAACCGCTTTCCCGCTTTTTTTCAACCATCGGTCAAGCGCATAGGCGCGGGCATACGCCCGCCCGGGAGCTGTCGGCGCGGCAGCGTTCAATAGGAAAAGCCAGAGGGAGTTGTTCGCACATACGAAGATACAATTTTGCTCCGCTACCGTCAAGCGCCGCTGTCGGTCTGGCGCGTAGGCACACAGCGCCCGTTTGCCCGGTCGCTGTCGGCGCGTCAGCGTTCAGCCGCAGCACGAACGTTTCGCGTCGACGCACGAACCGGGGAGAGAAAAGCATACGCCTCGCTCCGCATCTCACAGGGAGCACCCATGGGGAATTCACAAGGGGGGTATCCCCTGGAATTGTCAAGAAAAGTGCAGTCTAACAATCCCCTAAGAGAATAAACGGTACCGATGCATCCGAATTTCCGAAG
>CANQMS010000070.1 GCA_947624995.1 uncultured Clostridia bacterium
CGCATTGATATCAATTCCCAGAAGCGTGACCGTCGTGACTCCCGTCAACACCTCGGCAATATTTGAGACCACGCAGATGATCAGCGCCGAGTAGACGCGCTTCAGGAAAGGAAATTCATAGCAGTACGTAAGCAGAACGATCCAGCACACCGCGAGCAGCATCCGCAGCGGGAGCGACTCCACGAAGAACGTGTCCGCCAGACAGATCGCATACGCCGCGCAGCGGATCGCCCACACGCGGGCGCCGCCGAGTTTGCCCGGAAGGAACGCCTCGCAGTAGACATACGAAATATAGACGCTCATCATACAGCCGAACAGATTCGCTATGGTTCGCATAAGATTCATGACAGGTTCTCCATTTTTTTATAGCCGTGCCACCCTCGAAAAGTCTTCGACTTTTCTCGGTCGCGGGCATTCGCCCTATCATCCGTCGCCAGAGCAAGCCCTATGAGCATGCTCCCGTTGCTTACTCTGACGATGGATGGCACGGCTCATTGATTTCGCGAAACGTATACGTTCAGATCCGCCAGAAACGACTTGTACATACGGCGGCTGACGAATTTGATTTCTCCGTCGTCCAGCTCCACCTTCGTCGGCTCCAGCTTTCGCACATGGCAAAGATTCACAAGAATTCCCTGTTCCGCCTTCGAAAATCCGTATCCGGAAAGCTGCCGCTCCGCCTCCTTGAGGGCTCCGTTGTACAGGTACTCTCTATCCGCCGTCTTCACCACAAGATGCCTGTCCCTCGTCTCTATATAGAGGATATCGTAGCACTTCAACAAGATCTTCTCGCGACCGTGATTGACCTCAAAGGTTCGATTCCTGCGCTGCACCGCCCTCGCAGCGCGTTCGAACTCATAGCGAAAATCCTCGAATTCTACGGGCTTAAACATATATTGAAACGCGTTTACGTAAAATGCCTCTTTTACGTATTGGTTGTGCGCAGTCGTGAAAATAATCAACGGATTGCCGCCGTTTTCGCAAAGCTGTTTTGCCGCCTCGATCCCGGTCATGCTCCCCATTTCGATGTCGAGAAAGACGATATCAAAACATGCTTCTTCCTTTGATTTCTTCAGTAATTCCTCCGCGCTTGTGGTGAGGAAACGCTCGACCTGATACTCATTCATTTGGTCGAGATATGCGCCTATCCTCTCCAGGCACTCTTTTTCGTCGTCAACTACCGCAATTCTGATCAATTTTGTACCACCTTCGCGTCATCGCATTTTCGCTGCTGCCTTTTCTTTTCTGGCTTTTCATTGCTGCACTTTTCCAATCAAATTATCTCTTCCTGCACCAACGTCCAATCTACTTTCTCTACGGGCGGGACGCTTCCACACCCAGCGCGGCCAGCTGCTCCTTTGCATCCTCGTAGGAGCGGAACACGATCCCATGAAATCCGAGGTTCTCGGCCACAGCGACATTCTGCTCGGTGTCGTCGATGAACACACACTCCTGTGCAACCAGCCGAAACTGCTCCAGGAAGCGCGTGTACATTTTCGGATCCGGTTTCGTCATCCTCTGCTGGAACGAGAGGAAACCGCCGTCCGTATCCTTCATGAACACAAGTGAATCCGGACACTCGTCGTACGCCTTCCTCGAATAATTTGAAAAATAGTACACGTGATACCCCGCTTCTTTCAGGCTTTTGATCCAGGGAACTGCGTACGAACGGATCGTCAGCATCCCATGGATGTTGGAAAATGCTTTGTACAGTTCCTCTTCGATCTCCGGATCCAGACTCACAAACGCCGCCATGGCTTCCTCTTCCGTGATATCCGCCCGCTCAAACTGCTCCCAGTACGGACTCATCACGGACGCCTTCAGCAGCCGCTTGATCATCGGACCGTCGAAACCCTTTTCCGCAAGAAACTCCTTCAGGCGGAAATCCACCAGCACGTTTCCGATGTCGAACACGATATTTTTTATCATCCTGATCGCCTCTTTTATATTTCTTTTTTTATTTCTTTTCTCATTTCATTTCTTATTTCTTTTTTGTCTCTCTTTTTTATCTTTTCTTTTTCTTGCTATTTATTTCTTAATTTTTCCGCATTATCCTGAACTGATTTCAACATCGTTTTTCTTCCGTTGCAATGAACTGTCCGAGACGCGGCAAGCTCCTCAGAGATAGTCCGGCAGCTCTCTCACCGTCGGGCAGATGGCCGCGGCTCCTGCCGCCTCCAGCTCCTTGCGATCTCCGTAGCCGTACAGGACACCGATGCAGGGAAGCCCGTTTTGCCTCGCCCCGATCACGTCGTATTTGCGATCGCCGACCATGACCATCTCTTTCATATGCTCCGCGCCGATCTTCTCGATCGCGCAGGCGATCACCTGATCCTTGCGGCTGATCTTCTCGTCCATCGAAGCGCCGCAGATAAGCTCGAAATACTGTGCCAGATCGAAATACTCCAGAATCCTCTTCGCGAAATTCTCCGGCTTCGAGGTCGCCACAAGCAAATGCTTTCCCCGCGTGCAAAGTTCGGAGAGGACTTCCTGCATCCCCTCATAAACGCTGTTCTCCGCCCAGCCTTTTGGCTCGTAATACTCGCGGTACACATAGATCATCTCCCGCGCCTCTTCCTCCGACATTCCATAGTGCTTCATAAAGGAATCCGCGAGAGGTGGCCCGACAAACGCGTAAAGCTTGTCCCTGTCCTGCTCCTCGATGCCCTTTTTCTTCAATGCGTAGAGCACCGAATTGATGACGCCCTCCGCGGAATCCGTCAGAGTGCCGTCGAGGTCAAATAAGACGTAATCGTACATTTCCGTATCTCCTCCTGATGCCCGATCGATATTTTTTCGAGTATTTCCCTTGGAGGAGGCTCTCATCCCCTCCTCGGAAACACGCGAAGATCCGTCGGGCTGTTTTTCATCTGTATAACACTAGATTTCTTTTTCCGATCAGAACTGAAATACCACTCCCACCGCCGCCGCGACGAGAAACCAGACCGCCGGGTGCAGCTTCTGCAGTTTTTTCCACTGAAGCAGTACGAAGATCACGACGCACAGGATGCAGCCCTTGTACTGCGGGATCAGCTTACCGGCCTCTTCCGTGAACAGCGTCACGCGGATCATATCGATGACCGCGGCCGCGATCAGCGCCGTCACCGCCGGGCGGATCCCCTTGAACACTGCCTGCACGATGCGGTTCTCCTGAAAGCCATCTAGAAACTTCGCGATGATGATAATCACGATGATGCTCGGCAGCACGAGCGCCAATGTGGACACGATACCGCCGAACGGTCCCAGTGTGCGAAAGCCGGCGTAAGTCGCCATGTTCAGCCCTATCGGTCCCGGCGTGCTCTCGCTGATCGCGATCATGCTCGAGAGCTCGTGCATCGTGAACCACGGGTATTTCTCCGCCATATCCATCAGAAACGGGATCGTCGCAGGACCGCCGCCGATCGCGAACAGTCCGGTCTTGAAAAATTCAAAAATCAGCAGGAACGCCTGACTCATGCAGCGACACCTCCTGCCATTTTATCGATAACCACCCCGGCCACCGCCGCGAACACGATGATCACGACCGTCGGGAGCGGCGTGAAAAACGCGAGCACAAAGGCCGCAGCGCAAATCGCCACGCAAATCTTATCCAGGTGAAGTTTATTCTCCTGATCCTTTTTGGTGAGGCTCTTCTTCGCAAGCGTATACACGGTGTTGAGC
Organism: uncultured Clostridia bacterium; assembly: GCA_947624995.1. Taxonomy (GTDB): domain Bacteria; phylum Bacillota; class Clostridia; order Oscillospirales; family CAG-272; genus DTU064. Next base: position 3,661 of record CANQMS010000070.1, read on the forward strand.
ATCAGCGCGCAGACGCCGCCACGGATCCCCATGAGCGCGTGCTGCACGACGGCGTAGCTCATCATCGCCTCAAGGAACAGCGCAACCACCGTAATGATCAGAATGGACGGAGACGCCATCCCAAGTGTCGCGACGATACCTCCGAGCACTCCTTTTTTCTTGTATCCGACGAAGGTCGCCGTGTTCACCGCAATGATACCCGGCGTGCACTGCCCGATCGCGTAACAGTCGAGGAGCACATCCTCCGTGATCCATTTGCGCTTCTCCACGAGCTCGTATTTGAGCATCGGAAGCATCGTCAAACCGCCGCCGAACGTCAGGATCCCGATGCGGAAAAACGCCGCGTACAAATTCCACAACTCACTCATATCCTCTTACATCTTCCTTCCGCGGAAAACCCCGCCATTTTTAGTATTACAATGTTGCGCTGTCCGCTCTGTTCTGAAGCCGGACATCTGCCCGGCCTTCGGGTCACTTTTCTGTTTCGCCATGCAGTGACTGACGGTTGATCTTCGACGCCAGCACACCGGCACCGAAACCGTTGTCGATATTCACGATACTGACGCCGCTCGCGCAGGAATTCAGCATCGCGAGCAGCGCCGCCAGACCACCGAAACTCGCTCCGTAGCCTACGCTTGTCGGCACCCCGACGACCGGGCACGCGACCAGACCGCCGAT
>CANQMS010000071.1 GCA_947624995.1 uncultured Clostridia bacterium
CCATTGCGTTTTCCTCCGTGTTGGTTATTTTATTTTACACCATTTTCGAGGTTTACACAATATTCGGGATGGACTCTTCTCGGGCTTCGAAGCAAGGAATATAAAATGGGCTAAGCGAATAGAGGTGAAGCTAAAAACCGTGGCGTTTGCTTACAATCCTTCCGCCTCGCTAACGCTCGGCACCTCCCTCAGCCCTTGGGAGGCTTGACGCGGGCGGGAGCCGGGTGCGCGGATTTATTGCTTGGAGAGTGGCGTTTGCTTGCAATCCTTTCGCCCCGCTTGACGCTCGGCACCTCCCTCAGCCCTTGGGAGGCTTACGCCGTCGGAAGCCGGGTACGCGGATCTATCGCTTGCACGCGGCGGAGTATCACCGGGCGAGGCGTGAGCGCATGACGTCGAGAATTTCATACGGGACATAAAGCTCCCCAAGCTTTACCGTCTTATTCTCCCCGTGAAAATCGCTCCCGCCTGAGAGTATGAGCCCAAGCTCCGCGGCGAGCGCGCGGTATTCTTCGCCGCACTCCGGCGTATACTCGGTATAGTAGCCCTCGACGCCGTCGAGCCCCTCGCCCTTGAGGCGTGACAGGAACCCGCGGAGGGAGTCGAGGCTCCGCTTCGTCTGATTCAGGTGCGCGATGAACGAGAGCCCGCCCGCACCTTTTATGAGCCGTACCGCCTCCGCGTCCGTGAGCGCCTGCGTCTTGCTGTGCGCGAGCTTGCCGGGCGAGAGATACGTGTCGAACGCCTCGCGGACCGTCTCCACGTACCCGTGCGCGATCATGACGCGCGCGATGTGTATGCGGCAGACGACGTTCGGTCCCGCCTCCGCCAGAACCTCCTCAAATGCGACGGGCAGACCGATCCCCGTCAGCTTTTCGCATATCTCGCGCTCGCGGCGGACGCGCATTTCCCTGATATATCCGAGCTTTTCCCGCAGAGCCGCGTTTTCGGGGTCGATGAAATAGCCGAGCACGTGCGTCTCCGTCTCGGACGCGGCGGACAGCTCTATCGCCGGGACGACCTCGACGCCGATGCGCCTGCCCTCGTCCACCGCCTCCGCGATGCCGTCCGTCGTGTCGTGGTCGGAGAGGGCGATGGCGGCGAGCCCCGCCGCCTTCGCGGCGCGGACGACCTCCGCCGGCGCCATTGAGCCGTCCGAACAGTTCGAGTGTGTGTGCAGGTCGATGTTTTTCATCTTTACGGTCATTCCTTTTTACACGTTTTGAAAGTTTTGCGCGGTCCCGACGAAAGCCCGGAACAGTCACAATTTCCGCGCCCCGGGGAAAAATTTCGCTCCACGCAATATATTTTAGCCCCTCCCGGGCGAGGATGCAATATTTTTTCAAAAAAATTTCGCCCGCCCTCTTGACAAGACTGTGCATACTGTGTATACTGTGCATATACAGTAGAGCACGGACGGTGAAAACGTGAACATTTACATCGACAACAAAAGCGGCGTGCCGATATACGACCAGATATACACGCAGATAAAGGCGGCGATCGTCTCGGGCGGTCTGCCGACGGATTCGGCGCTGCCGTCGATACGCGGGCTTGCGCACGACCTGCGCATCAGCGTCATCACGACGAAGCGCGCCTACGACGAGCTCGAACGCGAGGGTTTCATCTACACGGTCGCGGGCAAGGGGTGCTTTGTCGCGGAGCGGAGCCTTGAGCTCTTGCGGGAGGAGAACCTGCGCGCGATGGAGGCGCACATCTCGGAGCTCGTGCGGCTCGCCGCCGTCTGCGGGCTGACGGAAGACGACATTATCGGCATGATACGGAACGAAACGGAGGGGACATTATGAACGAGGCGATAAAGACCGAGGGGCTGACGAAGAGGTACCGCGGGTTTGCGCTGGAGGGGCTCGACCTGACGCTGCCGCGCGGCGTCATTATGGGGCTCATCGGCGAGAACGGAGCGGGGAAGAGCACGGCGATAAAGACGATGCTCGACGTCGTACACAAGGACGGCGGGCGCGTGACGCTGCTCGGGCGCGACGCGGAGCGCGATCTTTCGCTGACGAAGGAGGAGATCGGCGTCGTGCCGGACGAGGTCGGCATACCGGGGCAGCTCAGCGCCTACGAGGTCGGGCGCATCATGCAGAGGACGTACAAAAATTGGGACGCGGACGCGTACAGGCGCCACATCGACGCGCTCGGGCTTCCGCCGAAGAAGAAGTTCAGCACGTATTCGCGCGGCATGAAGATGAAGCTCGGGATCGCGGTCGCGCTCTCGCACGGGGCGAAGCTGCTCATCCTCGACGAGGCGACGAGCGGGCTCGACCCCGTCGTGCGCGACGAGGTGACGGACATGTTCCGCGACTTCACGCGGGACGAGGAGTGTTCCGTTTTGATCTCGTCGCACATCGTCTCGGACCTTGAAAAGATCTGCGACTACATCGCGTTTCTGCACGGCGGGCGGCTGATCCTCTGCGAGGAGAAGGACAGGATGCTCGAAAAATACTGCATCCTGCGCGGGGAGCCTGCCGACATCGAGGCGGCGCGTGTACGCGGCGCCGTCGTCGGCGAGAGGCGAGGCACATACGGGTGCGAGGCGCTCGCGGTGCGGGAGCTGTTGCCCGCGGGGTGCGGCGCGGTCGGCGACGCCGGGATCGAGGACATCTTCATCTACACGGTAAAGGGGGAGAGCGTGAAATGAGAGGGCTTTTGCTGAAGGATCTTTATATTGTGCTGCGAAGCTACAAATATCTGCTCGTCGTTGTCGGGGCATACGTTGCCGTCATGCTCGCGTCGCTTGACGCCGAGCCGAACATGGTGTTCATTGCGTACACGGGGCTGTTCCTCGGCATGATCCCGACGGGGACGTATATGCATGACGAGCAGAGCCGATGGACGGAGTACAGCCTGACGTTGCCGTATTCGCGGGCGGTGCTCGCGTCGTCGAAATATGTGATGGGGCTTTTGCTCGGCGGCGGGTGCGCCGTGCTGTTCGTCGCCATCGAGGCGGCGCGCGCGGCGGTACACGGGGCGTTTTCTCCGTCGGAGGCGGCGACGGTCGCCGCTGTTGTGTTCGCCGCGGCAGTGGTGCCGACGGCGGTGTCGCTGCCGTTCATGTATGCGCTCGGCTCGGCGCGCGGCAGTATCGCGTATCTTCTGTCGATAGGCGTTGTCGCGGGCGGGGTGATGTCCGTCGGGATAATTAAGAGCGGCAGCATCGGCGGCGGAGATGTGACGCTCCTTCCCGCAGGAGCTGCGGCGGCGGTTTTCGCCGTCGCGGCGGCGGTCTACGCCGTGTCGTGGGGGATCGCGGTGTTGTGCTACCGCAGGCGCAGTTTTTAAGGGGGATTTCCTTTGACACGGAAATAGGATAGGGCGTCTTATTGTCGTATACTGTTTCCTTGCCCGGAAACTCGGGGGCTGACGCACAGCTTTGATGATATTTTCCTCGCCCGGAAACGCGGGGGCTGACGCACAGCTATATAATTATTTTCCTTGCTTCAAAGCGGGGGAAGTTCGTTAAGGATGGACCCCCCGAGGTCCCTCCTTAACAATCCACCCATGGCACAAGGGGGGATACCCCCCTTGTGAATTCCCCATGGGTTCGTCCGTCAAGATGCGGAGCGAGGTTGATATTTCTCTCTCCCCGGTTCGTGCGTCGACGTTAATCGTTCGTGCCGCGGCTGAACGCTGACGCGCCGACAGCGACCGTGCAGGCGTATGCCTGCACCTACGTTCACGGGCGTACAGCGGCGCTTCACGGTCGCGGAGCAAAATTGTATCTTCGCAAGTGCGAACAGCTCCCTCTGGCGTTTCCTATTGAACGCTGACGCGGTTTACAGCTCCCGGAGGGAGCGCGCTGTGTGCCTGCGCGCTTGACCGAAGGTTGAAATATTACGGGCAAGCGGTTGGATATTAGGAAAACGTTCGCGGGCAAGCGGTTAGAATAAAACAAATCGTTTTACAGACGCTGTCGGGCTGTCGGATAGGTGTGAAACAAACATTTTGCGGACGCTGTCTGCCGCGTCAGCGTTCAAAAGGATAATAAAAAAAGTGCTGTTCGCACTTTCGAAGAGACAATTTTGGGCGCAAAAAATAGAAGGCGCTGTCGGTCCGGCGATTAGGTGCGGGCATACGCCCGCCCGGGCGCTGTCGGCGCGTCAGCGTCCAGCCGCAGCACGAACGATTAACGTCGACGCACGAACCGGGGAGAGAAAAGCATACGCTTCGCTCCGCATCTTGAAGGATGCAGCCCGGGGGATTCACAAGGGGGGAATCCCCCCTTGTGCCATGGGTGGATTGTTAAGGAGGGACCTCGGGGGGTC
>CANQMS010000072.1 GCA_947624995.1 uncultured Clostridia bacterium
CAACATCTCTTTTCAACCTCAAAATTTATCCGCTTAATCCCTCATTTTTCTCTTGACTTTTCATAGCTGGTCTCCTTGCTTCTAAGCTGAGGAAGTTCGTTAAGGATGGACCCCCCGAGGTCCCTCCTTAACAATCCACCCATGGCACAAGGGGGGATGCCCCCCTTGTGAATCCCCCGGGGTGCTTCCTTCAAAATGCGGTGCGAAGTCGATATTTCTCTCTCCCCGGTTCGTGCGTCGACGTTAATCGTTCGTGCTGCGGCTGAACGCTGACGCGCCGACAGCTCCCGTGCGGGCGTGCGCTTTGCACCTATGCGCCAGACCGACAGCGTCTCCTATTTTTTGCGCCCAAAATTGTATCTTCGCAAGTGCAAACAACTCCCTCTCCATTATCCCATCGAACGCTGCCGCGGCTGACAGCTCCAGTGAAACGTATGTTTCACACCTACTCGCCGGACCGACAGCGTCCGTGAAACGGTGTTTCACCCCCAGCCGCTCGCCCGTCAACACATTTCCTGCACCCAACCGCTCATCCGAAACACATTCCCTGCACCCAACCGCTTAACCTGAAACGCATTTTCTGCGCCTAACCGCTCGACCGTAATGTTTTAACCTTCGGTCTGGCGCGCAGGTACACAGCGCGCTCCCTACGGGAGCTGTCGGCGCGTCAGCGTTCAAAAGGAAAAGCCAGAGGGAGCTGTTCGCACTTTCGAAGAGCCACTTTTTCTCCGCGACCGCGAAGCGCCGCTGTACGCCCGTGGGCGTAGGTGCGGGCAAACGCCCGCCCGGTCGCTGCCGGCGCGTCAGCGTTCAGCCGCGGCACGAACGATTCGCGTCGACGCACGAACCGGGGAGAGAAAAGCATACGCTTCGCTCCGCATCTCACAGGGCGCACCAATGGGGGATTCACAAGGGGGTATCCCCCCTTGTGCCATGGGTGGATTGTTAAGTGAGGGAGGCGTCTGCTTCGCAGCCGCGAGGGGGTCCCTTCTTAACGAACTTCTCCCGCTTTGAAGCAAGGAATATAAAGAAGATAAAGCAAAGAAAAGGCAACTCCATGGGTGGATTGTTAAGTAAGGAGTGAGGCGTCTGCTATCGCAGCCGCACGACACCCGCTGTCGCGGGGTCTGAGGCGTCTGCTTCGCAGCCGCGAGGGGGTCCATCCTTAACGAACTTCTCCCGCTTTGAAGCAAGGAATATAAAGAAGTATAAGCGAAAATAGGTGAAGCTGAAACCGTATCGTTAGTTCTACAATCCCTCCGCCCCGCCAACGCTCGCCGCCTCCTTGGCGAAAGGGAGGCATATCTACGCCCGCCGCCTCCCCGGCGAAAGGGAGGCTCTCACGCCCGCCCGCCACCGCGCCGCGCAGGCGCGGGCAACTTTTACTTCCCGAACAAATCGAGATGCGCGGCGATCTCCGCGCGCCTCCTATCGCGGTCGCGGATCGCCATAATGCGCTCCCGCGCATCCGCGTCGCTTTCGGACGCGGGCTCCATCCGCTCCGTGAACTGCGGCATCGCGCCGCCGTCGGCGCAGAACGCGCCGGGGTCCTCGTCGCGGAACGCGCGCAGGAGCTCGTCAAGCCCCCGCAGCTCGCCGCCCTCGAGCGGCAGTCCCGCCGCCATGACGCGCGCCGTGACGTCGCGCCGCGCCGACGCCGACGTGAACTTCACGCCGACGAGCCCGCGTTCGATCGCGTCTTTGATGTCGCGCTCCGCGAGCGCACGCTCCGCCGCCTCCGCCCGCAGCCTGTACGCTTCGAGCGACTCCGCCGCATCCCCCGACGTCACCGCACCGGGCATAGCTGCCGCCGCAGCCCCGGACATCGCCCCGCCGGGCATAGCTGCCGCCGCCGCAGCCCCGGACGCCGCGCTCGCCCCGCCGGGCGTCACTGCCGCCGCAGCAGCCCCCGGCGTCACCGCACCGGGCACAGCTGCCGCCGCGCCCGTCGCCGCGGGCGCTCCCGCAGCCGCGGGCGCCGCCGCTCCCGCGTCCATACACTTTTCCCTGCACTTCATTGCAAGACCTCCTTCATGCCGCCGACCTCGGAGAGGTCGACACCCTCGAATTTTTTCAAATAATACCCGAATCCGACCCGCCCGTCGCGGACGTACTCGTACCAGCGGCGGCGGTCCTCCTCGCGGTTGTACGTGACGTCGCCGAAGTCGAGGATGAGCCCGTACGCGCCGGGCGGCGCGTACATGTACATGCCGCAGAGCTCGTCGAGCGCCTCCGCCAGCTCGCCGAGCGCGCGCTCAACGCATACGCGCACGTCGCGTATGTGCTCGACGGTGCGCCTGTCGTTCGCCTCGACCTCGGTCGCCGTCATCGTCCCGACGCGCTCGCGCTCGCGCGTGAAATACCCGCCCGAAAAGCCGCATTTGACGCCGATCGCGTGCAGGATCGCCTCGATGCCCGCGAGGCGCGCCTCGGTGTTGAGCGTCGGATTGATCTCGCGGTAAAGGTCGCCGGTCCCCGTGCCGAAGACGGCGCGGACAAAATCCGGCATCGGCGCCGGCGCGCGCGCCGCCGCTCGTGACGCCGCGCGTCCGACGGGGAGCAGGCGGTCGGAGTCGATGAGGACGGTGCGCTTGCTGTCGCGGATCTCGCGCGAGGCGCGGCTTACGGCGACGTCGAGGTCGCAGAGCTCGGAGAGCGCGTCGGCGAAGACGGGCAGCCCGAGGGGCGAGGCGGCGTCGAGATTGTTCGCCGACGGCGTGCGCAGGACCGCGAAGAGCGGACGCCGGACGCCGGAGAGTCTGATGTCGGCGGTGAGCCCCGAGAAAGGGGAGCTGCCGAGCGGGACCTCGCGTCCGCCGCGGACGACGCGGTTCGAGACGGCGTAGATGTCGCCGATGAAGCGGTGGAACTCGAAGCGCTCGTAGACCTCGCCGTCGGCGCCGCGCCTTTTGTCGCGGAAGATGACGGCGGTCGGACGCCCGGACTCGGAGTCGACGATGTCGAAGCGGTCGGGCGTGACGACATCGACGGCGCCCGCGCCGTCGCGCGTGCCGCGCGGTTTCAAGATGACGGTGCCGTACGCGCAGGCGAGCTCGACGGTACGCCGCAAGAGCGGCGCGAAATCGTCGAACGCGCAGCGCAGCCACGCGGCGCGCGGACCGTCGCCGGTGACGGCGACGCGTGAGCCGAGGACGGCGAGGCGGGCGGTTTCGGCGCAGACGGTGCGCGCGAAGTTGACGGTGAAGACGCCGTCGGCGGCGGAGACCCAATCGGGGCGACCGGCGTAGATATCCGCACAGCGGCGGATGAAGCGCATGGTGGCGTCGCCGCCCCCAAACCCCCGCTTCTCGCCGGCGTGCTGTTTTGATTTAGAAAAGATTCCCATTTTACCTCTTTTTTGCGATATGATTTTTTTGTTTTCTGCTGCCGCAAGGGCTGTTTTCCCCCCTCAAGCCGGGGCGGCGGGGATTGCTGCCAAGCTAACGCCACAGTTCAAGCTTCACCTATTTTTGCTTATGCCTCTTTATTTTCCTTGCTTCGAAGCATGAGGAAGTTCGTTAAGGATGGATCCCCTCGCGGCTGCGACAGCAGACGCCTCAGACCCCGCGACAGCGGGCGTCGTGCGGCTGCGACAGCAAACGCTTCACTCCTTACTTAACAATCCACCCTTTCTTTTTCTTGATCTTCTTTATTTTCCTTGCTTCAAAGCTGAGGAAGTTCGTTAAGGATGGACCCCCCGAGGTCCCTCCTTAACAATCCACCCATGGCAC
>CANQMS010000073.1 GCA_947624995.1 uncultured Clostridia bacterium
CCGCGTCCTCCGGGCGACGGAGAAGATACTCGGAGTTTCGTCGTTTGACGATATAGCGAATATGGATCAGACAAACGTGTTTCTGATGAATTATATCGGTCTTCAGCATAAGCTCGCCGAGAGCTACATGCACTTCGGCAACGTCAAGGCAAAGGAGCAGTACGAATATGTCCTGAAGCTCTATACGGTCTCGAACGAGATAAACTACGAAAGCGAGATCGCCGACTGTCGGCAGCACATTGCCGAGCTTGGGGATAAATAAGACTTAAATAAGACCCGGGGGGAGTGCCTTTCAGGAAAGGCACTCCCCCCGGACCCCCTTCTTCAAAGCTTTTTATTGACTCGGGGATGGTGGAAATTTTACGAAAATTCTATTGATTTGAGGTGCCCGCTGCCGCCGCCGGAGAAGCAGAGGTAGACGGCGCGGACGCCGTCCGGGACGGCGACGGGCGCGGTGTGCGCCTGCCAGATGTTGGAGCCGCCGACGGGGACCTCGCCGAGGACCTCGCCGTCCGGCGACGTTCTGACCGTGAATTTGCCGCCGATGTAGCCGCGCGTCCTGACCGTGAGCGCGCCGACAGAGCGAAAATCGAGATACTTAAAGCCGATGACGGTACCGTCCGTGACGTTTGCGATATAGCCGATCTCGCGGTCACCGTCGCGCCCGTCCTGCACGATCTTCGGGCAGTCAACGCCGAAGCGGCGCGGCGAGGACGGGGTGTACAGACAGCACGCAAGATACGCCGGGTACTCCGCCTTTGCCGGGAGCGGTCCTCCGAGTCCCTGAGAGGTGATCTCCGCCTGGAGAAATCCGCCGTCCTCCGTGCGCGTCAGCACCTCGGCGCAGCCCTGCCGCGAATACCACGTGCCGTTCGTGTGGCGGTGATAAAATATGAGATACCTGCCGCCGACCTCAACGACGGAGCCGTGATTGTTCGCGATATACGCGGACGGGACGTCGGCATCCTTGTACGTGCCGATGCCGATGTCGCCGTTGCTGACGAGGACGCCGCGGTACGTGAACCCTTCGCGCGGCGACTTCGAGGTCGCGTAACAGAGCTCGTGCATATGCTCGGACGAGTAGATGAAGTAATATGTATCGCCGAATTTGCGGATCGACGGCGCTTCAAAAAAGGCGTGGTTTTGAAAGCACGTTCCCTCGCTGTAGGAGCTGCCGGGCACGATGATGACGGGCGGCTCCTGCACGGTCAGCATATCGGGACCGAGCACCGTCGCCATCGCGCCGTGGCGGCTCTTGTCGCCGTGACCGCAGAAGCCGGTGTAAAGGTACGTGAGCCCGCCCTCGGTCAGAACGCCCGGATCGAACTGCGGCTCGTCCCCCTCGCGGCAGCCGAGCAGCGTCCCGTCCGGGTAGCGGACATAGCCGAGGAAGGAAAATTTTCCGGCGGGCTCGTCACAGACGGCGACGGAGACGACGGAGACGTGGTCGAGGACGTAGTATAGGTAGTAGCGCCCGTCGGGACCGCGCGTCACGTCAGGGGCGTAGAGGCACATCGAGCCGTCCCGGTTATATGGGTCGGCGGTCTTTTCGTATATGACGCCCTCATACCGCCAGTCCCCGAGGTCGTCGACGGGGGCGGACCAGCAGACGTAGTCGCCGAGGCAGAAGACGTGCCCGTTATACATGTCGTGCGAGCCGTAGACGTAGACGCGGTCGCCGAAGACGTAGGGCTCCCCGTCCGGGACGTATTCCCACGAGGGGAGATAGGGATTTACCGGTCTGTTTTTCATAGAGTCTCCTTTGTGCGGTCGACGAGCATCCGCTCAAAGTCGGAGCACTCGCCTATCGTGTCGATACCGTCCGGCGTGAAGCGGACGCCGGCGAGCTCTTTTGTGTATGGCTCCCAGCGCGGGAGCGGCTCGCCGTCTATATCTGTGCCGTTCGGGTCGCCGGAGCGGATGAAGTTGCACCAATAAGTACACATGCGGCGGGCGAGGTCGTAGTATTTGCCCGTAAACGGGCGGTGGCATTTCGCGAGCGTTTCAAAGAAGAACCAGAGGTCGCTCGAGTGAAAGCTGCCGGGCGAGTCGTCCCCGGGCATCGGAACGTCGAAGCGGTAGAGGTATCGGCGGGAGGGCGAGCATTGTCCGTCGGCGCGCTCAAATATGGCGCGGGCGGTGCATTCGATCTCGTTTGCGAACGCGTATCTGCCGTGCCCGTCCGTTATGTGCGCCTCCGCGGTGGCAAGGAAGCGGTCGGCGTCGGCGCCGAAAATGCGGCGCGCCTCCGCGGCGAGCCCCTCCTCCCCGTCGGCTCGGATAAAGACGTGGAATTCGTCGGCGGTGCTGCCCGCCATCAGGTCGACCTCGGCGCATCTGCCGGAGCAGTAGAGCGAGAGCGGGTCGCCGACGTTGAAGACGCCGTCGCACACGGTGGCAAACCTCGGGTGAGACGATGCGAACTCGGCGTATTTGTCCCTGATATAGAGCGCGTCGAGCGCGCGCGCCTCCGCGAGCGTTCTGGCGCCGAGGAAGGCGAAAAATTCTGCCCCGAGCCTCTCCGCGTCACAGAGCGAGGCGGGGTGGGAAAATGAGCTGCCGGCGTACGGGCTGCGGATCATGCCGCTTTCGACGATGGCGCGGCGGAAGAGACCGCGGTTCTGCGGCGCCGCCATCTGCGAGAGGACGCTGCCGCCGCCCGCGGATTGACCGGCGATCGTGATGTTGTCGGGGTCGCCGCCGAAGGCGGCGATGTTGCGCCGCGTCCATAAGATCCCGGCGCGCTGGTCGAGGCTGCCGAAATTTGCGGGCGCTCCGGGCGCCTCCGCCGTCAGCTCGGGGTGCGCGAGATATCCGAAGACGTTGAGGCGGTAGTTGACGGTGACGACGACGATGCCGCGCCGCGCGATCCTCTCCCCGTCAAATTCCATCTCGGCGGTGTAGCCCCACTGGTAGCCGCCGCCGAAAAACCAGACGAGGACGGGGAGCCTTTCGTCCGCGCTTTTCGCGTTCGTCCAGACGTTCAGATAGAGGCAGTCCTCGCTCATACCGATCTCGGGGTCGACGTGCCATTCGCGGTCGTAAAAGCCGCCGCCGACGCCGGGCGTGTCCTGCACCGATATCGGCGCAAAGCGGAAGCACTCGCGCTCGCCGTCCCAGTCCTCGGCGGGCTGCGGCGCGCGCCACCTGTTCTGCCCCGTCGGCGGGGCGGCAAAGGGGATGCCCTTAAAGGCGGTGACTCTCGGGTCGGCGGCTTCGATCCCGCGGACCCATCCGTTTTCTGTCCTTACTCTGCGCAGCATATCGCGCCTCCTTGTATAATGTATTTAGGTTGTTGAAGGTAACCCATAAACCTGAAATGACCTTGCTCAATGTGCCTCAGG
>CANQMS010000074.1 GCA_947624995.1 uncultured Clostridia bacterium
TTTTCCGGGGATTTTTCTGCGCTTATACCGCTTAAAAGTTTCGCAAAGCTTCGTCCTTTGCGAAGCTTTCTGGATCGCTCTTATTGTACCACAGGAGCGCAGAAAAAGCAACATTCTTTTTAAAAATGCAAAAATTTACGGTTCTGGAGGGGTTTTCACCCCTCTTTTTTTGTGCTCTTTTTTCCAAATCAGAAGAAAAAGGGGATAAAAACCTTTCTCCGCCGTCGTAAAAAAGCGTCAAAAGAGAATGGGCAGTTTATGAGAGAATTCCGGGAAAAACTTTGGGCGGATTTAGCAGGAACGATTGTACGGAAATCTTGTATTCGAACCGCCGCAGCGCCGTCAAAAGAAACCGTCAGGAGCGTTTTGCGAAGATGAAAAACGGCATGGTGCCGCGAAAAAAACGCAGGATCTCCGCCGCAAAACGCAAAGGACGAAGCTTCATGAAAAGGCGGAATCGCGCAAAGGACGAAGCTTTGCGACAGGAGAAAGGAAGGACCGCCTGCGAACGGGAAAGGGGAGTTTGCAGGTGGGTTTTTGGATGCCTGAGCGCGGGCAGGAATGCGGAAAGGAGGCGCGGCCGTGATCTCGCTGTTCGAACACAACCGGGTGGCTTATGAGGCCGCGGTCTCCATGCTCGCCGAAACCGGCAAAGCCGCGGTCGTGCATCCCACCGGGACGGGGAAATCGTTCATCGGGTTTAAGATGTGTGAGGACAACCCGGAGAAGAAGGTCTTGTGGCTCTCGCCGTCGGAGTACATTTTCCGAACACAGCTGGAGAACCTTCGCGCGACCGGGGCGGATGTGCCGCAGAATATCGTCTACATGACGTATGCCAGGCTCATGCGAATGGCGTCAGAAGAGATCGCGGAGCTCCACCCGGACGTGATCCTGCTCGATGAAATGCACCGTGCGGGCTCAAAGCAGTGGGGCCGCGCGGTGGACGGGCTGAGAAAGGCGAACCCGCAGGCGCTGCTGTTCGGCCTCTCCGCGACGGCGATCCGGTATCTGGACGGCCAGCGGGATATGGCGGAGGAACTGTTCGACGGGAACGTCGCGTCGGAGATGACGCTCGGCGAGGCGATCGTTCGGGGGATCCTCGCCGCGCCGAAGTATGTCATGGCGGCGTTCGTCTATCAGAATGAACTGGAACGCCTGAAGAAGAAAGTCTATTCGCACCGGAACCGCGCGGTGCGGGACGCAGCGAAACGGTACTACGAGGCGCTGCGGCGAACGCTGGAAAAGGCGGATGGGCTCGACGTCATATTTGATAAACACATGGAGAAACGGACGGGGAAATACCTCGTCTTCACGTCGAACATCGAGGCGATGCGGGAGTGTATGTCGCACGTTTCGGAGTGGTTCGGCAGAGTAGATGCCATGCCGCACGTTTACTCTCTGTATTCGCTGGATCGCGAGACATTGAAGTCGTTCGATGCGTTCAAGGCGGACAATGATGCGTCGCATCTGCGGCTGCTGTTCTGCATCGACGCGCTGAACGAGGGCGTCCATGTGGACGACGTGGACGGGGTGATCCTATTCCGGCCGACCGTCTCGCCGATCGTGTACAAGCAGCAGATCGGGAGGGCGCTCGCGGCGGGGAAGACGAACACGCCGGTGATCTTCGACATCGTGAACAACTTCGAGAACCTGTACAGCATCGGGTCGATCGAGGAGGAGATGCGCGCGGCGATCACCTACTACAACTACTTCGGGGACGGAGAGAAGATCGTCACGGAGCGGTTCCGGGTGATCGACGAGGTGCGGGAGTGCCGCCGGCTGTTCAACGAGCTGGAGGAGACGCTGACCGACTCGTGGGAGACGATGTACGGCTGCGCGAAGAGATACCATGCGGAGTACGGGGATCTGGACGCCCCTGCGCAGTACAAGACGGCGGACGGGTACTCGCTGGGGAGCTGGCTGCAGACGCAGCGGCGGATCCGCGCGGGGAAGATCGAAGGTCTGCTGGGAGAAGAGCGGATCGCGAAGCTGGACGCGCTTGGAATGCGCTGGGAGAGCGTGAACGACGTCTCCTGGGAGCGGCACTACGCCGCGTGCAAGGCGTACCGTGAGGAGAACGGCGACCTGAACGTGCCGGGCAGCTATATGACGCAGGACGGGATCCGGCTGGGGCAGTGGATCCTGAATGTCCGGAAATACCGGAGATCGGGGATCAAGAGCAACTATCTCACGGACGAGCGGGAGAAGAAGCTCGATGCGCTCGGGATGATCTGGGACACGCCGGACCACCTCTGGAACCGAAACTATGAAGCGGCAAAAGCATACTACAACAGGCACGGAGATCTGGATGTGCCGCACGGATATATCGAGAATGGCGTGAAGCTCTACAACTGGCTCAGCGACCTGCGGAAGATGCGGCAGGGTGCGCCGGGGAGACGCGGGACGCTCACGGAAGAGCAGATCGCGCAGATGGACGCGCTGGGGATGCGGTGGAGAACGAAGAGCGACCTCGCGTGGGAGAAAGGCTATGCCGCAGCGAAAGCGTATGCGAAAGAGCACGGCGCGGCGGACGCCCCGTTCCGGTATGTGACGGAGGACGGATTCAAGCTGGGCGTGTGGCTCTCGAAGTGCAGGGAAAAGTACGCGAAGGGCACGTTGGACGAGGACAAGATCCGACAGCTCGAAGCGATCCGCATGGTTTGGAGCAAGTCTAGAAAGAACGATTGGGATGGATGCTTTGAGCTGGTCAGGGAGTATTCCCGAAAGAACGGGAACCTCCGGATCCCGCCCGACTATGTGGCGGACGGCGTTTGGCTGAACAAGTGGTTGAACGAGCAGAAGCTGATCCTGCAGGGCAGGCGAGCGGGAAAGCGGCTGAGTGAGGAGCAGATACGGAAGCTGCGGTCGATAGGATTCACGGCGCGGGAGCCGAAGGAAGTCCGGTGGGGCGAGAAGTACGCCGAGCTCAAGGCGTATGTCGATGCGCA
>CANQMS010000075.1 GCA_947624995.1 uncultured Clostridia bacterium
TATCCTTCTTGAGATCTTTGCAAGGCTTATCATGTACAACTTTGTCTCTCTTGTCACCTCGCTCGTGACTGTCGATATGAAAAACAGATCGCTCCCTTACAAGCCCTGTTTTTCCGCTGCCGTACTTATTTGCCGCTCGTTCTTCTTGAAGAATATGCCCCTTGTTTCCCTTGAAACTTTCCTGCGGAAGAATATCTTGCCTTATCGTCCGGGTCGCTCATACCCTCGTAATTTGATTTCCAAACCCGCTCCAAGTTTCAATTACAGATTACCATAATTCCTTGTTTTTTTCAATCCTTTTTTGCAGACTTCTTTGTCCGCTCCTTTGTCGCGCGCTTTTCCTTTTCTCCCTCTCTATTTTTTCTTTTTGTTTTTCCACGCTGCCCTGCCGTTCCTTTTTTGTGAGCTTATCTTAATGACATTGGGTCCGGGGGGAGGGACTTTTGCAAAAGTCCCTCTCCCCGGAGTTTTAGTATCAACTCCGTGCGGCTGTCAATTTTGTCTGTCGAATTCGGGGTTGTAGCCGTAGGAATTTTTTGTAGTTGAGGTTATCCTGAATCTCGCGGAGCGCTTCGCTGAAGCGCAGACAGTGTACAAGCTTCCTCTGCCACAGAAATTTTATCGGCGCGCAGACGTCTGGGGCTGGCGTATGCCAAAGGAGGCAGTGAAGGAGTTCATCATTGAGTGGGCTAAGATCGTCCCTGCTGCTGATAAGAAAAAATAGAGAACATATGACGGATGAGACTTTGATTCGGAAGGAACAGTACAGATCCAAAACCGCACGATCATTCATCGGGGCGTGCGGTGGCGTTGGCATTTCGTTTCATTTGCTTTGAGGCGCAGAACTTGTTTAAAATGGATTCACTCAATGCTGCCGGCATTTTTCGCTTCGAGCTTTTTGATAAGGCGGTAAAGCACGATCACGGCGGCAGCCGAGAGTACGAGCTCGGCGGAGAATTGCGCGTATGCGAGCCCGTAGAGCGGGAAAAGCGCGTTCAGAATGCAGAGCGCGGGTATCTCAAGCACTATCTTTCGCAAAATCGCGAACAAAAGTGCGTTTTTTCCAAGTCCGCACGACTGGAATACGCCGACGCCGAGAAAATCCATGCAAAGAAACGGCATCGCGAGGCAAAGCCCGCGCAGAAATTTCGTCCCATATGTGACGACGGCGGGATTTTCCATGAAGAGCGCCGACAGCGACCCCGCAAATATGTAATATCCGATCGAAACCGCGACCATAAAGGATATTATTATTTTTGCGGCGAAGGAGATGGTTCGCTTCATCCTGTCTATGCTGCCGGAGGCGTAATTGTAGCCGACGAGCGGCATTATGCCCTGCGAAAAGCCTAATGCTATCTGCACGGGGACCATGTTGACCTTCTGCGCTATTCCCATCGCCGCGACAGCGTCGGAGCCGAAGGCGGATGTAAAATTGTTGAGCACCGTCATGCCTGTAACATTCAGAAGATTCTGTATCGAGGCGGGGATGCCGACGGCGCAGATGCCGAAAATAATATCGCGCCTGAATCTTATGCGCAGCGGGCTTACCGAGACGTATGTTTTCCCCCGTTTCACCGCCAATAGAATGAAGAAATAGATGCATGCGGCGCAGTTGGAGATGAAAGTCGCGAGTCCGGCTCCGGCGGCGCCCATGCCGAGCCCGCTCGGAAGAATGAAGATTGGGTCGAGGATCATGTTGAGGACGCAGCCGCTCATGGTGCCGATGCTGGCGTTCAGCGACGAGCCCTCGGATCGGACAAGGTACGCGAGAACTACATTAAGAATAGATGGTACGGCGCCGAACGTGACCGTCCAGCGCAGGTACTGTGCCGTCGCCGTCTCTGTCGAGGCGTCCGCGCCGAGGACGCGGAGCGCTGCCGGGGCAAACGCGGCGAATGAAATCGAAAACAGCGCTGCGGAAAAAAGCGCGCAGTAAAATCCAAGTGCGGAGCTGCACCTGACGGTTTCGTAATCTTTCCTGCCGAGTGCGCGGCTCATCATGCTTGACGCTCCGACGCCGAATAGATTGTTCACCGCATTGAACGCGAGCAGCACGGGAGCCGCAAGCGTCACCGCCGAATTCTGTATCGGGTCATTGAGCATGCCGACAAAATATGTATCCGCGAGATTGTAGAGCACCATCACAAGCGAGCTCATAATAGTAGGTATCGCAAGCGTCATGACGGCCTTCGGTATGGGGGTGTTTTCAAACAGCTGTGATTTTTTATGTCTTCCATGAATATATGCTCCGGCATTAATATACCGTATGATGATAGTTTCTTCTTGACATAACGAGAAATTTCGTGCGCGTACACTGATCCAAACATTTGGATATGCGAAGTTCTTTCGGCATCATTCAAATCACCTTGACTATAGTATCACTATTACATCTGAAACTCAATAGAACTGTGCAAATATTTCGCAAATATTTCGCATTATCGTGCATCGTACTTTAAGGGGAGCATCTGTCTGTTGGAAGCATGCAGGAAACAGGAGATTCTTTACACAGTTCTGCAAAAAAGGACGGACTGTCGGGGCAATAAAAAGCGGAAGGCATTTTATGTTTTGCCGACTCGAAGAAATCGTCCCGAGGATCGGTGTATCTCAACAGAAACGGTACAGATCAAAAACCGCGCGATTCGATGAACGATGTGACCGCGCGGTTTTTGATTTGCGTTCGGCTCGGTTTTTTCGGTAAAATATGTGTGACCGCATTTTTGCGGAAAATACATTGCAAAGGGGTTTAAAACAATGTCA
>CANQMS010000076.1 GCA_947624995.1 uncultured Clostridia bacterium
TTTCTCCTCTTTATGTTCTTTTATTATACTCTTACTTAGGGGATTTGTCGACTCTACTTACAGTATATCACTCCAAATATTGACTTCGCACCGCAGCTTAAAGGACGCACCAATGGGGAATTCACAAGGGGGGAATCCCCCCTTGTGCCATGGGTGGATTGTTAAGGAGGGACCTCGGAGGGTCCCTTCTTAACGAACTTCTCCCGCTTTGAAGCAAGGAATATAAAATGGTACGGGCGAAAACAGCCGAGGCAAAAAACCGTGACGTCTGCTTTACAATCACCGACGCTCGGCGCCTCCTTGCGCAAAGGGGGCTTATTTACGCTCGGCGCCTCCTTGGCAAAAGGGAGGATCACATCACACCTATCGCTTGAACCGCGGATCGCTGGCGGTGACAGCGCCGGACCCCGTTGACAAAAACGCCGAAATGCAATATAATTATCGGGAGAAAAAGGGGGATCACTTATATGAGCGAAAGATTACTTATCGGCGCGCATATGTCAATTTCCGGCGGGTATTCCGCCATGCTCCGCGCCGCCATAGGCATCGACGGCAGCACGATGCAGTATTTCACGCGCAATCCGCGCGGCGGCGACGCAAAAGCACTCGACCCCGCCGACGTCGCGGAGGCGCACAAAATCGCCGCCGACGCCGGGATATCGTTTTCGAATACGATCGCGCACGCGGCGTACACTGTCAACCCGTGCTCATCAAAGCCCGAGGTCCGCGACTTCGCGGTCCGCTCCATGAGAGAGGATATCGAACGCCTCGAGAACTTCCCCGGGACGCTGTATAACTTTCACCCCGGCACGCATACGGGTCAGGGCGCCGAGGCGGGCATCGCGCTGACAGCATCGTGCCTCTGCTCCGTAATGTCGCCGGAACAGAAGACCGTCGTCCTGATCGAGACGATGTCCGGCAAGGGCTCGGAGATTGGCGCGACGTTTGAGGAGGTGCGCGCCATCATCGACGCGGTCGAGGATGCGCGCCCGGAGCTCTCCGGCATGCTCGGCGTCTGCCTCGATACGTGCCACGTCAGCGACGGCGGCTACGACATCGCGCACGACACGGACGGCGTTATCGACGAGTTTGACCGCGTCATAGGGCTTGGGCGCCTGCGGGCAATACACTTAAACGACAGCAAGAACCCGGTCGGCGCGCATAAGGACAGGCACGAGGTCATCGGCGGCGGGACGCTCGGGCTCGACGGGATCACGCGCATCATAAACAATCCCCGCCTCTGCCGTCTGCCGTTCTGCCTCGAAACGCCGAACGACATCGAGGGCTACAGGAAAGAAATAGCCCTCCTTCGCTCGCTCTTTTGCCCCGGAGACAAGAAATGAAGGTAACGTATCTTTCTCACAGCGGGTTTCTGATCGAAACGGAGCGCCACCGCCTCGTCTTCGACCTTTTCCGCGGGACACCGGAGCTCCCGGCGGACGGGAAATCCGTCATTTTCTTCGTCAGCCACTTTCACGAGGACCATTACAGCAAAAAAATATACGCCTTCGCCGAGCGACCGGACACGCAGTACGTGCTCTCGCGCGAGGTGAGCGGCGCGCCGCCGGAGGCGGTCGTCACGTTCGTGCGTCCGCACGAGGATATCGAGGTCGGCGGGGTCCGTGTACGGACGCTCCGCTCGACGGATGTCGGTGTCGCATTCCTCGTCGACGTCGACGGGGAGACCGTGTACCACGCGGGGGACTTGCACCTTTGGGCGTGGAGCGGCGCCTCGGCGGAGCAGAACCGCGCCGCGGGGGAGCAGTTCCGCGCCGAGATCGCGCGCCTGCGCGGGACCCGTATAGACGCGGCGTTCATGCCGCTCGACCCGAGGCAGGAGGCGGACGGCGTCCTCGGCTTTGACACCGCGATGCGGACGCTCGACATAAAGCACGCATTCCCGATGCATTTCTGGGGAGCCGACGGATATGTGACCGAGTTCTGCACCTCCGACACGGCGGCGCCGTACCGCGGGCGCATAGTCCCGCTGACGGAGGAGGGAAGCTCCGTCATAATATGAAAAAATGACCCGTGAGTCGGATCTCTTCGTGATCCGACTCACGGGTCTTAATTTCGCCTCTCTTGCCGCCGCGGGCGCGGGCTGCGGATCAATCCTCGGTGCGCATTCCGGCGCCGATATAGTTGATGAGCACGTCCCCGTCCGGGTATTCGATCAGCTCGTAAAAGACGCGCCTTGCCGAGTCGCTGCCGATATCGTTGCGGAAGGTGCCGTTGTTCTTCATGATCTTGAATTCGACCGCGTAGTTATACGTCACGGACTTGTCCCCGTTCTCGGTCATGCCGAACAGCGTGACGCCGACCGCATATATTTTCTGCGGGGTGAAGCGCTCGCGGTGGGACTGATGCTCAAAGTAATAGTCGGTGAAATAGCCGTCGTACTCGCTGTACCGCCCGTTTATGACCGTGTCGAAGTACCGCCCGAAGAATTCGATCGTCGGACCGTATTTTGCAAATTCGTCGCTGCCGAGGGGGATGTAGTACGTCTCGGCTCCCTTCGTGTACGCCAATGTGCGGTCCTTTTTCATATAATCGGCGTCCTCGAAGATGTTCTCGTCATAGTCTGCGGTGTAAAAGAGATGGCTGACGACGTGATCCATATAGTCGCTCTTCGGCTCGTCCTCCGCGTTCTGCTCCTTTATCCGGTCGATCAGCGCGCCGACGGCCGGCAGGACGACGTACCAGACAAGGACGATCGCCGCCATGACGGCAAACGCTATGAT
>CANQMS010000077.1 GCA_947624995.1 uncultured Clostridia bacterium
GAGGCTGCCGGGGATCTCGTCCGTTGTCTCGTTATTGTAAACGATCGCGGCGGACGCGCCGTTCTTCGTGGCGTTGGCGATCTTTTCCTCAAAGGTGGTGGTGCCGCGGCTCATGAGGGCGATCCACTTGCCCTCCGTGGGAACGTTTTTAAAATCATCGTCGTAACCGAAGCCGCAGTCGACAAGAAGCGCCTTGCCGATGCCGGTCCAGTTAGTAACTTTACCCTGCGTGAAGTCCCACGCCGGGCAGCTCGTTACGACAGCCTCGCCGTTTTCGAGAAGGATGTCTATAACGGGAGTGGACGTATAGGAGTTGTCCATGGAAGCAACGCTGAGAGCGCCGGGATATGTAGACGGGGAAGACACCGTCCCGGTGTCGATAATGCCCCAGTCGTTCGTATCTTCGCCGTACATGCCGGAAGCGGAACCGTCATTGCCCGCCGCAACGCAGCAGACGACGCCGTTCTCCTCCGCCATCTCAAGAGCGCGCTGTAAGTAATCTATATCATTATAGAAGCCCGCGCCTCCGCCAAGGCTGAAGTTGATGATGTCGGCACCGAGCTTGACGGCGTCCTCAACCGCACGGATGATGTCGTCCGTGTAGGCTGTGCCGCTGTCAGTGAAGACCTGCATAGCAAGGATCTGCGCATTCGGAGCAACGCCCTTGATGCTTCCGTTCGCCGCAGCGATACCGGAAACGTGCAGACCGTGGACCTCCGTCGAGTTGTTGACGTCGTTGTCAGCCTTGCCGCCGTAGGAATAGCCGAACGGGACCTTTTCGGTGTAATAGTCACCGTAGCCGAGCTCGGCGATCTTCTTCTGCATTTCTTCTTCGGTGAACTTTACCTTGGCATCCTTGTCGAGCTTCATATCGGGATGCAAATAGTTGGCGCCGCTGTCGACGATCGCGATAGCGATGCCCTCACCGGTGTAACCGCCGTTTTCGGCTTCCCAGAGCTTCGTCGCCGTCGTCATGTCGACAGCGTGGTTCATGCTCTGCTTGAACTCGGTTACGGGGTATACGGACTTGACGCCTTCGATCGCTTCGATCTCGCTCATCTGCGAGCGCTTAGCCTCGATCGAGAAGCCGTTGAAAAGATAGCCGGTCTGGTTGATGACCCTGTGACCGGTCAGCTTTTCGACCTTTTTGATGATCGAAAGAGCGCCTTCGAGAGCGGAAGCTTCCGCTTCCTGTGCCTCGTAGCCGTAGTCGAGAACTGCCGCCGTGTCTGCCGCGGCGTCACCCTCGAGCTCAACCATGACGCGGATGACCTCTTCCGGGTCGCCCTCGTCTTCCTTAACTGTGTACAGATGCGCGTTGAAATACTCGCGCGCACGCATCAGCAAGTCAGCGGTCTTGTCTACAGTTGAGGACTCAGTTAGAACCCCCCCCCGGTCACCGGCGAGGATGCCGGCGCTCATCGGACCCGCAACCATGCATAATGCGAGCAGCACCGACATAAATGCGCACAGTCTGCCCCTTCTGCGATTGGTTTTCACGTTTTTCCTCCTTAATGGGTAGTTATAAAACGCCCACTTTGTTGTTTATTAAAGAGTACCACATAATAGGTGCAGGGTCAATTCACAATTCTTTCAAAATCTGCGCTTTTTTTTGCGATTTTTTCGAGATTTTTCACAAAAAGAGAAGGAACGGGGGATTGGGGGATTCATTTTTTAGACAAATGTAGGATTTGCGTCGGAGGCTTTGCCTCCGTGCCTCCATTTGCAAAAAGGGAGAATTGTTTGCTGACGCGGCGGTTTTTGGATTCGGATGTTTTTGCTTGTAGTTCGTTATTTTCCTTGCTTCAAAGCGGGGGAAGTTCGTTAAGAAGGGACCCCCCGAGGTCCCTCCTTAACAATCCACCCATGGCACAAGGGGGGGATTCCCCCCTTGTGAATTCCCCATGGGTGCGCCCTGTGAGATACGGAGCGAAACGTATGCTTTTCTCTCCCCGGTTCGTGCGTCGACGTTAATCGTTCGTGCCGCGGCTGAACGCTGACGCGCCGACAGCGACCGGGCAGGCGTATGCCTGCACCTACGTTCACGGGCGTACAGCGGCGCTTGGCGGGCGCGAGGCAAAATTGTATCTTCGAAAGTGCGAACAGCTCTCTTTGACTTTTCCTTTTGAACGCTGACGCGGTTTACAGCTCCCGGAGGGAGCGCGCTTTGTGCCTGTGCGCTTGACCGAAGGTTGAAACATTACGGGCAATAGGTTAGAGATGAGGAAATCGTTTGCGGGCAAGCGGTTAGAATAAAACAAATCGTTTTACAGACGCTGTCGGTCAGGCGCTTAGGCGCGGGCATACGCCCGCACGGTCGCTGTCAGCCGCGGCAGCGTTTAAAAGGAAAATAAAAAAAGTGCTGTTCGCACTTTCGAAGAGACGATTTTGGGCGCAAAAAATAGTAGACGCTGTCGGTCAAGCGCTTAGGCGCGGGCATACGCCCGCCCGGTCGCTGTCGGCGCGGCAGCGTTCAGCCGCGGCACGAACGGTTCGCGTCGACGCCATGAGCCGGGGAGAGAGAAATATCAATTTCGCTCCGCAGTTTACAGGGAGCACCTATGGGGGATTCACAAGGGGGGTATCCCCCCTTGTGCCATGGGTGGATTGT